>JAEZLZ010000072.1 GCA_023415055.1 Bacillota bacterium | reverse complement strand
GCCTGATGATATTTGGGATGGATTCCTTCTTTCATGTTTTCACCTCTTTAAGATCGAATAGTTTTATCTATTGGCATTATAATAATTCCAATCTAATAAACAGCTTTTTTATTATAGCACAGGTTATTCACATGTGCAATACCTAAAAGACAATTTTGGTCTTTTTGATTGTCTCGATAAATTCAACATTCGTCTTTGTACGTAGGAACATATCAATAATTCGCTCAAGCGCTTCTTCAGATTTCAAACCACCCAATGCTTTTCGCATCAGATAAGTTGCTTCCAACTCCGGCTGTGTTAAGAGAAGATCCTCTCTTCTGGTACTGGATCTTGGCAGATCAATCGCAGGGAAGATTCGCTTCTCAGACAGACTTCGGTCAAGTACCAGTTCCATATTACCGGTACCTTTGAATTCCTCAAAGACGACATCATCCATTCTGCTGCCGGTTTCAACCAGGGCAGTAGCCAGAATGGTGAGACTTCCGCCCTCACGCATATTTCTCGCTGCACCAAAGAACTTCTTCGGCATATGAAGAGCTGCAGGGTCAAGACCGCCGGATAATGTTCTTCCGCTTGGCTGGACCGTCAGATTATAGGCTCTTGCAAGACGTGTGATACTATCAAGCAATATGATTACGTCCTGTTTATGTTCAACCAGACGTTTTGCACGCTCGATTACCATCTCCGATACTCGTTTATGATTCTCTGGAAGCTCATCAAAGGTGGAATAAATAACCTCGACATTTCTTCCTTCAATAGATTCCTTGATATCCGTTACTTCCTCAGGACGTTCATCGATTAATAATATGATCAGCTTCATATCCGGATGGTTTTTCGTAACTGCTTTAGCAATCTGTTTCAGAAGGGTTGTCTTACCGGTCTTCGGTTGGGAGACAATCATACCTCTTTGTCCCTTACCGATGGGTGAAATCAGATCAACCATTCTCATAGATACTCCGGAGCCCGGGGTTTCGAGATGAATTCTCTGATTCGGGAATACCGGTGTCAGATCCTCAAATCGTTTACGTTTTTGAGCCTCTGCCGGATGAAAGCCATTGACACTCTTTATATATAGTAAGGCACTGAATTTTTCATTCTGACTGCGTACCTTTGTATTACCGGATACAATATCTCCCGTCTTCAGATTAAAACGGCGGATCTGTGCCGGAGATACATATACATCATTCTCTCCCGGCAGGTAATTATCGCAACGGATAAAACCATATCCATCCGGGAGCACCTCCAATATACCCACCTTTGTCTCTCCGCTATCCAGCTGATCCATTTCGCTTTGACTTGATATAGCAGGTCTTCGTTCTTCTCTTCCCATAGGAGAATTCTGTTCTAATGCATCTGGCATCTGTGTTGTCTCTACCGGCTCGGTAACCTTAATATCTTCTTTCTCGGTCTGAGCTTCAGACTCCTCTGATGTGACCTTACGCAATGCCTCGATCAGATCACCTTTCTTCAGAGCTGTGAAGTTTCTAAGTCCTTTTTCTTTCGCCAACTCTCGCAAATTAGCAAGAGTCATAGAATCATACTGATTACTCATGTTTTCAACTCCTTTTCTCTTCGATTGGATTCTCTTACGGAATTTGATATAGAAGTGATATAGAAATACTACACGATGGACACATCCAAAGATTATCCTAATATAATACTTTATTATACATCAGATGTCCTAGAAATAAAAGTATTTTCTTTTATGCTATTATTCCTATATTTTTCCTTTTTCTCTCTTCCCTATCTTTTAATAATATCCTTTCAAATAAAGAGTCTGCATAACTTGACTATATGTCATGTTGCAGACTCCAGGCGATATCCGGTATAAGCTCTTTAATTCTCTTAAAGTAAGCATTCAATTCCAAAGCCAGATTTATCTCTCGTTTTATAATCTCCTTGGCAGGAATCGGACCGAGGTCGGTCAGGTTACCCATTACCTTCTCAAGCTCTGAACCTTCAATTGCATCCAGATGGTAACCCTGCTTCTACTCATCATACTGAAGTAAATCAAAATACTCTGAAACCGCTTCCTTGTTTTTCATATAATCGTTACCATAGATTTTCATCAGCTCCAAGAAGCCGCTGCTCAGATCAATATGCATACCGATCCAAAGACCCTTAAGTTCAATCTCGGTTTTGTAATCGCAATGTGCCTTTTATCTAGTTTTTCTATCAAAAGATGGTTCCTCCTCCCACTATACTCGGATCAAAGAATTCGCTACTTGATTCAGGGATTTTATAGTGCTATGATAGCTGTAAACAATTTTGATGTATAAATATAAAATTTCAAGATAGGTGGATAAGTAAATGAACGTAAACGAACAAGCATTAAAGCTGCACGAGGAATGGAACGGTAAGCTGGAGATTAAATCAAAATGTCAGGTAAAGACCAGAGAAGATTTATCTGTTGCCTATACTCCAGGTGTAGCCGAGCCCTGCCGTGTGATTGCCAAGGATAAGTCTGCGGCTTACCGCTATACCCTCAAAGCAAATACCATTGCCGTAGTCTCGGATGGAAGTGCTGTATTAGGACTCGGAAATATCGGCCCCTATGCCGCTATGCCTGTAATGGAAGGAAAAGCGGTTCTTTTCAAGGAGTTTGGCGGAGTGAATGCCGTTCCCATCTGTCTGGATACACAGGATACAGAGGAAATTATCCGAACCGTCGTTGCAATCGCTCCTGCCTTCGGTGGTATCAATCTGGAGGATATCTCCGCTCCCAGATGCTTTGAAATTGAAGAGCGCTTAAAGAAGCTTCTTGATATTCCGGTATTTCATGATGATCAGCATGGTACGGCTATCGTAGTCCTTGCCGCAGCAATCAATGCCCTTAAGGTTACCGGCAAGAGTAAAGAGAATTGCCGAATCGTTGTAAACGGTGCAGGCTCCGCCGGTATTGCCATCTCTAAGCTTCTGCTTTCTTATGGCTTTCAGCATCTTACACTCTGCGATCGACTTGGTATCATTGCCAAGGATTATCCACATCTGAATTGGATGCAGGAGCAGATGCTTTCTGTCACCAACCTTGAGAATAAGATCGGAACCCTGGCCGATGCTTTGGTCGGAGCCGATCTGTTTGTCGGTGTCTCTGCACCAAATGTAGTAACAAAGGAAATGGTTGCGTCCATGAACAAGGATGCTATCATCTTCGCTATGGCGAATCCCGACCCTGAGATTCTTCCGAAGCTAGCCAAAGAAGCCGGTGCCAGAGTTGTAGCAACCGGACGCTCCGATTTTCCGAATCAGGTAAATAATGTCGTTGCTTTTCCCGGTATCTTTCGCGGAGCCTTGGAAGGCAGAGCGACCCAGATAACCGAAGAGATGAAACTGGCTGCCGCGACTGCGATTGCGGGACTAGTAGCTGTAAATGAATTGAACGAGGAGAATATTATGCCTCAGCCCTTCGATCCCAGAGTAAGCGATGTGGTGAGTGCGGCTGTAAAGGCATATATCAGAAAGTAGAGATTACTATGTGGGATCAGAAGCGATATCATTCTCTGGATTATGAATTAAAGAAGATGTATGGAAGGAAGATCTATAAGCTGGCCTTGGACGGGGGAATGACCTGCCCGAACAGAGATGGCACGCTGGACAGACGCGGCTGTATCTTTTGCTCGGAAGGAGGTTCCGGAGATTTTGCCATAGGCAATCGGGGTAATATCTCTACACAGATTGAGGAAGCGAAAAAGCTCATAGCCTTAAAGCTGCCGGATCCGGAGAATGCAAAGTATATCGCATATTTTCAGGCTTATACGAACACCTATGCTCCGGTGGAATATCTCAAATCCATCTTTCTGGAGGCGATTCATCATCCTGATATTGTGATTCTCTCCATCGCCACAAGACCGGATTGTATTCCACCCGAGGTTCTCACCCTTTTAGCAGAGCTTAATCAGATCAAACCAGTCTGGATAGAGCTTGGACTTCAGACCATACACGAACAAAGCGCGGATTTCATTCGAAGAGGATATCCTCTTCGTGTATTTGAAGATTGCGTAAACCTACTCCATCAAAATGGCATTCCTATTATAGTTCATACCATTCTGGGCTTGCCAAAGGAGTCAAAACATGATATGTTAAAAACCATGGAATATATATCCACATTACCGGTCCAAGGAATTAAATTACAGCTATTGCATATATTAAAAGGAACTGATCTCGGACAGCTATATGAGAATGGTACACTTACACAGGTCCTCTCTTTGGAAGACTATGTCGATATCGTCATCTCCTGCATCGAACGTCTCCCCGGGGAGCTTGTCATACACCGCATTACCGGTGATGGTCCGAAGAGTTTATTACTTGCCCCTACTTGGAGCAGTAACAAGAAACTGGTACTTAACTCGATCCACAGACAGATGAAGGAACGGGATACCTACCAGGGTAAATATTATATTGGCGAAATCTGATCATAGGAGGTTACCAATGCAATCCGATACCTTTATGTTATATAAGCTTATGATCCTCTATATCCTAAGCAGGGTAAACTTTCCACTAACGAATGCTCAATTAACTGCATTTATCTTAGAAAAGGAATACACGAATTACTTTAACCTTCAAAGAGTGATCTCGGAACTGATTGATGATGCCTTTATCAACACAAGGACGATTCGTAACAGTACCCTATATCGAATTACCGAGAGCGGTACAGAGACCCTTCTATTTTTTGATAATATGATCTCCTCCGGAATTAAGGAGGATATTGAAGCCTACCTTCTGGAGAACAAATACGAACTCCAGGCTGAGGTTTCGACTCAATCCGAATTCTTCCAGATTAAAAAGGGAGAGTTCGCAGCACACCTTAGTGTAATCGAGCGTGATGCCTCAATTATTGATCTGACACTTCTAGTACCTACGGCGGAGGAAGCTGAAAATATCTGCAACAATTGGAAAGAAAAGAGCTCGGATGTCTATGCTTACCTGATGTCTACTCTATTATAGTTATTTCCGATGACGGGAAGCATATTTCATTAATGCTGTTCCATATTTCATCTCTTCCCTGCTTCGTTGTCGCTGAGAAGGGAATGATCTTGGTTCCCGGAACTACCTGTAATGCTTCTTTGATTGTTTTTACCTGTTTTTGAATCTGGCTGCGATTAATTTTGTCCAGTTTTGTAGCTATGATCACCGGATGAAAACCCTGATATACAATCCAGTCATACATACTCTTATCATTCGTTGAAGGTTCATGACGAATGTCAAGAAGTAAAAACACCAACTTAAGCTGGGGCGAAGTCTTGAGATATTTCTCAATCATCTTCCCCCACTTTTCTTTTATTGCCTCTGATACCTTTGCATATCCGTAACCAGGCAGATCAACAAAATAAAGTGCTTCATTCACATTATAAAAATTGATGGTCTGAGTTTTCCCAGGTTGTCCGGAGGTTCTTGCCAAGGATTTTCTATTGATCAGAGCATTAATCAAGGAGGACTTGCCTACATTCGATTTCCCTGAGAACGCCACCTCCGGCTTGTCATTCACCGGTAGAACGCTGGTAATACCGCATACCGTTTCAAGCTCTACACTTTTAATAATCATCGTTTTGACCCTCGTTTCTTTCTCTTTTTCCATCCTACATAAAAGCACCCATCAAAGATTATTTTCTTCGTAATCCATTCTTTGGACCAGCTATGCTCAAAGAAAGGGGCAGATGCAAAATATATATATCTTAGGAGGGAAGCTTATTCATCCTCCATCCGAAGTACAATTCATTTTGCAAGAGCCCCTGAGTAAATCGTTATGGTTAATATTTTATGCTATTTCATCTTTACTTTTCTTTGTGCTTCTCTTTGCAATCGGTTTTCTGGTAACTATCTCATCCGAAAGCACCAGAGTTGGCTTTTCGTTACCAAGAACCGCTTCCTTTGTAATGATACACTTGATTGCCTTTGTATCCGAGGGTATGTTATACATCGAGTCCATCATGACATTTTCCATAATCGCACGAAGTCCTCTTGCACCGATCTTTCTCTTAAAGGACTGCTTTGCAATTTCCTCCAAAGCTCCCTCTTCGAATTCCAGTTCCACACCATCTAATTCAAATAACTTCTTATACTGTTTTGTAATCGCGTTCTTTGGCTCTGTAAGAATCCTTACCAATGCTGCTTCATCCAGCATATCCAAGGCTACCGTTACCGGCACACGCCCTACAAATTCAGGAATCAAACCAAATTTGATCAGATCCTGAGGCATTACCTGACGGAAGAGTTCGCCAACATTGGTCTTATTTTTCTCGATTATCTCTGCATTGAAGCCGATGGATTTTTGTCCGGTACGTGCTTCAATAATCTTTTCCAGTCCATCAAAGGCACCACCACAAATAAACAAAATATTCGTTGTATCAATTTGAATGAACTCCTGATGAGGATGCTTTCTGCCACCCTGAGGCGGAACAGAAGCAACCGTACCTTCCAGGATCTTTAAGAGCGCCTGTTGTACACCTTCACCTGAAACATCTCTGGTTATGGAGGTATTCTCTGATTTTCTGGTTATTTTATCAATTTCATCAATATAAATAATACCGAATTCTGCGCGCTCGATATCAAAATCTGCTGCCTGAATGATTTTCAGCAGGATGTTCTCCACATCCTCACCGACATAACCTGCTTCGGTCAGTGCAGTTGCATCTGCGATTGCAAATGGTACATTCAGTAATTTCGCCAACGTCTGAGCCAGATAAGTCTTACCTGAACCAGTGGGACCAATCATAAGAATGTTGCTCTTCTGAAGCTCGACATCCAAATCCTTTTCCGCAAGCACTCGTTTGTAATGATTGTATACAGAGACAGCCAGGACCTTCTTTGCTTCATCCTGTCCTACCACGTGTTGGTCTAAGAAAGCCTTAATCTCTGCTGGTTTTAACAGATTGATGTCCGTATTTACTACAGGTTCACCTTCAAATTCCTCTTCAATGATCTCACTGCATATCTCAATACACTCATCACAGATATAGACTCCCGGTCCAGCGATCAGTTTCCTTACTTGGTCCTGAGTTTTATTACAAAAGGAACATCTCAGTTGTTTTCTGTCATCTACCTTTCCTGCCACTGCCTTATCACCTCTTCTCTCTGCTTAGCAAAGCATCAGGTGATACAGGATTATCTGCTTACTAATATACCATCGATAATACCGTATTCACGAGCTTCTTCAGCACTCATATAAAAGTCTCTTTCTGTATCCACTTCAATGACTTCGATCGGCTTGCCTGTGTTCTTCGCAAGGATCTCATTGAGTTTTCTTCTTGTCTTAAGAATATTATCTGCAACAATCTTGATATCAGTTGCCTGACCCTTTGCACCGCCGGAGGGCTGGTGTATCATTACTTCTGCATTCGGAAGAGCAAATCTCTTACCCTTTGTTCCGCCTGCCAATAAGAATGCACCCATGCTTGCCGCCATACCGATACAGATGGTAGATACGTCACATTTAATATAATTCATGGTATCAAAGATAGCCATACCTGCGGTAACAGATCCACCGGGGCTGTTAATATAGAAGTTGATGTCCTTCCCTGGATCCTCTGACTCTAAGAATAATAACTGCGCCACGATTAAGCTGGCAGTCACTTCGTTTACTTCTTCACCAAGAAATATAATTCTTTCCTTTAACAATCTGGAATAAATGTCGTAGCTTCTCTCGCCACGGCTTGTTTGTTCAATGACATAAGGTACTAAACTCATACATTTATCCTCCTTATAGGTTATGCATTGTCACTATTATGCTTATGCTTCCTTTGACTCTGCAACAACAAAATCAACTGCCTTCTGAACAGCGATGTCAGCCTTAATCTGCTCTCTTTCCTTTTCGCCGATTAATTCCTTTAACTTATCTGCTTCCATCTGGTACATAGCAGCCATATCGATAAGCTCCTTCTCGATATCCTCCTCGGATACTTCGATCTTTTCGGCCTTTGCTACAGCTTCTAATACCAATCTGCTCTGGATACGTTTCAAAGCCTGAGGCTTTAAGCTCTCCATGAACTTCTTTGCATCCATTCCGGTGAACTGGAAGTATTGCTCAAGGGAAAGTCCCTGATACTGCATTCTTTGAGCAAAATCCTCTGCCATCTGATTCACCTGTGCGGTAATCATCGGATCAGGAATATCCATAGCAGCACCTTCAATAATCTTATCGACTACTTCGTTTTCTTTGGCAGTCTTTAATTCCTTTTCCTTGTTTGCCTTAATTGTAGCCTTGATATTCTCTTTATATTCATCCAAGGTATCAAATTCAGATACATCCTGTGCAAAATCATCATCTAACTCAGGAAGTTCCTTTACTTTGATTTCTTTGACAGTAACCTTAAATAATGCCGGCTTTCCAGCCAATTCTTTTGCCTGGTACTCTTCCGGGAAGGTAACATTAACTTCTACTGCTTCACCGATTGACTTACCGATTAATTGCTCCTCGAAGGTGTCGATGAAGGAATGGGATCCGATGGTAAGAGAATAATTCTCGCCTTTTCCGCCTTCAAATGCAACGCCGTCAACAAAGCCCTCGAAGTCGATCACGGTAATATCGCCATCCTTAACTGCTCGGTCATCTACCGTAATGGTTCTGGAGTTCTGCTCACGTTCTTTATTCATCTGAGCCATAATCTCATCTTCGGTTACTTCTGCTTCTTTCTTCTCTACTTCAATACCCTTATATGTGCCTAAGGTTACCTCCGGCTTTAATGCTACTTCTGCCGTGAAGATAAAACTCTTTCCCTTCTCAATCTGAACCACATCGATGTCAGGTCTGGATACGATCTCAAGACCGCTCTCGTTAGCAGCCTTCTCATAAGCCTCTGGAATCAGTTCATTTGCAGCATCCTCATAAAAGATACCAACCCCATACATCTTCTCGATGATGGCACGGGGAGCCTTACCCTTACGGAAGCCCTGAACGTTCATTTTACCCTTATTCTTCTGATAAGCTTTCTCTAAGGCAGTCTCGAATTCCTCTGCTGAAGCCTCTATGGTAAGCTTAGCCATATTCTTCTCTAATTTTTCAACCTGTAAACTCATTTTGAATCCTCCTAGTATATTGGGACAATTTTTATCCCTATTATTCTCGGAAGCGTTTATCTTCCGATTGGAAGCGTTCATCTTCCGATTGGAAGCGTTTATCTTCCGATTGGAAGCGTTTATCTTCCGATTGGAAGTAAATCACTTCCAAGTATATTTCTGTTTGTTACTTTTACCATTTATGTTCATTTCATACGCAACAGTGCAAAAGTACACAACATCCGCGTTTGCAGACATTTTGACATTAGTATATTATAACATATGATTTCTGTAAATACCATTTTTATTTTTGTTTAGGGCTTTTTTGTGAAAATTACTTAAAATTTCTATAAAATCGCTATTTTACATGTCCCTGTGCTTTCATAACTTCAATGATACGGTCTACATTTGCCTTGCAGATCTCCTGGGACGAAGCTTCTACCATCACACGGATCACCGGTTCCGTACCGCTTTCCCGTACGAGAATACGTCCATCATTGCCAAGCTCCTTCTCAATCTCGGCAACAGCCTCCATAACAATCGGGTCATCCTTTACAGCCTTTTTATTATGTACCTTAACATTTACCATTAGCTGTGGATAAATGGTTATTTCCTTTAATAACTCAGATAGGGGTGCTTTACTTTCCAGCATTACCTCCATAATCTTTAAGGAGGTTAAAACACCGTCTCCGGTAGTAGCATGCTTACTGAATATGATATGTCCGGATTGTTCTCCTCCGATGGAATGACCGTTTGCCATCATATTCTCGTATACATATTTATCGCCTACCGCTGTTTTCTCATATTGAATTCCTTTACTATCCAGCGCTTTATATAAACCCAGATTTGACATGATGGTTGTTACCACAGTATTATTGTTTAGTTCATTACGGCTCTTCATATAGACACCGCAGAGATACATGATCAGATCTCCATCTAAAATATTGCCCTTTTCGCCGATGGCTAAACATCGATCTGCATCTCCGTCATAGGCAAAACCAACATCAAGCCTATTCTCAAGCACAAATTTCTGTAAATGTTCGATATGTGTAGAGCCGCATTGACGGTTAATATTCGTTCCGTCCGGTTCACTGTTGATCACATAAGTTTTTGCACCAAGTGCGTCAAATACACCTTTGGCAACAGTAGTAGCTGCACCGTTTGCAAGGTCCAGTCCGACCCTCTTATCGGAAAAGGATCTGGTAGCCAAAGAGATCAAATAGCCTATGTAGCGATTTCTTCCAATTGCATAATCCACAGTTCTGCCGATATTCTCCCTGGTTGCAAGAGGAAGCTCGTCAATCTCGCTGTCAATATAAGCTTCAATCTGTTCCTCAATCTCAGCCTCAAGCTTATAACCATTACCATTGATAACTTTAATACCGTTATCATAATACGGATTGTGGCTGGCAGAAATCATAATGCCGCAATCGAAACCCTCACTTCGAACCACATAAGAAATACTCGGTGTCGGAGTTACATGCAATAGATATACATCTGCGCCGCTGGCAGTCAGACCCGCAACCAAAGAATATTCAAACATATAGCTGCTTCTTCTTGTATCCTTACCTATTACTATATTGGCTTTGTGCTCCTTGCCGTAATAATGACCTAAAAATCTTCCTACCTTATATGCATGCATGACTGTCAGATTAACATTTGCCTCACCGCGAAAACCGTCCGTACCAAAATATTTGCCCATAATATCATTCCCTTTCTATATAAAAATTTAGGATTTGAGTGTTAAAAGCACCTCATACATATCGTATTATGTATCAGTATATGCTTGCTCCGTCATTCCTCATGTCCTTTGATTATAGCAAATTCTTCAAAGTAGGTTTATTTTATCATAATTGTAATGAATATGGAAATGGAAATTTTCATATAAAAAAAGAATGTGCTCTCGCACATTCTTTTTTTATTAGTTCTAGATTTTACTGACCGGACATCTGTTGCTCCTGCTGTCTGATCATACGTTTAACCATTTCTCCGCCTACAGAACCGTTCTGTTTGCTAGTTAAATCGCCGTTGTAACCTTGCTTTAACGGAACACCGATTTCATTCGCAATTTCCATTTTGAAACGATCGAGTGCTTCTCTTGCCTGAGGAACCTCTGCTCTGTTTGATCCACTATTGTTATTATTACTTGCCATATTAAGTTTCACCTCCATTTTTGTTAGTATCAAAGCAACCAAGTACAAAATCAACTGATTGTAGGTTCAGCGGTTTCTTTTAAGTATTGTCACCGCACGTGATTTCGTTTTGTATTGCCTGTAATCTTATTGTTAACAGGTTAGGGAATTATTATAATGGTAATTTCTGTTTCTTCTACCATCTAATTGTTATTCCGACTTTTTCGTATAAAAATGTCTGCAAAACCACCTGTAAATACAAAATAATCGGTTACCCTGAGTTTAGTATTTGTTTGCAAATAAAAAAATATGTTTGTGTTTACGATTTAAACTTAGTAATTGATTTACTGATCTGTATTATTGTGCCACTATCTTAGCATCATACGACGTATTTTGCTCAATTATTCCATTTCCTATTTCTTAACGTAAAGGTTGATATACATTATTTTCTTTTTTCTCTGTCTTCTTACAAATTAATTAACTATTCATTTCAAATCTCTGAACTGACCTCCCCGATCCCGTTTCGTTTCTATTACAACCTTTAATTTTATTTTAAATTTTGAACTATTTACTTGTGTCATGGACCATATCGTATAATAATCACTTAGTGCTTATTATCTTCCCAAAAGTGCTATAAGCGGTTTCTCTTCTTTACTTGTAAAGTTCTTTGCGTTATACTGTTTTGGAAATGAATTTATTCAGAACGAAAGCGAGGACATAGAATGAAAATCGTTGTATTGGCTGGAGGAACCAGTACGGAAAGAGACGTTTCTTTATCGACCGGCAGTATGATCTATAAAGCTTTAAAAGGCTTGGGTCATCAGGTGGTCTTACTTGACGTGTACTTAGGCTATGAGGGCGAGATTGCCAACATATTTAACATAGAAAAAGATTTTGCTGCTAATTTTGGAGCAATCAAAGAAAGCAATCCTGATATTGCACAAATCAAAGCACTTCGAAAAGGGAATCCGGACAGCTTTTTCGGTCCCAATGTAATCGATATCTGCAGCAAATCTGACATTGTATTCCTGGCACTTCACGGTGAAAACGGGGAAGACGGTAAGCTTCAGGCCGCTTTTGATCTATTGGGTATCAAATACACCGGTACCGATTATACCAGCAGTGCTTTGGCCATGGATAAAGCAATTACAAAAGAAATATTTGCATATTATCATATACCTACCCCCACCGGTATTCATGTTAAAAAAGGTGAAAGCTTTAAATGGTCCCTGTTTCCATGTGTTGTTAAGGTCTGCAACGGTGGCTCCAGTGTCGGAGTTTCTATCGCAAATTCAGGCGAAGAGATGCAAGGAGCTATGGAAAATGCTTTCTGCTACGGTAACGAGGTAATCATTGAGCAATATATCAAAGGACGCGAGTTTTCCGTAGGTGTGATCGATGGATCCGCCTTGCCGGTAATCGAAATTGCTCCGTTAGTAGGATTTTATGATTATAAGAATAAGTATCAGGCAGGCAGCGCAGTCGAGACCTGTCCGGCAGCTCTGAGTGAAGAGATCACAAAGAGTATGCAAAAAATCGCAGAGGATGTGTTTACTGCTCTTCGGCTAAAGACCTATGCTCGTATGGACTTCATGTTAAGCGAGCAAAATGAAATTTTCTGCCTCGAAGCAAATACCCTGCCGGGAATGACTCCTACCTCATTATTACCACAGGAAGCAAACGTGGTTGGTATTAATTTTCCCGGTTTGTGCGAGAAAATAATTGAAATCTCATTAAACAAATATAAATAGCAGATTATTGCAAAGCCCAACAACTGTATCGAATGAATAAACAGCAGATACAAATAATCCTGACCGATAGCTTTGGAGGATAAGCACTTGAAAAATATGACACTAACTCAAATAGCAAAAGCCTGTAATGGCACACTGTACGGAACTGATCCCGGACGAGAAGCATCCGGTGCTGTCATTGATTCCAGAAGGATTGAAACCGATTATCTTTTTATTGCCACTGTCGGTGAGCGTGTAGACGGACACTCCTATATTAATGAAGTGTTTGACAAGGGCGCTTTGGGTGTCGTATGCGAGAAAGCACCCGATGCACCAAAAGGTCCGTACATTCTGGTAGATAACAGTTTGGAAGCGTTGAAAAGCATAGCAAAATGGTATCGTCTGCAGCTAAATATCAAGGTAGTAGGAATTACCGGAAGCGTAGGTAAGACCAGCACCAAGGAATTTATCAGTGCCGTACTGGCACAGAAATATCATGTACTTAAAACTGAGGGTAATTTCAACAATGAAATCGGTTTGCCCCTTACCATACTTAAGATCAGAGAAGCTCATCAAATCGCTGTACTGGAGATGGGAATAAATAATTTTGGCGAGATGCACCGTCTCAGTGAAATTGCTAAACCCGATATCTGCGTTATAACCAATATCGGTCAATGCCATCTTGAGAATCTGGGTTCCAGAGAGGGTATTCTGAAGGCTAAGACAGAAATCTTTGATTTCATGAGCGAAAATGGACGTGTTTGCGTTAACGGTGATGATGATATGCTTGTTACCATTCAGGAGGTTAAGGGCATGCGTCCCATACGCTTTGGATTAGGAAGTCAAAACGATGTAACCGCCAGTGATATTGTCTCCAAGGGGTTATTCGGAAGCAGCTGCAATATCCATGTAGGATATAAACCATTCCAAGCAGATATTCCACTGCCCGGTGCTCATATGGTTTTAAATGCTTTGGCAGCTACTACGGTCGGTAGTCTTCTTGATATGACAAATCGTGAGATAGCTGCCGGTATCGCAGGAGTTATGCCGGTTGGGGGAAGAAGCAATATTCTCCGCGAAGCAAAATGGACGATTATTGACGATTGTTATAATGCGAATCCGGTATCGATGAAGGCTGCTTTAGATCTGCTTAGTATGGCTGATACCAGAAAAATTGCCATTCTCGGTGACATGGGTGAGCTAGGCGATAACGAAAAGAAATTGCACCTTGAGGTGGGTGAGTATGCCGTTCTGACCAAGGCAGATCTGTTGGTCTGTGTCGGCACTCTTTCTTTGAATATGCTGGAAGGTGCGAAGAACCAGGCAGAAAAGTCCTCTGTGACTAATACCGATCTTCTTTATTATACAACCCGTGAGGAATTAATCACTGCTCTGCCTGAATTTTTAAGACCAAATGATACAATACTTGTTAAAGCTTCTCATTTTATGGGCTTCGAGCAGGTAGTGAAAGCAATTCAAAGTCTGTAACAGGATAGAATAAGCAGTAACCGCATTGCTTATATTAATTTATTATATTAAGAGATAATTTAACCGGGAGAGGCGTTCTTGACAAAATGCCCTTCCGGTTTTTGATTCTCACTAAGGCATGTGTTCCTTGACTACTTTTCCAATTCCAGTCATATACATATAACAATAACATGATAGGGGTTGGTCAAATGGAGCAACTGAAAAGTATTAATAATTTCCTGTGGGGAATTCCCCTACCGGTTCTTCTGTTCGGAGCGCATATCTACTTCACGATCCATCTGAAAGGTGTTCAAAAGCATATAGGAAGAGCAATTCGTTTATCCTTTATTCCCGATCGTAAAGCAGAAGGTGATCTAAGCGGCTTTGCTGCTTTATCTGCAACCCTGGCGGCCACCATTGGAACCGGCAACATTATTGGTATCTCCACCGCCATTGCACTGGGTGGTCCCGGTGCTGTCTTCTGGTGCTGGCTCACCGGTGTTCTTGGCATGGCTACAACTTATGCGGAATGCTTTCTCGGTGTCCTTTACCGTAGGCGCACCTCGGACGGAACCTTTCTTGGTGGCCCTATGTATGCATTAGAGCATGGCGTAGGCCAAAAATGGCTGGCTGTTTTATTCAGTTTCTTTACCTTGATTGCTTCCTACGGTGTAGGATGTTCCACCCAGGCCAGAGCAATCACACAAACCCTTCATACCCTTTGGGGACTTCCGGAATATCTGGTCGGAATCAGTGTTGCCCTTATCGTCGGGCTTGTCATTGTCGGTGGTATTAAATCCATAGGTAATATCTGCAGTAAGTTGGTTCCTGCCATGGGAATATTCTATCTGCTTAGCTGTGCTATCATACTAATTCTTAATTATACCTACCTGCCTTCCGCATTTGTAATGATCCTGAAAAGTGCTTTTCTCCCTACAAAACTTCCGGCGGCTGTGGCAGGCGGTTTTATCGGCAGTACTCTCCGCTCTGCTGCCAGATATGGTATCGCAAGGGGGCTATTTACGAACGAAGCAGGTCTTGGTTCCGCCGCAATCGCTGCTGCCGGGGCAAAAACCTCAGGACCTGACAGGCAAGCATTGATCTCCATGAGTGCCACCTTCTGGGATACCGTTGTTATTTGTGCCATCACCGGCCTGGTGATTGTAACAAATCTGATCAAAAATCCCTCTTCAATTAGTGGTTATTCCTTCACTGAGCTGACAACTGCTGCCTTTAACGTGATTCCATACGGTAATATTTTATTAGGTATCTCACTAATCGCCTTTGCTGTTGCAACCTTGATCGGATGGTCCTATTTCGGAGAAAAAGCGGTAGAATATCTATTCGGAAAATCCGGAATAGGTACCTACCGCATATGCTATATCCTTATGATCTTCGTGGGAGCCATTATGTCTTTGGAGCTGGTCTGGGAAATGACCGATTTGGTAAACGCTTTTATGGCTGTGCCGAATCTGATTTGTTTATTTCTCTTGCGCAAACAGGTACTTCCTTATAAAAAAGTATAGTTTACACATGTTACTTGGTATAATATTGATATTGAATCGCCTGTGCGATACGTTCTGCCTCTTCGTCATTCCTTAAGACCTTGATCAGAGCCATAGAAAAATCAATCGATGTTCCCATACCCTTGGAGGTAATAATATTACCATCCGTGACGACAGCCGCATTCATGACATGAGCACCAAGGAGGGCATCCTCATTACCCGGGTAACAGGTTGCCTTTCTACCCTTTAACAAGCCTTTGGTACCGAGAACTTTAGGTGCAGCACAGATCGCAGCCAGTTTTCCATTTGTTAATGCATATTCTCTAAGAAGCTGGTCTAGTCCTTTATGCTCCAAGAGATTCTTGGTTCCAGGCATTCCACCAGGTAATACCAGCATATCTGCATCCGAATAGCTTATCTCCTCGAATAATGCATCCGCCAATATTGTAATCTTATGCGAGCCGGTTACCTGAAGTTCTCCGGTGACAGATACCATAATTATCTCAACACCTGCTCTGCGAAGTAAGTCAACAACGGTTAATCCCTCAATTTCCTCAAACCCATTCGCCAAAAACAAATAAACCTTTGCCATAGGAATACTTCCTTTCCTGTTGTATTTTAGTTCTTATTATAATGATTTCCCAGAGCAAATTCAACACGGAGTATTCCCGATGCACTCATTTCCTATTCGGTTTGTAAGATGCACTAGATAAACATCAAGCTCATAACACCGACATTCTTTAAGGTAAGCATAGGTTTACAGGTGATTGCATTGGCATTCATACCGATCGGACAGATTTCCAACAAATAAAAATCATCGTAAGGTACCCGGAATTCAAAACATCCACAGCTATAAATCGTTATACAGTTGATCAGCTGCTTTCTTTCCTTACAGGACTTATAAAGCTTAATCTCCCAGCTGTGATCATGGCAACAACTACATCCCCAGATACATCCATAGATTACTCCTGCTTCAATCTTACATCCTGAATCACATTTGTCCTCCTCATAAGGGATCGGAACAGGGATCGGGACTGGTTCGATGATAATTGTCGTTTCCTGCGGAGGACATGGCTTACATTCCTCACAGGGCGGGCAAGGTGGTGCTTCTTCGCAAGGAGGGCAGGGTGGCGGGGTTGGAACCGGCTGTGGTTGTGGTGCCGGACGTGGAGTTGGCCGTGGAGCTGGTTGCGGAGCTGGTTGTGGAGCTGGTGCCGGAGTAGGTTGTGGTATAGGTCTTGGCGTCGGCAGTGGTGCGGGTTGTGGCGTAGGTCTTGGTGTAGGCCTCGGCATCGGAGGCGGTGCCGGCTGCGGTGCAGGAGGCGGTGTTGGCTGCGGCGCAGGAGATGGTGTCGGCTGTAGTGCAGGAGGCGGTGTCGGCTGCGGTGCAGGTGGTGGTGTCGGCTGCGTCGCAGGAGGTGGTGTTGGTTGCGGTGCCGGCTGTGGTACTGGTGCCGGTGTGGGCCGTGGTGTAGGCAGCGGCATTGGAGGAATTGGTGTAACTTCTCCGCATTCTACTCCTCCAATAAAGGGATAAAGATGAAATTCAAAACCGCTGGCCGGGCTTACTGCAAATCCACCTAAGGCAGCATTTCCGCTGACAGTACCACCGGTCTGATGAGCATGAAACATTGCCTGAGGTGCAAGTATGCTTCCCCAGATTGCTGCAGGAACCTCCATATAGATATTATTCGCATCCTCAAAAACATACAGTGTTCGATCTGCCAGGTTCTCACTTCCCCATAAACCGAACTGAAGATGTGCATCCCTGCCGGTACGAAGTATTACAATTGCCCTGCTACTCTCCGGTATTTCAAATCGGATCTCTTTGTTCAGTATTCCATTCGGACGAGCATCAATCACAAATACATTCTGTGTGGGATCATTTCCCCTTAGTATCAACTGACTGTAATGCTGCTGTACTGTTCCATTCGGAACAAGACCTAAAATACAATCTTGAAAATCCATGATGCTGTCTCTTGCCTCTTCAAAGAAATCCCGTACATTCGCATCGACTCTGCTGGCAGGGATATAGCGCGGAACATCATAACTTGATATTACATAATGCGTATCATGATCACTGACGCGCCAATATCTGCTTCCGTTGTTAGCTTGATATAAATCAGTAAGCTCTTGGACCTGATCACTGGTGCCATCCTTACCGATCATGTAGGTGCTGCCGTTCGCTGCACGGAATCTTCCTCCTGCGACAACATGACCAATTACTACCAAGGGTCCCTGCATTGCCACGTCTCCACCGACTAGAAAGCGGACGAGCTCCGGATTATAACCTGTGCCAGTTAAGTGTCCATCATTACCATATCCCAGGCTGAGACCTCTTGGGCTAACAAAATTACCTGCTACAGCCATGGCTCCCTTTGTATCAACAATATTATTGGCATCGCCAAAAATAATTGCATTAAAATAAGAGGCAGTTCCGAAAGGTTGACCCACAACATCATACCAGATGATATCATTGTAGGGAATTCCCGCTTGGTTTCTTGCCTCCCTCGCATCGTTGTTTAACATAGTAACCTCCTTGTAAACATAGAGAATTGCTGTAATCCTAATCTCAATACAGTTTATTCACTATTCATGTATTCGTGCAATAAACGGCTTCTAACATGGTAAAAATTAGCTAGGATCAATAGCGGGTTTACATAAAGCCTTCTTAACTGCTACAACAAACAGATGAACCAAAGATTTAATATTATTTACCGCACCTTCTGATCTAGTAATAAGTATTCAGGTTGTGAGAAAGGCTTGGTTATTATTATGAGAGAACTTGACTCTGCCGCTCTGGAAGCTAAGAGTAACCCTTCCGCTCCCATCGTCTTTGATACAGAACCTCACATATCAAAAATATTAAGCCGGAAGAAAAAAAGGTGCAGCAGGAGAAGCCTTCCGAACAAGTAAAGCAAAAGCAGGAAAGCGTATCTCCACCAGTTCCAGCTCCGGTAAATCGGAAGACCCTAAATAGCGCTTATATCTAAATTTTTAATAATTATCCAGTCCAACAACATTGGATAGTCCCACACGCTAAAAGCCACGTAAGAATCCCTCCCAAGATGCTTACGTGGCTTTTAGATTTTATCTGGAAGAAGTCAGATACTGTTCGAACTTCTTTATATGTTCCTTCTTGCCTACTACTACAGCGATATCATTCTCATAAAGAACAAGCTCCGGTGTGATATCGGTAATTGTCTTTTTGTCCTGCTCCAATGCAATGATATTCAGCTTGAACTTTTTACGAATACTTGCCTGAAGAACGGATTGACCGGAAATCTTAGAAGTCAGCTTGAGTTCCGTGATCGTGATATCATCATTCAAGATGATATAGTCCATTACTCTTGAATTCATAAGACGATTTGCCAGACGAATTGCCATATCATGTTCCGGATAGATAACTTCTGCGCCGATCTTCTCCAGTATCTTACCCTGTTCAAGACTGATCGCCTTCGCAATCACTCTGGGTACACCCATACTGATTACATTCAGGGTAGTAAGGATACTGACATCCACCTTTTCTCCGATACAGATGATAACTGTTTCACAGTTTTGCACCCCAGCCTGCATCAGTGCTTCCTTGGTCAGATCATTGACCACCAGTGCATTGTCAGTCAGGTGCCGTATCTGCTTAATTTTATTTTCGCTGCTATCAAGTACCAGCACTTCTCTCTTTGCCTCTGCTAAGGTTGTAGCTAGAGAAAATCCAAACCGTCCCAATCCGATAATTCCAAACTCAATCGTAGGTTTATGATTCATACAATGGTCCTCCTTACCTGGCTATCTTCTTCTATTCTTCTTCCTTACCTATATAGAGCTTTATCTTGTCAATTCTCTTGTTTTTCACACTCTCCAGTTTAAATACAAGATTATCAATCTCTATCGTTCTATCATCATTTTCCTGGGGAATCGATCCCATATGGTCGATCAAATAACCCGATAAGGTATCATAGTTCTCTGAATATAACTGTAAATCTAATTTTAAATTTATTTCATCTAGGGTTGCCAAACCATCAATCAAATAGGTAGAATCATCCACCTTCTTGATTTTATAGTAAATCGGGTCATATTCATCCTCAATATCACCCATGACCTCTTCTACCAGATCTTCCATCGTTACAATACCTGCAAAGCCGCCATACTCATCAATCAACACAGCAATCTGCTTCTTCGATATCTGAAGCTCTCGAAATAGATCTTTGATTATCTTGCTCTCAGGAACAAGATAGGGCTTTTTCATAATGGTTTTAACATCAATATTTTTATAACCTCGTTTTACTGCTTCCTTTAAAAAATCCTTGATATATAGCATACCGATGATATTGTCAATGTCCTCCTCATATACCGGGATACGGGTATACTTGGTATTCATCAGTTCCTCAAGATACTCCTCCTTCGGAGCAGAAATATCGATAGCGAAAACATTAATTCTTGGAGTCATGATCTCTTTCGCTGTTTTCTCATCGAATTCCATTATGGAATTGATCATTTCCTTCTCTTTCTTATTCAATACTCCATGTGCCTGACCTTCGTTCACCAAGGAGATCAATTCCTCCCTTGATAGTATCTCCTCTGTGTTGCCCTCTTTAATTCCAAAAGGCATGGTGACAAGATTTGTAGAAAAGGTCAGCAGCTTAATGAAGGGAGATGCTGCCTTGGAAACAGTCTTGATCGGTTTAACACAAAACATACTAATAGCTTCCGGCTTCTGCAAAGCCACCTTCTTCGGAACAAGCTCGCCGAATACAAGAGTAAAGTAGGATAATATCAGTGTAACCGCAATTAAGGATATCTGATCACCATATGGAATATTCCTGCTGCTAAGCCAGGTACTAAGTGGATGGGAAAGCCCCTGTGCAGCAGATGCACTGGAGAAAAATCCGGCAAGCGTAATTGCTACCTGAATGGTTGACAAAAACTTCGTCGGTTCCTCATTGAACTGCTGAACCAGTCTCGCGCTCTTCTTCCCTTCCTCAGCAAATCTTCTGATTTTGCTTTTATT
This sequence comes from Bacillota bacterium, assembly GCA_023415055.1. Lineage (GTDB taxonomy): Bacteria > Bacillota > Clostridia > Lachnospirales > Lachnospiraceae > Mobilitalea. Next base: position 12,905 of record JAEZLZ010000072.1, on the reverse strand, counting down.
TGATGAAACCATTGCCATTTCTGCGCATGAGAAAAAGGCATTGATTGCTGTTAGTATAATTAGAATTATAATTTGTCCTAAAATATTGGCTGTTTCCGCTTCTGGCATTTTTTGTACTCCTCCGTATTATCGGCTTTCTTTTAGTAAGTTCATGGTAGTCGGCTCCGATCGTTTACTTGCAAGCAAGCTTGCAGTGCGAATGCAATTCTCGCACTAATCACTACGCCTTTAGTATACCATGAACAAAAGCAGTTCATGGTCGTCGGCTCCGATCGTTTACTTGCAAGCAAGCTTGCAGTAAACTCACTACGCCTTTAGTATATCACAAAAGATGTGGTATTACCATGTGTTTTATGAAAGTACTGGAAAATACAGTGTATTGATCCTCCTATCGATATGAAAAAGGTCATACGAATTATCCGCATGACCTGTAGCTATCATCTAACAAAAAGGAATAACTTGTTTTGTCGGATTAATTACTTTGATAAATAGTTTTCTAGTTTCTTAATATTATCCCTTTGGCCTATTACAACGATATTATCTCCCTGGTATAATACACATTCTGGGGCGATTTCAGTCGTTGTCTCTCCATTATGCTCCAGCGCTATGATATTTAAATTGTATTTCTGTCGAATATTCAACTGTTGAACTGTCTGATTTGATACATTGGCAGTTAATCTTAGCTCAGTGATTGCAATATCTCCTCTCAGTTCAATTGTCTCCATGATACTGGAATTGATCAGCTTATTCGCAAGGCGAACTGCCATATCATTCTCGGGATAGATAACCTCCGCTCCGATTTTCTCCAATATCAAACCCTGCTCATAGCTCATCGCTCTGGCTATAACTCTGGGAACTCCCATACTGATTACATTTAGTGTAGTCAATACGCTAACATCTATACTGTCACCGATACAAACGATAACCGTCTCACAGTTCTGTATTCCCGCATCCTCCAGTGTCTCCTTATCCAGGGTACCAACAACAAAAGCACTTTCAGTAAAACTACGTACCTGTTTCACCCTGCTTTCGATCGTATCAATAGCGAGGATTTCTTTTCCTGCCGCAGCAAGTGTCTTGGTAAGAGCATACCCAAAACGACCCAACCCGATAATTCCAAATTCAATAATTGATCTATGATGTAACATAATTTCCTCCTTGGGCAATCTCCCACCAATTTATCCAATCGTAATTGCTTCTTCCGAATAGCTGATACTGGTCATCGGTTTTACAGACCAGAGAGACGCAATCGTTAATGGACCTACTCTGCCGATATACATCGTAATAATGATAATAAACTCACTGATCGGATTCAAGTCAGGCGTTATTCCTGTCGATAAACCAACCGTACCAAAACCTGAGACTACTTCAAAGAGCAACTGCATAAAAGTATACTCCGGTTCAAAGATACATAATAGCAGAGTTGAAAAGCACACTAAAACCATTGCCAGAAAAGCCAGTAAAAAGGCCTTCATCACAATTTCTGCAGGAAGCTTTCTCTTATATGCACCGCAGGGTTTATTTGTTGACAAGCCAAATGCGGTCCGAAATAAAGTAAATGCTGTCGTTGTCTTGATACCACCACCGGTAGAACCGGGGGATGCACCAATAAACATCAGAATAATCAGTATAAACAAGCCGGCGTTGGTAAAGTTTCCTACCGGATAAGTGGAGAAACCCGCTGTTCTCGCTGAGGTGCTAAAGAAGAAAGCACCCAGCCAACTGATATCCTCCGTCAGCTTCAAGAGAACTGTACCAATAATCAGCAAAAATAAGGTCATACTAATAACAATTTTAGAATGGAGGCTGTACTTCTTAAAGGAATGCTTATATATGATTTCTTTAATAACTACAAAACCTAAACCACCAAATATGATTAACCCGCAGGTAGTCAAATTTAATAATATATTAGCTTTATAATCCACAAGCCCCTTAAAGCCACCGAGGACATCAAATCCGGCATTATTAAAGGAGGATACAGCATGGAACAGGCTGGCTCCAAAAGCTCTCGGCAAAGGTAAGTCCTGCGAAAAAACAATAAAGCTTAATGTTGCACCTACCGTCTCAAAGCACAGTGTCATCAGTAAAATGGATCTTACCAGCTTAACGACGCCCTTCATAGAATTCAAATTTAATGCTTCCTTAACAAGAATTCGATCTTTGAAGTCAACCTTTCTTCTTGCGAGAAGCATAAATCCAACACCTACCGAAGTAACACCCAGACCACCAATTTGGATCAATACTGCTATAATAATTTGCCCAAACACATTGTATGTATCATAAGTATCAACTACATTAAGGCCGGTAACACATACTGCACTGGTTGATGTAAATAATGCATCAATAAATGCGACATCAACTCCTTCTCTATGGGAAAAGGGAAGAAATAAAATGAACGCTCCTAGTAATATTACCATTGCAAAGCCAAGTGCAATATAACGTCCCGGGTTCATTTTTTTAATAAAGCTCATATCTGAAACCTCAATTCTTTTGTCATGTTATTGTTATTACTCAATTTCTTATAAAGGTATTTATTCGTAACGTTATTATTTTATCACAGCTTAAGTAAAGATGGTATTAAGAAAATTATTTTAATGTTAATATTGTATCAAGATTATCACTTTAGTTTTAGATACGGATCTAAATTCCTTGGCAATGCCTCTTGATTTCTTTTGTTGTCAGACTAGATTTTGCACTACTCTTATGCTAGAATAATAGAAGCTAGGCAAATGTGTGCTTGTACAAATTGCGGGCAATAAATTAAAAGGACTGAATCACTTGAATAATATAGTTTTAGCTTTTAGTGTAGTATCTCCACTAATGCTGCAGATGGCAGTTGGATACACATTGCAGAGAAGAAAGATAACAGATGCTCATTCGCTAAATGTAATGAACAAGCTCGTCTTCCGTGTATTTCTTCCGCTGCTGTTATTCTTGAATATCTATTCATTGAAGCTGGAGGAGGCTTTCAATAGGAAGAATGGAGCGCTTGTGCTCATATCTGTTATTAGTGTTGTACTGTCAGTTGTATTTATGCATTTTCTATTCCCCCGAATCATTAAGGATAAGAAAAAATGCAGTGTTATGATTCAAGGTATCTTTCGTAGTAACCTTGTACTCTTCGGTATTCCGATCGCAGCTTCTATTTACGGGGAGAATCGGATTGGAGCCGTATCACTGCTGGCTGCCTTTGTTGTTCCGCTATTCAATGTTCTCGCAGTAATCGTTCTGGAATATTACCGTGGAAGTAAGGTTAATTATAAAAATATAGTTCTGAATATATTAAAAAACCCGTTAATTATTGCATCCTTTATCGCCTTTCTATTATTGCTCTTACATATTCAGCTTCCCGATCTCATAATAACACCAATATCTTCCCTTTCGAAGGTTGCGACACCTCTCGCTTTTGTTGTACTTGGGGGAACCTTCCGTTTTGATAGAATCACAGTAAACCTAAAATATCTGATCGGTGCCCTCCTCGGAAAACTTGTTCTCTTCCCTGTTGCTGTCCTCGCTGTAGCGATAGGACTCGGGTTCCGCAATGATGAGTTAGTTGCTTTAATCGGGCTTGCCGCGTCGCCAACCGCAGTCTCATCCTTTACTATGGCTGTAGAGATGGAGGCAGATGGGGAACTAGCGGGACAAATTGTAGTATTTACCTCAATCATCAGCATCATCACGATATTTTTCCTGGTATATCTGTTGAAGACTTTATGCTTTATCTAAGTCACAATAAGAGATCAGACTTGACTATTACGGTAATTAAATAATACAAGAGAAAAACCGGAGAATCACATTGCGTGAATTCTCCGGTTTTTCTTTAATGCGGATGACAGGAATTGAACCTGCACGGTCTCCCACTAGATCCTAAGTCTAGCGCGTCTGCCAGTTCCGCCACATCCGCATAATTTTTACTTATGGAATTCACGAACAATTCCATAGTAAAATGAGACATCCGGGGTTCGAACCCGGGACACCATGATTAAAAGTCATGTGCTCTACCGACTGAGCTAATATCCCAAAAAGCTGGTCAAGCCCAGTTTTTGTTTCTACTCTCTAAAACAATCTTGGTCTTGATCAAAAGCTGGTCAAGCCCAGTTTTTGTTTCTACTCTCTAAAACAATCTTGGTCTTGATCAAAAACTGGGCTAGGTGGATTTGAACCACCGTAATGCAGGAGTCAAAGTCCTGTGCCTTACCGCTTGGCGATAGCCCACTATAAGATATACATAAAAAAACACCTTTATTGAAAAAACGAAAAGTCTTTTCAGACTTTTCAGTAAATTCAATATAGGGTGGGTAAAGGGATTCGAACCCTTGGCCTCCAGAGCCACAATCTGGCGCGCTAACCAACTGCGCTATACCCACCATACCTTTTCAACTAAATCAATAGATGAAAAATGTGCCAGAAGGGATTCGAACCCCCGACACACGGCTTAGAAGGCCGTTGCTCTATCCAACTGAGCTACTAGCACATTATGGTGTGATACGGTCTTATGTTATTCATAATTCCAAATATCAAGCGGGTGATGGGAATCGAACCCACGTATCTAGCTTGGAAGGCTAGTGTTCTACCATTGAACTACACCCGCATAAGATTACTATTATGTTATTGTATATCGCGACTGCCCATATTATGCAACCAGCTGTAATTAGTTAGCGATTAGGCTTCCTGAATTGCTTCCAAGTCGGGGTGACAGGATTCGAACCTGCGACCTCTTGGTCCCAAACCAAGCGCTCCACCAAGCTGAGCCACACCCCGAATTAAATTAATCCATGAATTGCTTTCCGGTTCTTAACTTTTCACTCATGTGACTGCATAAGTTCCATGCATATCATATGTTGTGCATTTTCAAGGTTTTTCACTCGTTCCAGCCGTGACGCAAGATTTATTATATAATAGCATTCCATTATTGTCAACACATTTTTATAACTTTTTTCTTTTTTTAAAATTACTGCAACAAAGCATAAAATAAGGGAAAAATCAACAGCTTAATCTTTTTCCTTATAATAATTCAATGTAAAATGAGCTTCTCCCTGCGAATCGATATCCATTATAATAAATGTGGGAATCCTCCCATTTTGTCTCGGTAAAGAAAGGCTGCCCGGATTGATAGTCCAGACGTTGCCCGTCAGATCAATTAATGGAATGTGGGTATGTCCGAACATTACGATATCCGCATGATACTTTTCCGCCGCCTCAATAATTGCTCCAGTACTGAAGTTCACACCGTAGCGATGACCATGTGTCAATAATACGCTGTACTTCCCGATATGAATCAGTTTATCCTTAGGTAAACCATTAAAGAAATCATTATTGCCTGATACAAATTCCGAAGGGCAATGAATCATTGATCTGATATATTCCTCACCACTCTCAAAATCGCCCAGGTGAATTAATAAATCAATGGGACTCACTCGTTCAATCGTATCAATCAGATAGTGGTTTCTGCCATGAGTGTCACTTACGATCAGAACCTTCATCTTTTTTCTCCACTTCCAACCTCAATCTATCTCGTAAAGATTATTGTAAATAGCGTTTTATTTCATCTTTCATCGCACGCAGTGCTTTTCCCCTGTGACTGATTTCATTCTTCACCTCAGAAGGCAGCTGTGCCGTTGTACAGCGGTATTCAGGAACATAGAAGATGGGGTCATAGCCAAAGCCATTGGAACCCATAATTTCCTTTGCGATAAGGCCCTCGATCGTCGCTCTCTTTGTAAGTACCTCACCCTTCGGAAATACGCAGGCAATTATACATACGAATCTAGCACTTCTCTCTTCCTCATTCGCCTCAGCAAGTTTGTCAATAATATATTGATTCTTTATATCATATGAGGTATTCTCACCCATAAACCTAGCCGAATATACTCCCGGTGCTTTATCCATATAATCTACTTCCAGTCCGGAATCATCCGCCAAAACGATCTCATTCGTTAACTCCATTACGGCTTTTGCTTTTATAATCGCATTCTCTTCAAAAGTTTTACCATTCTCTTCAATATCGGGATTAAGTCCGATATCTTTTAAGGATAGAAGCTCAATGTCCAAATCCTTTAATATTTCCCTTATTTCCTTCATTTTCCCTTCATTCGCCGTAGCAAAAATAATCTTTGTCATCCCTACCTCCGTGGTGTACCTGTACTAGCCTGCACTAACCATTAATTAATGCTCTCTGGATACCGGCAGTTCTTCAAAGGCCCTCATAATTCCATTATAGATACCCTGCGCCACCGATTTTTGATTCTCTGTCCTGGTTAAGAATTCAAGATCTCCGGGGTTGGATAGGTACCCTATCTCAATGAGTATCATCGGAACCTCTGCTTTATCCATGATAAAAATATCATCCATATGCTTAAGGACTGTGCCTCTTTTTTTCAAATCAACCGTCTTTCCTAATTCATCTGAGAAAAGCTCCGCCAAATCCTTCGATGCCACATCCTTAAACTTAGTATCATAGAACAGTACCTCTGTTCCATTCGGACTTGCGATGGCGTTTGAATTGCAATGAATACTGATAAAATAATCGCAATCAACTGTATTTGCCAGTGTTACCCGCGGTCTTAAAAACACCTTATCATCTGCGGTACGCGTATAGTATACCTTTATATTTTGCGTATCAAGCAACTCCTTTAAGGCTAATACAATACCTAGATTAATATTCTTCTCATAATACTTCTCATCTCTGGAAAGTGCTCCGGCATCCTTGCCGCCATGACCCGGATCGATGACTAAAATCTTGTCATATACCTCAGAGGGCTTCTTTAAATTAATAAAATAGTAATTAGCATCCTCAAGTATAAGATAGGCATACACCCTATCCAGATCAATCAAAATTTCACAATTACTTAGTCCGGTTTTCTCATCCCGTGCGGTAGAAAAGGTTATTCCATGGCTGAGATCTCTGCCGTAGTCTCTCGTAACTATTTCCTTTACAGATTCGTCCTCTTCATCCGTTTCCTGAGTCACAACCTCGGTAAAAATCGGATCATTCAGAAAATAATCTCTGCCTCGGACGCGCATCACCATAGAACTGTCTTCTACGTCAGTAAAGGATCCGGTCAGCTCTACCTTAATACTTTTACTGATATATAAATCTTCCAAAGAAATCGATAGGTTATCCGCTTGTGGTTTCTTTATCACCAGGTAGTTCTCACCTAATTGATCTCTTATGCTCTTATCAACCTGCTGCTCTAGTTCCTCTAGGGTGGAAGCCATCCGAACCGGCCCACCGGAAAAAACAGAAGCCTCCTTTGATAAATCGTCACCCTGATCTTTTATCTCTATCACCGGAGTTGTCCCATTCTCCTCCGGCTTCTCTGCTTCAACGATATTACTTGCGGATATCTCCACCGTCTGATACTGCTGTAAAGCATACGAAGAAGTGATCACCGCTATCATTAACGCTACACTTTGAATTGCCGCTTTCTTAAGCAGCCATTTATCCATAAATAACCTCCACCTTAAACCCCATAATCCGCAATCCGTTTTTATTTCATGCTTTGCTGATTCCGCGGTTTCTCCTATGTGAGTTAAAATTTATAAAATCCACACAATTTGTATTGCTACATTACTTCTGAACTAAATGAAACGAAAGTTGTCTTTCTTTACACCTCGAAGCATTGCATCCAACGTAAATGAGAGAAGTTCTTTACACTTAACATATATAATAAATAGATTATATAATATCACATCTATATTCACAATAATTTTTTATCTTTTTAACTGATTTTGTAGATTTATGGGGTGATTTGCCTTTCATAATTGTTGCATTTTAACAATTTTATAGATATAATGGAAAAGAATAAATATCATTATCTTTCTTACATAAGAGAAGGAGATTATAGGAAATGAACGATGTGAGCTACATAACTCTTAAGCAAAAGGACGGCTATACTATAAAGGTTACCCAATATAGCTGCCCAAAGCGGCCAAAAGCCAGTATTCTCATACTACATGGAATGGCAGAACATCAAAAACGCTATCAGACCTTCGCCGAATACCTTGTGAATAACGGTTATGATGTATTTACCTATGATCATCGAGGCCATGGTAAAGAAAGAAAATTAAGTGAACTTGGTTTTTTTGCCCCGGAGAAGGGATATCAGCTTGTGGTAGGTGATGCAGTTGCTGTAAGTGAATATATTGAGCAGAATAACCGCAGCAATAAGTTTTTCTTATTTGGACATAGCATGGGGTCTTTGATTGCAAGGAATGTAATACAACAATATGACAGGTATAACGGTGTTATTCTGTGCGGCACCGCCTTTCCTCCCAAACTCCTGATTACCTCAGGCTTATTCCTTTCGGCCCTGATATTAAAGTTTAAGGGACCAAAACATATCTCTCCGTTTTTAAGTGATCTTATGTTTGGAGGCAAAAAATATACTGCACTGTCTTCCCGTACCGCTTTTGATTGGTTATCCAGAAGTAATCCGGTTGTTGGTGCTTATATCCATGATCCTTATTGCGGCTTTACATGTACCGCCTCGTTTTATCATGACATGTTGAAACTGATACAGTTGGCTACGAAGAAGAATCATATCCGCTTAACAAAGCCCGAACTTCCTCTCTATATTATCAGCGGAGAGAAGGATCCTGTTGGAGGTTATGGCAAGGAGATACAGAAATTTCTGTCTACCCTGAAAAAAGCCGGATTTTCCAATGTCAGCTCCAAGCTTTATCCGGAATGCCGTCACGAATTATTAAATGAATTAAACAACGAAGAGATCTATTCTGATATACAGCAATGGATTACAAAACGTATTTAATATTGCACTTTACATATCATAATAAAAAAAGATGTTACAAAGCAGTGATTCCTCTTCAGCTTGTAACATCTTTTTTTGTACATGCTAATAAAAAGTTCGCAAAGCGTGCTTTCTATTGTATAAATTTTGCTGTCTTAAGATTCTTTTATTTGCTTCGGAGGTTTAGGGCCCATGTACTGATAAAAATAAGTCTTCATCATTCCGTTATAGATCTTTCTATTTTTCTCAGCTTGTTTTCCGATGTACTTCTGAGCATCCTCGTAAGCTGTAATAATATAATATGACCAGGAATCCAATGCACCAAATACCCTTCCCATCTCCTTATAAAGTTCCGGTAGCTCCTTCTTTTCTTCCAGGCGCTCGCCGTAAGGAGGGTTTGTTATGATGAATCCATACTTTTTACTATTACTCAATTCGCTCAAAGGCTTCTGTTGAAAATGAATCAAATGATCTACTCCTGCCCATCTTGCATTCTGCCTTGCTGCTTTAATAATTTCACCATCTAAATCAAAGCCCTGAATATTCATCTGTACATCTGCAAGAATCATTGACTCCGCTTCCTGCTTCGCCGCTGCCCAACTGGTAGATGGTATTAAATTCGACCAGGTTTCTGCAAGAAAGCTACGCTTCAGTCCAGGAGCGATTCTTCCTCCGATCATTGCTGCTTCAATCGGTATCGTTCCGCTACCACAGAAGGGATCCACCAGAATTCTATCCTTATTCCAAGGTGTGAGCATAATCAATGCTGCAGCTAAGGTCTCTGTAATCGGGGCTTTACTTGTCAATTTACGATACCCTCTTTTATGAAGTGATTCTCCTGAGGTATCAATACATACCGTCACTTCGTCCTTTAGGATCGTTACTCTCAGTGGATAAGAAGCACCCGTTTCTTCAAACCAGTCCTGCTTATATTTGACCTTCATTCGTTCAACAATTGCTTTTTTCATTATTGCTTGAATATCGGAAGGGCTAAACAGTTTACTGCTTACTGAATTGGCCTTCGCAACCCAGAACTTCGCATCCTTAGGCAGATACTCCTCCCACGGAATCGATTTTGTATTTTCAAACAATTCCTCAAAGGTCTCTGCTCTAAATGAACCAACCTTCAATAATACTCTCTCTGTTGTTCGCAAAAAAACATTGGCTCTTGCACAGGTATTCTCATCACCTGTATAAGCAACCTTTCCATCCTCTACCTTGGTAATTTCACAACCTAGATCTGTCAATTCGCGCTTCAGTATAGCCTCGAGGCCAAAATGGCAGGGTGAAATATATTCATATTGTTTCATAAGTACCTCCGTTAATATACTTTATCTTAAGTCTATCATAACCATATTCGGCCATGATAGTCATTTTAAGCTTATAGTCGTATCTGTATCTGTATCTGTATCTGTATCTGTATCTGTATCTGTATCTGTATCTGTATCTGTATCTGTATCTGTATCTGTTATTGTAAGGCTCTTTTCAATTATAGTCAATGAACTTTTCATCTACTCCTATCCAGCGTGCCATGATAAGCTCTTATCCCACCGTATAAGCTTTTCATATTATAACCATACTTCATTAAATCTCTTACTGCTAATAAGCTGATATTACCTCGATCACAATAGAATATGAGAAGCTGCCCCTTATGGAACCGATTACTTTGATTATCAAGTTCCTCATAAGGAATATTAATGGCACCAGGAATATGCCCACTATCATATTCATAGCGATCTCGTAAATCTATAATTAACACATTTGGTTTCCCTATATAGTTTAATATCTCATTTGTACGAATTGTTTCAAAAGACATATCAGTTTGCACCTCTTTTCTATCGATTATCTTCGTCAGTATAGTAGTATTATCCTTATTCAGATGCTATCAGAATAACGTAAACAAAGCCTGTTGTAATTAACCTGATCATAACGATAATCATACTATTATATTATTCAAAGAAGTTGCATTATGCGCATAAAAAATCCCTTTAAGATTAAATCTTAAAGGGATTTTTGTCACTATAATTGTTTTATTGCTTCCTAGTAATTATTATCTGTATCGTCTAAGAAGTTATTTCTGTTCGAGTTGCTGGTATTATTTCTCGATGAATTTCTAGAAGAGCCTACATCATCTCTGGATGAATTTCTGGAAGAGCCAGCATCATCTCTGGATGAATTTCTGGAAGAGTTTTCACATCTGCTTCCAGATGTAGCATTACGGCTTGAACCTGTGGTATAATTACTGGTGTTCGCATCTCTGCTGGAATTGGAAGTATTGCTACTTGTGTTAGCATTTCTGCTGGAGTTGTTATTACTTGTTCCTGTTGTGTTTCTAACGTTTGATGTCTGATAAGTGCTATTATTGTTCTTTGAATTGTTGTTACTTGTATTCATAAGTTGCCTCCTATAGTGAGATATATATTGGTATTACACGTTTTATTATCTGCTATTTTATTTTAAATATTCATTAGTCACTGTAATTATTTAGCAGATTACAACACTTTATATACCATTTTTCTCGTATTTTTCGGCAAGAACATGGGAATATATTGTCTAAGTAATTAGATACAATTCAAAATTTTCTGTGCATTGTTTTACATAATCTCATATTTTTAGTATCATTTAATACTATATATCATGAACTTTTACCACTCAATTGTGATTTAAAAATATAAATATTGCATATTAACGATATCTGAGTTATAATAATAACGTGCTAGGGTCAACCCTAGCGCATTATATAACCCCTTATTAATTATTTATACTCCCCTCATCGAAACGACCGCATGGCTCCCCCTTGCGGTCGTTTCACTTTATCATTTCCCTATTTTGACTTGATAATCTTTACAACTCTTCAAGAATTTGCTTTCGTTTCTCCTGATACTCATCATAGCTTATCATACCTTTATTAAATAGACTTTGCAGTTCATTCAGTCTTTCTTCAGAAGTCTTTTTGGTTGAGGATGTCTGTTCAAGTTTTTCCTCGTCTATCGTAATCTCATGAGATGCTATACCCTGTTCTGTAAAAGCATTCAAACCATTCATAATCGTTATTACAACAGCAACTAAGGTCCAGATGATACCAAAGCCCTTAAATGTGGGAATAGCGAAAAATAAACCGATAAAGCAAAACAATATTCCGACAAAAAAACCAGACATGGATTGTGCTTTCCCCGGTTTCACTTTTAATCTTCTGCTCATATATATCCTCTCCTTCTATCCATTAAAGTATTACTATTTGCAGAATCATAAATATCCTTAACGTCTACGAAATAGCGTCATTATCAATAGGATCAGAATCAGCGGTAAGCCAAATGCGAACAAGAAACCTATGATTAGTCGGCCAATCAGTACAATCAGTACAAGAAGAATGATTGCAACCAACGCAACAATTATTTTATGATACCATTTGAGATTTGAAAAGGAAAAGGTTCGGCCAAACTTTGGCGCTTCCTCCTGCTCACTATATTCGGCATTAGACTGATAATCCTGGGTGTTGCCTTGTGACCAACCACCTCTGCTCTTTTCTTTGGCTGCTTTATCAGCCTCAATGATCGTTTTTGCTAACAATCTCGGATTCCCGAGCTCTGATATGGTTTGTGCTTCCTCTTCCATGGATTTGGATTCTATATAAGTATCATAATACTGAATATTCTGTTCAATAACCTCAGCTGATACTTCACCATCCAATGCTTGCCTTAATATATTTAAAAATTCTATTTTACTCATGTCACAAAAGCCTCCTTTGCTACATTCTATCATAAGCCTTATTCTACGTAAATGAATCCGGTCTTAAAATTAGATTAATTTTTGTTGTTTTAAATATAAAAATAAAGCCTTGAAAATGTTATTTTTCAAGACTTTGTTACGTGTGCTAGAAGATTCGAACTCCCGACCTTCTGGTCCGTAGCCAGACGCTCTATCCAGCTGAGCTAAGCACACATTCCATATTAACTGCTTTATACAATAGAAAAGAATATTGGGGAACTTTCTATTGTCATAAATAAAACAGCATTATTCTATATAAATTATAGAATAATGCCGGCGACCGGAATCGAACCGGTACGGGAGATTAGTCCCGCAGGATTTTAAGTCCTGTGCGTCTGCCAGTTCCGCCACGCCGGCACAAATGGGACCTATAGGGCTCGAACCTAT
>JAEZLZ010000066.1 GCA_023415055.1 Bacillota bacterium | reverse complement strand
TGAACTCGGCCGCATACGTGTGCGTCACGTCGAACGACGGATAGGGAGAGCCGGGGTCGACGGTCGTGAGGGTCTCGCCGTCTCCGAAGTCCCACGTGTACTCGACCGGGTAGACGTCGACGTCGATCCCGTAGTCGAGCAATGAGGTCCGGAAGGTGCGGTGCTCGGGTTCTGCGTAGACGATCGAGGCCTTGTTGACCAGCGTCTCTGCGCCGGCCGGTTGTCGATGGGCTGTCAGAGGCTCGATCGTGAGGCGACGAAGATCGCGCTCGGTCAGCGTCGGCAGGAGGTCATCGGGGCACGCCCATCCGGACCGCATATGCCACAGCGACCAGTCGTCGCTCGTCGGAGAGGGTCGGGTTCGGACCCACAGCGGCTGGACGGGGGTCTCGCCGTCGCAGTAGGGGACCTGGACGGTCCCGTCCGGCGGCCCGCATCGCCCGTCGATTCCCGGCGACAGGTGCTCGGAGTTCACGTTGCACAGGGGCGCGCGGGCGTACTGCTTCAGCGGATCGGGCTTCGCGTGCCAGGCTCTCATCTCCTGCTCGCCTTCGAACGCGTCGACGAGGACCACCTTGTCCTCGCCCATCTGCGACTTGGCCGATGCAAGAGTGGGCGTTGCGGCAACGATCGCCGCTGCTGTGGCGAGGACGTACGCCGCGCGTCGACCCGCATTCATGAGTTCTTGCCCCAGTCGTCGACCTGGACGCCGTTGACGACCCACGTCGTGCCAGTCCAGGTCAGGCTGAAGTTCGCCTTGTACGAGAGGTTCTCGGGGAAGTCCTCGACAACCGTGCCGTCGGCCGCAACGGTCTGCGACGGCGTCTCGATGTACTCGATCCCGACCACGAAGTCCCCACCGCCCACGTCGAAGCCCGACGTGAAGCCCAGTTCGAAGGCGCCGCCCTCGCCGTGGTGCCCGGCGTCGTGGATCTCGGTGACGAACTCACGGACGCTCGAGCAGTAGGTGCACGACTGACCGCTCAGGGCGTCCCAAGCAGTCAGGTCGCCGGTCGCGACGACGTAGGGGAAGAGCGACAGAAAGTAGCGGCCGACCGCCTTGGCGTTCTCCTCCGTGCCCGGGCCGCCCAGAGCGGCAGGCCGTTCGGGCGGAACGGTGACGTCCTGCTCGTCGGCTGCGCGGGTCGGGGACGGAGCGGGCGCTGCCTGGGACGGCGTCGGGGACGGCATCGGCGATGCCGTGGCGACGGCGGTCGGCTTCGTGCCGTCTGGCGGGGGGCTCGCGTCGGTGCAGGCGGTGAGGGCGAGGGTCGCGAGGGCGAGCATCAACACCGCGGATGTCCGGGACATGGGCGAAAAAGTACCAATTCGGATATGTGGTGGGCCGGGTGTCCGTCGGGATGTGGACAACCGTGCTCGTGCTGTACGCCGGCGGTCGGGGCTGGGTTTCACGGCCACGTCCTCGCGCGACATCGGCGGCAGCTGCACAGAGGGCGGCGCGAGGGCCGATACCCCTCACTGCTTCCCGGCCCACTCGTCCACCTGCACCCCGTCGACCACCCACGACGAGGACGAGCGACGGAGCTCAAGATTGGCCTTCATGCTGTAGGTGTCCGGGAAGTCCTCGACGACGGACCCATCGGACGCGACGGTCCGGGACGGCGTCTCGAGGTACTCGATCCCGACGACGAACCGCCCGTCCTCGTGCGCGAAGGCCCAGGTGAAGTTCAGCTCGAGCGCGCCCCCGGTTCCGTGGTGGCCCTTGGCGTGAATCTCCTTGGCCGTCGTGGCGATGCTGTCGCAGAAGCTGCACTCCGGCCCGCTGAGCTGGTCCCATGTCGAGAGGTCGCCTGTCGCGAAGACGTACGGCACCAGCGAGAGGAAGTACCGGGCGACGGCCTTCGCGTTGTCCTCGGTGGCGGGGCCGTCGAGGGCGTCGGGGCGTTCCGGGGGTGGTGTCATGTCCTGATCTGGACCTGCGTCCGGAGATGGCGCAGGCGACGGGGACGGCGTGCTCGTCGGTGCTGCGGAAGCGGGATCTGCTCGGGTGGTCGTCACGGCCGCGTCAGGCGAGGAGGCGTTCGCGGACCGGGGCTCAGCATCTGTGCAGGCGGTGAGGGTGAGGGCCACGAGGGCTGTCGCCAGGGCGGTGCGCGCCGGGAGCATGGGCGAAAAGTACCCAACTCGGACATGTGGCGGGCAGGGTGGTCCGTCCGGATGTGGACAACCGCCCTCGTGTGTGCGCCGGAGGGTCACCTCACCCGCTGGCGGTGCGCTGACAGCGGCGACGAGGAGACCACCGGCGAGCGCACCTGCCAATCGCCGCGGGTTCGTCACTCCTTCCCGTCGAACTCTGTGGCCTTGCCGGCCTCGACGCTCCACGCCGATCCCGACCAGTGCAGTCTGAGAACAGCCTTCATCGAGTAGGTGTCTGGGAAGTCCTCGACCAACGATCCGTCGGGCGCGACCGTGCGCGACGGCGTCTCCACGTACTCGATGCCGACGATGAAGTCTCCGTCGTCGTTCCTGATCCCGGACGTGAAGCCGAGCTCGTACGCGCCTCCGGTGCCGTGATTG
>JAEZLZ010000045.1 GCA_023415055.1 Bacillota bacterium | reverse complement strand
TTCTAACCGGCCCTACCACACCTATGTATATTTCACCGCCTGTCCTAGCCTGAATATCATTATAAACATCATACTGCCCTAACATGTGCCAACCCTCCTTATGGTTATAGTTAAGCATATGCAGGGGGTTTTCATTCTATGAATAGTAAATACAAGTCAGTGAGCGACAGCCGATTAATTCATAAAACATTTTCAAGGCTAAGACCAGGGAATACTAACACTTTATACTTAATACATCAGTTTATACCGATCACCATACTCCTCTTTGGCTAGTTGGGAATAGGTGAGAACGAATTCTTCTTTGGCGTCCGTATAGGCGTCTCGATTATGTTCGTATTTATCCTTTAGCTGCAGCTTTAAATTGGTATATTTTGCGGCAATCTCCGGATGTTCTATGAGATAATCTCTAAAATAAAGTTCGCTCCAGTCACCGCTGTATCGCACATGAAGATGATATACCTGATCAGCAAAACCATACTTCGTATAACCTTTGTTATAGGATTGGTGAAAGTATGGCTCATCAGCTGATTTCATCAGAATCCATCCCATTGCCATAAACTGCTCGGTGATTTGCTGTCTATCACTTTGCTTTGATAATTCCATAAGAATATCAATGATCGGCTTTGAGACAATTCCGGGAATTGCGGTACTTCCGATGTGACTGATTCGAACAATTGTGTCATCATCAAATAACTTTAAAAGGTCTTCTTTTATGATCTCATACCACGATGGATACTTCGGGTTATAGTCCTTTAGTATAATGGGAAACAGCTCCCACAATTCTTCTAAGGTCATCTCCGACAATTCCTTTTGCAATGCTATCACCCCCATAATAGAGAACAATTACTTCAGATTAACGAATTCCTGATATGCAGCCGGCGTAGATGCCACAACACCACAGGATTTCCGGTAATCGAGTTCATTGCCGTCAATGGTGGAGATATGTCCACCGGATTCGTTAAGAATAAGAGACGCGGCAGCATAATCCCAAGGGGACAATAAAAGTTCAAAATACAGGACGATACGACCGGCTGCCACATAACAGATATCTAAAGCAGCAGAACCGCTTCTGCGGATATCCATGGCTTGGTCATATAACTTACGGGAAAGAGCAAAGGTTACATCCGCTTTATCGCGATAATATGGACAGGTACCGATGGCTACCAGGCCTTCTGCCAAAGGAAGATTGGTTATCATAAGCGGTTTACCGTTCAGATAAGCTCCGGTGCCCCGTTCAGCATAAAAGAGTTCCTCCAGGTATGGATTATACACAATACCAGCTACCATCTGTCCATGATACATTAATCCGACACTAATAGCACTGTGACTGTAATCCAATATAAAATTCGTAGTTCCGTCGATCGGATCAATAATAAAGCAATATTCTCCGGAAGCATTTCTTGCCTCCTCTTCTTCTCCGATAAAGGTAGCCGTCGGGTATAAATTTCCAAGACGTTCAAAGAGAAAGTTTTGAACCTCAACATCATATTTGGTTACAAAATTTGCTCTGCCTTCTTTGTTAACTACTCCGCCCTGAATGTTTTGTGCTCCCAGCATAATCTGCCCGGCTTCCTTCACAACTTTAATAATATCATCAATCATAACAGCCTCCCGATTTTAAGAATAATTTTATAATTGTATTAAAAATCGTGCTATAAAATGAAAAAAGCTGCCGCTTTAAAAAGATTAGGGCTTCGGAATATAATTGCATTATGAACTCAGACTAAGGCGGTGAGTTCATTACTATAATCTTCCTCGAACCCCGATCATAAATGATAGGCGGCAGCTGTATAATATTTTAATCCCACTCCAGGGATTTGTATTCTTTTCTCTTATCTCTACCAAGGAGATCATAAAGAGCATCTTTCGGTGCTTTATTTTCAAAGAGCACCAAATTGATCTGCTCAACGATCGGCATCTCCACATCGCATTTTCTTGCCAGGGTGAGTGCTGCTTTTGCAGAATTGATACCTTCCACAACTTGTCCAACCTGCTTCATCGCCTCTTCCATGGTTTTACCCTGACCCATCAGATAACCTGCATTCCAGTTTCGGCTATGCTTACTGTTACAGGTAACGAAGAGATCTCCGAAACCGGACAGACCTGCAAAGGTCTCCATCCTTCCACCCATCTTCATTCCAAGGCGGCTGATCTCAGCCATTCCTCTTGTCATCAGAGCAGCTTTGGTATTATCACCATAACCTAAACCGTCAACAACGCCGGCGGCAAGAGCGATGACATTCTTTAAGGACCCGCCGAGCTCGATACCGATGATGTCGGGGCTAGTATAGACACGGAATACATCCGTCATGAATATATCCTGAATATATCTGGCAGTTTCCTTGGTCTGTGCACCTACGACAATCGTGGTAGGGATACCTCGGCTTACCTCTTCTGCATGACTGGGACCGGATAAAACAGCAATGTCAGCCTGAGGAATTTCTTCACGGATTACCTCAGATAAAGTATCCAGACTTCCGTCTTCGATACCCTTCGATACGTTAACAATAATCTGACCCTCTTTGATATGAGGGCTGGCAATATGAGAAGTCGAACGGATAAAGGGAGAAGCAACAGCCATTACCAGAAGATCTTTGTCCCTGCAGGCTTCCTCCAGATCAAGAGTGATCATTACCTGATCCGGCATCTCTGCCCCAGGCAGGTTCTTCATACTCTTTCGGTTATCATTCAGCATACGAGCTTCTGCCTCGATTTTTGTCCAAATGGTCACGTCGTGCCCGCTGTTTGCCAGTAAAATGGCAATCGCACATCCCCAGGTTCCTGCTCCTAAAACACTTACCTTACTCATAAGCTCCTCCTTTACTAAGTAAACTTATAGTTCTCATATGAAAGCTGTTCCAGCATCTTTCATTCTAATCTAGTGACTTTTCTAACTTACTTTTCGATTTTCACACGCTGACCGATCTTATTCTCGGTGCCATTTAAGATGCGTTTAATGTTGGTGCGATGCTTAAGAATAGCCAACGCCATAAAAACCAAAGCTACCGCCAGCATATGTAGGTCTCCTGGATGTCTGATCGCAATCCAGATCGGGAATAATACAGCGATTACCAGGGAACCGACAGATACATATTTCGTAATGAGTATTGCTAAAACAAACAAAGGCAGACCAATCGGTATAATCAACGGATCAAGGCTTGCCATGACTCCGCCGGTGGCAGCCATTCCTTTTCCACCCTTGAATTTAAGCCAGAATGGATAATTATGACCGATTACAACGCCTAAACCGGTATAGATTGATAATAAATCCAATTTCACATCACCTGGAAAGAAAACGAATTTGACCAGGAGAATGGCAAAAACAGCCTTCAAAACATCGCCGATTAGAGTAATGGCACCTGCCTTTGCTCCCAGAGTTCTGAGTGCGTTGGTAGTTCCCATATTACCACTTCCGTATTTACGAATATCAACTCGATTGATTCTTCCAACAAAATACGCAGTTGAAAAGCAACCCATGACATAACCAAAAATCAAACAAAGAATGATTTTAAAAATCATCTTATTCGTTCTCCTTTCGCTCCCTGATGATAAACTTCAATGATGTCCCGGAAAAACCGAAGGCCTCCCGTATCTTATTTTCAATATATCTGGTATAGGAATAATGCATTAATTCCTTATCATTTACAAAAATTACAAAGGTCGGCGGTTTCACCGATACCTGGGTAATATAATACAGCTTTAGACGTTTACCCTTATCGGACGGTGGCTGTTGCAGCGATACTGCCTCCATCAGAATCTCGTTAAGAACACCGGTAGCGATACGTTGATTCTGATTCTGAATTACGACCTCTACCAATTCAAAAAGCTTGTGAAGTCTCTGACCGGTCTCAGCTGAAATAAATAAAATCTCCGCATAAGGCATATAAGACAGGATTTCACGGATATCATTGGTATACTCTTTGACCGTCTTGTTATTCTTCTCGATCAGATCCCATTTGTTCACGGCGATGATAACACCCTTACCACGTTCATGAGCGATACCTGCAATCTTCGCATCCTGCTCGGTGATACCCTCTTCTGCATCGATGACAAGCACGACGACATCGGCACGTTCTACAGCAGTGACGGTACGAATGATACTGAAACGTTCCAGTTCTTCTTTGATCTTACTCTTTCTTCGAAGACCAGCGGTATCAATAAGCACAAATTCTTTACCGTTACGACGGATGGGCGTATCAATGGCATCACGGGTCGTACCTGCAATATTCGATACGATAACACGGTTTTCACCGACTAATTTGTTGACGATTGAGGACTTACCCACGTTCGGTTTTCCAACGATTGCGATTCTCGGGCGCTCGTCGACTGCCTCCTCTGTATTGCCGGATTTAAAATGCTTTGTAACCTCATCCAGCATATCACCAAAGCCAAGCTTGCCGGATGCAGATACAGCGAAGGGCTCACCGATGCCCAGATTATAGAATTCATATACATCCGGCATTAATTTCTCAAAGCTGTCTACTTTATTCACGACCAGCACGACAGGCTTGCCGGAACGTCGAAGCATGTCAGCAACCTTAAAATCAGAATCAACAAGACCTTGTCTGACATCTACGAGGAAGATGATAACATCTGCCGTATCGATGGCAATCTGGGCTTGCTGTCTCATATAAGAAAGCATTTCATCCTTACTGTCCGGTTCGATACCGCCAGTATCTATCATTGTAAATTGTGTATTAAGCCATGTAACGTCAGCATAAATGCGGTCTCTTGTTACACCCGGATAATCCTTAACGATGGAGATACGATCTCCCGCCAATGCATTAAAAAGGGTTGATTTACCTACATTCGGCCTACCGACAATAGCTACGATTGGTCTACTCATATTATACCTATGCCTTTCAATTTATTACTACTTATTGTCAACAGATGCTAAAAGATCCGTTGACTGTCCTGAACTTTTTCCGGATTTATAAAATAATGGAATCAATGAAGGACTTTCCATCTGATTGTACAATACGTATTTTGGTTTGTAAAGTGTTTTCCATCTCTGCTACGGTTACATCATCCAGCAAAACGGTCTCGCCATTGCGCAGCATAACATCCGGTATCAGAAGCGCTTCACCAAGCGCTTGCCCTACTAGTTGAGAGGTGATATCTCCGCCGGTAATCAGTCCCGCAACTGTAATATCCGTTCCAAAATAATGATTGATAATCGTATTAACTTCAACTTTAATCTTTGGAAATTTCTCGTTCAACTTCTGAATAAGCTGCTTGATATATGGTGCAGCCAGAACTCCGGTTGCAAGAGATAATGTGCGGATGCGATCATCACCCTTAAGCTCGTCAAAGTATTCTTTGAATTCCTCCTGTAAGGAACGAATCAATCCGACACCATTCTCAATCTGAGGGTAGCCTTCATAGGAATCTGCCTCCGGGATTGGTAGCTCTGCCTTAATATACCATTCGTCACTAGCATAAACAAAACGTGTTCCATAGTGAGTTAAGAAGATATTCTGCCAGCGATGAATCGTATCCAGTACCTGAAGTGAATCTTCCTTCGAAAATACCTCTAGTTCGGCCAAACCCTCCCGGAATTTTGTCAAACCGACCGGAACAACAGATAAACTCTGCATCTCTGGTAAAAAAGCAGCTAGATCATGCATTGTCTTCTCCAGCTCCTCACCGTCGTTCCAACCCTTGCAAAGAGCAATCTGACCATTCATCGTGATGCCACCGTCCTTGAGACGCTTGATCTTCTCCAACGCAGTACCTGCAAAACGATTATGAAGCATACGGCAGCGAAGCTCTTCATTTGTTGTATGAACCGAGATATTAATCGGAGACAATTTATAGAAAAGGATTCGGTCAATTTCCTCATCACTCATGTTCGTTAAAGTAATATAATTACCCTGTAAGAAGGATAATCTGGCATCATCATCCTTAAAATACAAGGTTTCCCTCATTCCGGGCGGCATCTGGTCAATAAAACAAAAGATGCATTTATTTCTGCAGGACCGATATTCATCCATTAAGCCCTCTTCAAAGGTGATTCCCAGGTCCTCGTCATAATCCTTTTCGATGTCAAGCTCCCATTCCTCACCATCCGGCTTGCGTATGAGTACAGTGAGCTCCTCATCCTTGATTAAATAATGATAATCAAGAATATCCTTAATCTCTGTTTCATTAATGGAAACCAATTCATCTCCCGGAGTAAGCTCAAGCTCCTCGGCAATACTTCCGGCTTCGATCTCTTTAATAATGTGTGCTTTTTTCTTCATAACATACACCGTATCTTTCTGACTTTGATGTTTTCTACATAAGTAGAAACATTTATTGATATGTGGTTCTGATCATACTTTCAGTAAAGACCCTTTATATTTATTATGCTTTACGGTAATCACTATTCTGAAATGGCCAAAAAGGCAGCCAGACTTCCCCGTTTGCCCTGGGTTTTACGATGAGAAAATAAAAGGTCATCATTACAACAGGTACATACTCCGCTGATATGGATGTTTTCCTCCTTCAAACCGGCCTGAAGCAGTACCTGCCGATTTGCCTCCCAGAGATCACAAAGATATTTGCCCGGCTTCATAAGCGATATAAGAATCCCTTTTTCATATGCATTCGGAAATGCTTTTAGAAACTCAGCAGCAACATCTTCACCAATTTCAAAGCAATTCTTACAGATAGAAGGTCCAATAACGGCAATCAACTCCTTGGGATCGCTGTTATAATGTTTCGTCAGCTCCTCTACGGTGATACGACCGATTTTTGTAACCGTGCCGCGCCAACCCGAGTGAGTCAAGCCAATCGCTTTCTGCTTCACATCAACAAAATATAAAGGAACACAGTCCGCATATTTTGTAACCAGGGTAACATTTGGTTCGTTTGTAATGAGACCGTCGATCTCATCATAGTCTCTTGGAATAAAAAGACCTTTACCGCGATCCTCATGTGTTACCACGCGAATATTAGTCTTATGTACCTGCTTTGATATTACCAGACTATGTACATCGACACCGATGCTCTCTGCAATCCGAGTGTAGTTCTCTTCCACCCTTGCAGGGTTATCCACCTGTTCGCCGGAGTCTGTGCCGAGATTCAAGGATGCAAAGATACCTTCACTGACCCCTCCCATTCGAGTGGAAAAGCCATGCTTCAGAAATGGAATTTGTGACAATACCGGAAAGGAGATATAGGGAGTTTTTAATGAAATATCGATAACAGCATTTAAATTATTCTTAAAATACATATAAAACCTTACCTTCCGTCGAATGCATTTTTAATCAAAGTGATATCATGATCCAGAATTACTACAGCATCAAAACGGCAAGGAGTATTTTCTGGAAGCTTATGTAATAGCATATAGAACATAGCCGTTCTTGTTATTCGGCGCATTTTATTCGGAGTAATCGCTTCGGCAGGATAACCCTTAGAGTAGCTGGAACGATATTTCACCTCAATAAAACAAAGATAACCGTCATTTTGGGCGATTATATCAATCTCCCCTGACTTACTTCGAAAGTTGCGCTCCAATATCGTATAGCCGTTTTTGATTAGGTGGTTTGCAGCCTTTTCTTCATACTCTGTGCCTAAGGCCCTGTTATTCATTCTTTGTGCCTACCTTCGTCTTGATACGATCCATCTTATCTACAAAAATCAATATCTCAGCCACTACCTCATACAATTCAGGTGGAATCATATCACCGATTTCCAACTTTGATAGAGTAGCAGCCAATTTTTCATCCTTGTGTACAGGAATATCCGATTCCTTCGCTTTCGCGATTATTTTATCTGCCAGATAGCCTCTTCCGGAGGCAATGACCTTCGGAGCTTCCTCGTTTGGTTCATAGGAAAGAGCAACCGCTGTCTTCGGTTTTTTGTTATTCATCCGATCATCCATCGTAGACCTCCTGATACAATAAAAGAAGACTTCATTCCTTAATCTATTGCGATTTTATAAATGCCGTAACACAGTATAAAACATTGTAGAATGCAATATTACTCTTCTGTGATAAAGTTCTTAACGAAGGTTCTGCGGTGAATCGGAGTCAGACCGTACTGTTTTATTGCTTCAATATGCTTTGCGGAACCATAACCCTTATTACTTGCAAAATCATATTGTGGGAATACCGTGTGATAGGCACCCATCATCCGGTCCCTGGTTACCTTAGCAACGATACTGGCTGCTGCAATGGATACACTCTTAGCATCACCTTTGATAATCGGAATCTGTTTGATATCTACGCCGGGAATCGTTACTGCATCATTCAACAGCAGATCCGGTCTAACCTTCAGATTACCGATCGCCTTTCGCATCGCTTCATAGGTTGCCTGAAGGATATTGATTTCGTCAATCTGATTCGGCGGTACACTTCCGATGCCGAAGGCGATTGCTTTTGAGATGATTTCATCATATAGCTCTTCCCGCTTCTTCTCGGATAACTGCTTAGAATCATTGATATATAAGATATCACAGTCCTTTGGTAAAATAACCGCAGCAGCAATCACCGGACCGGCAAAAGGACCTCTGCCGACCTCATCGATACCGCAGATATATTCATAGCTACTGTATTTGTACTCGTAAGCCTTCATCTTTTCAAGGCGTTCTAATTCCTTCTGAAGGGACTGGGCTTTGTTACGATATTGATTGCAGATCGTGATCACTCCACTGCGTTCATCCTGTTCATACCGGTCAAGAAGTTCAGGAAGCGCCTCCTTCGAGGCCTGCATGAATTCCAGTTTGATTTCAGCGATCTTCTTCGGTGTAGGATTGATCGACTCGTTGTTTTGTGTCATTGGAGTATCCTCCTTCTTATGTGTTGCTAACTACGTCCTTTTCTACCGGTGGCAGCTCCAGCGTGATATTACCTAGCTTTGTGCTGCGAAAATCATCTACCAATTGTCCGGCTGCCCGGTCAATATCCGGTTCTCCACCTTTGAGAAGGCAGGAGCGTTTGATAGCTATTTGCTCCAGTAAGCGAGCAGCTCCCTTGATATCGAGCTCTTCGTTACCAGTTTCGATTCCATAGCGATCCGCTAATACCTCGGGATAGTTTTTCTGAAGTAAAAGAATTAACTCTATGGAAAGATCGGTTGTATTAATAATATTATCATTGATGGAGCCGATCAATGCGAGCTTTAAGCCAACACTCTGGTCCTCGAACTTAGGCCATAAAATTCCGGGCGTATCAAGCAGCTCTACTGTCTTACTAAGACGAATCCATTGTTTTCCCTTGGTAACTCCCGGCTTATTACCGGTCTTGGTGGAGGCCTTACCGACAAAGCTGTTAATAAAGGTGGATTTACCCACATTCGGGATACCGACGATCATTGCTCGTACCGGCCGGTTCAATATCCCCTTTTTACGGTCACGTTCAATCTTTGCCTGGCAGGCTTTATTCACGATATCCTGAACCTGCTTTACTCCATAGCCGCTTTTCGAATTTACTAATGCGGCAAAATAACCCTTTGCCTCAAAATAATCCTTCCAAGCATTGTTATAACGCTGGTCAGCCATATCCGCTTTATTCAGTAAGATGACTCTTGATTTGTTCTTAGCTAAAGCATTGATATCCGGATTCGTACTGGAATATGGTATTCTGGCATCCACCAGTTCTATTACCACATCGATCAGCTTCATATCCTCCTGCATGGAACGCTTAGCCTTGGCCATATGACCGGGATACCATTGAAAATGCATTGTAACCTCCAATAGCCGAGTTATTTATTCGGCTTCTTCTTCTGATTCTACCTCTTTGATTAAATTGAGTTTATTTATAAAGTTAAAGGGGGATGTCCGGATAAACGCTTTTCCGATGATTTCTTCGCGTCGGACCATACCGACACTGGCAAAACGACTATCCTCACTATTATTACGATTATCTCCCAGTACAAAATATTCATTCTCTTCCAGTGATATTTCCTCCGCTGCTAAACCGAAGTTTACCATGGGGACGACATTCACAACCTCATCGACTGCCTCACCGTTGATATAAATGATCCCATCCTTGATCTGCAGCTTTTCACCGGGTAGACCAACGATACGTTTTATATCATAATAGCTGTGTTCTTCTCCGCTTTGCTTGAATACAATCACATCAAAGCGTTTCGGCTCCGAAAAACGATAGGAAAATTTATTGATGATGATCTGATCTCCATCCGTAAGCGTGGTTTCCATGGAGATGCCGATCATATTAGTACGCTCCAGTGCATAATATACGATGAAATAAGCCAGAAAAATAACAGCAGCAATTTCGGCAGCCCAGATAAAGACCTTTATAAAGATCTTCATAATTAAAGGCTTTTTGCTCTCTTTATCAAAATCATAGTCCATAGGAATACCTGAGCCTTTCTTCGTGTTAAAAAAGGGACAATCTCGTAAGTATTGTCCCTTCGTAGTACTATCTGATTGACTCTTTAACCTTAGCTTTCTTACCAACTCTATTACGTAAATAGAACAGCTTAGCCTGTCTTACTTTACCGCGTCTGATTACTTCGATCCTTTCAATACTAGGACTGTGAAGCGGCCAAGTCTTCTCAACGCCAATACCATTGGATGTCTTTCTTACTGTGAAAGTCTCTCTTGCTCCACCGTTCTGTCTCTTTAATACAGTTCCTTCGAAAACCTGAAGTCTCTCACGGTTGCCTTCCTTTACCTTTGCGTAAACCTGAACCGTGTCGCCTACGTTGAAATCTGTAACAGATGCTTTCAACTGCTCAGCTTCAATACTCTTAATAATATCGTTCATTTTGTGACCTCCTTAATATTTAGATGTTCTTGACACGCTTTAATTAAGTATCAGAGGACCATCCCATCTCACAACATCTTACTTTAACATAAACCCCCGACAAAAGCAAGCGTTTTTTCTTATAAATAAGGGATTGAAAGCTGAGGTGCAAAACATTAAGATTTAGATCAATGAATCTGACAACTGATACATTCACTTGGTTGCCTTTCCTTCCTCGGCAAGTTCAGCCTCGTCAGCCGGTCTGCCCAAGTTGAATATATCAGCAGTCAGATTCATTGGGATTTATGTTTTCTGTTTTGCACGGATAGTCTATTAACCTTTGTTTTGGAAAAAACGTAGGCGGAAAAATAATATAATAATACCTATACAAGATTATGAAAATAAAGGTTGTAGTATAATAGATTGCGCTGTAATACAATGAAAGCTAATGCAATTATACCTTATGCTATAATTGCTTATACAATTGAAGCAATCATTTGAACTGGTAAAAATATATAATATAACTAATCAAAGGAATCGGGAAAAACAATTTATTAATAATATAGATATATAAATTTAGTTTTAATAAACATCGAGATTTTTTTGGAAGATCAATTTTGTTAAGAACTCTCCTTCTTCTTCGGTTAGGTTTGCATTGCTCAGAAGATCGGGGCGTCGTTCATAGGTGCGAAGAATGGATTGCTGCCTTCTCCATGCTTCGATATTGGCATGATGGCCGGTTAATAGAACCTCCGGTACCTTCTGACCCAAAAAAGTCTCCGGTCTGGTATATTGAGGATATTCCAGCAAGCTGTCCTGAAATGATTCAAACTCCGAAGAGACATCATTATTTAAGACACCGGGAATCAGTCTTGAGATAGCATCGATCATAACCATAGCCGGTAACTCACCGCCGGTCAGAACATAATCGCCTATGGATACATAATCGGTAACAATAAGGTCAAGGACGCGTTCATCGATTCCTTCATAATGTCCGCAAAGAAAGATCAAATCTTCTTCTTTGGCAAATTCCTGTGCCATGCTTTGATTAAAAATACTTCCCTGGGGAGTTACATAGATCACCTTTGGTTTTTGATAGGAATGAGAATCTTCTTTGGAAAGCTTAATATGCTCAGCCAAGTAGCCGTAAGCCTTATAGATCGGCTCTGCCTGCATCACCATTCCTGCTCCTCCGCCGTATGGATAATCATCCACTCTTTTATGTTTATCTTCGCTGAAGTCTCTGATATTTACTGTATTTACGGAAATCAGTCCTTTATCTATAGCTCTTCCCGTTATGCTGGTATTTAACCCCTGCAGTATCATTTCAGGAAAAAGCGTTAGTACATGAAAATTCATAAAAATACCTATGCCTTTCGATTCAATATACAATCATACAACCAGTTCTAAAGTAAACCGTCTAAAAGATGAACTATGATTTTCTTGCCGTCTACATCAACATCAAGAATACACTCCGGAATAGATGGGATTAGTACCTCTTTTCCGGCTGTTGTTTTGACAACATAGACATCATTGGCAGCAGTCGTCATTATCTCTGATAAAACACCCAGCTCCTGACCATCGTCGGTAAATACGGTAGAATCGATCAGATCATAGATGAAGTATTCTCCTTCTTCAAGCTTAACGGCATCCTCACGGCTAATCAGAATATCCTTACCACGATATTTCTCAATATCATTTATATTATCGATTCCCTTAAATTTAAGTATTGCCATCTGCTTGAAGAATTTTACACCCTCCAGTTCCAGAGGCAGCAAATCCTTGCCGGTATCTAAGAAAATCTTTTTCAGTTCTTTGAAACGATTGGGGTCGTCCGTGGTGGGAAAAACCTTGACTTCTCCGCGAACCCCGTGTGTTGTAGTGATTACTCCGACTCTAAGGTAACTATCCATATTTCTCCTCATTTCTACGCTGCTTATAATTTGAGACTATGTGTATCTGATATACGCTAACGTTACTTCTTATAAATATCTAATCTATCTTAGCACGCAAAATATGTTTCATTTTCCTTGTAAAGAAAATGAATTTATAATCGCTGCGTGGTTTTTTGTTATGATTATCTTCTTTCTACAGGTTGTACAAAAAGAAGCTGTTCTACTATGCCTCTTATGAAAATGAAATTTCATATGACATAACAGACAGCTTCTGTCATTCAGTACAGGAAAAACTGCAATTGAATCAACTGCTATTGCAGAATCTCAACTACTACCTTTTTGTCATCCTTTGTTGCGGCTGCTTTTACTACGGTACGAATGGATTTGGCAATACGACCTTGTTTGCCGATTACCTTACCCATGTCTTCAGAAGCGACTTTTAATTCCACAACAATTGCCTTATCGGTTTCTTTTTCCGTAACTACAACCTCATCGGGATGATCCACGAGTGATTTAGCGATTACTTCTACTAATTCCTTCATCATATAATCCTCCATATTGACCATAGGTTATCCGGGAGGTAACCCGGATAACTACACCGATGTTATTACAGGATACCTGCAAGCTTGAAGATCTTACCTACTGTATCGGTAGGCTGAGCACCATTTGCAATCCACTTCTTTGCTGCTTCTTCATCAACCTTGAATGTGCTGGGATTCTGTGTAGGATCATAGGTACCGATTTCCTCGATGAATCTACCATCTCTAGGTGTTCTGGAATCAGAAACAACGATTCTATAGAAAGGAGCCTTTTTCTGTCCCATTCTCTTTAATCTAATCTTTACTGCCAT
>JAEZLZ010000007.1 GCA_023415055.1 Bacillota bacterium | reverse complement strand
GTGCGAGATTCCCGGCGAGCAGGCTTCGGAGCTGCTCTCCGAAGGCGGCCGTCGTGCGGCCGATCGTCACGCCCTCGTGCTTCACGTCCCAGAAGTGGGTGTCGACACTCGTCCAGTCGTGGACGAGCTCGACGGGGTCACCGGGACGTACGCGCGAGCGCAGGTGCGCCTGGGCGCGCACGACGTCCTCACCCGGCGGTCCGGTCCGCTCGAGGTCGTCACCGCGGATCTCGACGGCCTTCACTCTGCCGCGACGCTGCCAACAGCGCAGCCACCGCCCCGTGTGCTCGTCACGCCTCACGAGGTGGGGGTAGCGGTTGCGCTCGATGCGAAGGAGGCGGAAGCGCGCGCGGGTGAGGGCGACGTACTGGACTCGCGCCATCTGCGCCGGGTCCTCGTCGGTGTCACGGCGCTCGTCGTACTGCGCGAACACCACCGTGTCGAACTCGAGGCCCTTCGACCGGTGCACCGTCGAAACCACGGGCACATCAGGGTCGATCGGTTGGAGCTCGGCCGGCACGAGTCCGCTCCGGAGCCGACGCGCGATCTCACGCGTCTCGACCACCCGAGACCCTGGCCGTCCCCAACCACGGATGCCTCGCCACCGCTCCACGGCGTTCTCTGCGTCGCCCATGGCCTCCGTGAGCGCCGCGAGGTCCCAGGACCCAGCCCGGCCGAGCACGTCGGCCACCCAGGCATCTGTGACCGGCGCGGTGAGCGGGCGTCGTACCTGAACGGGCGCCCCCTGCTTCCACAGATCCTCGGCCTCCATGAGGGCCTGGCCGTTGGTCGCCGTGAGTACCACGAGACCGCCGCCCTGGTGGCGTGCGAGCTCACGGATTCCTTCGTCGTCGACGGGTGTGATGCCGAGGAGGAAGTCGCGGATGTCGTCCTCGGCGCCGTTGAGCGAGGGGTCGCCCCCTTTACGGAGGGCGACGGCGGCGGCTGCGTCACGGGTGCCCGCCCGATAGGAGCCGAGGAGCACACGCCGCTGGACACCGGGCATCGCCTCGACCCGCGCGACGAGCTCCCCGCTCGTCGTGGGGTGCTCGGGTGTCAGCTGGAAGTCGTAGATCGCCTGTGCCGGGTCACCGAGCAGCGTGAAGCCCGCGCCGTCACCGAGGGCGGCGAGAAGAGCCGACACGAACTCCGCCCGCAGCCCGACCACGTCCTGCACCTCGTCCACGACGACGTGCTCGAGCTCGCGGACACGGTCCCAGGCGCCCGCCTGAAGCGCCTGTGTGGCTCGCGCGATCCGTCGGTCGAAAACGTTCCTGCCGGCGATCTCCTCGCCGTACGCCTCCCGGACGATCCGCTGAGCGAGCGAGTCGATGGTGCGGACCGCAGCCACCGCCTGGACGTCGGCGGCCCGGAGCCGGCGCATGACGGCGTGAACCGCCGCGCGGGAGAAGCTCAGGACGAGCAGGGAGAACTCGGGGTCGACCTGCTCCTCGACCACGAGGTGCTCGACCAGGGCGGACACGACCTCGGTCTTGCCCGAGCCCGGCCCGGCGATGACGACCTGCCGCGCGGAGACGTCGACCGACACGGCCGCCCGCTGACTGAGGTCGAGCGCGGGCGCGCTCATTGTCGCCACAGCTTCTCAAAGGCGCGGAAGGCCAGCTGGTCGCCGTACATGCTGAGGTTGTCCTCGACGTCGACGATGAGCACCTTCTCCGATCCGCCATTGAGAGTGCCGCGGAGACCTCGCCCGACCATCTGCTGGTAGACGTTCGGGCTGAACGTGGGCCGGCACACGTAGACCGCCTTCACAGCGGGGGCGTCGAACCCCTGGGTGAGCACCTGGTAGTTGGTGAGGACGCGGATCGAACGCTTGCGGAACTGATCGATGTAGTGCCGGCGAGCGGGCGTCTCGGTGCCGCTCGAGATCGACACGGCCGGCACACCGCGATGGGACAAGAGCGCCGCGAGTGCGCGTGCGTTCTCCACCGACGGGGCGAACAGGAGGACCGGCCAGTCGTCGGGAAGGTCGAGGATCGACTCGACGATGCGGCGGTTGCGGTCGTGGTCGTCACCGAGCTGCTGCTCGCGGCGGCGAGGGAATCGCCCCATGTTCGTGATCTCGTCGATCTCGGCCTCGGTGAAGTCGACGGTCGCGCCGTCCAGGGTGCGCTTCTCGACATGGGCGAGGACGCCCATCTCCCGTAGCGTCCGGTAGGGGTCCTCACCGAGGACGCCGTCGTCGAGCAGGTGGCTGTCGTACCGCTTGACCAGGCGCTGAGTCTCCTCGTCGGACGTCCCGCGGAACGGAGTGGCGGTGAGCCCGATGAGCGGCTTCGCCTCCGTGGCCTTCGCCCCGCGCCCGAGCCAGTCGAAGATGCTCGTGTACGTGGGGCTGACGGACGTGTGTGCCTCGTCGACGATGACGACGGTGGGCTCACGTAGCCAGGCGTACTGCTCGGAGCGGGTGTCGATGATGGACTTGAGCTTGGCGTCGGTCGCGACGACGACTTGGGTACCGTCGGGTTCCTCCTCCACCTCGTTCGGGCCCCACAGTCGACCAAGCACCATCGGCCCCGGGCCGAGCGCGCGCCAGACGTAGGTCCAGCTCTCTGCTGCCTGTTCGCAGAGCTCTTCGGACTGCGCGATCCACAGGATCGGCCCTGCCAGGCGACCACGGGCGATCTCCTCGACGAGGGCCTGGATGGTCACGCGCGTCTTGCCGGCGCCGGTAGGGAGCGAGACCACACCGCGCTGACGGCCGATCCCCAGGAGCAGGGATCGGATCCGTTCCGTGACCCGTATCTGGTAGTCGTGAAGCGGCTTGAGCTCGACGGGGCCCTCGATCGCCTCTCGCGCAGGCGACTCCCGGGCCGGGAACCCCGCCCACTCGGCGGGGAATCCGAGGTCGGCGACCCACTTCCGTTCCTTCTGCCTGCCAGCGAACTCACGCGGCGGCTCCAGGCCCTTCTCGTCGAGCGCAGCTCGCAGCACCTTGAGCACCCCGACCCCGTGCACGGAGAGCACAAGCCGCGCGAGCTCCTCGTCCTCGAGGTCACCGCCCGTCGAGAGCATCTCGAGCGCCTGGCGAGGGACCTGCGCCCGTAGCGCCTCGGCACCGACCGCGGTGACGAGCCCGTGCTCGGGGCTCATACGCGCTGCTCGGCGGACCGCGACCTTGTGCTGGGACGCCCGCATGTCCTCCATGGTTCGGAGCACGCGCTCCACGTCCTGAGACGACATCTCCAGCTTGAGGGCGTGCGAGACCTGCAGCAGCGTCTTCGACGGCTCGGTCGCGGTCACGAGCACCCGGCCGGGCTCCCGCCGCTGCTGGATCGGCCTCTCGACCTGTCCCTGCGGCGTCGCGACCAGCTGCACGATGCGGCTGCACCGCTGGAGCTTGACGTCAAGGTCCTCCGCCCCGAGGCTCGGGTGGTTCCTGAGCGGCGGGAACTCGTCAGTGAGATAGACGGCTTCTCCGGTCTCCTCCGCAACGACCTCCTCACGCAAGAGGTCCTTGCCTTCCGGCATCTCCCAGTGCTCGACGAAGCGCTCGACGTCGCCGTCTGCGACCAGCATCGCGGGCACCTGCGCCTCGAGCATGGACTCGTAGACGGCGAGGCTCCCGGTGACGCCGACGTTGCGCGCATGCACGCGCTCCCGTCGGCTCCCGACACGCACCACCAGCTCCTGGGCGTCGAGACGCCCCGGGAGGTACGTGTAGAACTCGTAGCGCCGCTCGTCCTCCGGCCAAGAGTCCGCGATCTGCTTGAGGCGCACCCACTGGTCCGCACCGTAGGCGCTGAGAGACGTACGAGCCCCGAGCTGCTCGGCGAGCTCGACGGAGAGATCCATCGCAACCGGGAAGACGTCAGGTCGGTGGTCGTCACCGCGAACGAGCACATCACGGGGCACCATCGGCCCCATTGAGCTCTCGATCATGCCGCGTCTGCGGAGCATCCAGATCTCGGGTGGACTGTAATGGATCGCCTTCAGCCGGGAGTCGGTGGCGTGCCGGACCCGCCAGCTGGGGATCGCACCCTTGGCGAGCACGGAACGCGTCAGCTCAAGACGCCCCTCCGGTGAAAGGCCGTCGAGGATCCCGAGAGGTGACAGGACCATCCGGTCCTCGACGAGGATCTCCGACGAGTCGACGTCGATGGCGTTACGGGACCTGAACGCGACCCTCGCCGCCTCACGGTAGTCGGCCAACCATCCGGCTCGGACCTGCCCGGAAGGCCGCCACTGCGGCTCGCTGACTGCTCCGAGCTCTCGCAGGAGCTCCACATCGGGAGCATGGAAGACCGGATCGATGAGGAACTGCGCGTCCCTCCGGCCGTGGGACGGCACCACCGCCCCGGCGAGGAGCGCGTCGTCGAGCCCGACCCACCCTCCCGCTGCGGTCCGGACACGGACGAATGCCTGGACGGGAACGGAAGCGCCCGTCTCGAGCACTTCTCTCGCGACGTCGCGCGACACCTGCCGCGTGATGGCCCACACCCGCCTCCAGGCGTCCTTGCCGTGGCGGGCGGCGTCGAGGACGGCCGCCTCGAGCTCGGCCCGCTTGTCGAGGACGGTGACGCCCAGATCTCGGAGAGCCTCGACGATGCCAGGGATGTCCACGAGACGAGGCTCGACGAAGACACCCGCAGCGTCGTCGGGACCGGAGCGGATGAAGACCCGACCCTTGACCGCCGGGGCCAGCTCACCGTCCTCGAGCGGCACGATCCGCGCTCTGCGGATGTCGTCCACGATCTGGGCCTTGGTGTGGTTGCCAGCAGCCTGGGGGCCCGCCTCACGGACGATACGACCGGCAAGCTGGATCGCCGCTGCGCACGACTCGAGATCCCCCTGGCGCGCAAGCGCCTCGACCCACGCCTTCGCTGTCGAGTTGCGCTTGCCCGCCGGGTCGGCCAGGCGCCTGACCTTGAGGCGCCGTTCGGGTGTCGACAGCGTCTGCGGGTGCACCCAGTTCGTCGTCGGCGCCTGCGGGGCACGGGACCACTCGTCCACCCAGGCGGGTTCGATTCCCTCAGGAGCGAAGTCGAGCTCTGCGGGCAGCCTGAGCCGACCGGTGACGTCCGGCAGGCACGCGGTGCGACGGAGCGCGTCGAACACTGGCTCGTTGATGACGTCGTCCGCCCAGCTGCGCCCTTCCTTGCCACGTGCAGGCAGAAGGTCGAGGAATGACGCGGGGTCGTCCTTGTCCACGAGCTCGGCGACGTTGCTCGCCAACAGCCGCGGGAACACCTCTTCCAGGAGCCCTCTGTTGAAGGCGCCCTGCAGGAGGTTGGTGCGGTCGTCCGACAGCCGCCAAGGCGCGTTGATGATGCCGGAC
The DNA here is from genome assembly GCA_023415055.1 of Bacillota bacterium. Taxonomy (GTDB): domain Bacteria; phylum Bacillota; class Clostridia; order Lachnospirales; family Lachnospiraceae; genus Mobilitalea. The sequence goes on along the minus strand of JAEZLZ010000007.1, from coordinate 2,754 downwards.
ATGGTTGTTTTCGCCTCGGTCGGGAAGTATGCCCAGAACTCCCCCACGCGCGCGCGTTCCTTGCCGGTGACGGCCATGGCCCAGTCCAGACGCACCCGCTCCCTGTCGGCGATCCGGCCGCCGTCCGCGCGCGCCTCCGCCGTCGGTGCCCAGACCGTGGAGAGGACCTTCCAGGTGCTCACGCCCTCCTCGCTCACCAGGTCGATGAGGCCACCCGCCCGCTCGTTCGCTGTCACCCGCTGATCCGCCATGCCGTCGATCCGGAGCCGGAGGTCCTGGATGTGGCGCGAGAACAGCAGCAGCTCAGCGCGGTACGCCAGCAGATCGCGCTTGAGGGAACCGAGCTCGGTGAGCGCGGGAAGGACGACGACGGTCGTCGCCCAGGACATGAGTTCTGCGAGCACCGGGTCCCGCTCGGCGGCCGCTCGCGGGTCCTCGAGACGAGCAACGCGCATCACTGGGTAGCGAGGCGCAGTCAGCCCCGCTGCACGGATGGTGCTCTCCGACCAGGCGCGGTCGAAGGCGAACGAGACGGAGCGGCTGTAGACGCGCGGCTCGGCCGTGACGGCAAGGACGGACTTGAAGCCGATGCCGAACCGGCCGATCCGGTCGTCCGCCTTCGAGGAGAGGTCGGAGGCCATGAGGGCCTCGACGCCCTGTGCGGTGAACGGCTCGCCATCGTTGGCGACGTAGAGCGTGTCCCGCGCCAACCGCACCTCGATCCGGCCGCCGCCGTCGCGAGCGGCATCCACCGCGTTCTGCACGAGCTCGTGCAGCTGACGATCGCGGTAGCCGCCCTCGGCGATACGCCGCTCGTTGTTGGCGTCCTCCTCGATCCGCTTCGCATCACGCGCGTACACCTCGAGGCAGGCGGCCGTCTGCGCCCGCACGACGTCGGCGAGGTTGTTCCCGCCGGACGGATTCCATGCCATTTCCGCGTCGCCCTCCTACGAACGGCCGGCATTCACCGGCGCGCTCGAATCCTGCTTCATGCCACTGACAAAGCAGCCTCGACATCCATCGCTCGCACATTTGTTCGACAATTCCTGGACACTCCGCGCTTCCATTCCGGCACGACTGTCCATCGGATCGGGCGGAATCGGGTCCCAGGCGCACGCGGGCCGCGACCTGGCTGGCACTCCCGTTTGGGGCCCCACCCGCCCGCGGCGTCACGGTCCTCGCACTCGTGCACGACGTCGTCCGGGGTCCGCCCTCCGGCTCCGTCCGCACTGGGGACGTGCGAGCTCACGGCAGCCGTGGGCTCGAGACGCGCAGCGGCACAAGCGCCTCGGAGGTCCGCAGGTCCTTGATGCCCGCGCGGCCCCCGCCACTGCGATCGGGACTTCGTTCTCGCACTCATGCCAACACTCTTTCGGCGCGCAGCGGGTGAGAACCAACGGGTCACGCGGGTGAACTATTCGAGCCCGGCCAGCCAGGCCATCTCGACAGCGCCGGCTGCGGCCTCCATGTCGGCGTGCTCCCAGAACCGCAGCACTCTCCACCCCGACGCGATGAGCCGAGCGTCCGTGTCTCGGTCCCGGGCGACGTTCGCCTGGAGCTTGGCACGCCACCACTCGGCGTTCGCCGCGGGCTGGGTGGTGTGCAGGGGACACGCGTGCCAGAAGCAGCCGTCGACGAAGACAACAAGACGGGCCCGCGAGAAGAGCACGTCGGCCGTCCTGCGCGGGATGCCCGGAAGGGCAGTGTCGACGCGGTACCTCAGCCCGCGCCGGTGCAGTGCACGCCGCAGCGCGAGCTCGGGCGAGGTGTCGCGCCGGTGCTGGCGTGACATGCGGGCCGACACCGCGGGGGACGACGGAACGAGTACATGCGGCGCCGGCCAAACGGGAACGCCGTCTGGTTCCCCGGGCTCCATCGGACCGACCACAGCGGGACGCTAGCCCGTTTCCTCTCACAAGCGCGTGGCGGGGCGCCCACCGCTCGCGCTGGCCGTCGTAGCCTTGCCGTCGTGACGATCGGGACACCATCCGCGGTTGAGACCCTCACGGTTCTCGATCTCTTCGCCGGTGCCGGCGGCCTCAGCGCCGGCGTCACCTCCACCGGCGGGTTCCGCAGCATCGCCGCCGTCGAGATGGACCGCGCCGCGGCCGCGACCTACAAGCTCAACCACCCGGAGACCGAGGTCTTTGCGGGGCCGATCCAGGAATGGCTCGACCAGTACGACGTCCCGTCCGTCGACGTCATCGTCGGCGGTCCGCCCTGTCAAGGCTTCTCGACGCTCGGCAAGCAGGACGCCGAAGACGAGCGCAATGCGCTGTGGTACGAGTACGCGAAGACCATCGTGCGCGCGCAGCCGAAGTGGTTCGTCGTGGAGAACGTCGCATCGTTCATGAAGTCGGAGCAGTTCGGCCTCTTCAGGAAGGCGACCTCGCCGGGCGGCATTCTCGAGGACTGGTCGTTCAGCGCCCGGGTCGTCAACGCGGCGGACTACGGCTCCTTCCAGGCCCGCAAGCGCGCAATCCTCGTCGGCTACCGGGAGGACGTCCCGGCCCCCGGGTGGCCCGCACCGACCCATGTGGGACGCCACCGGACCGTGGCCGAGGCCATCCGAGGGCTCCCCGAGCCGGAGACCGATGTCTGGCCGGCTAGGACGGTCACGGTGAACGGAGACACCATGCCGGGCGGGCTGGCGACCGACGAGCTGCAGATCGGCCGCCCTTACCGTCAGCTGTCCCTGGACCGGTTCGCAGTCATCCCGTACGGCGGCAACCGATTCGACCTTCCGGACGACCT
>JAEZLZ010000100.1 GCA_023415055.1 Bacillota bacterium | reverse complement strand
TCTATAAGTAAATCTGAGCTTATTATTATACATTTATGAAAAATCTACAATATGTAGGTTTATTAAAGTTACCATTTTTTAACCTGAAATTTCTCAAAATTCTTCTTGACAAACATTAGCAAGATTTGTCTATCTTTTTCTCTTACTTCTATTTCATAAACATAATGGGAATTACGCCTTACTTCGCATTTTTTTTGCGCATTACTTCGTATAATTCTCTATTCAAATGGCGAAGCATATAACTCTTCGATAAATTGGAAGTTGTCACTGTCTCATATTATCTAGTTTTTTGGCTTTTCGAAATGCTAACGATAGAAATTCCTGAATTGATAGCTGTTCATAATCCCAATTCATTGGTTCTAATGATGTGGCACCTTTATAATTTGTTTGTGAAATACTATTCATTACATCCGTCCAGTCAATACTACCTTCAAATGGTAATTGATGTTGATTATATTTCCCACCATTGTCCTGTAAATGCAATGCCATCAAACGATTACCAAACTGTTTTAGTAATTCAGTATTAGGTGCATAATTCTTATGATGACAACTATCATAACAGTATCCTACATATTTCGAGTTAAATGTTTCTAATACAAACGTCAGATTGCTTATATTTCCAAGATTTTCAAACGCAATCTGTATTTCTTTATTCTCTGCTTCTAAAACAATCGCACTCAATCGTTCCATTCCCTTATTATTCAATGGATATGTATCATCTGGTAAATGAATGACCATTGTTGGTATGCTATTTTTTGAACAGTCCTCCACGCATTGTAAATAGTCTTGAAAAAAACTTTCACCCTCCAAATTATCTAATGACAAAGAGTTTTGTTCGTGGACTGGAGCGTGAATATTTTCAATATACAACCCTGCATTCCTCGCAAACATAGCATCTTTTTTATAGTCATCTCCTCTGCCAAACTTATCACTCCACCAGAGCATTACGCAATCAAAGCCAGCTTCTTTTATTAATCTATATCTTTCTTCAAAAGATACATCATATCCTTTTCCATACCCAAAACAATCATATATTCCTATCATTTAATTTCGTCTCCAAATCCCTGTTTTATTATTTCTTTCATGTTCCATCTCTTGAATTTCAGTCAAGAAGCATCCTTCGCTTTCAGCTCGGTCAATTCATATTTATATTGTCCTCTTTTTCATTAATACATTTATTTTCTTCATGGGCACCTCCACATTTAATACCAATCAACCTGTATCTTATAATTTCGCATAAACGCAAATCTGATTTGCCTAAGATCCAACTGCGCATTATTAATTAGAATTTTGATTTTCATATAGTTATTTCTTTTTTACATTATAAAACAAGAAAATTAGTAATACCAGTTTATTCCTTTTATTTTTTAAAGTTGCAATATACTGAAATAATGTACTAAAAATTTGTATATACTTAACTAGGAACAAGGCACGGAGAGCTATATTTTCCATGCCTTGTTCGTTACTAATTTTATTTCAAACTTTATTGTCACTAATCACTCCATGAAAAAATATATTGTTTTTTTCAAGGAGTGCACTATAAATCGAGATTGTGGTAGGCGAGCGATTTGACCTTTTATGTCTTTAAACAAATATTCAATATACACCGTGAATTATCATAAAATATAAACCTCTCATTAATGTGAGAGGTTTATATTTATGATGGTCTTATTCAAAACTCAATGCTTCTTTAATGTTCTCATCTTTAACATTTTTCTAATCAACCTCTGAGGGGCAGCTCTCTTTTTACTAAGATTATTTTGCCTTAAATTTAAGCTTATTCTTTTTTGCATATTTATGTACATAGGAGTCTTCCCTACCATAGATGGTTAAGTCACCACTACAATCTTCAAATGCTTCCATTTCAATACTATTCACAGAACTAGGAATCGTTATACTTTTCAAACTACTACATGCTAAGAAGGCACATTCCTTAATTGTTTTGACCGATTTGGGAACTGTTATGGTTTCTAAACTGGTGCAGTTTGCGAATTGACTAACTTCAATAGATGTAATTGAATTGGGAAGCGTAACACTAATCAATCCCTTGCATCCAGCAAAAACGCCTCTTCCCATTTCTTTGATGGAGTTTCCATAACCAACACTTATTATACTGTTAGGGATGGTGATCTCCTGCAAGCCCGTATTGCTAAAAACATAGTTATCCAGAGTCTCAAAACCCTCCGGGAGTACTATTTTTTTCAGGGAAGTACAATCTTCAAAAGCACTGCTTCTTATTTCCTTCAATCCTCTTTGCATTGTTACGGTAGAAAGATTCTCACAATAATAAAATGCAGCACTCCCAATAATTGTTACACTCTCTGGGATGCTGACACTTGTAAGCTGAGTATTATCATAAAATGCTCTTTCCGCGATCTCTGTAGCTGAATCAGGAATCGGTTTTATCTCGTGGTACATTCCGGCAGCCGGAACTTGGGCAAGCAGGTAGCGGAGTTTTATCAAAAGGCAGCCACGAAAGATTTAGAAAATCGTCATAATGACAGTACCAAGCTGATTGCCGAATTAAAAAGGTTGGGAAGAGAGACTGAGATTGAAGCAGAACTTCGAAAGCGGACATTCATGAAGGTTGATAAAAATCTGGCGTATGTTGAAGTGCATTTGTTTGAAGATTATCTGCATGACATGACGATTACCCAGCATTATGCCTCACTCAATCGTAAAGCGATCGTGAAGGATAACGTCAAACAGATGAAGTTTAAAGTGGAATACTCTTTTATGGATGAAATCATCGCTAATATCGGCGACACAGTCGAGATTGTAAAGATTATCAAACCTGTTTATACCTTCAAAGCAGCGGAATAATGTGAATAATGAATATGGAATATGGAGAAAACAATGAAAAATAAAAAATCAAAATTATTGATACTCACAAAAGAAACTCCGGAAGAACGTAAGAAACGGGTTTCCAGTGGTGTTAAATATCGTACAGCCGTTTTCGAAAATAAGAAAAGGCAACAGAAACTTAAGATTGATTATCATGAGGAAATGCATTTTTAATTCTACAGGGAGTTAATTTTCCTTTTTGATATCCGAGTTTTTGCTAAAAACCGAACTTCCCAAACACGAAAGGGAAGTTCGGTTTTAGCATGATTAAGAGGTTTAACTTTTAACCAATAACCATTGATTACCCGCTTCACTCACATAGAATTTTTTCAATCGCTCAACCGTCAAATCATCTATTTGGCACTGTGTCTTTTTCACATGGGTCGGTATATCTTCTCCACCCAGCCAAACACACCATAATTCAATTTCTGATGCTGTCTTCAGATGGTTTTGAATATATCTGAGCACGACTTCAACCGTGTCATCTGAGTAGTTCCATTCCAATCCAGTGCAAAATCGCTTTGAGGTTCCAATATCATCATAGAATCCATCCTTGTTTATAGAAAAGATATTAGGGTACTCAAATTTCACCATATCATCACAATGCAATATTACATTTGGCTTATCTCGATCAAAATCATCGCCAAACATGCTTAATTCGATCTTAAGTCCCAGCTCCAAGGCTTGATTCACCGATAGTAGCTTAACGTATGGGTTGTGCTGTTCTTCTAAGCATGTATCACTGGCAAAATAGGTTAATCTGCTCATTTATGCTCCTTTTTAAGTATGATTTTCTTGCATTATATTTTATCCTAATATAGCCCTTATAAAAATGGGATTTCGGCCTTATGGACTTGCAAGAATGAGTTTATAAAGTGAATTATACTGTACAAATTATACAAATTATGGTAACATGTTGTAAAAATGTTTATATTTTACATAATACTATCGGTACACACAGCTTAAGACGCACAAAAGCATACAGAAACGAGGTAAAGGGTGAATGAAAGGAATAACGAAAAGAATAAGTAAATTTGTTTTGAAGCTTTTGATAACAGATGCTTTATTGATTGGACTGGCCTTTCTTATATCCTATTTTTCAAAGATGAACATAAGTGATCTCCTGGTTTACATAGGAATTATCTGCTTAATCATTGGAGGGTTTTCCATGATGGGAAGCGGTAATAATTCAGCGGATGCAAAATACTTTATGTCAAAAAGCATAGGGACAAAATCTTCGGATGAGATCACAGAAGAAAACTATAAAAATCGGAACAGCAGCATGGGATTTTTGCTTTTTATGTTTTGTACAGGAGCTCTTTTGATTGCTGTGGTTGTCCTAAAAGATCTTATATATAAATAGATTTTAAAGGGACAGCTTAGAATTAGGTGATTTTGGCATCTGTGATTCATCCCTCTATCTTCCTGATTTGGTATTGGGTATTGATCACAAGCCACATCTGTGAGAAATAGTACATTATGTTCCAGATGCCTATTCCTTCGATACCATAACTCTGCAGAATTTTTAATGAGGAATCTATACTTCTTGCATCCCTAAACCAAACAATGTGCTGCTGGTTATTAATGTCAGCATATTCAAAAAATGCGGATAACGTATTCTCATCATATTGAATAACCGCATTCATCTGACCGGCTAATTCCAAGACGGAATCAAAATTAAGGGCATTCGCCCTTGACTGCCCCGGTACATAAGGTAGCTGCCAGTCGTATCCCAGTGTCGGCAGCCCTATTCTGATCTTATTAAGTGGAACCTGCGATACAATATAGTCTAATAATGAGCTGGTTGTTACAACAGAAAGCTGTATAGGTGGTCGATCTAAGGTCCCCCAATCATAGGATAAAAACAGTATTCCGTCTGACGCTGCACTAAGATCTGCATAATTAATTTGTTCGAACGTGACACTATTCCCATCATAAGTCAGTCCCGGATTGAGTGTTAAAAATACGGAATAACCCTCCTGATGTAAGCGGTTTGATACTTTAGTCAAAAAGTTCAAATAAAGCTGTTGGTTCGCGACATTGATGAATTGAAACGCTAGATTCACTCCGGTGTATTCCTTTAATTTTAGGATATTAAGAAGGTTCTCTATAAGCTTATCCTGAAGCTGCTGATCCTGTAATATTCTAATTACAACATCAATATCAATATCTCCGGTTGCCGAATATGCTGTTAGCACCAAAGTGGAAGCCACCCCATATATTTGAGCTGTCTGAATAATAGCAACATCTTCATCCGTACCAGCTATGTTGCCCTCACCATCGAAACGATAGTTTAATATGAGCTGATAGGTCAAGGATGGTAAAGTCATTCTATGGATATCATTTCTTATAAATGGGTAAGTGTAGCCGGCTACCAATACCTCCCCCATATTGTTATCAAAACTGATGACAATCGTCTCACTGGGATAAACATATTGCCGGTTCGAAAGATCAGGGTTATTTCTCAGTAGCTGCATGACGGGAACATGAAAAGTCTCTGCAATACCGGCTAAAGTGTCTCCATCCTTCACAGTATAAACCTGTTCCGGATAAGTAATAACGAGTGTTTGACCAACTACTAGTTGACCTGGCATAGCGATACCGTTATCGATAATTAATTTTGTGGCTGATACACCAAATCTCTGGGCGATTGAATCAATGGTATCCCCCTGCTGTACCACATATATCTCCATACAAAACCTCTGATGAGCTTTTACTCCATTATATTAAGTGAGGTTATTTTATGTTAATCCATTTATCCGGTTGATATAACTGGAGTTCGATGCACTAAGCCCCGGTCAAAATATTATAAAACCTCGCTATAACGTTTTGCAAGATCAGCTAAGTGCTCAACAATGTTAGGATTCCAATGTATTCTGGTGGTTAATTCCTTGCATGGAAAGTCAGGGCATAATCCGCAAAACTGCACTTGATGGAGCCCTGCACATGCATGGACCGGACAACGGCCTGTCTGTGCCCACTCCTTGCAATGGCCGTCTGATTCGATGCAACCTTGACATATTCCTTCTTCCTTCTTCTTGCAACCGACACAGCACTCGCCACACGCTGTTATCGTAGAAAAATCTATTTCGTTTTTCATAATCTCCCCCAAAAGCACCAATTGAATTTGCCAATTCTATAAACCCTTATATATTTACCTGCCCTAATGTAAATTAAAATCGAAAGAATCTAAACTAGTGATCGGACTATTTTAAATTATCGCAGTCCACCTGCATCGTATATTTTCTTTTGCAATTGACTGATATTTTTAATTAACCGGTTATCGGGAAATTCTTCATCTAATTTCATTATCATGTTATGAATTATATCTGCCGGGAACAGGTGTTGCGAAAACAACATCATGGCAGATAATACAGCTTCCACCAGTCCGATCAGAAAGAATATCACATGCAGCGAAACAATCACGCGAAGCATGATGCATTGAACTATAATCCAAATAACTAAAGCCCAGCTAAATACACTGCTTATGTAACCCTGATATTTTGATTTAAAATGCATTGATAATGCACATGCTACATTTCCTACACCAATGATTAAGAACAGAATAATGCCCGGAATAAGATAGTCATGAAAAGGGGAATTATTTAGTGCATCGACCGGCATTCCCCCCGGACCCTCCGGGAATAAAATTGCCATCATTCCACCACCCATTGCACCTATTCCAACAAATGCATGTAAACCAAATAAGATACGATATACTCTCCTCATCTCATTCTCCTCCCATCACTACGTCCAAATTGGATCAGCAGCATAATTTCGTCTACCGTCTGCAAATCATCATAATTGATCGCATTGGTAACAGCCGTCCAGCCCGCGTCCGGTAGAACATTGGTAGACCGAGCAATCGCTTACCTGTGAGCAGCCTCTGGCTTTGCATCCGGGGCAATCTGTCTCGCTGCATAATACGCAGGCTAATCCACACAATGCCATGTCCTTCATCTCATAAAAATTCATAGCTTATCTTCTCCTTTTTATTCAAAGAATAACATAGTAATGGCGACAGCAGTATGTCATAGTTTCATCTGAATTTCTGACGTCTCCAAGTATTGATTAAGACAGGTAAACCTCCTCTGGCAGCATTCATTCCCTTCTTGTTACTGCGCCGCTTATCAATTAGCAGTCAATCCCTGCTTTTCTTGCCTGACTGCATAACTGCCGTACATTTAGCGTGAAAGTCTTTCCATCCTTGATAAAATAGGTCCCGCATTGTCGGAACTCAAAATGAGTATTCGTGGCGATGCATTGTTCCCTAAGCGACAAAACCCAATCATAATTCAATGGACGTGCACTATAATCTGATTCACCGCCAACCACCACAAGTTCAACATACTTTAGATAATCTACAATATTAATTTGCTCCAGTAACGGCTGGCAAATAATATTCTTATGCTTAATCGGCAGGTCACGAAAGATGGATAAGCGAACATCCGCCATCTCCTGGTTTTCTATGGTACAACCCACCGTTACATTATCATATCCTTCTCCCCAGTCCTCTGGGATACCGCTTGCAAAGCGTTCAATCCGCTTTGTCAGGAATACAAAATGCAAGTCCTGGCGTTCCTTGATCATCTGCCAGCATTCGGCCCGCCAATCATCTGCATCCGCAATCAAAAAATCGGATGTAAAGCACAGGTAAACCAGCTGCCCGGGTTTGATCTTATATTCCCCTTTTTTATTCTTCTCAATGGGAGCTGTAAATTTGTCTGTTTTGGTGATATGATTTGTATCAACGCCACGTTTACCATCGCCCTTATGTATATAACAAAATCGGCAACCCTCACTATACCTGTGACAGCCTCTCCAGGGATTCCATACCGCCATATTCTATACCTCCCATGTATTATTTATCTGCAGTTGAACCATATGGGTAATAATGCTCTGCCTTCGATTGAAATTCCTTTAATGACACAATCTTGTTTTCCGCATCGAATTGAACCAGCGAGACACCATCAAAGCCGTCCTCAACACCATCATAAACACATCGGAAATACCATTCTGCGACAAGCATATCCTTTTCCTGAATCATGCTTTTAATGTTCCAGGTTAACACACTACCGTGCTCCTGCCAATCGTTGAACCACTTAATAACCTCGGTGATGCCGCGATATTCCGGTCCATAGCATTCACTGTACACGATCTCCTTCGAGAAGGTATCAGCAAATTCAGTCTGGTCCTTCCGTATCCAGGAAAGAAAGTAGTTCTTAATTACATCTTCTCGTTCCATTGTCTATTCCTCTATCTTCTGATCATTTTATGGATTTTGACGACAATACAGGCACCTTACTCCATTTTTTCATTTGAACAGTTGACATACCTTTGCTTATTTTATATCCTCTGCCTCTTTTTAATCTATTGATTTTGAATATAGCTTTCTACCGAGCTCTTACATACTTCCAGAAAATTCTCTTCTCCGATAGTATTGATCTTAAAGAAAACCGCCTGACTACCACCGGAGGTAATCGCACTTACAAATAGATCCTCGCCGGCTCCTACAATCGTTAAGTTCATACTTACACGGTTCGCTCCCGCGATACTATACCGTTCATAAACCCGGACAGCTACGCGTGTATCTACCAGATCAATATCGCTTCCGTCCTCATAGCTTACGGTAGAGCCTCCGTTGGTAACATCTCTATGGATCCAATTCAGCAGCTCATTAAAGTCTCCTTTTAGACTTCTCTCATATTTCGCCATAATCTAATCTTCCTTTCTTTATTTACAGATATTAATTTAATTCCTTCTGCTCCGTTAAGAAGATTTTTCCCTCGTTATTTTATAATATTTTGCATTACTATCCCAGTCAAGTATTTAAGGTTTCACATCACATCGACAAATACCATTACTTTAATACACTTTTTTGAAAAATGTTTTTCATTGGTTATTTTAAATTTGATTAACCCACCTTTTTGCCCAAAGAAACAATGTATCGGACATTCTCTCAAATTCAACAGTACTGCCATTCTTCAGGCTCAAAAAGGTTTGGATGATTGCCTGTTCTTCTGCTCTTATGACATCCAGCAAATCTCTTTGATGGGTAATATATTTGCCTGACTGTTTAAAGCAGATTGCTTGCACCACAAAGGATGCCGACTTATATAGGCCTCGTAAAATTTCTTCACTCTTTTCGTACAGCATATTATGGACACATCCATGATAGATATTGCAAGCACCAATTTTGATTGCCCTATCAACAGCAATGCTGTCAATATGTAGCAGCAGTTCATCAAGACAGCCTTTTATTGGCTTGGTATCATAGTAGAATTGGAAAAGGTCTGATGCTTCCCAATTCATGATTTCGTCTTTGCCCGAAAGGAATCCGCAAATTAATTCTCGATAAGAGAGTGTATCCAGCATAGTACGATAGGAACGAATATCCAAAGCTGACAGTTCATTGAGTATTACAACGATATCGATATCGCTTCTTTCGGTAGCCTCGCCACGACCATAGCTTCCTTGCAAGCCAACGAACCACACTCGCTCTCCAAAATTCGTATGTAATGCCTGCAAAAAATCATTCATCCAAGTAGTAATTTCAATCATAGTTCGTCACCCCTATAAGTTATATATTTGATATTGTGCCCTCGGGCAATACCCGGATGTCTATTGCTCCAAATTGTGACGTTTATAATAGGGTAGTGTTACCGTATTATAATAATGCTTACCTTTTGAATTAATTGTTTCCCATGCATTTATATAAGATTCAGGCAAATCGGGTATCCAATATCTTGAAGGAAAATCATTGGCACTAGTTCGCCTTTCGCTATTCCATGTGATGTCCGAGATTACTATATCCTCACCTTCGAAAAAGTGTTTGCGTGCTAAAATATGACCATTTTCATCTATAATTTGGGCAGCACCTACTAATTGTCTTGTTTGCATTTTATCAGCATCCGGAAAATTTAATGCTGTCACTATGCCACAATGATTTGCATGAATGACTGGTACACCTAATAATTTTGCAATGTTAACCGGAGCCTCACACGCCAGGTTTTGATTATAAAGCCGCAGAGCTTCTCTTCCAGGTGGAGCATTTACCGGTAAATCCCACCAGCACGAACCCGATAACACCAGGTCAACTTTTCCTGCCATACGCCTCAAAGTGTCATATCGAATCATTTCCCAACACAGGGCAATCCCAAAATTGCCAATCGGCGTAACCAGTACGTTGTTTTTGTCGCCGTTTGTATAATAACAGTTTTCGATTTGTGTCGGAATATCCTTTTTATGCTCAAAAATCTTGCCGCCCGGAAAAACAAGTTTAAAAATATTGAAAGCTCCTTCACCATCAAAATCTATATAAGAGCCGCCAATAATAACTTTATATTCATCCGCCCACTGTTCCAGCAATCGAATTACATGATTGTTTTGTATAGCAATATCCAACATTTGCTCTGAAAAACCGATCGCCGATGTGAAAAATTCGGGAAGTAAAACGAGCTCGGCTCCCATTAAAGCTGCTTGTCTGATATATTTTTCAGATCGAATCAAATTTGTCTTTACATCTGCAAACGCTGCATCTAACTGAATGGCTGCTACTTTCATTTCTCATCTCCTGTATATAATTTCCTGTATTTAATCTCAAGCAAGATAATAACATAAGAGGGAGTTCAAATATAGGCAAGTTCATAACAGCAAATGCTTCCAAAAATCCCTCTCGGTTTGCCAAATTGCGAACCAATATATTCTGATAATTTCATTATGTTCCTCCATTGTAATGCTAATTTACTTTAACTTCTCAGTTTTAACAATTGATTGTTACATAAACTCTTCAAATCGGCAATGTTTGACTTCAATATACTCTAATACAAAACCTCGTCTTTCCAATATTTTTTAAGGAACAAGCTTTATCACAATAAACTGCTGCCTCAAACCAAAAGCTCACATCAATTATTGCAGCGGACAACAAAATCTATAATTGCTGCTACTGTTTCTTCTTGCTGTTCTTCTCTCGTAATCGTCGCAGTTCCATCCCCATCCTGTTTTCCATAATCACCAAAGTTTGCATGATTGCCACCTTCAATCTTAATGATACTATTTATATTCTGAAGCTTAGTAATATCGAGAATACCATCGTTACTACCGTAAACTGCAAGAGTAGGCTTAGATATATCTTCTACCGGGTAGGCCGCCAATAAAATAAGGCCTTTAATACTCTCACTATTATTACTGGCATAACTGCTAGCCATAGCACCACCTAAAGAATGACCCCCTACGTACCAATTTTCTATTTCAGGTAAATCATGAAATATCTTGTCTGCAGCATTAATGTTAAATACTGCAAGGTTAAACGGCATTTTCACAAGAATACATGTGATACCTTTTTCAGCGAGTTTCACAAGCAGAGGTGAATAAGCAGTATATTCCACCTTACCTCCTGGATAAAAAATATATGCTGTGTTTCGATCCGTGTTTTTATCAGGATAAAAAAAGATTAGCTCATCATCGCTTTTAATGCTGACCGTAGGCGTTTCTAATTCTTCGATATCCGTAATATCAGCCTTATAGTAATCCAAGGTATATATGTAGAAGCCTCCGAATAGTACCCCGATGATTATTAAAGCTATGATAACCAACTTAACACTTTTCCTTTTCATTTTCGCTCCCTTCGTTTCATCGAAATACTCTATATATTTTTTTGAATGTACTTTTCCAGATTTTTTATCCACCATTTTATTCTTGTTAAAAAATCATCGGCTCTTTTCTCTTGACTATATAATATTTAAATAAAACGTTAATAAATAGCTAATCCGAATTAATATTTAATAAAATGTATCACATAACATCTATTCTGTATACCCTGGAATCCTCTCCATGCATATCTTTCATTATTTGATAGAATGAATATCCATACTTTTCGTACAATCCCGTCTCGCCGGTTGAAATATAAATATGTCTGGCTCCATCACTTTGGGCAGTTATATATGCGAACTCTAACAGGATTCCCATATATCGATGTCCCCTATATTGAGGGAAAGTATATACGAACCCTATCCAAGGATTAAGCCCAGTGTCTCTCACATCATCCACATCAGCTAGGGTGCACAATGACACTAACTGCCGATTATCCGTCAGCAAAAAAACTTTCGTTGTCTCTCCACATAACTCTTTTAATTCATTTTTATTCAATAATTCATACAAATATTGTCCTGCTCCCCAGTCGCTCTTTTTAATCTGATTTAAACAATATTCTTTATCTTCTATGCTATAAAACTCTTTTCATTTTTTTCCTACTTAATAAACAATCCCTTTCTTGTTTGTTATCTCAGCATTTATGGAAAAGCTTCGTTTCCCTTCAACAGTTTCTAATAAGGAAAAACTTATCCCTTTCTTTGAAGCTGTATAACGCTCATAATTCTTCGAACTATCTATAGAAAGTTCATATTCCATATCACTAAATATCCGTTCAAACTCCTCAAAGGATGAATTAACAGTTACTCCGTATACCGCAACCTTCGGGTCGTTAAAATCAATTGAAGTTATATATTCGCCTCCATCAGCATAGTCCGGCCATGCGGTAATCTTATATTTTACGTAATATTCCGGATCGACTTCATGGCCATCTTCGTCAAATACAGGTAAATAACCGGAACCGTAGTATTGTGTGGCGCCCATCCCTCCAACGATTTCATAGTAGTCTGAAAAATCAGTCTCTGCAACATCCTGTGTAATCCAGAACTCAAGACCTGTGTCTTCCGGCATTTCGGGTGTTGCTTCTGTATCGGAGCATGATGAAAAAACAGCAAAAAGTAATGTTAAGACAAGGATAAGTGAGATTTTTTTATATTCTAATTTCATATTTTACTCCTACAAGACTCTCTCGTTTTCATCGCATCTTCTATAATCTAAGCAAATGTATTGCACATCCACTCAAAGAATTTTTCCTTTTCTTCAAATTGAGGATAGTGTGCTGAGTTCTCGAATATTACCATCTCTTTTGGGGACTGTCCAGCTAAGTTGCCTCGTATCATTATTTCAAGATTAGTATTATTAATCTTTACTTTCCTTAACTCACAAATGCTGTTTTCACCCTGAATTTTGGGTGTCCACGTAGGAAAAACGAATCCTATAGCGAGTAATACTGCTAAGATAATGACAAACCACTTTAACGCTTTAATAACAATCTTTTTCATCCTCAGCTACTCCCTTAAAAATTTATAACAGAGAACGAACTATATCAGGAGCTTCTTTTATCATAGATAGAAAGCCATTTTTCAGCTCAGTGTTCTGATTTAGATACCCCTGCATACAGGTAAACAGAATCATTCTCCGATAGTTTATGAAGGTATCTATTTGCTTCAGCCAAAAATCATCAATATGATTTTCTGTTTCATACCCATTGATAAATTCATTAAAATAGCGTTGTATCAGTTCTTTGTTATAGACATTATTAAACATACCGCCTGCCAGATCAAACAGGATACCTTGAACAGGAACAACGATATCTTGTAAAAAGAAATGGCAGCCAGCAACATCAAAATCAATCATAGTAATATCATTACCGTAAACTATAATGTTATATTGATGATTGTCGTTATGGATAAAGCCATAATTATCTCTGGTAATTGGTAGTTGAGAAAGTGTAACACTCATTTCATGCCACTTGCTCTTTACAAATTCATCCTTACACCAGTCATAAAAGAAGTTAATCTCATCTATATATCCGTACTCGGAAGGTTTCCCGTTAATATTCTTCCATATTGGGTAGTTCTTGGTGACCCTGTGTGACTTTCCTATTAGTTTGCCCCAATGGTAGCTCAACTCTGTAGTTAGCATTTCCGTTTTGGGATTTTCTCCTTCACAGTATTTCATCGAATAGGCAATATAGATATGATCTCCATCTTCATAGGTGGCATATAATTTCTTTTCCGAATTTTCCTCAGGATATGCAATATTAATTCCCTGAGTTCCAAGATAATGAACAAATGCTAAACGATCGTTGAGCGCTTGTAATTCATCTCTTCCCGGTTTATCCACTGCCAAGATTTTGAGTACCTTTTTATGACCAGCCAAAGAATAAGAGTACGCTATACCGTCTGAATCTTCTCTCCCACCACCTAAAAAAGTAAGGTCAGAGTTTTTTGTTTGATATGTATCACACAGATTGATCAGTGCTTTTGAGGTTACCTTTATCATAGTTATCTCCCTTGAATGTATATAATAATTTATGGAAATTGGCTACTCCCCAGGATGTTTCCCTTTACAATATCCCTGTCAATATTTAGCGTTCCATAGAAAAGTTTATGACTTCAACATTTCCATCCAATGTAATCTTCCCTATGTCAAAACCACATTTTTGGGTATAAAACCTTACATTTTCGCTCTTATCTGCCGGCGTAATTAATGATATTTTTCTCCAATCAGGACGGGAGTCTATGATATGCTTAAATGCCTGCATACCAATACTTTTTCCTTGATATTCCGGAATGACACATAAACATCCTAAATAGTATTCGCCATTACCTTTATCTTGCACCGAAATCACCCCGACCGGTAGCTCATTATAGATAATGATCTCCTTGGGCACCTTCTCTATCGATTGTTGCATTTGTTCTTCTGTTCTCCCATATGCGGGGCATTCACCATATCGAATATAGTCATCATAAAATGAACTATTATAGAGATTTATTAATAACAACGCATCTTTTTTTTGTGCTTCCACATATTCTATTTTCATTTTTTCACTCCCGCATTACAATCTTGTTCTACCACATGTAAAATGAATATTACATGATTCCTTGACTACATGCTGGTCTATACTGCATTAGGTAAATACCGACAAAAAATGTATTCTCATTTTAAAGATACGGATGATATCAATGTATGATATAGCTGCTCTGTATCTTCGCTGTTACGAAAGCTGATATAGACATCCTTCTTGTCAATACGGTCTATTTTAATTGTAGGTGATGAATTTGCTTGAACAAAAAGCAAAATTTCACCAAGCTGACCTGATTCAAAATTTCCTTTTAAGGTATCTCCAATACCGCCGTATCCGTTCGTCCTCGTACCAATTCCGATATCTCTCATGCTATTCTCAATTAGAGATATACCGGCAATCTCAGAAAAATCAATATTTAAACCATACATAGCTTTTATTTGTATGCTGTTATCACCAATGGTTACATCCGGATCTTTTGAGCTATAATAAAACATTATGCCTATCAAAACAAAGATCATTCCAACAGAGGCCCATATCACAATATGAACCGCTTTCGGTGTTTTGGATGATAAATTATCAGTTTTAGAAGTAATTGATACGCTTCTGAATTTATTATAAATCCGATTATATGTAATGATTAAGATAATAGTTCCTGGAACGCATATCATTACCAATAAAATCGCACTAATTAAGATATTAAATAGCGCCAATATACCTGTAAAACCCATAGAAACGGTATATATTGTCCACATTATACCGTTCGCACGGTTATATGCAGGAATGTTTGCTATTTCCTCCGGTCTCACAGTACTTCCTGACCAAAAATGCATTGGATCTTTACGTTTGAAAGCCCAAATTGCAATTGCTCCAAATACGAATGTACATAACCAACATATAATAGCAAAAAAAATATTCGAAAATGTCATAGTAATCTTCCCCTTATATTCTTAATAGAATCACTTCATCCCAATCCGATTTTGCTTCGATTCATTAATCTTTTTTATCGTATCTTCTCGAACAGCATTTCTGACAGATTTCAAATAATCGGAGAACGCAACCTTATCATCTGCGTAAGTCAGATTCAGCTCAAATTCTTTCGGTATCCAAGTGGAAATGTCGGACTTATTGTGCTGAACCAATGCTTCGAGGCCATCAATGGCTTTATAAATTTGAGCTTCCACTGTTTTACGCTCTGACATTTCCTCATAAAGTTCTCGCATTTCTGCTGCATATTCCTCCGGCAAGGAATGAACCCAGCTATAAAGCAAATTCTCTTCGGTCTGCTCATGGGCTTGGTTCTTTTCAAAAGTAGGGATATCGCCGGTAAAGCTTTCTCCCAAATCATGAATAATGCACATTCTGATCACCTTATCCATATCAGCTTCGGGGAATTCGTCCCTCATAAAGAAAGCCATCAGGGTCATCATCCAACTGTGCTCTGCAACACTCTCAATTCTGCCTTTGGAAGTATAGCAATGGCGAGTCGTATCTTTCAGCTTTTCGGCGACCGATAATACCTCCAATAATTTTCTTGCTTCCATATTCTCCTCCTTGTCCTGCTAACTAGCACTGACCTTTCTTTCCTTCCAAGGTCTTTGAATATACCCTGACACCATATGCAATACGAGCCATTAATAATTAAATCCGCCTTCCATTTTGTCGGTTCCACGTATTCATTGTGCCTGTATCGAACCAAATCAAGATATACCTTCCACCCGCAATGCCAACGACACATAATTATTTCATTTGTCTTTTTCTCCCTGATAAGGCTATTTTAAAGAGTAATTATTCAAATAATTAATGTCAACATTATTCGTCCAAATAGTAATCTACACTATCTTCTGTTTTGTAGAACTGATTGATACCCATTCCCAAAACACCTATCTTTTTTGAATCCGGATAAAAAGCAACATCAAGATCATTGCAGGTATCAAAATCAATATAAACAAGCATTTCCGTGGAAGAACTGTTCGTTAATTTGTGCGCTCCTCTTTCGTTAGCAGGGAAAAACAGCAAATCTCCCTTCGAAACATCCCTGATTCCGTTCGGAGCGGATAATTCACCTCTACCGCTGATGATATAAAAAACCTCTTCATTCTTCATATGGTAGTGACATGGATATGCCGACTTGCCCGGGGGAATCTCATAAATTGAGACTATGCATTGTTTCGCGTCAGTCCGTGACACAAACTCCTTCTTATAATATTCATATCCATCATGCTCGCTCTTATGTTTGCTTTCTATTTCTTCTATCTTTGATTGTTTTATTTCCTGCATACTTCACCTCATTTAGATAATATTTGTATTATGTATTTATAGGAATTGTTGTGCGATCTGTTTTGCATCCACAGATAGAACCTCTCCTCCTATTGTATTTCCTCCATTATAATACAGTCAGAATTATATTACCAGTTTATACCTTGCGGTTTTCTATAAAATAACAACTCCTTAAGAAAAAGACATAAGTGCTGTTACTTTATCTTCATACACAGCAGTTAATTCCATCACCTGCGCTGCGGAGTGAAGCTATCGTAAACACTTATGTCTTTCCCTAGCCTTATATCATCTTCTTAGTATGCTCTGTAGATCTTCTCCAGAATAAAGGAGCTCTCCTCGGCATCCATCGGATTCTCGATCTTCACCACGTGGAAGCCCAGCTTATTCACATAGAAATTGTGGTTTCTTCGAGAAAAGCCGGGTGTCTCGGTACACCATTTCCTCGTGTCCGGATATTCCTTCTCGACAAATTCCCAGATCGTTCTTCCAATGCCTTTGTTCTGAAGCTCAGTATCGATAAAGATACATCCAAGATTATTTACCTTTGTTTTCGGATTAATCCATAAGATTAATCCGGCGATCAGCTTACCCTCCATCGATATCTGATAGGCCGTTGCATTTTTATTCAACCCCCACTTGCGAAGGAAATCCCCATTATCATAGCCTGTCGGCCCCCCCTTCTCCTTGCCCAGATGAATTCTTGAATCCTCATCGAAGGCTCTGGTCATAACCGCTGTTAATTCCTCAATGCTCTCTTCCTTTAACGGTTGAAATACTAATCCCTGATATTCTTTCATCCTGACCTTTTCCTTTCTTACGACCATCCTCCAACAATTGAGTCCCATTCAGCTTCTGCTTAAGAAGCGTATCTATCTCTTCCATGATTGCGATTGTTTTGATTCGTCATCATAAAAGTCCTTGTTAAAGCTTCTCCGCAATCTCCTCTATCACCCTTGTTGCCTCTGCTTCGAAGCCCTTCGCCTTGTTAATTAAGACTGCCAGTTCTTTTCTTGTCTCTGGTTTTGCAAAGCAATGGATCCGTTCCTCATCCTGGATATAGCCTCCGATTACTTCGCTCATCTTCGGTCCAAGCTCTGCTGCCCTGCGTAGAAGCTGCGCGGCCAGCTTACACTCCTTCTCAAGCTGTGGTGCTTCCCGCCCTACCTGTTCCAGATAAGACGCAGCATAATAACGCCCCTCTCCGAGCATCACCTCAGCATCGTTCTGGCAGACGATCCGCTCGTATAGGATCGGCAGGATTGCTCCCTTGGGAAATTCCTTATCGTCTTCGATGCACCTTGCCCAGTAATCATAAGCAAGCTGGCCTCCTGCGTATTCCGCAAGCAGCTTATTTTCTTTATCATAGAAAGTCACCTTCTCCGTCTTAAGGATATGAATTGCATTCGTTAGAATCTCCTTGTGACTGGCGAGTGCCTCCTGGCGTTCGCCAACTGCAATCAGTGCGACGGTATTTTCATTCTCCCACCAGCCGTCTGTGACAAAATATCCGCATTCGTCCTGGGTTACATTTTTCGCAAATTCCTGATTATCCTGAAAGCAGTTCCATCCAAGGAGGGTATTGCCATCATCACGATATCCTGTAATCAGACAGGCCTCCGGTGGCCCAATAATACCAAATGCGATTATCGGTCTTCCCTCAGCCAGCTCCTCTTTGATAAGTCGAATGAAATCCTCTTTCTTGGAGTCTTCGCGTTTGATTAAACGGAAGCTTCTGCCCGCTCCGGCAAAGGCACGCCGAAAGGCTTCGTACCGGTCCTCATAGATGTTCATGATATCTACATTGCCGCCGTCCCAGTACTTGGTATTCCAGCGAAGCCGAAAGGCTGCTCCGGTGATCGCCATAATATATGCGTAATCGATCTGTTGCCCCATATAATTCAGACAGGCCCTCATAGCCGCGCAAAAGGGTGTGCACTCCTCAAAGGAATAAGCCACCTTCGGTACGCCATAAAGGATACAGCTGTCCTTGGTTTTTGAAATATTATTCATTTTATCATCCACCTCCGATAAGATCTGCTGCCCGCATTCTGCTGCAGCGGGCGTATCTTGTGTTGTGCCAGATTCTCTTTGAGTGATTATCATAGGACCGAACATGCCGACAAGGATCCGTTTTCTGCCAACTCTGAGATTACAGCTTTGTTTACGCAGATAGGAAGGAACGATATTCATATAGCGTTTGTAGGCTCTGGTAAATACATCATAGCTTTCAAACATATACTCTGCGGCTATCTCTGTCAGACTCTTCTGCGTATGCGCAATTTCAAATGCGGAGTTGGCCAGCCTTCTCAGGAGAATATATCTGGACAGCGTGATTCCTGTCGTCTCCTTGAAGGTCTCCCTGATATGGCGGTATGAGAAGCCTACTGCCTTCTCAAGCTCTGCATAATCAATGGGCTCCTTGACTCTTGTCTCAACAAAGGTCGCCGTAGACCATATGAACATAGAATAATCCATTCCACTATCACCTTTCCTATCCTTATCACCCATCGTTTCTTAAAGAACAATCGTGCTTAACGATTATCCTAAGAAAGTGAAGGGTCTCGACATATTAATTTATAGTTGCTCTCTACAGGGTGAAACCTGACACTTACACTTATTATTACTTCCGGAAGTTATCTCTATTATAACAAAGAGGGCAAAAAACACTCGATGTTTTTGACCCTCGTTAAAAGTCCATTTTATATTGAAATCCAAAGTTCTCTTCCTTGATCTCCTCCCGGACCAGCAAAGGTGGTACTCTTTGAATAAAATCGCTCGTTGACTGATTATCCTTCATCCAGACCGCGATCTCCTGCTTCGGGATCACTAACGGCATCCGGTCATGAACCTCGCTCATCGATTCATTCGCCTGTGTTGTCAGGATAACAAAGCGCATCTCCTCCCGGTAAAGGTTATACAAGCCTGCCATATATAATACCTTCGTTCCTTCCATTCGGAATAGGAATTTACGTTTACTACTGTCCCATTCATAAAACCCCGTGGAGGGAATGATGCAGCGGCGGTTGATAAGACTATCCCGAAAAGTCTTCTTCTCGAAAGCACTCTCAGATCTGGCATTGATAATCACGCCCTTTTGATCGAACTTCGGAAACCCCCAGGTACTGACCACAGGGGATATCTCCTCATCCTCAAGCGTTAAGATCGGCGCCTGATTCGTTGGATAGATGTCTCCGGTTTTCACTGCTGAGTTATGAAATTTCGCATTCAGCTTTTCTAATATCTCTATGATTTCATCATTTTGTTCTACCGTAAAATTATAACGTCCGCACATAGGTAACCTCTCTTTCTATTACTATGCAGTAAGCCATTTGATCGAAGTGTCTTCCTGACCCTATTCCTATACTTATTTTAACATATTCCGTACTGACACCATAGTGAAAATTTCTTAGAAGAAAAAGATTTATCCAATTCCAGCGAACCGATACATTGATGTGCGCAGATTAACTTATCATCTCTTATTCTTCTAATAATATTCCTTCGAATCACTTATATTATCTCAAGAATATATTAGGGTGAATCTACGCACATAGGTGTACAGATGACGAAGACCGGCCGACTGCGCATGTCTTTTCGCAGGAGGGAAAGGCGAGTCAGATGTATGCCTGTGAGCGTAGATTCACATTTCATCTCTTATTCTTCTAATATATATTCCTTAGAATCGCTTAATTATCTCAAGAATATAGTGGGTGAATCTACACACATAGGTATACAGCTGACGATGACCGGCCGACTGCGGATGCTTTTTTTGCAGGAGGGAAAGGCGAGTCAGATGTATGCCTGTGTGCGTAGATTCACATTTCATCTCTTATTCTTCTAATATATATTCCTTCGAATCGCTTAATTATCTCAAGAATATAATGGGTGAATCTACACACATAGGTATACAGCTGACGAAGACCGGCCGACTGCGGATGCTTTTTTGCAGGAGGGAAAGGCGAGTCAGATGTATACCTGTGTGCGTAGATTCACATTTCATCTCTTATTCTTCTAATATATATTCCTTAGAATCGCTTAATTATCTCAAGAATATATTAGGGTGAATCTACGCACATAGGTGTACAGATGACGAAGACCGGCCGACTGCGCATGTCTTTTCGCAGGAGGGAAAGGCGAGTCAGATGTATGCCTATGTGCGTAGATTCACTTACAACTTCTATAGAATTTCAAAAGGCATTTGACATTTTATAAAATTTGATTATGATAGAGTATGGTGTTTATGAAATAGCCATCAATGTTTACTATTTCTTACCAAAAATGACCCATTATCCCTATAGAAAGATGCATTAACTAACACTATTATTTTCTCATGTATTAATGTACTATAGATAATATCCGATAATAATTTTAAATGTATTCAAGGAGGATACCATATGAAAACCGGTTTTGATCCACAGAAGTATATCGATGAACAGTCAAAGTATATTCTGGAGCGTGTGAACAATTATGATAAGCTATATCTGGAATTCGGCGGAAAACTGATCGGAGATAAGCATGCCAAGCGCGTACTTCCGGGCTTTGATGAGGATGCAAAAATCAAATTGCTGCAAAAACTTAAGGATCAAGCTGAAATTATCATCTGCGTTTATGCCGGTGATATTGAGCGGAACAAAATCCGCGGCGACTTTGGTATCACTTATGACATGGAGGTGCTTCGCCTCCTCGATGATCTTCGCAGCTACGGCTTGGAGGTGAACAGTGTTGTCATCACCCGTTACAATAAACAGCCTGCAACCACCGTATTTATCAATAAATTAGAGCGTCGTAATATTAAGGTATATACTCACGCAGCGATTCCCGGATACCCGGCTGATGTGGACACCATAGTTAGCGAAAACGGTTATGGTATCAATCCTTATGTGGTAACCACCAAACCGATTGTTGTCGTTACCGCACCCGGTCCGAACAGCGGCAAGCTGGCTACCTGTTTAAATCAGCTCTATCATGAAAATAAAATGGGTCATAATGCCGGTTATTCCAAGTTCGAGACCTTCCCGGTATGGAATGTACCGTTAAAGCATCCTCTTAACATCGCTTATGAGGCTGCTACCGTTGATCTTAAAGATGTAAATATGATTGATAACTTCCATTTTGAACGTTATCATCAGGTGACTGTGAATTATAACCGTGACTTAGAGATGTTCCCGGTAATCAAGAGGATTATCGAGAAGATTACTAATAAGGAATCCGTCTACCAATCCCCGACCGATATGGGTGTTAACCGTGTGGGCTTTGGTATCACAGACGATGCAGTAATCACAGAAGCCTCCAAGCAGGAGATCATTCGTCGTTATTTTGCTACCATCTGCGACTTTAAGAAGGGTCTTCTGGATGAGGAATCCGTCAATCGTATGAAGGTGATCATGGAGGAAGTCGGATTAAAGCAGGATGACCGCCGCTGTGTCCTTCCCGCAAGAGAGTATGCTGCAAAGTTGAAAGAAAAGAATACAGATAATGAGACGGTATCCGTAATCGCATTCCAATTCGAGGACGGTACCATCATAACCGGAAAAGGCTCGACCACAATGGACTGCTGCTCCGCTGCTCTTTTAAATGCCATCAAATATCTGGCTGGAATCGGCGATGATATCTACCTGTTGTCACCCCTGATCTTAAATACCATCCGCGACCTGAAGGAACGTGATCTTCACAGCAAAATTACCTGCCTCAATGCCAACGAGATTCTGATCGCTCTCAGCATCTGTGCCGTAACGAATCCCACAGCACAGCTTGCCCATGACCGTTTATCTGCCCTTTCCGGTGTTCAGGCACATTGTACCGTCATGCTGAACCGCAATGATGAGCAGATACTTCGAAAGCTTGGCATCGATGTCACCTGTGACGCAGTGTATCCTTCTGAGAACTTATATTATGTATAGACCTTTATTGCAAAATTCTATCTGACTTTTGATAGCACCGAATGAATTTTACAGAATGAAAAATAAACGATAGAAAGCACGCTTCACGAACCTTCTATTGTCATGAATGAATGAGGAGCATAAGCTTCCGACAATCTGTGCGTGCGGAATGTTTATGCTCCTCATTCATTTTTTCGATGTATTTACTCCATCTCACTTATTCTTTTTAAAGTCATAGGGATTCTTCCCTTTTCCAAAGCACCACCCGTGATAGGCAATTCCCATCATCATAAGAAGTACGGAAACGATCATCATCGGTATAGCAATCAGATCCGGTACTGTTATAAATCGGCTCACCACCTCGTAAGCCACCCATATAATAAGACCTACCGGAAGACATAAACGAATTAAATATCTCATAGTAATCTCCTCTTAGCTTCTATTCATTCTGATTCCTTTGATTTTGCAGCTGCTCTCCATTCAATCATCATTTACTCTTACATTCTTTTATTATATACATAATAAGCCACAAAATAGGCAAACGCAAAGATGCTTATGATAGCAAACAATAATTCTACGAGTACCGGATAGAATAAACCACCGATCAGAGCTGCCATATACATAGCCATAAGCATGATGAACGCTGCTGTTCGAAACGCCCGGTTACTGATTTCACGAATCCTCTCATCTGCATCACTAATTCTGCTTTGTTTCAGCTTCTCTTCATTTCCAAGTAAGCGTCTATTCTTAATCAGCATAACCACAGAGAAACCGAGTAGTCCTGAGCCGACACCTGTATATACTCCAAGCATCTGTTCCTTCATATTCAGCTTCCAATAAAATTCTGCAAGCAACGCGGTTACCATCGTGATCGCACCGACTAATCCAATGCACAGGAAACGATACATCCGAGCCTTCAATACCTGTCTATATTCCTCATTGTTCTTCGCTATCGTATTACATAATAAGCCTCTCATAAATTCTCCTCCTCCTGATCAAAAATAAATATTTCTTCAATCGAAACTTCAAAAAACTGGGCTATCTTATGCGCCAGTATTAATGAAGCATTATATCTTCCGCTCTCCAAGGAAATGATAGTCTGGCGCGTAACATTGACGGCATCCGCCAATTCATTCTGCGTAACCTTCTTTATTTTACGCAGCTCCTGAATTCTGGTCTGCATTTTATGCCTCCTTTATTGTCTAGTGCACTTTACATTTTTAGTATAGTACGCTTTACATGCAATGTCAAGTAGATTTTACATTAAATTTTTCAATCTGAAATATTCTATGAAATAAAATAGTTCCTCTCTGATCTAGAGCGGAACTATCTCCGTATCGATTGGATATTTCTTATACTAAATGCAATGAATTGTGAGTGGGTTTTTCATCATACTAATCTTCTTCAATACTTGCCAAATAACTATATTTTTTTTGAGCACCATAGATCGTTCTATTTCCGTTAAATACATATGCGATTGCACATACTACAATAAAATACAAACTATTATCCGGACCAAACACTTCGATTCCTATTAGGATCGGTGCAAGCAGTGTATTGGTAGCGCTGCCAAATACTGCGGCGTAACCGAGTGCGGCAGTAATCACAGGCGGGATCCCAAACAAACCAGCCAGAGCAATTCCCAGACTTGCGCCTATCGAGAAAAGAGGGGTTACCTCACCGCCCTGATAACCGGCAGAAAGGGTCAATATCGTCAATATTATCTTGATTACCCAATCATAGATATAGATATCACCGCCGGAGAAACTTAAGCTGATAAGATTGGTTCCTAAACTGCTGTATCTCCCATTGTGAAGTACAATCAGAAGGAAGGCGATCCCACAGCCAAGGATAAAGATTCTTTTGATCGGATCATCAATCCGCTTCGCAAACCACTTTTTTGAAAATCCCAGTAAATGAGCAAAGGTACCCCCCACAATACCGAAAACAATTCCGATTACAATTAATTTCATAATCATATTTGCAGAAACATCTAATGTATCCTTAATTGGTATCGAGAACTTTTCTAACCCCAGCATATGAGAAGTATAGCTAGCTACAAAGGAAGCTGCAAGCGCTGGAAGTAAGGCTTCATAGATTAAGGTACCTGTCACCAACACTTCCATTGCAAAAAACGTTGCTGCCAGAGGGGTCTGAAAAAGTCCTGCAAACCCTGCTGCCATTCCGGCAATCAGTAGAGTCCTCGAATTATTCGGCAGCCTCAGCTTCCGTCCAATGGTATGCGCTACCGTCGCTCCCAGCTGAACCGCCACTCCTTCCCGTCCTGCACTACCGCCAAATAGATGAGTGATCCAGGTACTTATGATAGCTAATGGAATTAATGCTTTTGGTATCTTATCTGAATCACCCAGGCCAGTCTCAAATACAAGGGTCATGCCCTTCATACTTGTCTTGCTGATCTTTCGAAAGAGAATCATAATAAAAATGCCGGCCAGTGGAAGAAACGGTATAAATATCATCATACTATCTTCTCTTATCTCAATTAACCGGAGTAATACTCGTCCAAATACTGCATCAATAGCGCCAATGATTATTCCGATCAAGGCGGCAATTATTGTATTAATGATGATTTCCTTATAATTATCATAAAGCCTGCGAATCATTGTATTTTATCCTTCCCTAATAAATACTTTATTAAGAACATGAATATGTAAAGCATAATATAGTGGCGAGTGCAATTGGCATTCTCCAAAGATTAATTACATTTCCTTATAATGCACGAACAAATAAGCAATACTTCCCAACAGCAAAACATGAATCAGAGTAACAATGTCTTGTTCTATTAAATTAATATCGGATGACAAGTTTGTTCTTTGAGTGAAATCAAATCAAATATTACTAATATAATGAAGGAGTATATCATAAAAGCAAATATCATGTAATTATTATACATAGGAATAGCGAAAATGACATGTCCTTTTTATAAAATAAAAAATAAACCTGATAATATCATCTTCCATAGTTGAAAGCTAAGGATCAATCATTGAAAGCTTTATCTATGACTTGAAGCAATACCCGGTAAATAGAAAATATCACATCATCACAAAGAATGTATAAAGAGTCTGTCTCGGCAGACTCTTTATACATTCTTTGCATGTCCGTGATACTAAAAAAGACGATGATCTATTCTCATCGTCTTTTTTGCAATGATTATATAATTAAGCTAAGATTCATTTTGATACGAAACTTTCCGCTTTACTATTTGTACCATCTCATAAAATCGCCATGGGCTGCAATTAACTCATCACACATTGCAACGATGTCATCGATGGAGAGCTCTGCTGCCGTGTGGGGATCCAGCATTGCTGCCTGATAGATCAGATCTCTTTGCTTTGTTCTTGCTGCTTCGATTGTAATGAGCTGGGCATTGATATTCGTCATGTTCATCGCTGCCAGCTGTACAGGAAGTCGTCCCACGTGAGTCGGGTGTATTCCCTGTCCATCCACCATACATGACACTTCAACACAGGCATCCGCCGGAAGGTTCTCAATCAATCCGGTGTTCAATACATTGCCCCCGATCTTATAAGGCTGATTTGTTACAATCGCCTCCATGATATAAGATGCATATTCTTTGGAACGCTCATGGGTAATCTTTCCGTCCGCCAGGATCTCATTCTTTTCCTTCTCCCAGCCGGCAATCTGATTGACACAGCGTCTCGGATACTCATCTAACGGAATATTGAACCGTTCAATCAGCTCCGGATACTTATCCTTGATGAAAAATGCGTTGTATTCTGCGTTATGCTCACTGGATTCGGTACAATAATAGCCGAAATGCTTGATGTATTCAAAACGTACCATGTCTGTGTGCTTCTCTTCTTCGTTCTTCTTTCTTGCACGCTCTTTGATCTCCGGATAAAGGTCATTGCCCTCTTTATCGCGAATATCAAGAAGCCAGCCCATATGATTAATTCCTGCGATTAACTCGGTTCTGCCTTCCAGTTTATCCTCCATCGCAAGCGCCTTTAACAGATGCTCGGAGCAGACCTGGACACTGTGGCACAATCCGACGGTCTTAATCTTCGTATAGCGTTGCATATATCCGGTTAACATTGCCATCGGATTTGTATAATTTAAGAAATAGGTATCCGGACATACCTCTTCCATATCACGAGCAAATTCCTCCAGTACCGGAATCGTTCTTAATGCTCTCATAATACCGCCAATGCCCATAGTATCAGCGATGGTCTGTTTTAAGCCATATTTCTTAGGTATCTCAAAATCGATAATTGTACACGGATCATATAATCCCACCTGAATTGCATTAACGACAAATCTTGCTCCTCTCAGAGCATCCTTGCGGTTCTCAACACCAAGATAGGTTTTGATCGTTGCTCTGGAATCATTTATATTTTTGTTTATCGCGGATAATATAATATAGGATTCCTCGAGTCTGACCGGGTCAATATCATACAAAGCGATCTCGCTGTCTCGAAGAACCTCAGTACACATACAGTCACCCAGCACATTCCTTGCAAAAACGGTACTTCCGGCTCCCATAAAGGTAATTTTAATCATTATTTTTCTCCTCCTGACCTTAATTCTCTTGTTAAAATCTACATCCAATTATATAATAGAGAAGAAAATAAAGCATCTGTTCTATGTTTCATTTTATTGTGTTTATGTTGCATGCTTGTATTTCTATAGTATAGAAAGGATACCCCCATGGTGATAGAAATCAATCATATCGACAACGCTACTGCCCCCGCTATGTCTCTGATGTTGTATTTTTGCGGTTGGGAGCACTGCCGTCCATCCCATTCCTTTGGCCCTGCCGTAAGGCAGCACTATCTGATCCATGTAGTCTCGAAGGGAAGAGGAACCTATTATGTCGGTGATAATACTTATCCGGTGGAGAAAGGACAGATGTTCTTAATCTGCCCGGGAGAATCTACATATTATGAAGCAGATGCTGCAGACCCTTGGGATTATTGCTGGATGGGTTTTGATGGATATGAGGTTAAGAATATCTTGACGCGCTGCGGCTTCACCAGAGAGAAGCCGGTTATTGATGATAAAAGCAATGGATTGTTATCCGAAACTTTATTAGAGATGGTCGCTTGTTTTGAACAGGGATCGATGAATGAATACAGTATACTCAGTAGGATGTATCATATCTTTTCGCTGATGCTGCCCGGAGATCTCCCGAATGTTACCTCTGTGAGCCAGACCTATCTGACGAATGCGGTGGAATATATTCAGAATAATTATTCCTACCCCGTCCGAATCTCTGATATCTCCAGACAGATTGGGATCGATCGTACCTATCTTTATAAGCTGTTTATGGATTACTATCATACTTCACCGCAACAATATCTGATTCATTATCGGCTGAATACCGCTAGAAAGATGTTGGAGGAAAATCTCTTAAATATTACTGAGATCGCCTACTCCTGCGGCTTTAAAGACACGCCCTCCTTTTATAAGCATTTTAAAAAACTATTTAGCCTGACACCCGCAGAGTATCGTAAAACCAATCGATGATAAAAATTACTCAGAGAAATCAAGGATACTCCCATCATAGGTTACAATAGTCAAATGCGTCTCGCTAAGCCCCTAAAGCACTATTTTCTGACTGCATGATTTTTATTAATCAGTTCCTTCAATGCGTATATTATAAGTTCGAACGAGGATAGCTGATGTCCTGTACAGCACTATTTTACTAACTGCATGATTTTTAATAATTCGTTCCTTCAATGCGTATATTATAAGTTCGAACGAGGATAGCTGATATCCCGTAATACACTGTTTGACGAACAGATTGCTGTCAGGTATGACAGAGGCGGACAATTATTGTCCGACTATGGCATACCTGACAGTGATCTGTCCGGCAACCTGTGTGTGAGGGATGTCTGCTATCCTCGTTTGAACTTATTTCATATACTTAAATAATGACCTATTCAAAGCTGATGGCTTTCCATGCTTCACTGTTGACTACGACATCATAATTTGCGCTCCACTCCTTATAAAGCTCTGCAAACAGCTCACTTCTTCGCTGATTGATAATCTCTTCTTTACGTTGGGTGGTGGCATCCACATTATTATCGGACACACAATACAGGATATGCCAGCCGTAATCGGTGGTAATAATATTGCTGACCTGTCCGGTTTTTAAGGAAAAGGCAGCTTGTTCAAAGGAATCGCTGTATTCCTCGGGTCCTTCTCCCCGACCGAAGGTATATTCTACTGTATCCGCTTCCGAATTTGCCTCCGCCAAAGCTTTAAAATCCTCTGTAGTCTTTGCCTGCTCCAGTAAATTCTGAACCTTCTCATATGCATCTGCCTTCTCCTCAGCAGATAATTCCACCGGTTTACCCTCGGCATCATAACGAACGCTGTTTATTAAGATCTGCTGAATAGTAATCTGCTTTGCCTCGAGATCCGACACCTTGTTATCTACATTGATGGTTTTGTTCTCAAATACCTTCTCTGCCAGAAGATTATCGGCATAAACCTTGCGTAGCAGTTCCTCTGTAATCAGATATTTACTAATATCTTCTGAAGTAAGACCTTCAAAATGTTCCTTCGCATATGCGTTGGCATCCGCTAGCTCCTCCTCGGATAATGCGATATCCTGTTTGGCTGCTTCTGCACTGATAATCTTCAGTTCGGTAAGCTGATTTACAACTTCATCCTTAATCATAGAGCCAAAGGTCTCGCCGTTACCCAGGATATCGGCATCCCAGATATTCTTCCCATAGGTTGTCTCATATTTTTGCTGTGCTGCTTTCAGGTAAACCATCGCTTCATTGTAATAGACGCGGGTATCACCGATCATAGCCATCAGCTCACCTGAATTGGATTGTTCCTCTGACTCAGTAGCTTCCTTCTCCTTGACATCAACGATATAGTAGGATAATTCTGTAACTGTTTCTTTATCAGCATCATAAGAGATATAAAGCTCTTCGTCATTTTTCAGATAAGTATAGGTAACTGCATTCTTCTCGGTATTCGTCGTCTTGGCAATCTCTTTACCAAAATGTTCTGTGAGCAAAGCCTCTACGTCAGTCCTCGGCATACCGACAGATACTCCGAAGACTTTATATTCACCGGCATTGTTCAATAAGGAAATGGCATTAACCTTCTTATCCGGAGCCATGACCTGAACCACATTCTTCATAAGGTACACTCCGGTACCCTGCTCCGCTAACTTCGTTCCCGATCTCCTCTCAAAGGTGGAAACACTTTTCCCTATATAGTTTGTCAATTCATATCGTTCCTCTTTGGTTCTGCAGGCTGATAACAGCATAAGCAGAAGCATTACGGTTATGATTATAATCGTTTTACGACTTGTTCTCATCGTTCGTTCCCCTTTCAAAGCACTGATGCATACCGCTTATATATGGTACGACTATTACTGCAGCAATATCTTAAAATCCTCCAAGAGCTTATATAACAAGTCAAAGATAGCAATCGACTCCGGACGCCCCTTGGAACTACCCGGTAAGCGGTAAACGAAATAAGGATTCGTCTGCGGCATCAGCTTCAGATTGTTCTGATATTTTAGCATAAGCTCGGGGATCTTTTCAACCGCCAGCTTCGCTTTTGGATACATAATTAATTTGACCTCATTTTCCTTATGAATGAGCTGCACGATATACAGGCTGTGGCAGATTGCCTTGATCAATGCAATATTTAAGAGGTTGTTCACCGCCGTAGGCATATCTCCGAAACGATCGGTCAGCTCCTCCTGCATATCCATCATTTCCTCTTCATTCTCAATCTCAGCTATTCTCTTATAGATATCCAGCTTCTGAACCTCATTCTTAATATAGGTTGCCGGAATATAGGCATCCATATCCATGTCGACGGTAGTTTCGTAGGATTCCTCCGGGGCCGTCTCCCCTCCCTTCATGGATTTGACCGCTTCGTTTAACATCTTGCAATACAAATCATAGCCAACTGCTTCCATATGTCCACTCTGCTCGGCACCCAGAAGGTTACCTGCCCCGCGGATCTCCAGATCTCGCATCGCAATCTTAAAGCCGGAACCAAGCTCGGTGAATTCCTTGATGGCATGGAGCCGCTTCTCCGCGATCTCCTTGAGCATCTTATCTCTTCGATACATCAAAAATGCATAGGCAGTACGGTTGGATCTGCCGACACGACCGCGCAGCTGATAGAGCTGGGATAATCCCAGCCGATCCGCATCATCGATAATCATCGTATTTACATTCGAGATATCTAGACCCGTCTCAATAATGGTCGTTGAGACAAGGACATCAATTTCACCGGAGATAAAGTCAAACATGATTTTCTCCAGAGTACGCTCATTCATCTGACCATGGGCAAAGGCTACATTTGCCTCCGGGCATAGACGAGCTACATTATTCGCAATCTCGTCGATACCGTTTACCCGGTTATAGACATAGTACACCTGTCCATCCCTGGCAAGCTCTCGGTTGATGGCTTCCCTTATAATCTCGTCATTATGCTCCAGTACATAGGTTTGAATCGGCAGACGATCCACCGGCGGCTCGTCCAGTACACTCATATCGCGGATTCCGACCAGACTCATATGGAGTGTTCTCGGAATCGGTGTCGCTGTCAAAGTGAGGACATCAATGTCCTTCTTCATCTGCTTAATCTTCTCTTTATGGGTAACACCAAAGCGCTGCTCCTCATCTACGATCAGTAGTCCCAGATTCTTGAACTTCACATCCGAGGATAGCACTCGATGCGTCCCGACGACGATATCAAGACTTCCTCTCTTTAACCGCTCTAGTGTCTTCTTCTGCTCTGCACTGCTTCGAAAACGTGACAGTACATCAATACTGACCGGGAAATCCATCATTCGCTGTACCAAAGTATTATAGTGCTGCTGTGCCAAAATGGTCGTCGGTACCAGTACCACCACCTGCTTTCCATAGGATACTGCTTTGAAGGCAGCCCGGATAGCGATCTCCGTCTTGCCATAACCGACATCGCCGCAGATCAGGCGGTCCATGATACGCTTACTCTGCATATCCTGCTTGGTTGCTTCGATTGCGCGCAGCTGATCCTCTGTCTCCTCATACGGAAATGCTTCCTCGAATTCCTTCTGCCATACGGTGTCCTCTCCGAATTCGAAGCCGATCTTCTCCTGCCTCTGCGCATATAGTTCCACCAGCTCCTTAGCAACCTCCTGAACCGCTCCCCGAACTTTCGCCTTGGTATTCTTCCATTCGATTGAATTAAGCTTGTTCAACTTCGGTTTGCGTCCCTCGGAACCGGAATATTTTTGAATCACATCAAGGCCTGTTGCAAGGATATACAACACGCCTCCGCCACCATATTCTATCTTAATATAGTCCTTTGTTACTTTGTCTACTTCAATCTTTTCGATTCCTTTATAGATACCGAGACCATGATTCTCATGGACCACGTAATCTCCCGGTGTCAGCTCCGTAAAGCTCTGGATCTTGTTTCCCTCATAAGAAGATTTCTTTTTCTTTTTCTTCTTCTCCGTACCGAAGATATCACTCTCGGAGATGACTACCAGCTTGATTAACGGATACTCAAAGCCCCTTCGCAGGTTACCATAGGCGACCATAATCTCGCCGCTTTGCAATACTCGATCCATATCCTCACTGTAGAAGGCACTCAGATTGAATTCTCTAAGATCATCGCTGAGACGCATCGCTCTCGTGCGGGAGCCGGAGAGCAGAATAACACGATATTTATTCTTCTTCCAACGTTCCAGATCCTTAATCAGTACCTCAAAATTATTATGATAAGAGGCAACGGTCTGAACGGTAAAATCATATTTATGCTTCGGTGTATAAAAGTTATTCTTAACCTCCATGGTGCTGATCAGAATCGAATTTCGGTTCGCCAACATCCCCATGACTTCCTTATAACCATAGATGACATCGCTCTGTCCGGGTAGAATATAACCCTTTTCGATACGTCCGATCATGCCCTCACGAAATTCAAGCTCGACCGCTTCTCCCTTTTCCGTAAGCCTTCCGGGCTCATCAAGGAAGAAAATCGTATCCTCATTATCAAAATACTGGAAGAAGCTCATGGTCTGCTCGAAGAAATAACTGATGTAGCTCTCCAGTGCAACGGATCCCTGATATGCCTCCAGATTATCCTTAAACTCCTGAATAATCTGATGTATCCTGGCTGCTTCCTCTGTCTTAAACTGATCTCTCAGCGCTTTATAATACTGCTTTTCCTCTGCTTCCAGTTTCTTGATACCTGCACGGAGTCTCTCCTCATCGGGAATGATCTCTGCTGCGGGATAGATAATCAGCTCCTCCACCTGTTCGATGGATCTCTGGCTGCTGACATCAAAGGTTCGGATGGAATCTATCTCATCCCCCCACAATTCGATACGATAGGGTGCATCCTCCGTAAGCGGGAAGATATCGATGATACCGCCACGTACCGCAAAATCTCCGGGAGATTCTACCTGCGCCTGGCGCTCATAGCCCAGGTGCACCAGATCCTCACTGAACTGAGTCAGCTTTAAGGTCGATGACGAATTCACCGTAAGGATACGCTCCTTCACCATCTGTAGGGGAAGAAGCCGATCCATTCCTCCATCCAGAGTAAGAATAATTGTAGCTTCCTTCTTCTCGATCAGGCGGCGCAGCACCTTGAGGCGGTCTCTGACAATAGCGTTTCCGTGGATATCTGCGCTGTAGAAGATAATATCCTTCGCAGGATACAACAGAACCTCCTTGTCGTAAAGGCGGTAATCCTCATAAATCTCCTTTGCCTTAAGATCATTGTAGGTCACGATGACTCGATAACGGAACCCCTCTGCAAGCCCCTGGATCAGGTGACATTTTTGGGAATCAATACAGCCGGTAACATGTACCGGCAGAGATTTCGTTCTTATGTTATTCCTGATATCATTAAATTCCTTTAACTCCATCAAGGGCATGGTAAAGGTCTTCACACTATATCCTCCTGCTACTATGAATAGGCATAAGTCAAAAGCCCACAGAGATTGTATAAAATAGTACTACAGGTATACAAAAATAGACTTGCCTTTCCTTCCAGTATCAATAAGCAAACGAATGAGCTTATTGATGCTGTCAGCCGGTCTGCGCTATTTTTGCATACCTACGTTACTATTTTTATTGTAATTCTCACGGCTTTTGACATACGTATCAATTAATATTAATTTGCTCATCTATAATAAATATTACTTCTTACGATTATATTGGTTCATCGCTGCGTCGATCTCGCCGCGGGTAATCATACGGCAGGCGTCGGAAGTATCCTTCAGAGCATCACGAATAATCGCATTCTCCTCTTTGGTAAAGCGAGAGAGTACATAGTCTGCCAAATCCCAGTCTTTTGGTTTGTCACCGACTCCCACCTTAATTCTTGGAAATTCATCGGTGCCAAGATGGCTGATAATGCTTTTGATACCATTATGCCCGCCGGCACTGCCTTTCTTGCGGATGCGAAGCTGTCCTACCTCTAGGCTGATATCATCATAGACAATGATAATCTCCTGCGGTGATACTTTATAAAAATCCATCAACTCACGCACACTTTCACCGCTTAGGTTCATGTAGGTAATCGGCTGGGCCAGAATAACCTTCTCTCCCTCGATGTAGCCCTTCCCACAGATGGCCTTATGCTTCTTAAAGTCCAAAGGAATGCGGTAATCCTCCGATATCCTTGTTATGGCATCCCAACCGATATTATGTCTGGTTGCCTGATATTCCTTCGTTGGGTTTCCTAAACCTACTATAATGTACATATGAATTAACCTTTCTATTCTTAACCAGACAGTACTTGCAGCATTTCTTTGCGGTAATCTTGATTCTATAATATTCCTTAGCCTGTGACCTGCTCTCTCAGCATAAGTATGCCTTAGTTTGATGCTGCCCCTGCAGCTGCGGCACCGGAGGCTGCTGCCATCACTGCCATCTGCTGTGCAATCAATATTCCGGTAATGTTATTTGCTAAGGTATATTCCATAGTTTTACGCTTCATATCGGTAAGATAATCGTCGCAGACAACTGCCACCGCAAACATAGTACGTTCTGTATTGGACATAGACCAGCTGCCGAAGCCCTTCTTATTCTTTAAGTAATCCTTGACTTCTGCAATTTTATCCGCGAGCTCTTCTGTGTCCTCCTGTAGGAGAGCGATTACTCCCAGAAAGGACAACTCTATTCCGGATCCAATCTTACTTTTTCTATTCTTTAACGCACGATCTAGGTCTGCGATCCGTTTGCATTTTGCATAAGCAGACTCCTCACTGAAGGTAAGTACATGGGATAATGCCTGAACCGCATTTGCACCGAAGAAATCCCCTTTGAGCAATCGATAGCAATCCTCCATCTCCTTCACCGCCTGATATACCGGTTTCTCTGACATAGCAAGCAGCGCAGCAAAGCCATAATCATCCGAAGAGGTAATGAATTTGTGTTCCTCTTTCATGGCATCATAATAATTCTTCGCTGAAGTGATGACTCTCTGATAGTTATAAGGATCCGATTGAAGAGCAATCGAGATTGCTGCCAGCACCAAATATGGGGATGCATGAAAGCCTTCCTTCTTCATCGCATCATAGACATTCAAAACACTCTTAAACATCGGTTCAGGATCCGGTTGCAGGGATAGCATAACTGAAGTCATGAAATTCGTTGTATCCTTAAACTGCGAGAATATTCCCGTATGTTCCTTGATAATCTTACGGCAGCGTTCAATTGCATCTGCATCCGCCTCTCGGTTTTCCATTGTATAGAGTAAGGCCCCCAGCCTTGTATTTATCGTATTATTCCACTTAAATTTCTTGCTTAGCACATAATAATTGTTCGCAAACAAATCGCATTTATTCGTCAATGACTCCCTCATTCTATGATCCACCTTTACTTATCTTATCGAAACCGGATACATGCGATATTATTATAAACTTTTTAAGAGTAGGTGGCAACAAAAAAAGCAGCTCCTCTGCTGCTTTTTTGGCTTTTTATTACCGATTCTGATTATTCCTCTTCTGTTTCTTCCGTCTCCAAAGCCGCTATCTCATACTTTTCAAGGATAATTTTTTGAATCTTATCCCTTGTGTCCGAATTGATCGGATGAGCAATATCACGATACTCTCCGTCACCGGCTTTTCTGCTCGGCATGGCGATGAATAAGCCTTTATCGCCTTCAATTACCTTGATATCGTGAACCACGAACTCGTTATCAAGAGTAATCGAAACAACCGCTTTCATCTTACCTTCCTTACTCACCTTTCGCACGCGTACGTCGGTAATTTGCATGGCATGGTCCCCCTTTTCTGTCGTTATTTATCGTTAGTTGTTTAGAAAAAGTTAGTTAATTTCTAGTTAATTTCACTTTTCCTTGTTACAAATAAAACACAGAATGATTTTTTTCTATAACAATTTGAATACCGGGCTAATGCTGATGCTATTATAACATAATTATTCCCAAATGTGAATAATATTTACGAAAAAACCCATAAAAATCATCTTTTTTTTGACATCTTTGCTCTTGACAAGCCTTTTTCGGGTTAATAAGCACATTTTTTAAGCTTTTTTTGCTTTAACACTGCAACTATTTAATGAATTTAGAATATAATGACTATGCCTCGTATAAATCCAAACATAATATTTATTCATTTATAAGATCTAGAAAGCTCAATATCGTTTATAAAGTTGCATTTTGTACGTCAAACTAACGGATAAGGGGTTGAGTGAAAACTTAAATTCCAGTGTAAATTTAAATTCCGTTATGCCGACTTAATTCCATTTTATATAGGTTTGAGCTATATATTAAGTATTAAAATATAGTATAATAGCCTTACAGGAAATGT
>JAEZLZ010000011.1 GCA_023415055.1 Bacillota bacterium | reverse complement strand
TCTATAAGTAAATCTGAGCTTATTATTATACATTTATGAAAAATCTACAATATGTAGGTTTATTAAAGTTACCATTTTTTAACCTGAAATTTCTCAAAATTCTTCTTGACAAACATTAGCAAGATTTATCTAATACGTAATTGTAAACCATAGTGACGCTGTTTATAAAAAAAGCGAACCAATCAAATCTACAAATTGGAAGTTGTCAATCTGCGGATGTGTCATTTTCCATAAGGTCAAACACCACTACAGTTTCATTCAGCCAATCCGTTGTTAAACAGAGATACACATAATCACCATTTTCTGAAACGGTGTAAATTTGACCAGAAACTGAAAATACCGAAACAAACTCACAATCTTTAGTTGGGCTTTCTCCGTCTACGTGAGTAATCTCCCCATAATACATACTATCGTTTGGAAGTTCATTACATATTGCTGCACCTTTACGCCATTCGTAGAGTTGTCCGTCTACCATTACCGTCGGATATATTTCAGTATCTCCCATAAGAGTACCTGCAGCTCCCTCATTAGGATTAAGGGTGTTCAATATTGTTGGGATTGCCAGACCAACTACAAGACACAGACAAGAGGCCATTGCTCCCCATTTCATCCATACAAGGTGAGACTTCTTTTTGACAGTCAAGTGAGCATCATTGATATAGTTTTCATCGATTTCACCAATAGCTTCATAAAGTTTCTCTTTCTTCATAGTTCATACCCCCGTTCAATAAGATAGTTGTGTAATTTAGTTCTAAGTCGGTTCAGCTCCATAGATACCACAGCATACGTCATGTTGTACCGAGCAGCAATATTGGAAATACTGTCTGTGTACCAGTAGCGGCAAACAAAGATATTTCGCTTCTTTGCTGGTAAATGGCGAAGAAAATCATTGACAGCTGCAACGAGTTCTTTGTATTCATATGCTTGCTCAACATCATCATTTCCAGATACGCACCCAGCCAATTCATCAAGTACCGCTGTTAATTCACCGCCGCCCCGTTTATCTGCGGTATTGTGTTTGTATCTGTTAAATGCCAGATTGCGAACAATCTTACCAAGGAATGTAGATAGCATTTTCGGCCTGTGCGGCGGGATGGAGTTCCAGGTATTTAGGTATGTATCGTTGACACATTCTTCGGAGTCTTCGTTATTGCCTAAGATATTTTTTGCAATGGAAGTACAGTAGTTCCCATACTTGTCTGCAGTTGCTGGAATAGCTTGCTCATCTCTATCAAAATACAGCTGTACGATTTTTGCGTCATCCATTTGCTTCACCTCTCTTTCAAATTACCTTTTCACCTATATACACAACTTTTGCGGAGATATATAACAAAAAACTTTAACGAAGAGCAGGATTTTTCAATCCTTCTCTGTTCACCAAATCCAAATTTGTCACTGTATAATAATATCTTCAATTCGCATTTATAAACCATTGTGACACTGCTGAGAAAAAATACGAACTAAAATATTCCTGCCAATCTTATAAAATTGTGACTTTCTTATTTGTAGAATCTAATTCAATTTGGCATCCTATCGGTATAGTCATCATTGGGTGTGTATGACAACAATCAAAGTCTGCTAAGAAAGGTAATTTGTTATTTCCCAAAACTTCTAATAATATTTCATAAGGTTTTCTGCCCGTACCTAAGTCATCAAACAATTCATGTTTTCCTAAAATTATTCCAGAAATTTTATCGAAAACACCATTTACTTTTAACATTGAAAAACTTCTTTCTATCGTTGCCGAATCCTTCAGGGAGTCTTCAATATAAAGTATATCCCCTACTTTTATTTCAGGCATATATTTACTTCCCCATATTCCTTCTATTGTATTGAGATTTCCACCTATAATTCTACCTCTCACAGTACCACCATAAACCGTAAGCCATTGATTAGCTTTTTGTTCTTTACTTTTATCTTGGGTTTCCCAATTTATACGTTCATCTGTCCAATATGTAGGAATTTCAAAAACATATGGTGTCTTTGTATTATCCATAATAATTTCTTTAAAATATTTATATGTGAAATCAACAAAAGGTGGTAATTCTCCAAAAGAAGCTACTAATGCCGGTCCATAATAAGTACTAATTCCTGTTTGGGCGTATATGGCAAGT
Organism: Bacillota bacterium; assembly: GCA_023415055.1. GTDB lineage: Bacteria > Bacillota > Clostridia > Lachnospirales > Lachnospiraceae > Mobilitalea. The sequence goes on along the minus strand of JAEZLZ010000011.1, from coordinate 16,242 downwards.
AAAATTGCTGTAACATCAGAATAACCTATTATTATTTTAGGATTTCTTTTAAACTCATCATAATCTATGTACGGCAGAATTGAATTTGAGTTCATACCACCAATGGTGGACATAATACATTTTATTTCAGGATTTCTAATTAAGTTATTTAATTCATCTGCTCTTTCTTTAATACTTCCTGACCTATAAAAATCATGTTTTCCTGTCAAGTTTCCTTCTATTATTTTGAACCCTCTATCTTGTAGATATTTTTTTGCTCTTTCGAATCTTTTAGGACATGAATATGTTATAGGAGATGATGGCGAATATATACCAATGGAATCTCCAACTTTTAGTTTTGTTACATTATTCATCTGTATCTCCTTTTATTTGTTCTCACACACATCGTCATCTTCATTCATTTCATCAATATGTACTATTTCTATACTTGAAAACTGTTCAATCCAGGACTTAACGTTAGAAATTTCATCTGAAGATACATTTAATAAATGTGCTTCCGTACCATAATGTTCACTCATAAATAACATTATCTCATCTCTATATGCAATAAGCGTAAACCATTTCAAACAATTATCGTCTGTTAGATAGTTTGTTGTTACTTCTTTTTGAAATTCATCTGTAATTCTGCCCTTAAAAACCAGCTCATTTGTTGTTAAATTTTCAATAGGATTACCAAAACGTTTCCCCATATCAATGGTATCTGTTTCGCCTTTCCAGCAACGGATTTCAAAGTTGTTTGCTACTTTACAGATTTGCATAACCAGAGAAATCCACCAAGAATAATCATCTAAAATTGTTTTACAATTATTTGTAAAATTGTACCTACTTTTTATTCCAATTTGATACATATATAATGTCTCCCTATCTAATTTGCTTTTTCTAAAAGAAAATCCATATCTTGTACAACAGCCTATTGACGGATATCTTAAATTCGCTATCGACACCAATTGTGAGTTAACTTGCAATACAGATCATACATCAAATTACATGATCTTACCATATTAATTTCAAAACAAAAATGTTCAAAATATCAAAAGTATGTTGTGACAGAGCCTAAATTTATTAATACTGTCAACAACTGCAATTTTTCAGACATGCTTTTCTCTTAATCCTTAACCCTTGAACCTCTGAGATTTCCTGAAAATTTTTAGATATAAAATCATTATTTCTTACTATGTAATCCAATAATAAAGTTCTTCAACGCCCCTCACACCCCTCAAACCCTTACTCCACCTTAACCCTAGCCACTTTTCCCTATTTGTTCCAGATAAAAAAGTATTACAACAGATTTTCTCATTATGTCAATCAACTTGCTCAGTCTCCCTCTTTAATTCCCTCTTTTCCTCCTCGTTCCTTATCACCTTCATCCTTGGAAACCACTGATTTTCCTACATTTACTCCTGCTTATCTTCTTCCTTTTTTTGATGCCAAGCTCTCCTGCTTCCTGCTTCAGCTCCCGCTCTATTTCATGTAAAAAACGCAGGAAAAAGCGGTGCTTGGGGCACGGCTTAGTCCTGCGTTGTTGAACTATTTTATATCGTTGTTGAATATTTTTATACTGTTGAAGGATATTATTATTCGATAACAAATGAGGTAATGCTTTTACAGCTCCACTCTTCCTTCGAAGGCTCGAAGCAGTGTCACTTCATCGATATATTCGAGGTCTCCGCCCACCGGAATTCCGCTGGCGATTCGGCTGACCTTGATGCCTGCCGGTTTGATCAGCTTACTTAAGTACATAGCCGTTGCTTCTCCCTCCAGGCTCGAATTGGTCGCGATGATTACTTCATCCACATCTCCCTGAAGACGCAGCATCAGCTCCTTCAGCTTGATATCGGCAGGGCCGATTCCCAGCATCGGAGAGATCGCACCGTGAAGCACATGGTAGACGCCTTCGTATTTGCCTGTCTTCTCATAGGCTGCCAGATCCCTCGGGTTCTCCACCACCATGATTTGACGTTTATTACGCCCCGGGGAAGAACAGATCGGGCAAAGCTCTTTATCTGTGAGTGTCAAGCAATCCTTGCAATAGCGGATATTCTCCTTTGCCTCAATGATGGAGCTTGCAAGTCCGGCTACCTGCTCCTGCGGCATATTGATGATATGAAATGCCAGCCGCTGTGCCGTCTTGGTACCAACTCCCGGAAGCCTTGACAGTTCCTCTATTAACTTACTGATTTGCCTGCTATAATAATCCATTAGAACGGAAAGCCTCCAAGGCCGCCACCGAGTCCGCCAAGGCCACCGGTAACCTCACCCATCACTGCGGAGGATTCCTCCTCCATCTTACGAAGTGCTTCATTTGCTGCTGCCACGATTAAGTCCTCAAGCATCTCAATATCATCGGGATCTACTACTTCTTTGCTTAATTTTACGGAAGAGATCTCCTTCTTGCCGGATACGGTAACGGTTACTGCACCGCCGCCAGCGGTTGCTTCCCATTCCTTTGTCTCAAGCTCCTTGGTCTTCTCCTCCATTTGCTTTTGCATTCTCTGCGCCTGCTTCATCAGATTTCCCATATTTCCCGGGATACCTCCACCCGGAAATCCACCTCTTTTAGCCATTTTATGTTCTCCTTTCCTTCTTCACAATTCATTCTTTATATTACAAATATCATGCTGTGCAGAAGCCGGTATAAGGCATGCACTACATGAACTTATTTGTCCTTACTTATCCTTAGATCAACACTATCAACACACCGTGTCATCTGGACTGCAAATGCAGTCTGACAATATTACTTATGCTAATACAAGGATCGTTATACGAATTATTCGTACTGAATCGGCATCTTCACCAGCTTTGACAGATCAACCACTTCATCCATGCGCTCCTTACCTCGGTCCAGTAATCGTACACTGATCTGCACCTGCTTTTGAAGCAACTGAGCGATGGTGTCCTTGAGTACCTGAAGATGTGTCTCCCGATCGATAAAATCCTTATCAATGCTTTCCGTTACCACAATTTGCAATCCCTGATTGCCATCGACGCTGGGGGTCGCTGCCTGAAGTACCGTTGCCAGTGCTGGAGCTTTCCTTCCCACCTGACTGATGATGTTCTTCCATTGACTTGCCACCTGCTTCAGATCCTCGGGAAGTGCCTCCGGTAGGATGACCGGCTGTTTCTTCACCGGTTCCTCCCTGCGTGTATCGTTATGAGAGACCGGTCCTGCGGACTCAACTACCACACCCTTTGCCAGCTTTTCCTCCAGTAGCTTGACCCGATTAATCAGTGAATCGAGATTCACTTCCATCTCCGGCTTACACAGCTTGATCAGTGCGATCTCAATCAGCACACGCTTTCTGGTTGCATAACGGATCTGATTGGAAAGCTCGGAGAAGATACGGATATAGCGTATCAATGTCATCTCATCGATTGACTTTGCTTCCTGCTGGAGTATTGCCAGGTTCTCGGTGGAGATCTCGATTACCATATCAGAGACATCCTCTGTTGTCTTAATGAGTAAGAGGTTACGAAGATACCAGATGAAATCAATTGTAAACTGACCAAGCTCACGGCCATTACTCTCGATCTCCTCTAAGAGCTTAATGCAAGCAGATACCTCCTGCCCGCGGATGAAGCCAAGAAGCCTTGCAAATACCGAAGTATCCACTGCTCCCAGAACTTCTAGCACATTGTCATAGGTCAGCTTCTTCCCCAGATAGAAGGAGATACATTGATCCAATAAGCTTAAGGCATCACGCATGGAGCCATCTGCCACTCTTGCGACATAACGAAGTGCTTTCTCCTCTGCCTCGATGTTCTCTTCCTTCATCAGGTCCGACAAGCGTCCTGCAATCGTATCTATGGTGATACGTTTAAAATCATATCTCTGGCATCTGGAAAGTATCGTCACCGGTATCTTATGTACCTCGGTGGTCGCCAGAATAAAGATGACATAGGACGGCGGCTCCTCAATCGTCTTCAGCAGTGCGTTGAAGGCACCTGCCGATAACATATGAACCTCGTCGATGATGTACACCTTGTATTTGCCTTCTGTCGGAGAATATCTTACTTCCTCCACAATCTCCCGGACATTATCCACACCGTTATTCGAAGCAGCATCGATCTCTATGACATTCATTGAGGTCTGCGCAGCGATTCCCTTGCACATACGGCATTCATTGCAGGGGTTGCCATCCACCGGATTCTCGCAGTTAACTACCTTTGCCAGCAGCTTCGCGACCGTCGTCTTACCAGTTCCCCTGGTTCCCGTGAACAGGTAGGCGTGTCCGATTCTTCCGGCCTTTATTTGATTCTTCAAAGTTGTTACGATATGTTCCTGTCCCTTGACATCATAGAAATTATCCGGTCGGAACTTACGATATAGCGCCGTATATGACATGGGCTACTTCCCTTCTTTCATGTGATTACCGTTTAATTCATGTAGTATTTCCTCAAAACGTCCTTGTGCATCAGCAAACAGCTCTACCAGCTCAGGATCGAACATGCTGCCTTTACCGCCGAGGATAATCTCTACTGCACGTTGATGGGTATAGGCATCCTTGTAGGAGCGGATCGACGTCAGTGCATCGTAGACATCGGCGATCGCCAGGATCCTTGCATAGATCGGTATCTCCTCACCCTTCAGTCCGTTCGGGTACCCAGTTCCATCCCAGCGCTCATGATGACAATAAGCAATGTCCTTCGCCAGATACAACCAGCGGGTTCCTCCTGTCTCCCGGATGATCTTCTCAAATGCTTCCTTACCCAGAGTGGTGTGCGTCTTCATATGTTCATATTCGTGGTAGTCTAAGGGTGAGGTCTTACGAAGAATATCATCATTAATACCGATCTTTCCGACGTCATGTAGCGTCGCGGAACGAAGCAGGTCCCGCACCTCCTCCAGACCGAGGATATCTTTATAATAGCCTCTCTCCATCGCTTCCTCGAGTAAAATATTAAAGTACTGGGTTGTATTCTTCAGATGCCCGCCGGTGGTCTCATCCCGACAATCCACCAATTCCGCAAAACTAAAGGCGATCGCATCCTGATATTTCTCCACATATTGTTTGTTACTACGAAGATGATAAAGTTCCAAGCAATTCTCAATCTTTTTCTGCAGCATAGCTGCGGTACTCGGTAAGGTGACATAGTCCTGCGCCCCAATGGCCAGAATTTGTTCCTCAATCCAAGTATTTCCCTGTTCCGCCAAAAAAATAACCGGCTTTTCGGTCATCTCCGGAATCTCCTTCAGCTGCTCATAGATGAGAAAGCTTTCCGGATTATTTTCCGATACGGTGAGAATAATGAGCTCTACCTTATTCTGCATCAGATACTCTCTTAAAGCACTAACAGAGGGCAGTGGACTCACCAGGCAACTTTCACACAGTGATTGCGCTACTGCATCATACATTGTTCTGTCATAATCCGCTAATAGTATCTGTCTCATCGTATTAACTCCTATGAATGATCAATTTATTATCAAGTATCTGCCTCTGCAACAATCTCATGCTTGCATATAGCATCGCTTCATACAGTATAGCATTATAAAATCCATAAATCAATGGTATAGACGGGTCAACCCATCGTCAGCTCCTTCTGAAAATGCTGATAATCCTTATTATTCTTCCACTCACCACCCCAGGTGAAGCCACGCTTGATAAATGCTTGATAGCAGATATCTCCCTCCTGGATAAAGTAGGGACATTCAAGGGAACGGTCCTCATATCTTTCTCCCTCCACCGGTGTAACGACCCTTTCTCCATCCATCTCATGGACATAAGGGTTGTAAAGGGGATTGATATCGATCGCAAGACCGTAACTGTGCTTGGAGATACGGTTTGTTCCTTCGATCACGCGATAATTAAAGGCGGAAGAATTATTTGCTGCCATCGATATATTATCGTCAGCATCGTATTCATCGACTAAAACCATACGTTCAATCGGATACTTCGCCTCATAAAGCTCAGAAAATATCGCAATCACATCCTCAGCAATTGCTTTATTAACGATCATTTCACCGGTGTGGGTCTGATCATCAAACCCCCAGTATAGTACGCTGACATAACGCAGCTCCTCATAGGGAACAGTACAGCTTTCGCCATAGGATTTCCCATTGATACGCTCCTTTATCTCCTTCGTAAGCTCCTCGTAATAGAAGGATTTTACCTCATTTGATCCCATCGTCTCCATCGCTGCCTCCTGTTGTTCAGGGTCTGTATTTTCGTTGATTTCTGTATCGTCAAGCCCGCTCATTTGCATGGTCTCAGTCTCCTGAGCACTCGTTTCTTTCGTATCGAGGGAAGCTACCTGATCTGTACGTTGCGGGAGTCCGGCAAACGTCTCCTCCGGAAGCTCCTTGAATAGGTCCTCATTTCTCCTTGCCTGCCTTATAAGCATAATCAAAATGACCAGAAGACTCACGACGAGTATAGCAATTATGATTGGAAACCGTCTACGCTTCAACCTATTCACCGCACCTTTCTCCTGATCTGCAAACTCCGGGTAAGACTACATTATCAGCTAATCCTCTTGCTAATCCTCTTCTATGACATGAATCTCCAGATAATCAAAGTCAATCTGGTCGATAAAATTATCCTTCGTGAATCTGGTCTTATCATGCTTCTTAAAGTCCTCAATCGTAGGCTTTAACCAAATCGGTTTAGACAAATCATAGGCGTGGCAAACTTCCTCCAAAGCGACAAAAATCTTCTGTGTTCTTCGAAGCGTCGGGTCATCATTGCAGACCACCATATCTTTTATCATTCTATTCTCTTTAAAAACTTTTGCCCATAAACGAAACATCTTACACCTATGCCTTTCTCTAAAAAACTGCTGCAACACCGTTGCGATTTTGTTCCCATCAGTATATAATTAGCGTAGTGAATCTATACCAGCTTGCTTGTAATATACAATCGAAGCTGAAGATCTAGAATACGCTCTATGTTCTTGCTATATAATATTTTAATCGTGAACAACCTTTATTATATATGAAGATGAGGGAAATGCAAAGGCATTTCCACAGTTTTTGAGGAAGGAGCCTGGAATGGAAGGAACACAGCGCAGAGAGCAACTTGTGAAAATATTGAGTGAGCAATCGGAACCACTCTCCGGAGGAGAGCTGTCAAAGCTCCTGGGTGTAAGCAGGCAGGTCATCGTGCAGGACATTACTTTACTTCGTGCCACAGGCATCAATATCTTTTCCACCACGAAGGGCTACCTGATCTACCGTTTTGACGAACCTAAAGCAAAGCGGATCTTCAAGGTTCGCCATACGACGGAGCAGATTGAGGATGAGTTATGTACCTTTGTGGATAATGGGGGTAAGATTCTCGATGTCGTGGTGAATCATGAGATCTACGGAGATATCGCCACCGCTTTGATCATCCGCAACCGCCAGGATGTCTATGACTTTGTGAAGAAAGTGAAAGAACATAAAATAGTACCCCTGAAGGACCTGACGGACGGCGTCCATCAGCATACGGTAGTGGCCGATACGGAAGAGACCTTGAACCGAATCGAGCAGGCACTCCTTGCAAAGGGATATCTATATCATTAAAAATCAGCCCGGCTATATACGTACCGCGCAGGCGTGAACGGATGGTAAACGAAAAATCAGCTACACAAGCTGAATTGCAAAAAAACCATAAGAAGCATATGCACGTACACATTTGCATTTATACTTTGTTTCGCATAAACAATAGAAAGCATGCTTAGCGAACTTCTATTATCATAAACGATAGAAATACGCTTCGAGAACTTTCTATTGTCATGAATAAAAATGAGTGAGGATGACGGAGCTTTCGCTTTCTTATCCTCACTCATTTTTCATATTACTTATGATACCTGTACTTAGAACTACACCTTTAGCGAAGAAGCAACATAGGATTGATCGTCTGATCTCCCTCTTTTACCATGAAATACAGGTTGCTGCCTTCTACAGAATAATATTTGGTAGGCTCGCTTACGGTTGCGATCACGTCACCCTCATTTACCAGATCACCAACTTCAAGTGCCATATCCTCTGACAATTGACCATAGACAACGCTATAACCATTACCGATATCCATCGTAACGGTGATACCTGTCTCCGGGTTATTCATCTCAATATCCGTTACAACACCGGTAGCTGCTGACTTCACCTCAGTACCAACCTCTGCATCGATGACGATGGCAGGGTTACATTTGTACTGCATCAAGGTCGCATAGTAAATGGTATGGTCCATACTGTAATTCATAATCACATTACCAACCACCGGCCACATCAGACCGTCCTCGGTATTAAAAGACAGGTTCTCCAGCGTCTCATTCGTCTCGTTCTGAGCTGCGCCTGAGCTGGTCTCCTGTGCATCTTCCTCGGTAGCAGCAACATCTGTCTCTGCTAAGGAGTCCTCACCTACATTATCCTCTTCATAGCCTTCATACTCGACCATGTCGCCATTGGTTGCGACATTTTGATCGGTACCGTTTTCCGCAGACATATTTGCGGAGTCATCATTGGCAGCAACATCGGAGGAAGCATCGCCTTCATTATTGACAATCCCCTCTGATATCGGGTTATTCTCAGCCAATTCATTATTGCTGTCCTCAGCTGCTATGTTATCATCTACATCATTGATATCCACGAACTCGTTACCCTGCTGTTCCTGCTTTGAAGATAACTGGGATCCGATGATCGCTACGGCTGCGATCGCAACCACGCCGACAAATAATAACACATAATAACCTTTTCCTTTTAAAAACTCGGTAAATTTGTTCTTTTTCACTATTATCACCTCAAAATATAGTCTTCTCCGATAATATTTTATTTATACCTCATAACTTTCCCTGGTTGAATTATTTTGCAGCCAAATATATACAAATTCTGCCCAAGCGGTTACCCCTCTCGAACCATAGCTGCATTATAATTATTTCCATATTCTGAAGTTTTAATCGTTAAAATTTATTCTGGATATTGACTTTTTTGAGTTACTGATTAAAATAGAACTATGCGGATATGGTTCACTGGCAGAATGCGAGCTTCCCAAGCTTGAGACGCGGGTTCGATTCCCGTTATCCGCTTACATGAAAATAAGGTACCACACCATTTTAGGGTGTAGTACCTTGTTTTCATGTAAGAGTGTTAACCAAAAGAAAAGAAGCTGCAAGAAAAAGCATGTGCCCTCTGGCGAAATGCCTTTTTCTTGCGACGTCTTTCCGCAGTTTTCGGAAAGACGTTTCGATTCCCCGTTATCCTCTGTAATAAAAAAGCAGGTGCTTCACCGAATTTTGGTGGAGTTCCTGTTTTTTTGTTAACGGTATGAACCATAACAATTGAAGCCTGTAAAAACGCGAACCCTTGGTGAGCGTCTTTTTTCTGACGTAATTCCATGGGTTTCGGAATCATGGTTTTCCCGTTATTCGCTGTAGAATCATTAAGAGCATCAGCATGTTGGCAGATGATCTTCAATTTATAATATCAGGGTTAGAGTGATATCAGAACAAGAAATGGTGAATTATAATCGTTGATACAGTCAAGTCCATTTAAATAGTGATCGCTCCCGTTAAACAATAAGGCTCCTATAAGGCGACCTTTTGTAAGGTTAGTGTTTGGTAACTAAAGTAAGTACTGGTACGTGACCATCATTATTTAACTGTAACTGCATCCTCTCACTAAATTTCTTTACTCACAAATAGTTCCAACTGATTTATTAGTAAATTATAACGTGTTATATTCTGTCTCATAAGTTGATGCAAACTTTCATCAACAGGAATGATATTTCCTTTAGTAATTTCAATAAAGGAATCCACCGATTTTTTATGACCTAAGGCATTTCGATAATGAGATATACTATTTTCATAATTTACCTTAAAGCCATCAAACTCTTCTTCAGCTTCTAGCCCATAGCTTTCCATTAAAATATCAATAGCTTTTTCCAGTAAATACAAACGATCAGAATGACTAAAGAAATGGGTATCATTCACAGCTGATGGAAATGTTGGATCATGTTTTAGAACCTTATTTTTTGTATCTAAATCTCTTTCTTCATTTCTCTTAATTGTTTTTTTGACCGCTTCTTCTAATTCTAACTTTTCTTCTTCTCCAAGCTTGTTCCATACAATATTCAGTATTTCCTTAATCCTTACTTCAAAATCAGAAGACCCATCCAATACAAATCCTCTCAAATTTACAATGTCCTCGGAACGTTTCACTATTTTAGAAATAAGCTTTTCGGCCTTTTTTGTAAATATCTCATAATCTCGTTTTGTTAAATAGACTCCGTCAATTGTAGGCATAGCGGCATAAATTGCAGATAACATATTTTGCTCTTCAGAAGAATAAAACAGAATATCTGTTAATATGTCATTGCTTCTAATTGCAGTAACAATTTTATCTCCTGTTGCTCCTGCCGCTAATTTAAAGTCCATAAGAATTAAATCAAATTCATTACCTGACAGTTCTAAAATATTAAAATTTTCCCCATCTCTTCTTGCAATTTCAGGAATAAGATAATGTGTTTGTAAAATTGAATTAATTCTCATTTGTTCCATACGAAACCATGAGATTTCATCTTCAAACCATAATATTTTAAATATATTATTCATTTCTTTAGTTTCACCACCAATCTGAAACCGTCCCTAAATGTCTCATCTATATTGACAGTCCCTTTCATCTCTTCCACAAGTTGTTTTATATGATATAATCCTATACCAAAGCCTTTTTGACTTATATTATTAGTTACACCCCATTCAAAAAGCATATCTCGATCAATATCATCATCTAGACCAATGCCATTGTCAGTGAATACTATATTGACATATCCTGCAGTTTCACTTAGTGCTATATTTAATTCAGTAGCCCCTGCTTTTATAGAGTTACTTGAAACATTGTCAATAATAACTCCTATTGATGATGTATCGAATTTACAAATATAAGCTTTTTCATCGACTGAAAGCTTGTAATCAATTCCTTTCAGAGCTAAGCCCTCATCGATATACTGACGAATAAAATCTATAATACTATTCTCTCCATCTTGTTTTAATGATTGGTTTCCATGTATAGCTAAATCGGCTAGTTTATGTGCTTTTTCATTTGCTTGATAAATTTCCCCAATAATAGCTAGTACAATATCCTCGTTGAAAGCTTTTCCTTTTGATAATTCCTCACGAAGATAATTAATATTTCCCTTGATTGCATCTGTTAATGTATAGACAGAATGAAAACCATTCACTAAATTAGTAACGTTTTGATTTGCGGTTCCTTGTAGAAAATAGACTTGCTTTTTGCGAACTTCACTTTCTTGACGAGCTTGCTCTAATTCTTTATCTTTTACCAAATTTGCTTCTTCCAATTTAATGTTATCAGACAAAATTGTCTCAGTTCTTTTCTTAACTGTTTGAGTTAATTTTAATAATCCTTCATCCTTTGTTGTTTCCGCCAATGTTTCTAACTTTTTTAGTGATATACTGATACTGTCTTGCTCTTTTATTGGTGTACTCTGTTTTAATATTTCAGGATTATAATCAACACTTAATATGTCTTGCATATTAATATTTGTTATAAATTGAGATACAATTTCATCTCCGATTTCTTCTGGAGAAATCGTATGATTTGGATCAGATTTCAATGGCTCTCCCCAATTTATCAAGTTAACCACGTATTTCTCCAATACCTTTAATACCTTTTCAACAAATAACTCTGCTAACATATCCACCGCAGATGTCTGTATAAATCCATGGGCTCGACTTGTAGTTTCAACGAAATTATCGTTTTCCCCCTTTATAGAAATACGACCCATAATTTCACGCGTACCTATATGACGCTTCCATCCTTGTGCTTTTCTTTGATCTATGCCAAAAAAATCTTGCCCAGGCTCACCATAAGGATTGATTCGAAAGCCATTTTTATATATAAACACTGACCCATAGTTTTTCGGTTGTACCCCTCCCATTTGTCGTGTAAAGTTAATTTTTGCACTTTGATTTAAATAGAATACTGAAATATGTATATCCTTCAGTGAACCATATTTTTTATTTCTTTCTGTTACAGTAAATATGTATTGCCCTCTATCAGACAAAGTGCTTGTTATGCTTCTTCCATCACTCGAAATAATAACATCAATACTAGTGGTTTTTATATTTAATTTCTCAAAAATATCATTATGAATTATTCCATTAACAATATCTCTATCAGGGTTTATCCCTTTCTGATTAAGCACTTTATCGTCTACAGCTTTTTCAGATGGTACAATCATCTCTATATCAAAAGGTATTTCCCCTTTATCTGCATCAGGACTTATAAGTTTCATCAAAGAACGTTTCAATTTTAATAAAGAATCTCTATCCCATTCCTCCCTCAGGTTGCTAACAATTAATGTTGTGCCTTTTAGAAATTTACTTGGAAGACTATTAGTCTGTGAATAATCAACTGGAACATCAATAAATTCCTCTTTGTCATCTAGTTCAAATCGATTCCAATTTACATTTACAACATGCGCTATTTGTTCTTCTTCAACTTTTGTTATAAGTTGCAAAGAAGCTCCCAATCGGTCGCAAGAAAAACGACCGACACCTTTTGCACCAGCAACCTCTCGGTTTATCGCCTCTCTATAAGATAATTTTTCCCTATTCTGCGGTTTTTTCTCTGAATATGCTACAAATAGCCATTTTTGAACTATATCATTATAGGTCATCCCACAGCCATTATCCGAAATAACAAATTTCCCCAACGATTTGTCAGTAACTAGATATGATATTTCGACTTTACTTGCGCCAGCGTCATAAGCATTCTTAACCAACTCAAAAACAGCAATATACTTATCACTAATTAGATCCCGACCTATCAGATTCTTTAGGCCAGAACTGATACGAAATGACAATGCACTATTTATTGCATTCATTGTTAAGCACCTCCCGAATTGCAATTCCTATCTGCTCCGCAAATAATGGCGGAACTGCATTCCCTACCTGTGTATATCTAGGTACCTCTTTCTTTCTTCTGGCTCCACCTGATGTATATTTTCCCTTAAACTCAAACCAATCAGGAAAACTTTGAATCCGTGCATGTTCGCGAACTGTTAAAATCCGTGGCTCATTATAATGTACCAATTCGTCGGGAATAGACGTTATTGTTGGAGCCTGCGAATTTGCATTGAGTACAGTGACACCTCTCCTATTGAGATTTTCCACAACATTGTCAGATGGCGTAATACGTTTACCTAATGGCGCATAGTTTAGCAAGTTTTCATGCAAAACAATGGTTTCTTTTTTATGATTTACAAAGCGGTGGCTATCTACCGCTCCATTAAAACCATCCAAATTTTGACGCATTAATTTCTGATATCCAGATGACGCCCTTCCATACAGACCCGCTAAAAAACCCTTTGTATCTGGTGATGGGCATGTCCCATGCTTTTTTTCTAAATCACTTAGTGCATCATATACTGTTGTATAACATGAAATTCCATGGCTTAAGCAAAAATTTTCTCTATTTTTATTCAAAGCATTAAATACTTCAGATGGATATTTATTTCTCATCGCTATAAGAATAAATCTCTTCCTCTTTTGCGGAATACCATACTCTGACATATCTATAATTTGATGAGAAGTCTTATATCCAAGTTTCTTTAATGATCGTTCTACATATGATGAATACCTTTTTGTACCCTTCTTATCTTTAAAATTTATAGTAAAACCATGAACGTTTTCAAAAATAATAGCTTCAGGCAAAACCAATTTAATGAATTTAATATAAGACTTAACAAGCTTATTCCTTTGATCATCTTTATCTCGTTTACCAGCCATCGAGAACCCTTGGCAAGGAGGGCCACCTGCAACCAAAGTGACTTTACCCCTAAGATTAATTAATTCTTGCTCATTATTTACAATAATATCATTAATGTCATGCTCTTTAACTTCTAGCCATTCTGGCCATAAAAAGTGAGCTGTTTTATGTATTAAATTATGCTTTAATGTAGAAAAAGCCTCTCGATTTTTTTCCACAGCAAAAAGACCTGTCCATTCTGCATTTAATAAACCCGTAGACAAGCCTCCACAACCTGCGAATATGTCAATGTATAAATTTTGCTTTTTCATTTTAAAATACCTCTTTTTTAACAATAATAAACATATTAATAATTATAAACATCGCTTACCAATAAGTCAATTTTTAGGGAGAGAAAATATGAATAAAGCTCATTTTTCAAGGGTCGACAGAAATACAACATGGAACATTCTGTATAATACAATTAATTCTCAGATAAAAAACGGCTGCAAACCGATCCCATTTGCAATCCTCACAGAAATATACATTACTGAAATAGAATTTGATGAACTTTCATTATCATTAGCAAAGCCGCATGATTATTATTTTAAATATACTGATCAGTCGGTAGCAAATTCATCTGGTATATGGAAATGTATATTTATCAAATGTGTTGCCAACTCAAAAAATGTTCTTCTGTACACTGCTGGAAATATATATCCTTTATATGCATCAATACTTAATTAATATTTATCCTTTAATGCCTCATTATTAAGTTGCTCTAATTCTGTCATGAAAACAAGTGCTTCATTAATTATTGATGTAACTTCTTCCGCCCGTATTCCATATACCCTTATATACTCACTAACCCTTATCAACCCTATTCCTATTACATTTGACACTATACGTCTTAAATGTGAAATATCCAATTGTTCATCATTGTTCTGCAATACTCCCGCCCTATTACGTAGACATTCACCATCATAATGCATCAAATGGCTTGAAAATGAATAAGAATAAAACGTTGTTGTGAGCACTTCATATTTTACATCTTTCTTCATGGTGCAACCGAAAAAATCAATCTTCTATATAAATCAAGTGCTTGACAAGCACATTTTGACGCTTCTTCATAATAAGGCAAATAACCAGCTTCTTTCTTTATTAACTTTCAGCGATATACTGCTACCAATATTTTATCATGTTAGAATAATATGTATAATTCAAAATATTACCTGCTAACATTTTACATCTTAATTCAAATATTGACAAGTTTTATTCATAAATTACCAGTTTTTGTGACAGGGCGGGCCGGCTACTGTTCGCCTCCCTTCTGTCAAAGAATTAATGATTATGATCTTAACATAGTTGCCTTCCGGCGACCATGTCCTTACCATCTGACAAGCATTAAATAAGGGTTTCGCAGGTTTTCTTATGTATTCGATTCCCGTTATCCGCTGTAATGGAAATTGGCATATGGCACCGATTAGGTGACATATACCTATTTTTTATTACTGTTGATTAACCTAAGGAGTTGGAGACTGCCAGAAAAAGCATGAGCCCTCTGGCAAAATGCCTTTTTCTTATGACGTCTTTCCAGGGTTTTCGGAAAGACGTTTCGATTACCCGTTATCCGCTTGGCTTAAGAAGACCTATGGCACACTTTCCTTTTTCGCTCATGATATTTCTATAGGATATTTCCCGCTTTTCCACAAAAGTCCTTGATACCTGCATCCTCCGGTTCCCGGCAGCTTTCGTGCATTTACTCTTATAAGCGCAGCCTTCACAATTCTCACATTCATACAGGAAAATATCTGAGCGCTATCCCGTTTCAGATGTTTTATGGGTAATCCCAACCGGTTTCAGCTTCTTCTGGTTATGGCAGGTATATTCATCCGCTTCTTCATCATAAATCATGTTTTCCCTTTTACTGATATCATTTTTAAAACATTTCTTTTTCCAGATCTCATAAGTCTGTGGCTTTATATAAGGAGTGGTAGCGTGGTTGGGGCCTTATTCCTGACCAGAAGCCAAAGGAAGTTGATGTCCCTCTTGCAGGCCAGTTCGATTTTATGTGTCGTATAAATGCCATTCATGTAGGTATAGGTCAATACTTTAAATATAATCTTTGGGTCGTCTGCCGGTTTTCTACCCTTTACTGAGTAAGCCTCATATAACTTCGAATAATTAAGTCCCTCCAATTTTTGGCTAAGCAGTCGTACAGAATCGTCCACAGATATTAACATTGGTATTAACATTTCGATTTCCAGCGGTAATTTTGGTTGATAAAATAGCTGGAATTCGGTATAATCTTTAGTTGTTAGTTTTGTTGTTCGCATGACTTAATTATACCACTTCTGCGGATTCTTAGGAATCCGCATTTGTTATTTTAGATATAAAAAGGAGCTTTTGCACCATAGCTTTTACTCAGCTATTTTGAACCGCTCCCCGTCAAGTAGACAATTGAAAAAATAAAAACTTTTTTATCCAGCAGGAATAATTATCCTGCTGGATTTTTATGCTGCATGCATATATATTTCATGTTTCTCCATTGGTGTTAAAAC
>JAEZLZ010000004.1 GCA_023415055.1 Bacillota bacterium | reverse complement strand
ATTTTAATCATCCTTTTAAACCGGATGTTTTAATGCCTTCTACTAAGAACCTTGAACCAAACAGATACAGGAGCATCGGAGGAATAATCATTAATGTAGAAGCAGCCATGATGGAAGTCCAATTGATTACGAATGTATTACCGGCTGTATACATAAATGTTGTCATCAGCGCGATCGTTAACGTTCTCCACTGTTCACTGTTGAGGAAGAAAACGGGCTGCGTCAGTTCATTCCACCAGAAAACCATGGATAACACACCAATGGTGATATAGGTTGGCTTTGACAGCGGAGCTAAGACCTTGAAGAATATACCCATTTTGGTGCAGCCGTCAATCGTTGCTGCTTCATCCAGCTCCTTTGGTATGGATCTGAAAAATTGTCTAAAAAGAAAAACATTGTACGGATAAGCAAAGAATGCCGGAACTATCATCGGTAGCAAGGAATCAAGCCAATTGATCTTGCCATACATAATGTACTGTGGAATGATCAATGCGATATTCGGTATCATCATCGTACTTATGATCAATGCAAAGATAATATTTTTACCCGGGAACTCCATTCTTGCAAGGGGATAAGCAACAAGCGATGAGGAGATCAGGGTGCCGATGGTACACCCTACCATTAAAATAACTGTATTTCGTACATATAGAAAATAATTTGATACATTAAAAATGTACTCATAATTTTGCCATGTAAATTTCTGAGGGATAATATTCGTAGTTGTGGTAAATTCCGTAACTGTTTTAAATCCGCCGGAAAAAACCCAAATAATCGGAGAAAACATGACCACAGCAACAAGAATTTTAACCATAAAAATGATAACTTTTAAAATCTTTTTCTTATTTTTTGCCGAATTCATAGAGCCTCTCCTTAATTCTCATAATAAACCATTTTCTTAGAAACTGCAAATATTCCTATTCCAAAGCAACATGCGATCAGGAACAATACCACAGACAGCGAGCAGGCATAGCCAACCTTCATATTACTAAAAGCTTCTTTATAGATCAAAAGGCTTAAGACCTGTGTCATTCCGTTCGGATTACCACTCTCTCCGGTTAGCGGAAACAACAATGCAAAGGATCCGTTCAGAGCGCTGATGCAGCCCATAACCGCATTAAAAAGAACAATTGGAGAAATCATGGGCAAAGTAATTTTAAAGAATTTACGCCATGCATTCGCTCCGTCGATATCGGAAGCCTCATATAATTCCCGAGGTACATCATTTAATCCCGAACGGAAGATCAACATCATCTGTCCTGTATTATAAGTAAATAATGTGACAAAGAATACAGCCAGATAGACTGTGGTCTGATCAAAAAGCCAGTTGATTGATACTTTATGCCCCGTAAAGACTGCAATGATTCCGTTGAGAAGACCTGCATCCTGACCAAAG
The DNA here is from genome assembly GCA_023415055.1 of Bacillota bacterium. Lineage (GTDB taxonomy): Bacteria > Bacillota > Clostridia > Lachnospirales > Lachnospiraceae > Mobilitalea. The sequence goes on along the minus strand of JAEZLZ010000004.1, from coordinate 53,107 downwards.
ATCGTTCGAAACGCATAGGCAAGTGCAATCGTGGGAATTACGGACGGAAGGAAATAGCAGAATTGGAAGATACCATTCAATCTCTGCTTGAAATTTAGCAGCATTGCCATAAGAACTGCCCAAATCGTAGTTACAATCATCATTACAATCGTAAAAAATATTGTTACTTTTAAAGAGTTTAAAAATGATGCATTGTGAAACATATTAGTATAGTTTTTGAAACCAATATATTCCGAAATACCGTTTAATTTGCGGTTTGTTAAACTTACTGCGAACATAAACGCAATCGGAAAGAAGGTAAAGCACACAAAGCCAATAAACCACGGAACACAGAACGAATACGCTGTGAGATTATTTTTTAGTCGCTTGTTCTTAACCGGCTTTACTTTTTCATCATTTTTCATAACATCCTCCTTTCAAAGAATCGTTTATCCCTTTCAAAGGGCGGATTCTGAAATAATAAGCACCCGCCCTTTGAGATCAGATATAATATATCTTTTAGTATCCTATTGTTTCTTTCGCATACTGTGAAGCTGCGTCAACTGCTTCCTGTGGTGTCTTCTGGCCTAACAAAGCTGCGTTGAATTCACTGACCGCATTATTGGTAACACCGGAAGGTAAGCAGGTATAGCCAAAGACTCCTGCTTCAAGAGAATCTGTGATTGCATCCCAGTTAGTAATCGTCGTAGCACTTTCCACCTTCCATGCGCCTTCTGCTGCTATCGTCTTGATTGCAGAAGGATTACCGCTTGCCTTTGAGTTTGTTGTCTGACCCTGTTCGCCCATTAAGAATTCAATTACTTTAAATGCAGCGTCCTGGTTCTTACTCTTGGCATTGATTGTATAGAAACCGGTATGTAAGGTATTATACTTCAAGGAGTTGGTAGGAATGGTAGCAATATCCCACTTAAAGGACAGGGTGTCTTTGTAAGAACCGATCATCCAGCTTCCCTGCCAGCTCATAGCTGCCTTGCCTGCTGCAAAGAAGTCTGTTGTATCAGAAGAAGGCTCCGGCATAATTCCTTTGCTGACCATATCAGCACAATCTGTAATAAAGGATACTGCTCCGCCACCGATTACCATTTGACCGTTGGAAGGATCGTAAACCTGATCTCCGGCTCCGCCGATTCCTGCCCACCAGGTCTGAGTATTGGGCAATGAGCATCCATATACATCAGTTGATCCGTCTGCTGCCTTCTGAGTTAATTTTTCTGCTGCTGCTTTATAATCCGCATAGGACCAGTCATTGGTGGGGTAAGTAATGCCTGCAGCATCAAACATATCTTTATTGTAATACAGGACCTCTGTTGCTGCACACCATGGCAAGCCATAGGTAGCACCTAATCCACTGGATAACTTGGCAACTGCATCAATAAAATCACCTGTATTAATGGAAGAGCCCTTCAGATAATCATCTAGAGAAATGATGCCGTTTGCTTTCGCAAAATTTCCAATATCATTTTCCCAAACGATGTAAATATCGATGGAGCTGTCTCCGGTCGAAACCATCTGGTTTAATTTGGAGGAATAGTCTGTGTCCGGAATTACAGTTGCATTTACTTTGATGCCGGTTGCTTTCTCAGCTTGCTTAAACATATTAAGAGATTCATCATCGGGCAGGTTATTCCATAAGCAAATGTTAACCGTCTGACCTGCGTCCGAAGCAGTTGTGTCTGACGTATTCGTGTCCGAAGTCTTAGAACTTGTAGTATCCCCATTGTTGCTTTGTGTTTTGTTCGCACATCCAACGAGTGCGCTGCATGCCAGTGCAAATGCAAGAATCAGCGCAAGTACTTTTTTACTCTTCATAAAATACCTCCTGAAATAATGTGAAATTTTAAAGGTTCATATGTGAATTATCAACTAATTCACATTGCAAAAATTGTGCCTGCGGGCCAACGTTTGCAGGCTATAATGATAGGCCAGATGAAAGGGATGAGTTTGCTTCCATTTAAACGTTTAAACTGTATGGATAAAATAATGCCGGCCATTTATTTCACCAACATCACGTTTAATCGTTTAAATATTATTACAAACATACAATTTGTATATTTACACTATATAACACTTATATAACGTTGTCAATAATTATATATTAAATTTTTAAAATATATTATTATAGTGCATATTATATAGTTAAAGGTTTAAACTTGTCCGTCATATTGCTATTCTCTTAAAAGATCATTCAAACCGGACCGCTAGTCTATAATTTTGTATAATTTCATTAAGATACTTCTCTTAATACAATAAAGGGATAACCTTGGGCAATAAGTTCATAGGCCAAGGTTATCCCTTCTAATGCTGGATTTAATTATTTCATTGTTATACAAGTTAAATTCTATTTTCATAGATAGAAATATTGTTTTGATTAACTTCGTAAGAACCTTAATACAATACTTCGTTCCTATAGATCCTTTATAAATACTTCATTTTCCTGCCTTTGGCTTATATCTCTGTCAAAACGTATCCAACAGGCAATTCCGCGAAATAAAACATCTGCGATATAACCGAACCAGATTCCGATTAAGCCAAATTTAAGCGTAATACCGAAAAAATAGGAAATGCCAACATTTATGACAGACCCCGCTATAACAATCACAAACGGAAATCTGACATCACCGATGGCTTTCAGTATAGAAACCAGATTACCGGTCACACATTTTATCAATTCCACAATCATATTAAGGAATATCACCTTCATTGCCATAGATATGATAGCCCTGTCATTGGTATAAATCCTTAGAAATCCGGGGCCAATAATCATTAAAATGGCACACACCGCCGCAGTGACAGCAAAATCAACCATTATCACATTTCTACTGATTTTACCTATCTTTCTGGAATTTCCCTCGCCTATCAGATGGCCTGCGATAATAGAGACTCCTGCCGCAGTTGAAGAGGTAGTAACTGTCATATAATAATAAACATTTCCGGCAAAGGCTTTTACAAGCAGAGCCTGCGTACCAAGAAGCCCGATGAAGGATACTACCATGGTTTGAGAAACCAGATATATTAGGCCTTCACATCCCCCAGGTATTCCGTAATGCAGAATTCTTGGCCTTATATACTTTATCGTGCTAAAAGTACCCTTGACAGAGAACCGGTAATTGATTTCTTTATGTCGGTAAAGTATCACAAAAAACATGACAATACCGACAAGTTGGGCTATGATTGAGACAAGAGAATATAAAATCATATTCTGGCTATGCTCCGGTACAAAAAGATAAAGCAGTTTTGAAAGCACCATACAGATTGCGCTGACACTGAGCATTGTATACAATACCTTCTTCATTTCCCCAAAGCTTCGAAGAGCCGCATTTAACGTAATCACCTGCCCCTGTACAAAGGAAAGCCCTATTGATATGAGCAAATACTGTCTTGCCATTTCGTGCAGGTTATCCGGAATATTCAAAAGTATAATCAGAGCAGGAATCAGCGTAATGCCAAGCAGGCTGATAAAAATGCCAAGAAAGAAGTTGGCCATCAGTGCAGTATTGATTAGTTTTCTGCATTCATCATATCTTTTTGCGCCTGCCAAGGGAGCAAGCAGTATAGTCATACCAATGGATATAATACAGTAAATGTTTAATACAAATGATACAACTAATGAGCCGCTGCTTGTAACAGCAACCGCATCGGAAGAAAAATCATTTAAAACAGCCTGTGTTGCATTCGATAGAAGCCCTGTAAGAATGAGCTCAACAATGATTGGCCATATCATTGAAAAAATTTTTACTTTTTCCTTTGCGTTCTCTTTATTATCCCGACCTGCTTCGACCATTTTAGAAAACCGTAATTTATTAACTGATCTCATCTATCTTCCGTTTCTTCCTGAAATTCGTCCTCCTTGCTTCTGTCTGCCTCTCCGTAGGTTATTTCAGGAGTCAACAGGCTGTCGTATAACTCTTCTCCGATGAAATTTCTGGCCCAGGCTATACGCTCCGGCTCTTTATCGGTATCCATGTCCATCATCATAAAGTAAATCGGCTTAGCTACACCGGGGGTACCATCCTCATTGCACTTTCGTATTCCAAGGTTTAAACCAAATTCATAAGGGTTGTCTAAATATGCATGATGTGTCATCAGATCAATCGTCGGAATTTGCTTTGCCTTTTGATAAGCAAGGCAATAAGCAGCAGCCCCCTGCTTTTCGCTGTACGGATCTCCTTTTGAATTAAACCCCTGCTCGGACAAAATAATCCTCCTTGGATTATTTCTGTAGAGGTATTCCTTCCTGGATAGATAAGCCGGCAACATTTCAATATTTTTAAACGTTATTCGCTGAGTGGAAAAATCAAAGCTCGCACTTCTATCATTATAAAAATCAGGATACACCAGATTTTCCGGATATGGATGATAAGCAATATTCCAGTCAAAATCACCTTCCTCTTTCGAATATCCGTTAATATAATCAACAATATCCCTACCCTTGTAGTAACGTTTCGTATATCTCGGATCAAAGGTCAAATTCCAGAAATGATCTAGGGATACATATACCCGGAAATTCTTATAATGCTTACGGGCACACAACCAGGCAAGCCGCAGTGCTGTCGTATATTCCCTGGTATATTCGCTTACCTCCATCTCTCCTGCATTACCCCAGATATACTGGCTGTTGATCTCATTTGAAATAATCATTCCGCACATACGGCCGTATTTTGCATCCTCTCTGGCATAACGCTGTACGAGAAATTCGACAAAAGCTTTATAAAAGCCCTGCCCTTGCGGAGTAGTCATAGGAAAAGCACTGATATAGGTACTTTTTGAAGACCAGTCATAAGCCGGATGTATTACCTGTTTCAGCAGAGCCTCTTCCTTGCTGCTGTCAAATAGTTTAGGTGAGTTTAATAGAATTGCGGTCACGGTCACACCATATCGGTATGTACTTAGCATAAGTTCATCCAGTTTCGATACCTTGTCTTTGTTAAAATAATAAGTCATACCATCGCTGTTAAATGGTATCACATCTCTTTCTGTGTCAAGTGTCATAAGTGCGGGCAGGTTAATATTCACCAGGCTTTGTCCGATTCCGAGCTTCCTTAAGTCATCCCCCTCTGCAGCCAAAGCCTTTATAGTATCCGGTTGCGGATAATCATAGTTCCACTCGGCGGAATCATCAAAATCTGTTACATATCTGATTCCTCCAAATATATTTCGGTTTATCTCCAGCTCAAACCAGCTTAAACTCCGATCTCTCTGATGAAGATATCTTGGTATTGCCACCAGGTTCTTCTCATTCGCTAAAGGAACCGCTATATTGTCACTTATACACTCTCCAATCCGCATCGGATAATATTCATGAACAGTAATCTGATTATTGATACCTAATAGTTCTTCGCTTAATTCAAAAACAATACAATCCTTCCGGGCAATTATTGCTTTTATATTCACTCCGGCTTCCTCCTATTTATCAAATCTAATGTATTTTTCATATTCATTATCTGTTACCGTATTAATTTATCTATGATGCAATCCGATCCTCCTGAATGAGTTATAGAGCAGCCAGTATCTCAAACAACTGCCTGCTCCATTTTCCAACTCTATCCTTATTACTGAACAATAATCTCGTATTCGCCTGCGGTCAATAATAGCTCTCTTTTGCTTGTAAGCTCTTCTGATAATTGCCCATTTACATTAACTGTGAGTTCCTTATCCGTGAACAGCTTATCCTCTAGAATAAATCTTGCTCTGGCATCAAAGGGAACTGTGATATGGTATACCACCCTGTTATTGGTTCTCCTCCAGCTGCTCTTATAAAGTCCAGCTGCCGAGAGATACTCTGCTTCGGCAAAATCAAACCGCTCATCGGTCTGGGGGGTTAATATAACTTCCTTGAAGCCGGGATTACTTTCCACCGGATTAATACCGCACATATAGCGATACATCCATTCTACGATGGAACCGTATGCGTAATGGTTCATACTATTCATACCGGTATCACTGACCAGACCGTTCTCTAATACGGAATTCCACCGTTCCCAGATTGTAGTTGCCCCCATATTGATTTCGTACAACCAGCTGGGGAAATCCTCGTTTAGCAATAATGTATAGGCGTAATTACTAAGTCCATATTTTGAAAGTACCTGGCAGAGTATATAGGTTCCGACAAAACCAGTGGTAAGATGAATCTTATTATCCTCAAGCTTCTTCTTAAGATCCTGTACCAGCCTGTCCTCATGCTCCTTTGGAACAAGCTTCATATACAGTGCGACAGCCATAGCCGTCTGGGTATCTACTGCTATTCTTCCACTCGGGGTGAAATATTCCTTTTGAAATGCTTTTTTTACCTCTTCGGACAGGTCTTCATAATATTTAGCCTTTTTTGCCTCACCTAGTGCTCTTGCAGCCTGTGCCGTAAGATGAGAAGAAAAATAATAATATGCAGAAGCTATATAATAGCAGTCCGTTCCTCCAAAGCTGCTGCTTTTATCAAGATTATCAAGCGCAAGCCAGTCAGCAAAATGAAAGCCTGTTTTCCATAATCGTGATCCGCCGCATAAAGTATCATCCTGCTTTTTAATATAATCAACCCAAAGTGTCATATTTTCAAACTGTTTGCGAAGTAGCGATTTATCCCCATAGAATAGATATGTAGTCCATGGAATTACTGTAGCAGCATCTGCCCATGCGCAGGAACCGTGCTGTACTTCCCCTTCCTTTCCTGATAGCACCATACAGCGCTCCAGAATATCCGGTACAACATGCGGAACAGAACCGTCATGTGTTTTTTGTTCCAACAGCATATCATACAGGAATTTGTGATAAAATGCCGGAGTATACATATTAAAGCTGGCTGTCGCACAAAACACCTGTGCATCGCCTGTCCAGCCCATGCGCTCATCCCTCTGTGGACAGTCGGTAGGAACATCCAGAAAATTATCACGTTGACTCCAAACTGCATTTTCAATTAATTTGTTAACCTTATCATTGGAGGTTTTCAGCTTACCGGTAAATCCCAGCTCTGAATGAATGACGCAGGCTTCAAAATCCTTCAGATCAACATTATCTATGCCGGTAACCTTCATATACCGGAAACCGTAGAATGTAAAATGAGGTCTTACAACTGCAGTTTTCCCGTTGGATAAATAGATAAATTCTTCCTTCGCTGTTCTAAGATTTTCATTGTAAAAATTGTCATTTTGCAAAAGTTCGCCAAACTGCAGGTGTACTTTTGCACCTGCGGGAAGATTGCAGCGCCATTCCACCCATCCTGTGATCACCTGTCCAAAATCAATAACCTGCTCGCCTGCTGGCGTATGAAGGAGCTTTTGTGGTTTGCACCTTTGGGTAATAACTACCGGTGTGCTTAATCGCTCTGTAAGTTTTCCGCATACAGGTTGAAATTCGACGGCAGGAACATAGCCGTTTAAATCGCAGCTGGCTTTGGACCAGTCGACTACTTCCTTTCGGGCATCATATACTTCGCCGTCATAAATGCTGCTCTCGATTACCGGTGACGGATGACAAAGCCAGCTTTCATCTGTACCGATCACGATATGAGAATCGTCTTCCAAAATGATATGTATTTCGCACAGCAGACCGAAACGGTTTCCATACAATTCTTTCAGATGTTCTATGAATCCAAATCTGCCTTTGTACCAGCCGTTTCCAAGCATTGCTCCGATCGCATTATCACTCTCCTGAATCAATGAAGTAATATCATAGGTCTGATATTGCAGCCACTTATGATAATCATTATAGAATGGAGCAAGATACTCATCCCCTACCTTGACACCATTGATTTCGAGTTCATATACCCCAAGGCCTGTAACATAAATACGTGCGGACTTGATCTTACCCGCTACGGAGAAACTCTTGAAAAACAGAGGATGAATTTCCTTATCAAAAGGAGCACCAATCCATCTGCCACTCCAGGGTTCGCTGCCCTTCCCAGTCTCAAACCAGGAAGTTTCACTAGTACCATAATCTTTTTCCGACCATACAGTAACGCGCCAATAATACCGGGTACGGGGCTTTAACTTGATATTTGGCGTATACCCCAATGAATTTATTGCAACTTGACGTCCGCTGTCAAAGACTAAGTCTGAAAATGTATCCTCTATAGCAATCTGAAGCTGCGCAGCCTCCTGATAGGTACCTGCAGAATTAGAAACAATCCACGAGAAAGTTGGCTCCTCAAGCATAAAACCAAGCGGCTTCTCCAGATGATTCACTTTTAAATGTGAAATTATCATAATAATAACCTAACCTTTCTTAAAACCTGCAAACTTTGGGCACTGACACAATAGTTGTGTTTACTACCTCCATCTGCCGTATTGCGGTATCCAAACCGCATAACAGTCTTTTATTCTTCTTAATTGTAAGAAGGAAATATCTTAACCCTTCACTGCACCAGAGGTAATTCCTTCGATATATAATCTGGATGTGAAAATAAACAAAATAAGCATTGGAATCGTTGCAAATACAAAACCAGCTATCATTGATCCAAGATCAATAGATCCTGTAGCGGATTGGAAAACCCTGATTGCAACCGTAATCACCTGCTTGGAATTTGACTCAATCACCATTAAGGGCCAAATAAAATCATTGTAATAGTCCATCATTTTCATAATAGCAACAGTCGCAAGAATAGGCTTTGCCAGAGGAATCGCCATTTTAAATAATGCTTTGAACTCACTGCAGCCGTCAATTCGGGCTGATTCAAATACTTCATTCGGCAGCCCGTTCATAAAGGTACGGCAAAGAATGATACCAAATACCTGTCCGCCGGAAATCCACGGTAAAATCAAAGCTAACCAGGAGTTATAAATTTTATAGGTCTGCATTAATGAATACTGCGAAGTCAAGGTTAGCACTCCAGGCACCATCATTAATGACAAAATTAACATAAACAGAAAATTTTTGCCCGGAAAATCAAGCTTTGCAAATACATATCCCGCATTTGCAGCCAAAAGTACAGTTAGGGCCGTTGCAATAGTAACTACTATTAGTGTATTGAACATATTTGGAATAAGCATTCCGATTGCTTTATTATAATTGCTCCACTGTATAGGATGCGGAAGCGACCAGAAGTTACCATATATCTGTACATTTGATTTCAAAGAGAGGATAAACATCAATATGATAGGGATAAACGCAAGTATTAATAATATAACCGCAATCAAAACAATTACTGATTGGAATGATGCTTCCTTTACCTTCCTTTTCGATAGTACTGTTTTCACCTTCGTGATCCCTCCTTATTCTTTTTTAGATTTCATACGCATGTTAAGCAGTGTTCCCGCCATTATAACGACGAACATTACGACACCTAAAGCGCAGGCATATCCATAGCGGCCGAATTTTGTAGCATTAAAATATAATTCCAGTCCGGGTACATAGGTGCTGGTTCCGGGCCCGCCTCCAGTCAGAATATAGATGGAAGTGTAATCCTGTACTGTTCCGATAAAGGTAAGAATAATCATCATGATAATCTCACCGCTGATCATAGGAAGCTGAACGCGGAAGAAAATCCTTCCCCTGGTTGCTCCGTCCACCTTTGCTGCTTCATATAAGGATGCGTCAATGTTGATAAAACCCGCATAATATACCAGAAAGGCAAGAGCATTAATAAACGGGAAGCCCATAAAAATGATTGCCCAGATTGCTGTCTTTGGATCTCCCAGCCAAACACGCTGTAAGTTCTCAAGGCCTACTGCTTTTAAGACCTGATTTAGCATTCCAATCGTAGGATTATAAATCTGTTGCCACATCAGAGTTGATACAACACCGGGAACTACCATCGGTAATACAAACAGGAAGCGGAAGCCGTATTTTGCTTTTGGAGATTTCAAGGAATATACCAGCCAGGCAACCAATAAGGGTACTGTCAAGACCTTTATCAGTCCACAGACAGTCATCAGGACTAAATTTCCGACACCAATCAGAAAATAGCCTTCCGAAATCATTAGTCGGAAGTTATCAAAACCGACAAACTTAAGTTCCGACCAAGTATTAAAATCCGTTGACCAGTTGGTAAAAGCACCGCCGATTGCCGTTGCTACCGGAATATAATTGAAGAACAATAACAATAAAAAGGTAGGTAAAAGCAATATGTATGCTGTTTTATATTTAAACAGACTCTTACCAAATCTGTGAATTCTTCTGTTGGATGCAGGAATTGTCATAAGAATACTGATAAGGGCAAGGATAAAAGATGTAATACCCAAAATAATAGATACATTTTTGCAACTAACCAACAAATGAATATTATTTAAAGTCGTAAGAGATACCTGAATAACAAAGTCTCCAAGACCCGTAATGAACATACTGTCTCCGCTGGACATAAAGCCGGTAATGCTGTTGGAGAGTCTCTGTGTAAATATCTGTTCCGCGTTTTTATTAAACAGGTATAGATATCCCTCTTTCGTTCCGATGGCTACATTTTCACCTTTGGTATCCATACCGATGACAGTGCTTGTAATCGGGAAGCTGCTATCAATCTTTCCCTGCCTTAGTAATTGCAAATCACCGTTGAATACGGTAAAAGAACCGTCTCCGCAAAGCGCTGCATATAATTCATTGTTCTCAGCCTTTGTCAGACTTACCAGTTCATATTTTGTAGGCAGTTTTGCCAGCTCATCTCCGTTTTTATTGATCTTGATGATCTCACCACGGTTATTGATGAAGATTATATTTTCATTATCTGCAGAATAGGCAACACCCTGTATTCTGGTTTTGTACTTTAGATTTTGAAGCTGCTCACCATCTGCCGAGTAAATCAGAATATTATGCTTATTTGAACTGACACCGGCAGATACAACAATTTCATTGCCATCCTCCGTTACATCTATACCGTATATTCTGCGCTGGACATTGATGGAGTTAATAAGCTCGCCTGTGTCCAGATTAACGATATATACATAATTGTCTTCATTTCCCGCATAGATAATACGTGTCTCTTCGTTAACAATCATCTGGCAAAAAGGACCTTTTGCTTTCAGCTCCCATAGCTGCTTATCCTGCTTATCAAATGCCTTCAGCATATTATTGTAGGTACCGACAATCATGATATTCTGATCCTGATCATATGCCAAACAATTATTCTGCAGTCCGGTTTTAATATTGGTTTCGTGTAAAATATCCGTATTATGACCGGAATAAAAATATAAGATCAACGAAGCTACCGATATAATCGCAAATACTATCGCAAGCCTGGACCAGAGTTTATTGATTTTCATACTTCATAATTCTCCTTTCTCCCTGTACATTGTTTATTCAATGCATTGTTTTCTTATATTTTTTGACAAAAGTCCCCTCTCTTGTCAGAGAGGGGACCAAGTTAACCACTATTGTCCGGATGGAGCAGTTTGCGGATTCTCTAAATCCTTCTCACTAATACCAGAAGTTTTCATCGCTTCGTTTAAGTAAGTATGTATATTTTCTTTATGCTTAGCTAACCACTGGTCTACTGTTATATCACCGGATAAATATTTATAGGAATAATCATAGAATGCACGGTAAGATTCTGTAATATCACCTGCACTGCCGGCCATACCTCTTGCCAACATACAGCTGTGACCTTTTTGGCAATTACCGATAAAGGATAAATTGTCAAAGATGCTCTGGTATTCCTCGGGCAGTTGAACTCCATATACCAGAGATGGGCCATTCGGAACCATATCTGCTTCGACACCTGCCGTCATATATTTACTATATCCTTCCTGAGAAGAGAGATACATTATGAAGTCAACTACCAATGCATCATGCTCTTTATCCTTCTTGATTGCTCCGATAAAACCGACTGCTGCCTCAATAGTTCTTGCCTTTGCTTCAATGCCGTCACCTTCCATGGATGGCATATTAAAGGTACCAAGATCAAATTTTTGTACGCCGTCAATTACAGCCTCTCCACTCTTAATTTCTTCACCGGAAGTTACTTTATCCATATCCTTTTTAAAGTTGATTAATCTCCATGCACCGTCAACTATCATAGCTGCCTTTCCCTGATAGAACAGAGGAACACCATCGCTTGTTCCAAAGAAGGCATCTCCACCCGCATATTTAGGAAATACTTTGGCAAAATTCGTCCATACAGTCTTCATACCAACACTATCGGGAGCATAAGTTCCATCCGAAACTGCTTTGAAGGCTCTTACAGCGTTACTGTTAACCTTAAAACTATCATCATTATAAGGATCGGAAGGATCATAGGACCAGGTTCCGTCTGCATCTGGATCGTAGCAATAATCGCCTTCCTGTGCACGGTATTCATTGATCATAGATCTTGTTGTCTGATCTGCATAAATCTGGGATAACCATCCCATCGTACCTGCCCAAAAGCTGTTATAGTCGCCAGGCATAGAAATCGCCTGATAGCCGGCTGCTTCAATCTTTTCACAGTCAGCGACCAATTCATTCCAGGTTGTAGGAGGCGTACTTATTCCGGCCTTTTCAAAAATCTCCTTATTGTATAACCAGAGAACCTGGACGGAATCAAGGCTTAATGCGGTCCATTCACCTCTTGCCAAATCACGTACCTGCATGGAAAAGTTAAACTGATCTGTCCAGACACCGTCAGAATAGGGACTATCACTGTCTGCGTATTCCAGATAGTTAATTGATTTACCAACTGCGGTAGATCCGGCAAGATTAATATTAACAATATCAGTTGTAGGATTGTCTGTATTATAGATGTTCTGCACCCATTCGCCGTATCCTTCGGCAGGTTTCAGATCCACAACAACCTGAACATTGGGGTGCTTTTCCATATATGCATCGGCAACTGCCTGCCAAGCCTCAGCTGCACCGACACCAGCCTGTGTATTGATGGTTATGGTACCACTTAAGTTGTCTGCTGCCTCTGTAGGAGCCGTTGTTACATTGGTATCAGCGGCGGTACTGTCTTGTGCCGGACTGGTTGAATTATCTTTATTGCTATTACCACATCCAGTCAGACTGCTTATAATAAAAGCAATTGATAAGATGACACAAAGTAATTTTCTCTTTTTCATAATTTTCCTCCATATTATAATGAACTATGTATTCTGGTATTTGCTTCAATCATACTGTCTTCTCAGGGCTTTGCTGCTTCTGCCAGAAACACAACCAGAATAATTAATTCTTATTATGTCTTTCTAAATCATAAATCGAATCTTTACAAATAAAGTTTGCTGTGATAATCTGTTTAAAGTGGGGATCACCTTTTATTTTATCTATTAACAGTTGCATTAACGCGCATCCAATCTGAAAGGAATTCGCATCTAAAGTAGCAAGGGATGGAACGATTCGATCCAGGATTTTTAAGTGGTCGCACCCCACTATTGAAATATCCTGCGGTATTTTTAAATCTACATCCCTAATTGCTTTAAAAGCACCAAGCGCCATTAAATCGTTAACTGCAAATACTGCGGTAAATTCTTCACGGCGTGAAAGTAGTTCCTTCATAGCCAATTCGCCTGCATCCTCATCCGTATTGCCAAACGGATGTGCATCAACAATTAGGTTATGATTAACCTTAAGTCCGAAGTACTTCAAAGCCTCAATAAAAAAGTGATATCTGGTATGCATGGGATTATTGATTGGGATACCGCTTAAAAAGCCAATCCTTCTGTGCCCCTTTGACTTCAGACATTCCACCATATCAAAGATAGCTTGTCTGTAATCAACATAGACGTTTTCGTCTATGCGGACACAAGGTATATTTAGGCTTGACACTTCACTATAATCCATTTCCTTACTGCCTAACGCAAGGATAATGCCATCGACACCCCGCCCTGCCAACTCCAGAACATCTTCTTTGTCAGAAACATTAGTAGAAATCACCGAAACAATATAGCCAGCTTTTGATGCTACTGCTTGCGCCCCTTCCAAAATTTCGCAATAATGAGGGTTTTTTAAATTATCTACCATCAGTGCAACATGTCTTGTCTGCTTTGTAACCAGACTACGGGCGACTAAATTCGGCTGATAATTCAATTCACGTATCGCAGCAAGTACTCTATCTCTTACTTCAGGAGTAATATTCTTGGTGTTATTTATTACATATGATATCGTAGCTTCAGAAACATTTGCTCTCAGCGCTACATCTTTTCTAGTTACCATGAATTCCCCCCTTAAATCGCATCACAAATTACTATCCGGTTTAGTATTCTGATGCATTAGTTACGCGCGTAACCCTTTGGCCAAATAAAAAACAAATTACATAAACAGTTACTATTAATGTATATTTGTTTTTTTATTACCTGTTTATTATAGCATAATTTTTTGCATAAAAAAATAGTTATAATCAACATTTAATTTTAAGTATTTAGTGCATATTGCACAAATATGCATATGTTTTTTGTTTGCATCTATGCTTTATATTACTATAGAGCGAAACATAATTATAATTTTTTAACACAAATTGAGCAGGCATTCCACCTGCTCATATAATGATTATTTTAATTTACAATTACTTGACATATCCTTTACAACTCTATGCTAGTATCCATTAACAATAAGTATTTATTGGAACTTTTGCTGACGTTGTCTTTTTTCAATCTCATTGACACTCAGGGACTCCATATTTTCCGAAGATGTAAATCGGGACCGCTGACCACCCGTGACAGAGACTTCCCGCATAATCAAAATCATCCGCGCCTAATGCAGTCTCCCAGAAAGTGTCCGTTCTACTTCGGAGCATTCTGCCCCAGATTCTTTCTATTTTCTTACTAATGTAAGCATGATTTTTTTCGGAAACATCCATCAGAGCGTCATATTCATATATGCTCATACTTAAGGTGCACGGAAGCAGTACGCCTGACTTAAGTGTCCCTGCGACCGTACTACGTAGTTCTTTTGGCACAGCCCCCGTATACAAAAGCATAGCCTGCGTTAAATCATGCCTTGGTCGGTCTTCCTCCATATAGGTGGCATACCCGCTATACTCCTTTCTGAAAAAGTACTTATGAATATTTTTGTTTATGTTCTCATGAAGTTTTCTATACCGGTCTGCCAGTGCAGGCTCCGCGATTTCCGCTATTTTTGTAAAACAGGAAAAAGCATCTGATACGAACGAATTTAACAAGCTGTCGTATACCGGCTGCGGATTCCTATCTTCACCATTGATTCCTTCCTGCCATTCGTAAAAATTCCACTGTTTCTCCAACTGGGGAATTAACCCGTTTTTGGAGATTTTTTCTTCAAAGCCTTCTACAATTATTTTCATCACCGGGAGCATCTCATCAGCAAAACTCCTATCGCCGGAATACTGGATATATTCCAGAACCTGTCGGACAAAAACCGCGGTAAAACTGGGAATATTCACAGGGACCTTTCCTGGAGCACAGAGTTCCAATAACTTATCTTTCCGTAAAGAATGTGCCATGATTCTTAAGTTTGCCTTTGGGAACTCATACTCTCCAAAGGCATAATAACCGCAGAGCATTTGCACACGGCTGTCCATGGCATATAGCGATTGCTCTCGCCAAGGGCAGTCCTCATAATGCTCATGCATGCATAGTTCAAGAGTTCTTCGCCCCATCTCCCAGATCATACGGTGCAGGTTATCACATACTGTTATTTTTTGATACGTAAGGGGGTATGTAGCTTCCCTCACAATAGCACGGGAGATACTGCCTTCCGAGCTATATATCATAAATTGCAGATAACGCAGTCCGAACCTCTGGAAGGGATAGAAAAATTCGTTTTTTCCTTCCTTCGCGAGGTAACGGAAGGTAAAGTTTCTTTCTCCTACCGAGCTGCGTACACGAAGATCGTCCAGGTGCTCGCCGATGGAAATCAACACCTCACATTTTTGTGGTACTGTAAGCGAAAAATCCAAGAATCCGGCCTTTTCTCCTCCCAGATCAAAAACCAGATATACTCCATCCCCGCGAAACGTCTCCGGGATTCTCCAGGAATATTCCTGTTTCAATTTGGTTTTTTCCACTTCCGTCCGCATCAACTCCTGTTTCCTTAAAGCGGAAAAATAAGCGTGTTGACAACGCTCTGCTTTTCGTGCCTCCTGATTCCATTCCAAAAACACTCCCTGTGCCACAAGACGACTCTTTCCATCCTTTGTAATGACCAGCTTCTTTACCGGGCGCTCCTTTAATTTCTTATCTTTTGATACCAAAACACTGGGTGTATATTGCGGTAGCCACACATTGGCATCATATTCAAAATTGAAACACATCTGCTTCGTAAGTTGCTCCGCTTTCCCGCAAAACCTTAAGTCCTCTCTGGACAGGCAGTCAGTAGTACTGGTACAAAGAACTTTTTCACCTGCTATCACCGTGAAGATTACACCCGGTATCTGCTTCCGCCTGGTGCTAAAATCTGCTCCGGCAACATATTGGCAAACGAGGAGTTCATTATCTCCCGGTATTATGAACTCTGTGATAGGAAACACATCATAAAATTTCAGCTCTTCATAATCATCATACTGTCCGCAGTTCACAAAATGACCATTCACGTATACGGCATACTGGGAATATGCGCTGATATATAAAAGCGTTTCCTTTCCGATCTCCGCCTGAAAGGACGTAATATACTCAAAGTAACGGTCCTTAACTTCGTATTTTACGTCCGCGAAAATCCATTCTGCATTCTTCCACAAGCCCATTATCGTTCCTTACCCCTTTCAATAAAAATCCACCTGCTGCAATAGAATTTTATCTTTCATAATAAAAGAAAATTTGATTTTAAGACAGCATACTCATATCTGCATCAACAAAATTCCTGAAAAATTGCATCTTCTAATCTTTTCGAAGCGATAGAACCTGCTCCACCGATATCCGCTCTACCCGCCATCAGCGTCATACACAGATCATTTTTCGGATCGATATACATATGCGTCCCATATGCTCCGCTCCAACCAAACGTATTTCGTCCCAGAGAGCGGCCAGCCTTTTCGGGCTGTTCAAAAATCATAAATCCCAGTCCCCACGGGCAGCCTGGTACAGCCTCGGAATTTAAAATCTGCCTTGGGGTCCTCATAAGTTTGAGCGTATCCTCTTTAATGATTTGTTTCCCTTTCCATGTGCCTCCATAATATAACATTGTAGTAAAGGTGTCAAAATCATTTAATGTTCCATATAATCCAGCTGCTCCTGAATAGTATCCATTTCTTGCTGAAACATATGGCATTTGATTTGGTACTGGCTTTAATTCCCCATCCTCACCGGAATACAGTTTTGCACTTCTGCTCTGTTTTTCCTCATCCAGGCAGAAAACCGTATCGTTCATTTCCAACGGTTCAAAAATGTTCTTCCTGAAATAAATAAATAAGTCCTGTCCGCTGACGATTTCAATAATCCGACCCAATGTATCAAATGAAACAATTCCACTATAGGCCGGTGATGTACCAACCGGATAGTCAAGAGGCATATACGCCCATTTTTTAACACGATCTTCCAGTATTTCTTTCATATCTAGTGTTTCCAGAAGATAGGCTGTTCCTTTCTCTCCCTGACCATAGCCACAGCAGTGGTTCAGTAAGTGTCGTATTGTCACATCAGCCTTATCTACTGGGTATTCCGGGAAATATTTCGTTATCTTGTCATCAAGTGAAAGCAGATTTTTTTCATACAGCTGCATCACACCTACCGCTGTAATCAGTTTCGACATGGAGCACAGTCGATAAATCGTATTCTCTTTCACCGCTATTTTTGCTTCCCTGTCTGCATAGCCTTCACACTCTTCAAAAACAATTTCTCCTCTCTGTCTGACACGCAGAGCCGCTCCTGGTAATACTTCTTCCTCAATCAGTTTTTTCAGTTCCTGCGAAACAATTCCTCTCATTGTACACACCTCCCAATTATGTCAATTGTTTTTACCCTATACCAATCTGGGCTTAACCGTTTATTAAATACACGCCATTTATCCTTTATTTTCTTACCATTTTCGTAAAAATCCCCTCTCTTGGCAGAGAGGGGATGAGTTATACCACCATTGTACAGTCGGGGCAGTCTGTGGATTTTTTAAATCATTCTCACTAATACCAGAGGTTGTCAATTCCTCTACCAAATAAGTATTTACATTCTCTTTATGTTTTGCTATCCACTGAGCTATAGTGTATTTCCCTGATAAATATTTATAGGAATAATCATAGAAGGCACGGTAAGATTCTGAGATATCACCTTCACTACCTGCTATACCTCTAGCCAACATAGTACTGTGGCCTTTCTGACAGTTACCAATAAAGGAAAGGTTCTCATATATACTCTGATATTCCTCAGGAAGCAGAACACCATATACAAGTGATGGGCCGTTCGGAACCGTTTCTGCATTGATACCTGTCGTTAAATAAGCACGATAGCCTTCCTCGGAAGACAGATACATCAAGAAATCTACAACTAATGCATTATGTTCCTTATCCTTCTTGATGGCTCCAATGAAACCGGTAAATCGGTAGATTTCTTATTTTAGGAAGGAAGGCTATACTATTTGTACTATCTATTTGCTAAAACGGTCTTCTCGTATTCTTTCACTTCTTTGAACCAATCCTCTTTCTGAGGAACATTGTTGATTTCACAGAAATAATTCCATACATCACCAAAGGGGTACATCTTCAGCTCTTCCTGCATCATCATAAGCTCTGTGTAATTTTTATCATTTTGAAGAGCAGCTAATTTTTCATTTGGAGTAAGCATTGCATATAAAAGTGCTTTCTGCATATTTCTCATACCTACCACCCATGCAGAGATACGATTAATGCTTGCATCAAAGAAATCCAAGCCGATTAAAACACGGTCGAGGGCATCACAACGAACGATTTCTTTCGCGATCTCTTTTGTCTCATCATCAAAAATAACTACGTGGTCACTGTCCCAACGAATCGGTCTTGTAACATGAAGTGCTAATTTATCAAAGAACAACAACATGGAAGGAATTTTGTCAGATACTACTTCTGTTGGATGATAATGTCCATTGTCTAATAGGCATAAGATATCATTTTTTGCAGCATAATTCATGTAGAATTCGTGAGAACCTACGGTGCAAGCTTCTAAACCAATTCCGAAAACTTTTGATTCCACTGCTACGTTAACCAGTTTTTTATCATAGTCAATGGATAAAATCTGATCCAGGGAGTCCTTCAGTCTTGCTCTTGGACTTAAGCGATCCGCAGGAATGTCCTTGAAACCATCCGGAATCCAAATGTTCATTAAGCAAGGGGTACCAAGTTCTTTTGCAAAATATTCCGAAATTTTTAAACAAGCTTTACCATGATTAATCCAGAAGGTTCTTATAGACTCATCCGCACTTGACAAAGTCATGCCATCTGCTTTGGGATGAGAGAAATAGGTTGGATTGAAATCAATTCCAAGACCTCTTTCTTTTGCGAACTCAACCCACTTCGTAAAATGCTTTGGCTCTAATTTATCACGATCTACTTCTTCGCCCGGTTCAAAGATAGCATAATTTGCATGAAGATTGATTCTGTGTTTTCCTGGTATCAATGCAAAGACTTTATCTATATCCGCCATTAATTCCTGTGGATTTCTTGCCTTACCCATAAAATTACCGGTTGCCTGGATGCCACCGGACAAGGAACTGCTTCCCTCAAAACCGGCCACATCATCGCCCTGCCAGCAATGCATCGATATAGATACGTTCTTTAATTTCTCAAGCGCTTGTTCTGTGTCCACTCCAATATTATTGTATATCTCTTTTGCTGACTCATATCTTTTTTTTGTTGTCATTTTATTTTCTCCTTTTTCTTGTTTTATTAATTTGTTTCATCGTATTTCTTAGTGATTATAATGCACAATCGGAAACGAATCGAATACAGCTTGTCTTGCTTCCTGTATTGTTGCATAATCTCCGGCTTTTAGCATCTGAGCAAGGATATTTCCGATAGCTGTTGCCTCTATAGGTCCGACATAAACATCTTTTTTTGTAGCCTTCGCAGTCAATTCATTGAGGTATCCCGCATTCGCTCCACCACCCACAATATGGATGCGTTGATATGTCCTACCAGTGATTTCTTCGATCTCTTTCACCGCAGTTGCGTAACTATCTGCAAGGCTCTGATAGATACAGGCAGCAATCTCTCCTACTGTATTCGGAACCTTCTGATTTGTATCAATACAATACTGCTTGATTGCTTCCGTCATATTATCCGGTGCCAGGAAATATTCCGCATTGACATTAACTCTGGAAGCAAACTGATCTGATTCCGTGGCAAGCTTGCATAATTCGGCAAAGGAAAAAGCATCTCCCAGTTCATGTCTTACTGATTGAATCATCCATAGTCCCATAATGTTTTTAAGATAGCGGAAACGATAATCTATACCACCTTCGTTGGTAAAGTTTGCTTTTCTACTCTGCAGACTGCAATCCGCCTCCATTCTCTCAATACCCATCAGTGACCATGTACCGGAACTGATGTATAGATAATCATCATCGTTCGCCGGAACAGAAAGTACCGCTGATCCCGTGTCATGGGTCGCCGGTAATACCACCTCACAATTGAACCCAATTTCAGCTGCGATATCGTCACTGAAATATCCGACCGAGGTCTTGGGCATCGATATTTTACCGAATATCTCTTTCTTATACCCCAGTTTATCGATTAATTCGTAGTCCCAATCCTTGGTTATGGGACTTACTAACTGCGTCGTAGTTGCATTGGTGTATTCTGTAAGTTTTTTCCCAGTAAGCAGGAAGTTAAAATAGTCCGGGATCATTAGTAGATGCTCTGTTTTTTCCATATCCTGAGGTTTTTGTGTCTTGACCGCCATCAGCTGATATATTGTATTAAAGATCTGCTTTTGAATTCCGGTCCTCAAGTAAAGAGCTTCCTCCGAAATGATATTATAAACTGCATCATCCATTCCGAGGGTTCTCTTATCCCGATATCCTGCCGTCTTTCCGATCACCTGATCATTTACATCAAGCAGAACATAATCTACCGCCCAAGTATCAATTGCCATGGTGGAGGGTATTTTTCCGATTTCTACACATTTCTTTAAACCATTTTTTATTTCGGCAAATAATTTATCAAGCTCCCAACACAAGGTATCCTCATTTTTTACCATTCCATTCTCAAATCGATAGATCTCTTCTAATTTTATGGTACCATTATTTTCTATGGAACCTAAGATATGTCTACCACTTGAAGCCCCAATATCAATCGCCAAATAATATTTTTGCATATTATCTTCGCTCCTTATGTTTTGTTTTACTGCAACCATATCATATAATAAAAACGCAAAAAAAATAAGGACGCTATTTGATTAAATAAACGTCCTTATTTGCAAAAATCCAGCTAAAATTTATTTAAAATTATCCCAATATTTTCGAAACGCACCTACAAGCAATCCCTGTATTTCTTGGGGGAAACTCCGTATTTTTCCTTAAAAATCCGATGGAAATAACTCAGGTTATCATACCCTACTGCCAGTCCAATGTCTGCAACCGAAAGCTTTGTATTGGCAAGAAGGTAAGCTGCTTGGGTTAACCTCTTATTCTGTACTAACTCAGTATAATTTCTATTTGTCATTTTTTTAATCATACGACTAAGATTATACAAATCATAATGGAGTTCTTTCGCAAGATCTGAAAGTTGCCCATCCTTATAATGTTCCTCTATAAATCGTAATACGGACAGGAACAGCTCCTGTTCATTATGGTTTTTACCCACGGTTACTTTATCTGTATGGTTCATCAAATGCAGTAAAAGCAATCCCATGGTACTTTGATTAATTTTTCTTTTGTTCTGCTGACTATTTAAGATTGTCCAGATCAAATTCTCAATCAGGTTTTGAATCGGGAGCACTTCCTTCACCTTGAAATGCAGATAGTTGACATGCTCCTCTTCTCCCTTTAGACACCCTATGATAAAATCACGAATCAGGCTTTTCTCATCTCCGATCATAAGCAAAGCCTGATCAAAAAATTCTGGAAGAATAATAAAATTGACTCCTATATCATTCGGTCCCGCAGGCATAATCTCCTGCGTTGCATTTTGGTTAAGAAAAAGCAGCTCCCCCTCCTGCAGTGTCAGGTCATCTCCATTAATAATGTGATTTGTCTTACCTTCACACATGTAGATCACCTCTACATAATTATGGGTATGCTTTGGAAAATGCACAAAACGAGTATGCTTCCGGATTTGAATTAACTTTCCATGTTCCAGCAATTTTCTACGATCTATGACCATGGATGCAGAATCCATGTATAACTCTTTATTTATCTCATTTTTGCCATCCAGAATATCTTGCTCCTCCGGAGTGATTGCTTCCAATTGGCTTAAAATTGATGAATTCATTCTTAATCCTCACATACTTTTAATTATTTTATTATAACACACAACTCTATTAAATAAAAAAGTAAATGGTAATTTAATTGTAATTAATTGTAATGTCTATCTTACGTTAAAATAGCGGTATCAATCCATTTATTTCGATGTGCCTCTCTATCGAAATAACGAATTAACCCGCTTATATTTTTATCTTCCTCTTCTATACTTCCGGTCATCCTGCAAAGGTAGTCTAACTCTCGCGCAAGGTTTTCATACTATGTGGTGCTGGGTAAGTTATAATGAGAATTTGTACCCGAACCTTATTTTATATCAACTCAGAAAGAATAGATAATCCATACTCTGCCAAGGAAGCATCTTCTTGTGAGGAGCCACCGCTAATACCGAGTCCTCCAAGCATCCTCCCATTTTGCATTAAAGGAACCCCCCCACCGAATATAATAATTTTTCCGTTGTCCGCCTTATCTATTCCGTAAAAGGTTCCACCCGGCTGTGCAAGTTCTCCCAGCTCTTTCGTCGACATTTTTACCGCAACACTTGTGTAAGCTTTCTTCATTGCGATATCAAAGCTTGCTAGGTATGCGCTGTCCATCACATGCACTGCAACCGGATTACCTTCCGGTGTGCAAATTGCTATCACAGCGTTCATTCCTAGTTTCATCGCCTGTTCCTCAATTTTGGCGATCAGTTTCTTTGCTATAGCTAGATTTATACGAGATAAGCCAAGACCTAATTTGTCTATCACCGATTGTACAAGCTCCTGATTTTCCATTTTATGATTCTCTCCATTCGTTGTTTTGATGGATTGCACAACTTTATTTTCTTGTAAATAGTCCGTATATCGTGCAAGAACATACAGATAATCAGCAAGTCGATTAATATATATTTTTGTCGCCGGATCTACATTAAACTTTTGATCAACAATAATAAGCATTCGTTCAGAACGTCTTGTAATGGTTCTTGCTACATCAATTTGTGCAGAATGAATACAAGCTCCAGGAATCACAAATTCTTTTTTTCTAGGAAAAGAGTCTTCCATATGGTTTATTCGTTCTTCCAAATGTAATGTCTCTTCTTCATTCATTTTATATTCTTTATTGAATTGATCAGCAATTCCAGCCATGATGGTCATCAAATTCTTCTGGATACGTTCTAGTTCAGTCCGAATTTCTTCTCTGGTTTCCGATGCTTTCACGAGTCCAAGGCTGCTATTTAATTCATCTAGATCACCAAGTAATTGTATTCTTCCATCCGATTTTGATACATTTTGTATTTTTACTAAGCTTGTCATTCCTTTATCGCCTGCCCTAGTGTATATGCTCATGGTTCATACCTCTTTATTCCGTATCATATTTACTTGGATTATTACACATTTTATCCGATTTATGGAACAGTTCTATTATCTGTACTATGTAACAGATCTGTTTCTCAGCTCTTTTTATCCTAATCTATTTCTTTAAATGCTTTTCTTTTCACAGCTCTTCCAGCGTTGGTTCCTAGAAGCCTGGCTTGGGATAATGACGGCTCTACTATTTTAAATACATGTCTCCCTTTGGGAAGAGAATTTAAAGTTAATACGAGGATGGAACCACACATTCCGATACCGGTTCCTAGGATGGACGCATTGGCACTCTCATAACTTATGCTATCAAAATCGCAGTTTTCCTTAGGAATAACCTCATAACAAATGCCTTCCTCTTCGATACCGGCACATACTTCCTTTAGTAAGCTGAGGTTTGGATTCCTTACATAAATTAAGATAGTTGGCCTAGTCATCCTTATTCTTCCCTCCGATATAGGACAATACAAGTCCGGTTGCCACTGCATTTCTTGGCCCTTGGGTCCCTCGAATGTTGCCTCTTCCACATACGATCTTATAGTTAGCAAACTCCTCCATCAGCATCTCCGGTACTTCAAAATCTTCTGCGGAGCCTCCCACTAGTACAACATTCACAATATTCCTCAAATTGTGATCCGGAGCCACCTTTGTGAGCGCTCGCATAGCATTTTTAACAAAAACCTTACGTTTTGCATCTCTTCGGACTACTGCAATCTTTTCTAAGGGGATGTCTTCCTCTATCTTAACCATCCCATCAGGATCAAGAAGCACAACATTTCCAAAGAATTTCGGGTCAATTGGATCCTCAAAAAAGTGTGCCGCACCGTTTTCGAGCCTCATATGATAAAGGCTTTCCACTTTTGCTAACGGATATTTTTTAATTTGCTCTGCAGTTTTACGACTAGCAAGACCAAGTTCCGTTTGTATTAACATGGATACCAGTTCACCGGCACCCGCTTGATGAGTAACCGTTACACGGCCATCTTGAAAAATAACAGCAGCATCGGTGGAGCCTCCACCCAAATCAAGAATCGCCAGGGGCAATTGTGTTCCGGGTGTTGTTATCGCTCCGAGAGCGGCCATCACCGCTTCTACACCGGCAACCTTTACATAAATATGTAACTGCTTTTTCAATTCCTCCGCTATTTTTTCCATAGGGAGCTGCTCTGTTTTTACCATTGCAGCAATTCCAACCGCTTTCTCTAGACAGGTTTCACCAGCCAAAGCACCTGAGATTGGAACAGGAGCCAAGGTATCCACTGCCAGAATATCGGTAATTCGAATATTCTTACCACTCTCTTCCGTTACTTTACTCATTCCAGCCTTAATCTTGGTCAGCATATTTCCTACATTGGTATTCACTTGTCCGCTGATATCCTTAATCTCTCCGGCAGTATTCAGAACCTCCATAATCTTGTCAGCACCCGAATCGATATTTACCACTCTGGTTTCCTCTGTCTCAATGTAAATTTCACCAGCCGGCAATACCTTCTCCTGCAAATTACCGTGGGGTGTTTTAATAACAACCGCACTTCGTTTACCGATTAGACTCTTAGCAATCGGAGTAATTGATTTTGTCTCTTTTGCTGAAAGTTGAAGCAAGGTTGCAATACCGTAAGGATTTGATAGCATACGAATGGTTTGACCAGGTAAGGCTACTTCCACTGCAGCCAATTTACCTTCCGGAATTCTGCTAATATTTTTTACCTCGTCGATCACCGGAATTTTATGCTCCAGGCGGTTCCAAACCAGTACTGCTTCGTCTGCCTGCAGTATTATTCCAACGATGTTTAATTTTTTATAAAATCGATTTACGAATACTGCTACTTCATCATAAGAGTATTGCTTACCGGCGGTTACAATATAAGGCACCTCCGGTCTTCCAGCCTCCAGATGCTCCAAAAACAGTATCGTCCCGACTGCCTGACCTGCTCCTGCGGGGGTGGAGGGATTATGTCCAATCATAGAGGACTCCGTAATAATTGTCTCCGTAATTGTCTCCATCGCTGTATCCCCAATGACAGGGGTTGCCTCATTAATTCGGATCAAACTCAGGTCGCTCACCGGCTTCTTCAATTTTCCCACAGCATCTTCCAGCGCTGCTATAATGCCTGGAACATTTGCCAAGGTACCTTTCGTACCGGTAGTTATTCTGGAAGCAGAGGACAAAAATTTCATCCTTCCTTCCTCACCTACCAAACCAATACAAACCTCAGTTGTTGAATTGCCTATGTCTACACCTGCAATCAGTTTCAAAGAAGGATTCCCCTTTTCTCATAAATTTCAACCGCTTCTAGTACAAGCTTTGCACAATTTACAGCATGATATTGATCCAATAATTCCTTCGCCATTGTGACAAGCTCCAACTTTGTTGACCTATTTGGTCTTAGCTTATTATACATCAAAAGAATAACATCATCTGGAACATCAACTAATTCGGATGCCCTTTCAAAGTTTTTCGCCAGTTCCGGATTTTCATTCTCTTTGGCTACTTTACCTTGATTATATAACATTTCTTTTGATATCTTGATGTCATCTGCGGTGACATTTCCCTGTTTAATCTCTTCCAAGGTTATATCGTTCAATTTCTTACCGGTTTTGGATTTAATGGAATCTTTTTCGTATTCACCAAAGGGATATTTCATCTTTACCTCCATAATGCCGCTCTATGGCATCTTATTCTGTCTCCCATTCAATGATTGACATGCTGGGGTCGACTTGCTCGGTTTCCTTAATGTGCATCAATGCTGCTTTTACCTGATAATTGGCACGGACCATTGGATCATTGCGGCCTTCAATAGGAGAAACCTTTTCCCCTTTTGCATATTTTGCTGCATTTTTACCAATTGCCCGATAGGTTTCCAGTGTCAAAAGCGGTGCCTGTGGAAATAGCTCTAAATTGGATAGCGGATATAAATCCTTCTGATGTATTACTGTTGTACCCTTGGATTGTATCCCAACGCCGATTCCGGAACCGCTGATTTTTGCCGCTTCCAAAGCCATAAAGCATACATCAGAGGTTTTTAGAACTTTAACTACTCTTGGAATCATTCCTTCTTCCTCAATTCCTGCTTTGACATTTTTTATCACTTCACTCAGTTTCAAACCATGAATGGTATTATTAATCTCTCTTTGAAAAGCAGGTCCCACACCAATTACTACTTCTTTGGGATTAGTCCCTTTTGTTGCAGTAGGATAACCCTGATAAGAAGTTTTTACACCACGAGGACTGCCGGTTGAGGTAGACATGCCTCTTTGTTCTTTTACTGTCTCAATTACCAGTTTGGTAATCTGTTCCACTAATGTTTGATTTATCTCCATACGGTCTGCCTCCTAGAAGTTCTCTGGATCAATAATGTGAGGGATTGCTTTAATTTCTTCCCAACGATCTCCGTCAACACGATAACCGGTTCCCGGTCCCATGTAGTCATTTGGCTTATTGACCCCTGACATTACATTAAACTCTTCATCCAGTATTGCTGATGTTTGCATATAATCACCAATTACTCTTTGTTTGAGCATATTGAGAATACTTTCTGCCAGTTCATCAAAACCGGTTTCTGCCAAAGCTTTTACGATATCTACTCCTGTGATCCCGCGTTTCATCATATCATCCACAGCGATTAGATCAGCAGTAACATCTCTGGTAAGTGTTTCCTTACTACCATGAGCATAGGTAACTGCTTCTACCTGCTCGTCTGTAATCTCCGTTAATCCAAGATACTTAAACACTGCTTGAACTGCTTTTCCTGCTGTATGTCTGACACGTATTACAGCTTCCTCTTTCACCGGCTTAAGTCCACCATCCACCTGCATATCTCTTTGTAGTACATTATAATCGTCAAAATCTTCCGCATCAAAGTTAGATCCGGCAAATAAGTTATCATAATTAGGCTCTGCCGCATAACCGGAGAAGATAAAATCGGTTCCAGGCAGAAACTGAAGCATCGTTCTTGCGGTTCTTCTCATATCGGAATTCGAAAAGCTTTGATCATTGGAGGAGGCACATTCCAATCCCAGTAATGCTGCAACGAGATTTTCACCGATCACTTCTCTTATTCCGGAAGGAACACTAGCAGTCACGCCGATACAGCTTACCGATCCATTTTGAATTCCCTGAGCTCCTGCTCCTTTGGTTACATAGAGACATCGTGTCTCTAAATAGAGCATTGATTTCTGTTCGGCACAGCCCATCAGTACTTCAGAGCCGGAGCCGGAAGTAAACCTTGTTTTTAGGCCTCTGGATGCATAGGCTGCATTTAAAAATGCTTTCGAATACGGAGTATCGTCTCCATCGATAAAAACTTTTTCAGTTCCGTATACAGACATTGTCTCTGCATAGGTGGTAAATCCCTTGATCCCTAGTTCCAATTCCGTTGCTTCTTCCACTGCACATTGGGTTAATACCCCTCTTCGTCCTACTTGGGAGCCAATTAGTAATGCAATCGCATTGAAGGGTGCATACCGAGCAATTCCTACCGTAGTTTCTTCTTCTCGAAAGCCTCTAAGTGCGCCTTCGGCAGCATCCGCTGCAATCTGTACCGGATCATCCTTTAAATTCGTGATGTGTGCCTGATTTGCAGGAGTTTTTCTTGCACGCATCTTTTGCATTCCCATCATCATTTCTACAACGTTAAGATAATTAATTACTTCAACCATCTTTGCAGGCGTTATTCCGGATACAATCTTCAAGATTTCTTTCCGGGATACATTAATATCTACAATTTTTCTTGCAATATCAAGGGAAGGAATATTCATAGACGCAACGGCTCGATCAATACGAATGGCATAATCTGCGATAAACTGGTCCAAAAAGTCAAACTCTTCTCTCTTCTTACCGTCTAATTCTATAATTACACCGTCATTCACTCTGATTGAAGGTTTTGGATCATAGGGGCTTTCCATAGCAACAAATCCCATCTCTGGCCATTCATTGATATAACCGTCTTTGTTAATTGGACGTCCATCTAGCACTTCCATTCTTTTTGATCGTTTCATTAACTTCACCTTTCCTTATCGTATTTAAAAATCATCCATCATTTATATTAATTTCGTCTATTTTACGGGATTGATAAACAATTGCATTATTTCGTTGTTTTAGGTTTTTCTCATTCCAATGATACCATATATTTATGTGGATTTCAATCTTATTTTTGTTTGTTTTTCTTTTATTGTGTTTGTTTTATTCGTTTTTAATCACATACGATGTTTGTTTTAAGTCTGTTTGTTTTAGTACCCTAAACCAAGAAGAGAAATTCAAACCCAGGACAACTACTTGTACAAATAAAAAATAGGCAGTGAACTTCAAAAGTCTTTCACAGCCTACTTATGAGATGGTGCTTAATAATTTATATTTATTTATGCATTGCTTGTATATTCAACGTTTCGAATGTTTTCTTCCACTTGTCATTTAACTCTGCGTCCGTTACCACAACATCAACATTGGATAAATCGCTAATTTTAGTGAATGAAATCTTATCAAATTTGGATTTATCAACGGCCAATATCTTCATATTCGTTGCATCCAGCATCAGATTTTTTATATGTGCATCCATTTCATTGGAATCTGTAATACCTTTTTCCATATCCACACCTTTGCAGGAGATAATTGTTTTGTCCACATGAAAGGTGCTAATCATCTTCTCTGCCTGGTAACCTACCTGCGATAACGATCCTTCTCTTAGGGTACCACCGGTGGATAATATCTTCCATCCAGTCACATCGGATAACTCCAATAAAACTTCGATTGAATTTGTAATTAAGGTAAGATTTTTTTTGTTTTTTAAGTGCTTTGCGATATACACCGCCGTAGAACTAGCATCAAGCATGATATGATCTTCGTCATCAATCAAAGTGCTAATCATTTCAGCAATATATTCCTTTCCTTCCACATTTGCTTCTTTACGAACGATATAGGGAAGGTCAACATTGGCATTTTCAACGACTATGGCACCACCGTAGGTTTTCTTTGCCAAGCCTTCTTTTTCAAGCTTCTCGAGATCACGTCGTATGGTCTCCTCTGTTACATTAAACATCGCACTCAGATTACTGACTACTACACGACCATCCTTCTTTAGGATTTCTAAGATTTTATTCCGTCTTTCGATTGTAAGCATCATCATCCCTACTTTCCTACATTGTAACCCAATTTTATATTACTGGCACTCCTAGGAACACAGGTGTTCCTAAGCTTCTACTCTGATCGTGCTCACTATGCTTTATTATAATATACTTTTGCAAAGTTTGCTATCAGGATTTGCAATAACGGAAGAATCTAATAACATTGCATTTTCTCCGACAGCTTTTTTTGCTTTATCAATTGCAGCTTCTACCGCTGCTAGGTCACCAGTAAGCATTAGATATGACTTTCCGCACATTCCTCTTGCAACTCTTAACTCAATAAGTTCGACTTGAGCAGTTTTTGCTGCCTCATCCGCTGCCACGAAAATAGATGCTGCGGAAAATGTTTCTAGTATACCTAGTGCTCTTATTTTTTCAATATGGGTTGTACCATAGATCGCGGGAAATATTGCTTCATGGGGATTTCCAAGAATAAAGCTGTCAATCAGGTGATTGCTATAGTTGTTACGGGCAGCCTCGATGCACGCATTAACCGCACTGAGTTCTCCGCAAATGATTGCTATATATTTTCCGGGACACACGGTCTGTGCTTCCACAAGTTCTATTTCAGCGGTTTTCAGCATCATATCTACTACATACAATCCCTGTGACACCGTTTTATATTCCACCATTCCGATTGCTTTACTCATACATGTACGTCCTCTCTAACTAAATTAACTGCTTATGCTTTGATAATAATAAAATTCTCGTTTACTTCAAGAATTTCTCCTGTGATAGAAGCATGAACCGGAAGGGATAGCTTCCCCTCTTCCGCTGCTGCTATAAGGTCGCCTTGTTTTACATAATCACTTTTGCTGACAACCGGTTTCGCTTTCATCCCAATAGTTTGACCAAGGGATATTTTTACAGATTTTGGACAAATCTCATTGTCCACAAGTAAAGCAGCAACATCATATTCCTTCAACCCAAGTCTTGCAGTTAATCGTTCCATTGGTATCTTGCGAAATTCCCGCATCCCAGATACTTCCTTGGAAGGATTTCCTTTTGGTATCCCGACCCCATTTTTTCTCAAGCCATTTTTATATTCCAATATTAATTTTCTTGGGGAAAGATCTTGGGGGCATGCATACATCTCACAGACACCACAACCACAGCAAAACATGGTGTCCAAAAATGGCGCAAGATTTTGTGTTGAACCGCTGGTTGCGGCTCGCATAAACATATGAGGAGTAATTGGTTGACCCAATTCGTGTCTCGGGCATAAATCCGTACACAACTCACATTGGCAACAAACAGACATAGCTTTCTTCATGTCGATGGCCGTGTTCGATTGTTTTTTTCGTATTACATAGTGGTTGGTTGGTAGCACCAAGATCGCATTGGTCGTCTTTGTAACCGTATCAAAGGAATTAACAAGATTGCCGGTCATCGGTCCGCCCATAAGAAATACAGGTGAGTCTATCGTAGAACCACCTGCCAGTTTGATCGCTTCCTCCACCGAAATTCCGATCGGTACCTTCACAGTGAGCGGATTTTTTACTGCACCGGCGACAGTAAGATACTTTGATATTACAGGTTCTTGTTTATTCAGGCTACAATAGACGTTATATATGGTTTCTACATTAAATACGGTAACACCAACTTCAATTGGTAACCCTCCCGGTGGTACGACTTTTCCTAAGGTTTCATAGATCAGGACAACTTCGTCACCCAGTGGGTATACTTCCTTCATTTGTCTTAATTCAATTCTTGGATAAATCTCAAGAAAGGACTTAACAGCTTCCACGGTCTTTGTATAAGCCTCTTTTACAGCAATGATAACTTTCGTTGCTTCCACAGTTTCTGCTATCACATCCAGCGTACTCATTATCTCGTATGCATATTTCTGAAGAAGCTGCCTATGTACTTTCAGAAGAGGTTCACATTCCGCACAATTTAATATGATTGTATTCGCTCTTTTGTCCAGTTTTGCATAGGTGGGGAATCCGGCACCTCCAGCACCTGCGATACCCTTCTCCTTCAATAAATCTGTTAATTCCTTAATATCCATAAACTAAATCTACTCCAGTCCGATTCCGTCATCTACAATACCAACAATAGCAGCATCAATAGGTGAAGTCTCCATATTACAGCCAATCCTTGCCGCACTCCCAGTTGCTACAAGTACGATTTCTCCAATACCTGCACCTACAATATCAACAGCAACTAATCTGTTGCTGTTCATTTTTTCCATAGGCTCAACAATCAAGAATTTTGATCCGATCAGGCGATCATTTTTTCTTGTTGCTACAATACTACCAACAACCTTGCCTACAAACATGTTTTTCTCCATTTCTGCACACGCTCTCTGCGCATCAGATGCTTGTGCTAAATACACTTGCACACTTTGATAACGCAGGCGCACAAGATTTTTGAGATTGAAAATTAATTTCTTTCAACCTTACACCTAATTGTAATCAGATTCTTATAATGACTTATTCTTTTATATTGATGAAATGCAATAAACCATTGCATTTATTTTCTATTTTATAATTCGTACGGTATCGCCGGTTGCTATTTTCGCTGCATTTGCTTCATCTGTATCGATATGCATTTCCAACGTAAAGCTTTCCTCAACACGGATCTGAACATGATTATAGACAGTGCCCCTCTCATTATCAGACTGCACAGATACAACTTCTCCGTTATGAACTCCTGCGGCAATCGCATCCTTAGGCGACATATGAATATGTCTTTTGGCGATAATGCAACCTTCCTTAAGATAAACAACGCCCTTCGGGCCCACAATTGCGATTGGAGACGATCCTTTGATGTCACCGGATTCTCTGATTGGTGCCTTCACTCCCAGTTTGATAGAATCAGTAGAGGATATCTCTACCTGGGACATCTTTCGTACCGGACCTAAAATACGAACATTCTCGATGGCTCTAAGTTTAATTCCTACGATTGTTACTAATTCATTGGCAGCAAATTGACCGCCCATCAATTCACTTTTCTTAGTTAATTCATAACCTTTACCAAATAAGGTTTCTACATGTTCTTTTGTCAGATGCACATGTCTCGCGGATACTCCTACGGGTACGGCAAAACCTTCCTCCTTACTATTTTGCTTCATTGCTTCTTTCACTAATTTCGTAATCATCTCAATTGTTTTTTCTTCCAAGGATTTCACCTGCTCCCTTTTATACTCCTAAATCACATAATCAAATATGTGAAATATCTTTTATATGGTGTTACAGCCCAATGCGGACTCTTTGCATTGAGCTGTAACAAACTCTACTTTTCAGTAGGAAATGTTGTTATTTTAATAAGGGAAGTATTTTTTCTACATCGGTGTGAGGTCTAGGAATTACGTGAGTAGCTACTAATTCACCAAGTCTTGCTGCTGAGCTTGCACCTGATTCTACTGCTGCCTTTACTGCGCCGACATCTCCTCTAACCATAACACTTACTAAACCGGAACCAATTTTTTCTGTTCCTACCAATGTTACATTTGCTGCCTTTAACATAGCATCTGCTGCTTCAATTGCTGCTACCAAACCTCTTGTTTCAATCATACCTAATGCTTCTTGTGCCACTTTTTTATCCTCCATTATGTTTTTTTGTATTTTTTCTATGGGTTTTACTTCATTATAGATTGCTTGTTCCATTATTTCTTTTGCTTTTCCTTGAGAAGCTACTGCTGCCTTCTCAATATTTTTTTGTGTTTCGGTATTTTCAGCAGTAACCTTTATTATTTCTGCTTCGATTACTTTTTTATTACCTTTTCCAGGCTTCTTCTCTGCCATAGCATCACCGTCCTACAAACTTCTCTGCACTAATCCCAACCATTCTGACTGTCTCTTCATGAGGGTTTGCGATTACTGCATAAACACAAGGTTTCATTGCTTTCTTAGCTGCTGATTCCACTGCTTCGGTGACAGCAGAAACATCACCTTGTACAATGATTGTAACGAGCCTACCGCCTAGTTTTCTCTCCCAGGTAACAAATTCAACGTCTGCTGTCTTACACATCGTGTCCAATGCCTCAATTGCCGCTGTTACACTTGGGATTTCTATAAATCCTAATGACTTCATGCTTTTTCTCCATTTCGGATAACCACACCGAGCAATTTGATAGAGCAAATTGCCTTTGATGTCTAGATTCTAGGAAGGATTTTCTCTACATCGGCATGTGGTCTGGGGATTACATGTACCGCTACCAATTCTCCAAGTCTCTGAGCCTGTGCAGCACCAACTTCTGTTGCAGCCTTTACCGCTCCAACATCGCCTTTTACTAATACAGTTACAAGTCCGGAACCAATTTTTTCTGTTCCGATTAAGGTTACTTCCGCTGCTTTCACCATTGCATCTGCGGCTTCAATCGCTGCTGTTAATCCTCTGGTTTCAACCATTCCTAATGCTTCTTGTGACATCTTATTTTCCTCCTATGACATAGAATTTCTAATTTATTTTTTATCCAGCCCGTTTAACACAAGCATTTTATTCGTATCTTGTTCCGGATTTGCAATAATATGTTTTGCAATTACCCCAGATACTTTATTTGCAGCTTCTTCTGCTGCTTCAACGGCTGCAGTTACATCTACAACACTTCCACGAAACTTAACCAGTACAATGAGGGGAACCGGTAGGCTGTCTGCATTTGCGGGTTTATTACGATCGAAAGGTTCCATAGTGACATTAGCCGCCTTGCAGCCTGCGTCGCCTGCGACAAACGCAGCGACAAGTCCATATACCTCTAACAATCCAACAGCTTTTGTCATCTCATCCTCCAACCTGCCACAAAAGCGGCTTTATAAATTATTCATTGATAATGGCAATCTTCAGGCCTTCCATCTTAAGGTTCGTTAGATAACCTTCCTTAATCTGACTAAGCGGATATCTGTGGGTAATAAGCCGCTGAATCGGAAGTCCAATTCCTTTTGCTCTCTTAAGGAAATCAAAGGTAGTTGCATAATCTCTAAGTGTATAAACCCAAGAGCCAACGGTAGTAATTTCCTTTGCACAGATATCAAAATGAGGATTGATAGTTGCGTCTCCGCCATTAATGAAGAAGCCTAGTTCGCACAATCCACCACCGTTACGGATAAATTTATAGATATTGGAGTGAGCAACGGGTGAGCCGGTACATTGGAACGCAAAATCTGCAAGATATCCGCCAAATGCATTTTTTACAGCCTCTGCTAACGCATCAAGTCCTTTGGTATCCTTAAAATTAACCGTTTGGGTTGCTCCCATTTCTTTTGCAAAATCCAGACGTTTTTGCTCGCCATCTATCGCAACAATATTTTCAATACCCATGGTACGAAGTACTGCGATACATAACAAACCGATCGGTCCACATCCTTGTACAACAACTCTGCTGTTGAAACGAAGAATACCAGTTGTCTTTGCTCTTTCCACCGCATGAATAAGTACTGCGGATGGCTCTATTAATATTCTGGAGTCCAGATCCAAGTCACTGACATTAAATACTGTCGAGCCTCCTCTGATTATTATGTAATCTGCAAACCAACCGTTCAAATGAATTTCATCATCCGGAAGCAAACCATATACATCAGCACCGCCAACATTCTGTTTATTCAAGTCAAACATAGTGATATCCGGGTTATCCTTGAAGATCATACAGGTTACAACTTTATCTCCAATGCCAAGAGGCTTTCCTGCACTATCCTTCTTTACATTTTTACCGATTTTTATTATTTCGCCGGTACCTTCATGTCCAAGAACGACAGGGATTAATCCAAAGGGATCCCTTTTAAATTCATGTGCATCAGTTCCGCAGATACCGCATCCTTCTACTTTGACTAATATATCATTATCACCAAGTTCAGGAACTGGGTATTCTTTTATCTCAAATTCTTCTAATTTTGTCAACATTGCTACTCGACTGGTTTTCGGAATTGCTTTATCTGCAACCGCAGGCACAGAGCCCTTTGGACTTTCAATCATACCTTGCAGTACTTGTTTCACTATTTCTTCAATATTAATTGAATTCATATCCATATTACATCCTCCTATCGCAATGCTCTGTTATCGTATACAAAGACTGTCCGACATTACGCAACGCCTTTGTTTTGTAAAGGTACGGGCTGAGGTTAAACCCTCACCGGTTCTGCTTGCAATGGTAAAGGTACAAAATCCTTCACCGCCAAAGCCCAAAGCAGCATAAGAAGGTGCATTTTTTACAAAAATTGCAGTATCGATTGCCTTACCGAACTTCGTAAGATTAATCACACTCTTGGAATGCATATGAGCAGAATGACGATTGCCATGTTCCAACCATACTGCCTTTTCGATTGCATCATCAACATCCTTTGCGCGAACAATTCCAAGGATTGGCATCATTAATTCCTCTTTAATAAGGGGATGTTCTTTCTCCCCTTCAAAGATAATGCAACGGATATTTTCCGGTGCGTCAATTCCGATCAAAGAAAGAAGGGTTCTAGCATCTCTTCCGACACAGTCTCTATTCAGCTTTTTATCCTGAAATACCACATTGGTAAGCTTGTCTTGTTCTTCTTTATTTATTACATAGCAATCGTTTTCTACCAAGTAATAAATTAACTCATCCATAATTTCATTCACTGCAACAATTTCTTTTTCTGCAATGCAGGGTAAGTTATTATCAAAAGTAGCACCGTTTACGATATCGGCAGCTGCTTTTTTGATATCGGCTGTTTCATCCACCAGCACCGGTGGATTTCCTGCGCCTGCCCCAATACCTCTCTTACCAGAGGAAAGAATTGTAGTAACAACGCCAGGGCCTCCAGTTGCAACTAACAACGGAATATCTTTATGTGTCATCATTACATTGCTTGTTTCCATGGTGGGTTTCGTCACGGATACGACTATGTTTTCCGGACCCCCAACTTCGACGGATGCCTCATTTACCAAGTTGACAGCAAAGTTGGATACCTTCACAGCTGCGGGATGAGGGTTAAATACTACGGTATTTCCACCTGCTATCATACCAATGCTGTTACACAAAATGGTTTCACTGGGGTTGGTACAGGGTGTTATTGCTCCGATTACACCAAAAGGTCCCATTTCTACTAAAGTTAAACCTCTATCTCCGGACCACGCTGTTGTTGTAAGATCTTCTGTGCCAGGTGTCTTTTCTGCGAGAAGGTGATGTTTTAGGGTTTTATGTCCCACATTACCCATATTGGTTTCTTCCACACCCATCTTCGCCATCAATTCAGCATGTTCTATGGTTTTCTTACGTATATTACTGATTATCCTTTCTCTACAATCGATGGATAGTTTCTGTACAATGCTTTGCGCTTTCTTTGCCGCCGCAATCGCTTCATTCATATCCTCATAAACACCCAGTAGTTTCTTGCTATTAGTCTGTGGGTTATTCTGTAATTTTTCTAGTACGTTCTGTACAATGTCTTGAAGTTGTTTTTCATCTACGACCACGCCTGAACCTCCTTTGGTCAATTTCTATGCACATTACTTTAAGTTCAACTGCTCCATTACTTTCTTTGCAATCTCAGAAATTAATACCTCGGTATCATTTCCTTTCTCGTAATGTCCACCGCAATTATGGCAGCTTTGTTTGCCTTCTTTTGTATTCGGGCAAAGATCTGCAGGATGTTTTCCAGTCATACCGAATGCTCTACGGATTTCATATAATCTCTCTACTTGAGCCTTAGACAATTCCTTTGGTCCGCCGAGTTGTTTTGAAAGGAACAGTAATTGTGCGTAGAACTCAACAGATTCCATTTTATGATAAGCAGCTAACAGCGAATCGGAGTAGGATAACGCTCCGTGGTTCTCAAGTAATACTGCATCATAGTAAGGAAGATATTTGGATACTGCATCCGGAATTTCTTCGGTAGAAGGTGTGCCGTACTCAGCAATCGGTACACAGCCTAGTGTGATAACTGCTTCCGGCATAATCGGTTGTGTTAACGGAATTCCTGCAAT
This sequence comes from Bacillota bacterium, assembly GCA_023415055.1. Taxonomy (GTDB): domain Bacteria; phylum Bacillota; class Clostridia; order Lachnospirales; family Lachnospiraceae; genus Mobilitalea. Next base: position 15,566 of record JAEZLZ010000004.1, on the reverse strand, counting down.
CGCAAAGGAAGTAGCATACATCGGATGAGCATGAACAACAGCGTTTACATCCGGTCTTTCCTTATATACTCTCATATGCATCTTGATTTCAGAAGATGGTTTGAATTTTCCGTTTGCTTGAAGCACTTTACCATTCTTATCAACTTTACAGATATATTCCGGAGTCATAAAGCCTTTGCTTACACCAGTTGGTGTACATAAGAATTCATTATCATTTAACTTTACGGAAATATTGCCATCGTTAGATGCTACCATCCCTTTTTCATATATTCTTCTGCCTATTTCACATATTTCTTTCTTGATTTCGAATTCAGATAACATTTTGTTCCTCCTGTGGTGATGTGTTGTTGTTTTGATTTGTTTGTATTTGTATTTCTTTGTTTTAATCACATTGTACCATCGTATCAAGGGCAAGTCAATAGTATTTAGTTATATTTATTTGTTTTTCTTTGTTTTCTGTCCGTTTTTAAACCAAATCCAACATGTGTGTTTTCTTTCTAGAACGTACTAGATAATTGATAACGAAAGTGATTAAAAATGCTTTATTGTAGAAGAAGAGATTCATTCCCTGAAGTCTATTGCAAACGATAGAAAGCACGCTTCGCGATCTTTCTATCGTCATGAATAAAAGAGGTTAAAGCAAAAGAACACCCCCCTGATTATAGAAATCTGTCTAATACCGGGAAATGTCCTCTCGTCTTAACCTCTTTTCTCTATGTCCAAAATCAATTCCTTATCCGACTGAGCGATTACTTACAACATGAAAATTGATGCAAATAATTCTTCTTATCTAAGATAGAATACTTCCTTCATAAATTTAATCGGTTCTTCTTTATTAAAATCAAAGGAACCTTCCACCATCTTTGAAGTTATCGCATTCCATCGATTACAAGCTTCACTCTTTGCTATATATGCATTGGCAGCTTCGACATCATCACATTCAAAGCAATAGAAAAACTGATTCCCATTTTGGAAAATGGAATAGTTTTTATATCCCGCTTTTGTGTGTTCTTCCAAAATTTCGTTCCAGGGATCAAGATGCATCTTAACATATTCCTCTAAGTACTCTTCTTTTACAAACCAAGTCCATGCGTATTTATTACTGCGTTCCATATTAAATTCTCCTTACTTCCGGTCTGACTCTTTGCCGGTTTCTACTTATTATATTTTCACAAATCGAAGTGAATTCATGATTCTTTTTAATTGCACCTTGTAGGTTGCCTGCACATAAACTCTACGCTTTGATAATATCATGAATGTAAATTTTCTTATTTCTTATATAAGAATTGCTCTGATAAATCCAATTTAAAATCCTTCGCCAGTTTTCTAAAATCATTGTCTGTAATCGTCTGAAGTTTGTCTTGTCTCATAGATAGTACTTTGATTAATATTTCAGCAGACTTTTCCACTGTATGCATTAAACCGAAGGTTAAATCAAAATTTTCTCCCGAGCAGAACATACCATGGTGTGCCCAGATTGCCACATCATATTTCTCCATCAGTTTGCTGGTCTCTATTGCTATTTCTCTTCCGCCGGGAACCATCCAGCCAATAACTCCGACTCCTGCCGGGAAAACAACCGGACATTCCGTTGCCATTTCCCACAATTCTCTTGTAAAAACTTCATCGGATAACGGAAGTACAAAGGTGAGTGCAATAACATTAGTTGTATGTGCATGATAGATGACTCTGTGTTTCCCTTCCGATACCCTCTTCTTTACTTCATGATTCATCAAATGGGTAGGAAGTTCACTGGTCGGTCTTCCACCTTCCACCAATCCCCAGAGAATACGGAAATTTTCTCCCAGTTCATCAATTTCAATGATAGTAATACAAACTTCCGGATCCACAATTATATTTCTGAAGTATTTTCCTCCTCCGGTTACAAGAAAGTATTCTCCGGCTAAACCTGGTACACTTGTACCGATTGGTGTCCATTTGCCAGGCGCATTGAATCGTGATTTTACGGCTGCTACTTCTTCCGGCTTAATTCGATAGGATAAATTACCACCATTTCTTTCATGCCACCCCTGTGCAAAACCGTCATCTGCCATCCTGATAAAATCCCTTACAAATTTCGAATCTAATATCGTCATATTCAGTACCTCCTTGTTCTGTTGTTACACTCAATGTTTTGCGATAATTCCATTGGCTTTGTAAAACCACTGCTTCTGTCACAGAGAAACATAGCTTCGATGGTCAGAACCGATGATGCTCTTCTATTTTTATATTCATTCCAACATTATAATGCATTTGAATATTAAACCTTTTGTACATAATAGTATATCGAAAACAAGTTAAAAATAAAAGGACATAGTTTGGCTAAAAAAGTGTCCTTATTTGTATTTTTATTTCAATGGATAATTTCTATCCATGCTATTGCTAAAATATCATGAATTATCATTGTATAAATTAGTTTGCATAGGTATAATATTATTTTCAGACAACTTATAAGGATAGGTGTAAAAATTGAAAGAGAAGCGTTATAAAAAAATGTTTACCTTAAGCTTTGATGATGGAACTGTGCAAGATCGTCGATTTGTTGCATTAATTGAAAAGTATAAATTAAAGTGTACCTTTAATCTAAATTCAGGACTATTTGGTACAGTACACAATATCTATGATGGGGATTTTGAAGTATGTCATGATGAAGTTGATCGGGACGAAGTAAAGGAATTATACAAAAACCATGAAATTGCGGTTCATACTGTAACACATCCGAATCTGCTCAATTGCACAAAGGAACAGATTATTTCAGAAGTTTATAACGATTATTTAAATTTGACACCTCTTACCAATAAGACAATTAATGGGATGGCATACCCGGGAGGACCGTTCTATAATGATTTCGTTATTGAAACCATCCTGCAACATACTCCAATTCGATATGCACGTACAATCGCTTCTCATCATACCTTTAAGCTACCGGAGAATTTTATGACTTGGCATCCTACTTGCCATCAAAATGATGAGCAGCTAATGAAATTGGCAGAAGATTTTATTGGGGCTACACCGGATAGAGATCTGCTCTTTTATCTCTGGGGGCATACCTTTGAATTTGATACCCATAATAATTGGGATGCCTTTGAGGATTTCTGTAGGTTAATTAGTGGACATGATGATATTTTCTATATGACCAATGGTGAGGTTTATGAATATATAAGTTCCAAATAAAAGAACATATCAAGGTTCGATATAGGTTCTCCTAAACGAATATTTTTATCAAATCAATTAAGTCTGGAAAGAACCTATTAATCGCTTACTTTTCTTCACAGGCTCTGTGACTACTACATCGATTACCGAATGATGCACATGCTTGAAATCGCAAGTGTCTCTAAAGCAGTTTGAGGCTTCCCTAATGTGAGGCCTCCTCTTTCATTTACATTTCGCTTGAACATGAGTACTTAAAAAGATATTTAAGTGCTTCATACAAACCGTCCTCAATTTCTAATATATTGGGAGAATCATAGTATTCACCACATTTTGCATGTAGCAACGCTCCTAAGCAACAAGGTGCATGTTTGTAAGCTTCTATATCTTCTGCCTTTTCAATACTCTCATCATTCTTTTTTATTTTAGTTTATCGGATATCGAAAATAAGTTGAATCCATATCAAGTCTCTCTATACTTTCTTATATATTTTTCACAAAAAAGCTTTTATTTTAGCCACTTCGTGAAATGGATTTAAAAGTTGTAACAATGACTCTACATTAGTTATGGGCGAAAACCACATCTTTTCTGTTGCAAAGTGTCTGTTTTCTCGGTCCAAGGGTGCACAAATTAAAACGTCATCCTTTTTATAAAGGCGAATTGTGTCCCATTCTTCTCTATGGCTGCTAACCTCTCATGTCTAACAGGATCATCTGATACATGTATCAGAGTCCTAAATTCCTTCGTCCAGCCTTCCCATAGTGGGGTGTCGCTCCTGCTCCATTCCAGGGTCATGCCCTATTAAATATGCTATAGCGACTTCGCTCTGCTTTGTCATTGATAGAGAGCACTCCTGTAATCCAGCACCAATTGAACCTTGGCGGACGTACACTGTTACAGTGTGCTTTGTTTCTTGTTCTTTAAGCTACTTCTAGCCTTACGATGTCTTTTCTGAATCTTTCTTCATCAATGTCACAGCCTGTTTTCATTATGCTATAGAATACTCTGATCGCTTTGCAGGCCACTGCTATCTTAGCCTGCATGCCTCCAAGCGGTTTCCTCTCACGATTCCTGTAATAAAGGAATACATCAAGAAATGCTGGATTCCAGTTGATCAATGCTCTGGCTGATTCATACATCGTCCTTCGTAGCTTTCTTCTGCCTCTCTTGCTGATTCCCGGCTGACCTCTTTTCTTACCAGAACTGATTTTTGTTATCTCCAGTCCTGCGAGTTTCTGTATCTGTCTTGGATCTGTGAAACGTCCGATATCACCGACCTCTGCCACAAAGCCTATCACGGTACTCAGCCCTACTCCTTTTATGGCGAGCAGTTTCTCCACATTCGGTACTTCCATTACTTTCTGGTTCAGATATTCATCAAGTCGGCTAAGTTGTTCCTGCTTTGATATGTAATCATTTACAAGGATCCATATCTCCAATCTTGCAGCTTCCCCACCTTCCAGACCAACGCTTGATTGTGCAGCCTCTACCAGGGTCATTGCCCTCTTCATCCCTGCCGCACGAACCTTTGCATTCCGCCAGATCTCATTGATTCCGCCTGCACCAAGTTTTATAATGTCCTGTGGCAATGGTGCCTGTTGTAGCACCATCAATCCACTCATTGAATCAAAATCCTTATAACACTCCAGATACTCTGGAAAGTACTTCTGTAACCACCCTTGAATCTGATTTGAAAGTCGAACATGCTGTTTCATGATCTGATCCCTACAAACGCTTGCTTCTCGCAATTCTGAATATACTCCGCTTGGAAGATAGGAGGTTGAAAAGCGTCCGTCTTTTACAAGTCCTGCGATTGTCTTTGGATCTTTTAAATCGCTCTTTTCAGGGCTGTTATCATCAAGTTCTTTGCTCTTTTTTACACTGCATGGGTTCACAGTTACCAACTGAATATCATGATCCTGCAAGAATTTCTGAAATGTCAGCCAATAACATCCTGTAGGTTCACATCCTACAAGTATCTTCTTCATTTTGGTCTTACTCATTAGTTCGTCAAGCCAACGAAGAAAGGTAAGAAATCCAAACCTTGTATTGCTGAATTTGAAAGCTCTTGTTGTATGCTCAAATCCTCTCCAGTCAAATGCCCTAGCGAAGTGAGTCTGTGAGCCAATGTCAACGCCTACAATTAAAGTGTTAGCAGTTACTTGATTTAATCTGTCATTCTGTGTTAAATTCATAGTGAAACCTCCGTTTGATTTTGGTGTTTTTCATCCGGCAAGATGATACCTTAATCTTACTTCGAGGTTTCATTTTATTCAATTGGCTTTTGTTCTGAATTACAGGAATGCTCCATTACTAATCGCGTTTATGACAGCACAACCTGGCTCATTTTGATGCTTACAATTGATAAACCTGCACATTTTCGCATATCTATCTACATCTGCATAAAACTGTTCATCATCTCGTAAACGGTAAACCATGCGTACCGACAGCTAAAAAAAAGCCGCCAGCTGATGGCGGCATAAAATCATTGTTTTTGCTTTTTACAGGCTTCAGGAAGTTTCTCTGACCATGGAAGCAGTTCACCCAGAAAATCCAGGTTCTTGTCATCCATGTGTTTCGGGATCTCGGTCAGGAGATGTTCAAAGTAATTGTACGGTTTTAGGTAATTCGCTTTTGCAGTTTCTGCTATGCTATAGATGATTGCACTGGCTTTGGCTCCATCAATCGTATCAATCAGGTGCCAGTTCGCTTTTCCGATGCAGAAACCCCTGATGGCACTTTCGGCTGCATTGTTATCTGCAGGAACGTTACCGTCATTAAGAAATACTCTAAGGTATTTTTCTTGGTTAAGGGAGTAAGTGAATCCTTTTCCGGTCTCTGATTTCGGAAGTACATCAGCTTGGTGCTCTTTAATCCATGCAAAGAAGACATCGATAAGCGGTTTAACCATCAGCTTGCGCTGTTGTCTCCGTTCTTCTGGTGTAAGGTCTTTCAGCATACCTTCGACTTTATAGATAACAGCGATCTGTTTCAATGCATCGTTTGCCAGTGTTCCTTTCGACTTTTCTTTTCCGAGTGTCTTGACTACATTTGAAAAATGCCTTCGAGCATGACTCCAGCAACCAGCGATCTTCAGATCCTCCCGTTCTTTTTCAAGCGTGTGGTACACCTGATATCCATCGGTCACCACCGTACCACTGTAATCCTTAAGGAATTCCCTCGGATGGCTTGTATTCCTTGTCCGCTGGTATTCATACAATACGATGGGATTGGATTGATACATTTTTCCGGTTCGGTATACCCACATATGGCTCTTGGAACCGGCCGGCCTTCCGTCCTTGCTTACTAACACTGGCGTTTCATCAGCCTGAAGGACACCTGCTTTATAGAGTTCCTGGTGGAGCCTGTCATACAGAAGGGACAGATACCGTTCTTCGCACTGAATGGTCCAGTTTGCCATGACCTGCCGGGACAGCTGCACCTCATTACGTGCGAATTCCTGCTCCAGACGGTACAGAGGGATGGCTTTTACGTATTTACTGTTCATGATTGCTGCTTCCAGAGACGGTGTCGCGATACTGTTGCGCAGGAGATCTGCCGGACGGTTGCCCCTTATGATGGTCTGTCCGTCCATCCCTGCATAGACAGCCACATGGTGTTCCTCCACTTCAAAAGTGGCAGGATGAAAAGCAAGTCTTTTGTATACTTCATCCCGCAGTCGCTTCCACTTGGAACCCAGGCGGGAAAGCAGTTCCTCCTCGGACAGTTCATGCGGGATTATTTTTACCGGAAGATCCTTCGTGTAAAGTGTAAAAACTTGTACAACTATTTAGACTTTTTACGATATTATCTCATGAGTAGAGCTTATCTGAAATGTAATACCGCTTACGAGCTATCATTGTTTCGTTTCCCTGAACACCCTCCATTGGCCTATTGTTCATTGTAACCTCTCCTTTCTTGATTTATTTGAGCTATAAACTCTCCCATCCGTACCCGAATTTCTGCATGATTTTTATTCTTCTTATACAAATTTCCATTCATACAGATTGCATCTTTCTGAAATAATAAAATAATTGTTGAACCGCCAAATTCGAAATATCCCTTTTCTTCACCAGCCTGTATATACTTCTTTTCTATGGACTTCTTATGATTTTTTATTTTTCCTACAAGTAGTGCTCCAATTTCCATATGAACCATCGTTCCGAATTTATCTGTTTTAATGACCTGGTATTCTCTGCTATTTTGTATGTATACTGGAACCGTCCTGAGAGCAATGGGTCTTACACAATGCAATTCCCCTTGAATTTTCCTTGATAAAAGAATTTTTCCATTAGCAACATAACAGTATCTGTGGTAATTTGCAGGTGTTAATCGAAATATCAATGCCATACCATCTTCAAACATACTAGCCAATCCCGTATCTTTTAATATATCGCTCAATGAATACTGTGCGTGCTTTACTTCAAAAATAGTATCTTTTCCAACTCTCACAGGGAGCAGCCAGCTATCACAAGGACTTATCAAATATCCATCTGTGATATCCATACACTCCATTTTACGTTTTCTCGTAAAAAAATCATTAAATGATAAAAATCCTCCCTTTGGAATTTCTATATTAGCCATGTTAATTTTATGTTTTCGGATATAATATGGCACCAGACATTTAGATTTTCTAGAAGACAAAATATTTCCTGCTATCTGAGAAACTTTCGGTTGTACCAATAACTTTAATAACAGTCTTCCTAAAATCGTCTTATACAAAAATCTTAATATCAATGAATCCTTCATATTGCATCCCATCCCATAAAAAACACCATTCCCAGTGCTTCAAAAATACCCAAAATAATAATACATATTTTCCCTAAAACTCCTGGCTTTTTAATTTCAACTGAAGAAAGAAACCCTACTCCCATCAAAAATAAGAGTATCGGAAAACATGCAATACTTTTGAATAATCTACAGTCATATAGTATATATACGATTGGTAGTAATATCGCTACGGTAGTTACTGGGACCCCCAAATAACTTTTTCGCTTTTCTGATGTTTGACACTGTCGTTCCTCTTCCAACACATTAAAATATGCCAACCGAATCAATGCACACAAGATAAACAATGCTGAAGCTAATCCGATTAATGCATTTTGGTCTGAAACCATATAAACAAAAATACCAGGTAAAACTCCAAAACCAACCAAATCACTTAATGAGTCAATTTGAATTCCAAATCTCTTTTCACTCGCAGTTCTTACTTTGGTTGAGGCTACTGATCCGTCAAACATATCGCATATTCCAGACAGCATCAGACAGAATATTGCCTCCCAATATTCCTGACCAATAACTCTCAAGATTCCACAAACTGCGAATAGCATGCCACTATATGTAAGGATTACTGTATAATCGTAATATCCAAGTGCTTTTTTCTTCATCTCATTTTCCTCTCTTTATCATATTAATCCAAACAAAATGCTATATGCCAAAATGCACCAAGGCTTTCCTAAAATAATGATCCGTATAAATTTTTTACTATTCATTTTTATTAGTCCTGAAAAGTAACACAAAAAATCATCCGGAAACAATGGCAACAAAGTCGCAATAAAAAGAAAACGTTCATATGATTTACTTTTCTCTATTCTGTTACTCCATTTTTTGTACTGCTTTTTTGGAAACATTGTAAGCACAATATCAATTCCATATTTTTTTGCCAAAAAATATGCAATAATAGACCCCATGCTGATGCCAATATAATTACACAAAAAACCAGTTGCACTACCAAATGCCACTGCCCCTGCTGCACATCCTAAGTATCCCGGTAATATCGGAACTACTACCTGAAATGCCTGAAACAGTATAAGGATCAGTGGCGCGGCTATTCCAAATCCTTTCATATAGTTTTGTAAATCTTCCACCGAAGTGAATTTCTGATTAAAGAATTGTCTTGCCAATAGAAGCACTACAATCACAAAACCCACAGTAACCCCTATTCGAATTTTCTTATTCACGCACCTTCCTCCTTCCTATCAGGTTATTATTTATTTTTGATATATACTCTAAATACCACAATGAGAATCCACTTTTTTCAACAAACAGATAACTGCCTTCCGCAAGTACTATCCCAACTACTACATCAATTAACACATGCTGTTTTGTCGTCAAAGTAGATACACAAACACTTAATGCTAAAAGGATTGATACAGTTTTATACCATCCGGGTATTTTTTTGTTTTCTCTTACCGCAATAAAGCAAAACCAACTAGTCAGACAATGTATGGAGGGAAACAGATTATCTGCTGCGTCTGTGCGATATAGCCAAACCATCACCGTCTCCCAAAATGAATTTTCTTCAATAGGAGGTCTTTCGTTAGTTGTCGGAAATACTAAAAAGCAGATCATGCATATTATCTTTGCTATTAAATCAGCACTTATAAATTGGAATGTTTTTTTCCTTTTCTGCCTACATCCAAGTATGTAGTTTAAGCTCCAAAACAAATAACATCCCAAATAAATAGCAACCGTCCATGGAATAAATGGTATTTGATCATCTAGTTTGTTTGAAAGAACATAATGATATCTTTTGTTTGTAAAAACACGAGTCCCATAATAAGTCACAGCATTACAAGAAACTGCTAGAATTAGTGGTAGCCACATGCTTCTTGGAATAATTTTTATTTTTTTATCACGTATTTCTTCATTTTATGGAATCCAATTTCTAATTAGTTGAATAATTTCTCCATTTCGTACTACTGCCTGCATAAAGAGGTTGTTGAATTCACCTTTTTTCTCCGCTTCACTTATGCTATTGGGTAGTCATCATAGTATGAAATAATGCCATCTGGTAAAGTTTCCTGTTCAATGCAATCTTAAAAAGTTAGTCTCGTAACTTTCATCCTATTCTCTCCTTTCATATAAAACAATTTACACTACATTTCTTAACAGGCTCTTAACTCATTTCTTAAAAATTCTTATCAACAAAAAAAGTGCAAATCTTTTTCTTAAGATTTACACCCTTACATATATCTTCTTTTAATTATTCATCTCTTCTAAACTTAAATTTAAGGCATATCCGGAACATTTCATCCGTCTGCGTCACATCGCATCTGCCTCCCATTTCTTTCACCATTGTACTGACATTTCGGATTCCAATATGATAGCTTTCTTGATTCTCACTTTCTTTGATACAAGCGTTCTCGCAGACAATAAACATTTCATCCATATAATATTCATCCCATAATAAAACGATTGCCTGTCTGTCTGCATATTTTAAGATGTTTGATGAAATATTATCCATTATTCTGGTAAGATACTCTTCATATACAAAAATCTGACCCTTTTTCCATTGTAAATTTACCTTAACCTTTAATCCCTGATCCTGCAGATATTGGCACATGTCTGATAATTCGTCATATAAAGCGCTATGAATTGAAATATACTCTGCTGGAACATACTTTTCTTCCGAAGCACGAACTGCATAGGTAAGCAGACCATCAGATAAACCTTTCATATGTTGGATTTTTTTTATCATTTTATCTATTATTTCCTGCTTATCTTCTTCATTTGTATATTTTTCATTTTTTAGAATCTCTGCATACAACAGAACTGAGGTAAGCGGTGTACGTAGGTCATGTGAAATCTCTGTCACCATTTCCTGATTTGTTTTTGTCAGGCATTCCACTTCATCTATCTGATTATGAAATGATATTTTCATGGCATTTAATCCTTTTGCCATTTCCGTAATCTCATCATTTCCCTGCACATGCACCTCATAATCCAGATTTCCTCCCTCAAGAATTTCAATATCGCTGCTTAATTGATTGATATAATGAATTTTTCTGCGAATTCCAAGCATTGTTATGAATATAAATAAAATAAATGATATGATGATATCAAGCACCAATGCCACCATATATGCATTATAGGAATACATTCCCATAATGAACACTTGCACAGTTCCATCTACCAAATCAATGTCATAATAGCTATCTTCCGAATATATAGGAAAATCATATTCATCGGACTGCGTTTCATCCATATAATGATCCGAGGAATAGATCCATTCATTATTTCTCTTTATCTGAATGTAAATAAGCCTGTTATCATTTATCCACTCATCCAATTTATACAAATCCTTAGAAGAAATACCCTGACTCTTTATGTACTTCTGTAGCTGTGAGATGTATTTATCATTATAAGTCTCCACAGTATTGCGACTTTGATGATATTTTTCAATTATCTGTTCGAACAGGAATCTGCTACCCACAAAAAATAGCAAACTGACCATTCCGGCAAGAAGTATTAAGGTAAACCATTCCATATATAGTGATACTCTTACTTCACTTTTCCCCTTCAAAACGATACCCCTTTCCCCATACAGTCTTAATATAAACAGGTTCCTGGTCATTTGGTTCTATCTTGATCCGCAGCTTACGAATATGTACCATTATTGTTCCATTACAATTATAGAAATACGGTTCATTCCAGATTGATTCATAGATATTCTGAGCAGAAAAAATTTTTCCCTTATTCTTCATCATCAGCAGAAGTATGCGATATTCAATATCAGTCAGTTCAACCGCCTTTCCGTCCACAATTACCTCATTAAATTTTGTATGAATCTGAATTCCACTACTTATAAGATACTCTGTCTCCTCCTGTGATTCCACTTTAACAGGACTGTTGCTGTAGACCGTATAACGTCTTATTTGTGCTTTAACCCTTCCTAAAAGTTCTGCATAGGAAAAAGGTTTTGTCAGATAATCATCACCACCAGCCATAAGACCAAGCATTTTATCTGACTCCTGCGCTTTTGCAGTAAGAAACAGAATCGGAACAAACGACTTCTTTCTGATTTCTTCACACACCCTAATTCCTGACATTCCAGGCATCATAATATCAAGAATGACAAGCCCTGTATCTTCTGATAAAATCTTTAACCCGATTTCTCCTGACTCTGCTTCATTCACCAGATAGTCCTCACTCTCAAGCAAGATCCTAATACCTTCCCTAATATCTGCATCATCTTCTATAATCAAAATCTTTGCATTATCCATTCTCTGCCTCCATTATTTCATAATTTTCTCAAAGTAGAACGATTCATCACATCCGACCGGCAAATCTCTCTCCGTGCATCCATGCGGATCTGGATAATGTTCATTCCAAAATTCCACTATTTTAAAGCCACAACAATTTACATAAAAGTGAATGTTACGTTTTTCAAAATAAGGTGTCACTGTATGCCACACTTTAGTATCCGGATATTTTTCCTCGATTGCTTTCCATGCCTTCTGCCCATATCCCTTACTGTGATATTGCGGATCGACAAAAAAGAAATCCAACGAATTATCCTGCACTTTTGATTTAATACAAAGAACTGCTCCACCGACCTTAGTTTTCCCCTTCATTACCTGATAAATAACTACACCCGGAGCGCAAAAAGACTGCTCCAAATCACGATCGGAAGGAATTGGTTCATCTTGTTCCCCAAATGTCTCCACAACAGCAATATTAAAAGCTTCTTGTATCCTTTTTTTGAATTCCGGTAATTCTTCATCTTTTGCAAGTGCCAAAGTAATTTTTGTTTCTTCATGATTCATCTCATTTTACCTCTTTTTTGCTATTTGTCAGCTTCCGTACCCATATCCTCTATATGAAAGCCTGTCACATCAATTTGTTTTTATCAACTCCTGAAAGCTGGCTTAGAATCTTTTTGTTCACTTTCACTCTGGTCCATTAATGTTCCAAATGAGATATTATAGTCCCATGGAATCATATCCATTTTATCATCTTTTTCATACAAATAATAGTTATGAACCATAGATCCTGTATAACTGTCTCCATTTCCAACGAAATTATGAACAGCAAAGTAGCGAATAACTGCCTCTACATCTACCGCATCTTCTATGCCAGTGTTTTCATTTATTTTCTTTATGGACGCAACTAAACGCTTTTATCTGCCTTTGACACCTTAGTATTTGCGCTATCAAATATCATCATATAATTGTCAGGTTCGTCCCCTAAATACAGCAGACATACATCACGCATATCGATATCTTCATCCCAAAAATCTCCCGTGTCCTGTTCCAACATCATATCCTCAGTTTCGCCTTCTTCATCACCACCACCTCCCGGCTTATACAAATCTCCTATATCCGTTCCATAACTTCTTTGTAAAATACTATCTTCTATTCCCTCTACTGCTAAGTAAAGTCCAAAGTCTTCTCCATTTACGGTAACATATACATAACTGCATAGTGGCGACTACACCCCGTAATCTGCCATCAAACAATATGCGAACACAACAACAAATCGGACATTCATATTTTTTAGTTTATTATAGAAAATATTCCTTAACAGTTCTTATATACATTCCTTAAAATTTCTTAACATCACATAAAATCGGGTAGGAGGCGGTGATTAACCGCCGTCCTCCCACAGCACCGTACGTGCCGTTCGGCATACGGCGTTTCGGTTGTTCAAACCTCCCCAGTTAAGGTGCGTAATCTTTTCCTCCACCTATCTGTCACATTTACACAATATATCTTCGGATAGTTATTGGGCTTCAGTTTGTTTGGCAACCTTACCCGATATACCATGCCTTATATATGATTTCTGTCCGTCAGAGCAGAGGTTTGCCATCCGACTTCCTTCAAATTCCACCTCACGATGGACACCCTTGTCATTGGCTATGTGTTTCCCACTATCAGGGCACACTACGGTCTTTCACCGATTAGATTACGCCCATGCTGGGCGAAATCGAGTAGGAGGGAGTGATTAGCTCCCGTCCTCTCACAGCACCGTGCGTACCGTTCGGTACACGGCGCTTTCAATAGTTGACGTGCACAGACTGATATGCATTGGCTAAATCATAAAAGCCACTGTGTATCAGTCTTTCTTTTGTTAAAGCTATATTGACCGCTACTGTATGTGTCACAAACCAATAACCTCTTCGGCTATTAGCCGCTATAAATGCCAAATCTTTGGACACTCCGAGTTTTAAAAGGTTTTTCATTTTCGTTATCGGTTTCTTCCATTGTTTCCATATGCACATACGAATCCGATGATAGAGCCATTTGTTGATGTCATCAATGAGATTCTTAATACTTGCCACTCCATAATAGTTAAGCCATCCTCTTGCATATACCTTTATCTTTTCCAATGCCGGTTTTATGCTCTGAACAGACCTTCGGGAAGAAAGCTCTTTCAGTTTGGCTTTGAACTTCTTCCATGACTTCGAATGAACTCGGACATATATGCCCCTTCCGTTCCTTCCCAATGCAAAGCCAAGGAATTTAAAATTTCGGATTGCAAACACGCTGACCACACGACTTTTATCTCTGTTTACTGTCAATCTAAGCTCTCCTTCAAGATAGTTCGTACTTGTTTCCAAAAGTCTTTTCGCGGCTCTTTCGCTTTTGGCTAGCAGTACGATATCGTCTGCATAGCGAACAAACGGAACACCTCTCTTTTGGAATTCCTGGTCAAACTCATTAAGATAAACATTCGCCAATAGCGGAGACAGATTTCCACCCTGGGGTGAACCTTCCTCTGTATCCACGATTACTCCATCTTCCATGACACCACTCTTAAGATACCTCTTAATCCACTGTATCACTCTCTCATCCTTCACATTTCTCCGAAGAATGTTCAGCAATAATTCGTGGTTCAAGGTGTCAAAGTATTTCGAGAGGTCAAGTGATACTGCATAGCGATAACCCCCTTCTGCATACTCTTTCACCTTAATGACGGCATCTTTCGCGCTTCTTCCAGGGCGATAACCGAAGCTTCCATCCGAGAATTGTGCCTCATAAATCGGCATCAATTGTTGTGAAATGGCTTGCTGAAAAATACGGTCTTTGACAGTTGGAATACCAAGCTTTCGCATTCCTCCGCCTGCTTTCGGGATTTCTTTGCGCCTTACCGGGTCGGGTGTATATTTCCCTTTGTATATCCTCTCGATAATGGCTTCTTGATTTTCCCGTAGGTATGCACCTATCTCTTCGACGGTTATTCCGTCAATTCCCGGTGCTCCCTTGCTTGCCTTCACCCTCTTATAAGCTCTGTTTAAGTTGTCCTTATACAGTATCTTCTCTAAGAGTTCTGGCTTTGCACTGTCCCTTTCTTTCCATATCGAACGGAATGACCTGCGCACTTCCGCATACCCTTCATGTTCCGCACTATCTCTTTGCGGATAGTCTCTGTTTTCAGAGTTTTCTGCCTTCATCAGCCATTCCTCCCTTCTCGGATATACTTAGGACTCCTATTGATTCGGTCCTTCACCTCCAAGAAAACAAAGTTCCCTTTGGCTACTATGACCTCTGCTGACTTCTGTATGTTCCGTATTACCTTGTGATAATAGTTTCCTCTTTCGAAGTGTTCCATGCAGATCTCCCCGGGTACTCACACGTTCCTTCTCTCCATCCATCTGCCATATTTACCATAAGCGGTTCCGTGTAGTTATTGGG
>JAEZLZ010000015.1 GCA_023415055.1 Bacillota bacterium | reverse complement strand
CGGCGCGTCGTCCTGCTTGCCGTCGACACCGCTGTCGCGGGACTCGTCGTCGCCCGCCTCCACGTCGAGGCTGTCCAGCCCGTCGGTGTCCTCCAGCGCATCGCCGAAACTGTCGGAGGCCTGCGTCCACAGCTCCAGCGAACGGCGGATGCTGTCCTCATCCACCAGGATCGGTTCCACCACCAGGTTGGTGTGGAACTTGATCTCGTCCAGGGCTTGGCTGTTGGTGGGGTCGGACGTGCCCACGAACAGCTTGCCGCCGCGCTTGAATAGCGGCAGCACGTTGTGCTTCTGCAGCAGCTCCTCGCTGACCAGCTTGACCGCGCTCTGGCCGCCATCCATCGCGGCGGTGTCAATGACGGGCATGCCGAACTCCATCGAGTTCGCGGCGGCCATCTGCGCGGCCGTGACCAGCCTGTGCTCGCGCAGGTACGCTGCCACCTGCTTGCGCTCGGCGGTGGCCTTGTCCAGCGCCTCGCGCGCGGCCGTCTCGTCCAGAGCGCCGTCAAGGACCAGGCGCCGGGCGATGCCGGTGATACCGACGAGGTTGGCGGAGGTGACTGCGTTCATCTCGTAATGTCCTGGCGACGGCCAATCAGAAGATCATAAGGGCCGCAGGCGCGGCTGCCCAGAGAGCTCCCCCGCAGTCCCAGTACGGGGCACCTGGTGCCGCGGAGTCGTCGCCGACAGGGCTTGCCATGGAACTCAATGTGTCAGTGATCGATGGGGCCGCCAATGGTCCCGCTCCGTGCTGCTCACCCCCCCCGGCCTCAACCGCCTGTGACCACCCGCGAGGCCTGGTCCGCCTGTGCCTTGTTCCAGCCCGGTTGCTGCTCCTCGCGCTCCACGAACCCGCGGATCGTCTCGAGGTCCCTGCGCGCGCCATCGTCCTTGCCAGTGCGTGCCAGTGCCTCCTCAAGGATCCTCCTGGCTAGTGCGGCATCGCCCGTGACCAGCATGATCTCGACCAGTACTGGCGCGCTTCTCGGCGGTGTGTTCGCTTGCCACGCCAGCCGAGCCTGCACAGCAGCCTCCGTCCATCGACCGGCATTGGCGTATCGGAAAGCGGCGTTGTTGCGGAACGCGACCTTGTACAGGAAGTCGTCGGACTGTTCCGTAGCGTGATCTGCCATTGCCTGGTAAGCCTGCGCAAGCTCAAGGGCGCCAAGCGATCCGCAGCCCTTGGCCAGAAAGGTCTCGGTGATCAGGCCGTAGCTGAGAAATGTGCCGATCTCGACGCGCCTGGGGAGCAATTGGACCGCGTTGAAGAAGTCATCGAGCCTGGCGCCCTCTACCCTGTACTCGCAGTCCAGCCATGCCCGGAGGAGGTACATTCGTCCCCTCAGTTTGGGGGAGGCGGCATTCTTCAGGCGCTCATTGGTCACCTGGTAGGCACGCTCCACATCTCCCATATCGCTGGCGGTACCGACGTAGTTGACGATTGCGCGGTACGACTCGGGGTGCGCGTGGAGTTCGGTCTTGTACAGCACCAGTGGGTCGCTCCACACGCGTGCACGCCCGTGCGTCATCACGCTTAGCGCGAGAAGCAAAGCAATCGCGACGATCGCGCCGACGCGTCCTACCCGGACGCCACGGGCTTCCAGTTGCCGACCGGCGCGAACTGCCAACGTGACGGCTGCCAACGCGATGCCGATGGAAGGCAGCAGGTTCCGATGCTCGTAGTAGAGTTCCAGTGGGAGGAAGCTGGCCTCGACGGCGTGGCCCGCCAGGAAGACGAACCAGCCTGCGAAGACCGATGGCATCTGCCTGCGGGCGACGATGGCGGCGAAGGACAGGCCGGCCAAGAGCAGAATGCTGGCCAGCGTGGTAGGGGGGGTCAGCAGCCCCCGCGACGGATCGAAGTCGTCCGTTGCCAGACCCATGGAGGGCGTGTGGGGGATGAGGAACTGTCCCAGGTAGGAAGCCAGCGCACGCCCTTGGCTGAGTACCCTCTCATAAGGTGTGAAATCGTACTCGCCGTACATGGACATCAGCGCCATAGGGTGCAGCCACAGCACGGCCAGGACGCCGAGAACGGGAAGAACGCAGAACAGCCCTGCGAAAATCCACACCTGCTTCGGGCGTGGTGTGGTCTGGAAGTACGCGAACTCGATCGCAAGGCACAGAAACGGCAGAATGGCGCCGTTCTGCTTGCCTTGTATGGCGAGGAAGGTGAGTGTGGGAACGCCGATGAAAAGACATGCCGCTGCGCTCCGGTGGTGGCCATTGTTCAGTCGCTCGCGGCCTGCCACGTACAGCCACATGCCCAACACGCAGAACAATGTCGACAGCTGCGCCATGCGCTGGACGGAGTACAGGACCGTGCTGACCTGCAGGGGGTGGAGCAACCAGATGCAGGTGACGACTAGTGCGGCCAAGCGGTATCGGTCGCCGAAGGCGCCGTCGCGAGGAAGGACCTTGCACAACAAACCGTAGATGGCCACGCCTGTCAGGCAATGCAATAGAAGGTTGTGCAGCTTGAACACGTAAGGCGATAGGCCGCCACCGAGCCACGCGCTAAATGCGTAGCTCGACATCGCGGCGGCGCGCTGGTCCAGCGGGGAACGATGGGTGTTCCAGAGAATCGCGTCCTTCAGTCCGATCTTGCCGTCCAGCCATTGCTGGATGTAATAGAAGTTCGGCATGTCGTCGAAAGTGAAGCCGCCCGACAGGCCGATCCAGTAGATCGCGAGGCACAAGGAGAGCGCTGCGACTAGCGACAGTGCGGATTTCGATGGGCTATGCACGGGGTGCTCTTGTTCCTGGCGCTTCTATAGAAGGCAAAAGGAAAACCCCGCCGAAGCGGGGTCTTCTGGTATAGCAAAGGCGCGTCAAACTCAGTTGGTCGTGACGCCGGTGGTGCAGTCGCTGACAACGCGGTTGCCGATGGAGGCGCCCACGGCGCAGCTCCACGTGATGCGGTCGCCGCCGGTGCCGAAGCTCGGGCTCAGAGTCACGGCGGAGCGGCCGCTGGTGGAACTTGCGGTCAGAACGCCTTCGTTGCAGGTCACGCCGTTGCTGGCAACGCTCTGGCACAGGCTGGCGCCCGTCAGGCCGGCGCCGTGGTTCTCGCCCACCTTGATCTTCTCGCCGGCCAGGCCGCCGATGGCG
>JAEZLZ010000033.1 GCA_023415055.1 Bacillota bacterium | reverse complement strand
GACTTCCCTAATCTCCTCTTTTCAGAGCAGTTTTATTACGATACGGCAGAATTCACTTTATGTTACGGTCTGCATGATTGCTCGCCCTCTTTCGAAGACTTTATCCATCCGCTTAGCACCCTACATTACTGTAACGCACCGGATTTATCTACACGGCTCACTGGTGATTACCGTGGTCGGACTTACACCGACAGGCATGGTCCAGCTTCGCTGGACACACACACACTACACAAAAAAGGATGTAACACGATTCTGTCAATTCGTTTCTTCTGACAGTAATAATGTTACATCCTTTTCTATAGAACATTTGAATATTCTATAAGCGGCCTTTGAAATCCTTATATCCAAATTCACGGATTAATCTTAATCCATTTCGTTCGGTATTAAGATAGATGTTAGGAAGATTAATTCCGTTAAAGGTATTGTTCTTTACCATAGAATAAATGGCCATATCAGAGAACACCAACCGATCTCCCGCCTTTAAAGCTTCCTGGAAGGAATAATCTCCGATGACATCACCGGCCAGACAAGTCGGTCCACCTAATCGATAGGTATACGGATACTCTCCCGGTGTTCCGGAACCAATGATATTCGGGCGGTAAGGCATCTCAAGAACGTCCGGCATATGACAGGCAGCCGAGGTATCTAAAATTGCGATTGGTATACCATTTTCACCAAGCTCCAGAACAGAGCTCACGAGATAGCCTGCATTAAGAGCTACTGCTTCCCCTGGCTCCAGATATACCTGGACTTGATAGGTATCCTTGATATGATTGATACAACGAACCAGCGTATCAATATCATAGTCGGCTCTGGTGATATGGTGACCACCACCGAAATTAATCCATTTCATTTGTGGAAGGAAGGAACCGAATTTATCCTCCACAACCTGCAAGGTTCTTTCAAGGACATCGGAATTTTGCTCACACATCGTATGAAAATGCAAGCCGTCAATTCCTTCCAAATCAGCATTTTTAAGCTCCGATAATTTGATTCCGAACCGTGATCCTTCAAAGCACGGATTATAAAGATCAGTCTCAATTTCAGAGTATTCCGGATTGATACGTAAGCCACAGGATACCTTTTTGGCACCGGAGAAAATTCTTGATTTATATTTCTCCCATTGCGCAATCGAATTAAAAATAATATGATCACAAAGCTCCATAATTTCATCAAATTCATTATCTTTATATGCCGGTGCAAAGATGTGGACTTCCTTACCCATCTCTTCCGCACCTAGTTTCGCTTCAAATAAGGAGCTTGCCGTAGTACCACTAAGATAACTTCCGATCAACGGATAAGTAGAATACATGGAATAAGCCTTTTGTGCCAGTAAAATCTCGCAGCCGGTTCGTTGCATAACAGATTGAAGGCATTCCAGATTCTTTCTTAACAGACCTTCCTCCACGATATATGAGGGAGTGGCAACCATGTTTAAATCAAAATTCATTCGTAAGCTCCTTTCTATCCCTGGTTACTATTCAACCATATCCGGATTGAAACTTTCCTTCCAGGGAAGACCGCAGCGGTTAAGCTCTGCCATGAACGGATCGGGATCCATCTCTTCAACATTGTATACGCCCGGCTTCTTCCATCTGCCCTCTAATACCATCTTTGCTCCGATCATCGCCGGTACACCGGTGGTATAAGAGATTGCCTGGGAACCAACCTCGCGGTAGCATTCCTCGTGGTCACAAACATTATATACATAATAGCGTACTTCCTTACCATCCTTCAGACCGGTATAGATACAACCGATATTGGTCTTTCCCTTGGTTCTGGGACCTAAGGAAGCCGGGTCAGGAAGAACAGCCTTCAGAAACTGAAGCGGAATTATCTGCTGACCTTCAAAATTGATAGGCTCGATTGAGGTCATTCCTACATTCTCAAGAACTCTAAGGTGTGTAATATATTTATCGGAGAAGGTCATAAAGAAACGAATCTTCTTGATACCGGGCATATTGATTGCCAAAGATTCCATCTCCTCATGATGCAGCAGATACATATCCTTCGGCCCGATCTCTGGGAAGTTATAGACTCTCTTCACTTCCAGCGGCTCAGTCTCATGGAAGGTTCCATTCTCAAAGTAGCTGCCGTTTGCAGTAATCTCACGGATATTGATCTCCGGATTAAAATTGGTGGCAAAAGGATAACCATGATCTCCGGCATTCGCATCCAGAATGTCGATCGTATGAATTTCATCAAAATAATGCTTTAAAGCATAGGCTGAGAACACCTGAGTTACACCGGGATCAAAGCCGCAACCAAGAATCGCAGTAATTCCTGCCTTCTCAAAGCGCTCTTTATAAGCCCATTGCCATTTATACTCGAACTTCGGAATATCCTTCGGTTCATAATTTGCGGTATCCAGATAATCTACCTTTGTTGCAAGGCATGCATCCATGATTGTTAAATCCTGATAAGGGAGCGCAACATTGATTACAATATCCGGTTGAAACTGATTGATCAGTGCAATTACCTCGTCGGTATTGTCGGCATCAACCTGTGCAGTAGATACCTTAGTCTTAGTACCTTTTGCTTCTACCTGTGCTTTGTAGGCATCGCATTTTGATTTGGTCCTGCTTGCGATACAGATCTCCTCAAAAACCTCGGAATTCTGACAGCATTTATGAATAACTACACCGGCAACTCCACCGGCACCAATAATAAGTGCTTTGCTCATATAATTATCTCCTTTAATATTAAAATGACGCTCCTTTGCATAACTTTTGCACCCAAACTATATCTGTTGTGTACACATAAATCGATGTAATTGTTTTTCGCAATTGACTATATAGAATAGATAAATTAAAGCTGAAGAAGAAGCTCTCGTAACAGCTTACATGCAAGCGCGGTTGAAGCACCGCTTTGATCATAGACCGGTGATAATTCATTCATATCCATGGCAACAATATTAAGCTTGAACACTTTATTCAAAGCATTGGTAAGCTCGGTAAAGGTGACTCCGCCCGCTTCCGGCGTACCGGTTCCCGGGAATACGGAGGGGTCTAAGACATCTAAGTCAATCGTAAGATAGACCGGTTTGCCTCGAAGACATTCCACAACCTGATCAATGCGATCCAGATTGAACTTCTGAGTAAATACATGATCCTTCGCCCAAAGAAATTCTTCGCGGTCTCCGCTTCTAATACCAAACTGATAGATGCGATTATCTCCGACAAGTTCATGACATCGTCTCATGACACTGGCATGGGAAAGCTTTTCTCCGAGGTAATCATCCCGAAGATCCGCATGCGCATCAAAATGAATGATATGAAGGTCAGGATATTGTTTTATTACCGCTCTTATACTTCCCAGTGTGACGAGATGTTCCCCGCCGATCATCAGTGGCTTTTTCTGATCCTTCAATATATTATCCGTCATCTCTTCGATGGTGGAGAGTACTCTCTCTGTATTACCGAAACCAAACTCCAGATCACCGGCGTCAAAGATTTGACGATCCAATAAGTCCAGATCTAAATAAGGACTATAGGTCTCAATACCATAGCTTTCATTTCGAATTGCCGCACTGGCAAATCGGGTTCCCGGCCGGTAAGAGGTTGTCCCATCAAAGGGGGCTCCGAATAACACGATATCACTATCCTCGTATTCATGATCGCAGGCGATAAAGGTATGGATATTTCTATTCATATTCATTTAACTGCTCCTTTACATAATTGGGAAGTGCGAAGCATCCGACATGAAGCTTCGTATTATAGTATTTTGTCTTGATCCCCAGTGCATTCCAAGCATCCTCATTCAGATCCAGAATCGGATCATAATGCTTACTGGCATATCCAAACAGCCAATGTCCGCTTGGATAGGTCGGAATGTGAGCTTGATATACCTTTGCTATCGGAAAGGTCTCCTTGATTCTCTGATGGGCACGTTTCATAGCATCCACGTAAGAATCATAATAAGTACTCTCATGCTGATTCACCAAAATTCCCTTTTCAGTCAATGCATTATAGCAATTACCATAAAACTCTTTCGTAAATAATCCTTCCCCCGGACCGAAGGGATCCGTGGAATCCACTAAAATAAGATCATATTCATTCACATGGCGGCGTACAAATTTAAGACCGTCCTCATAATAGATGTGTACTCTTGGATCCTCCAGCTTACAAGCAGTCTGCTGCAGGTGCTCCTTGCAAGCCACCACTACCATTTCATCAATTTCCACCATATCGATTCGTTCAATGCCGGGATATCTTGTCAATTCTCGAATTGTACCACCGTCTCCGGCCCCAATGACAAGAACTCTTTTGATTGCCAGATTAGTTGCCATCGGTACATGGACAATCATATCATGATAGATAAATTCATCCTTTTCTGTTACCATAAGGCAGCCATCCAAAGTCAAAGCACGACCAAATTCTACCGTATCCAGGATTGCGATATGCTGAAAATCACTTTGTTTATTATATAACTGTTCTTTAACCTTTAAGGATAATCTTACGTGCTCCGTATGATGTTCGGAATACCACAGCTCCATATGCAGACACCGCCTTTCTTTTATTCATATCAACTAATATATCATTATCAAGTAGACAAAAATAAGCAAGTAAATGTATGAGAAAATATAATGCTGAATCTATCGTCAAAAATCAACAATATTGATATGCTCGACCTTCATATCCTGAGGTCCGGTCAATGAGCTACCCTTTTCCTTGGCATATACGATATAATCAATAATATCCTTCGTAATACGTTCTCCCGGTGCTAAGATCGGTATTCCCGGAGGATAACACATCACAAATTCTCCGGCGATATGTCCGATGGTATCCTTCAACAGAAGAGATTTCTTATTACTGTAAAACGCTTTCTGCGGAGTGAATACTACGTCAGGGTCAATGTATTCGTGGTTTAACATGCCTACCTTATCCTTACCATAGATACGTTTAATCT
The DNA here is from genome assembly GCA_023415055.1 of Bacillota bacterium. Taxonomy (GTDB): domain Bacteria; phylum Bacillota; class Clostridia; order Lachnospirales; family Lachnospiraceae; genus Mobilitalea. Next base: position 1,990 of record JAEZLZ010000033.1, on the reverse strand, counting down.
CAGACAAAGCAGAAACTAATCGTTCTATTTCAAAAGCACGATCACCAGCCGTGATTACAGCAAGAATATTTCCGATGTCACCGAATTCGATTTGAATATCATATTCGTCACGTAAAAGATCATAGACCTCAACTCCGGCTAGACCGATCTCTCCTGTATGAATCGAAAGCTTTGTACGGTCAAAGTCATATACGGTATCGTCATTGATCAGCTCCTTGGAGAAGGCATAATAACCACCTGCTTTATTAATCTCATTTCTTGCATACTCAGCAAGCTCCAGGGTCTTTGCGACAATTTCCTTACCATTCAGTACCATATTCTTTCGGGCAAGATCCAGAGAGGATAACAGCAGATACGAACCACTGGTAGTCTGGGTCAAATTAATAATCTGTCTGACATAGCCCGGATCGATATCATTTTTACAGATGAGGAACGAACTCTGTGTCAGAGAGCCTCCGGTTTTATGCATGCTGACCGCTGACATATCGGCACCGGCAGCCATAGCACTGATCGGAAGACCTTCACCAAAATAAAAATGTGCTCCATGAGCCTCATCCACGAGGACCTTGATTCCATGTGCATGCGCTAGACGGACGATTTCCTTTAGATTAGAGCAAATCCCATAATAGGTTGGGTTATTCACCAGGATAGCCTTAGCCCCGGGATGCTCTTCAATTGCTTTCTCTATATCTTCCACTGACATTCCGAGTGGAATTCCTAATTGATGATTTACCCCCGGGTTTACATAAACCGGGATTGCCCCACAAACCACCAGCGCATTAATAGAACTGCGATGTACATTTCTCGGCATGATGATCTCATCGCCTGCTTTGCAGGTGGACATGATCATTGCCTGTACGGCAGCGGTTGTACCGTTAACCATAAAAAAAGCTGCATCTGCACCAAACGCCTCAGCGGCCAGTTCCTCAGCAGCTTTAATAACCGATACCGGATGAATTAGATTGTCTAACGGCTTCATGGAATTAACGTCCACCTTTAAGCAATCGATTCCTAGAAATTCGGTAAGCTCAGGGGTTCCTCTACCGCCCTTATGTCCCGGTACATCAAAGGGTACAACTCGGTTTTTTTTATGTCTTAATAACGCTTCGTGGATGGGTGAATTGTGTTGCGTATACTTCATGTTTTCCTCCACTTTTTCCACCTTAATAAATGTTCATTCCGCTGAATATCTCTATCATTTCTTTACGAAGAGAATTCGTAATATCGAGTCTCTGCTTCGGCGGCAACTCATAAACATCCTTATTAAAAAGATAATTCTGCAACTCAATCTCTTTAATCAGCATCTTGGTATGAAATATGTTGGATTGATAAACATTGACATCAATCGCATCATATTTGGTTAAGGTCTGATCATCAATATAGTCCTGTATGGAGGTTATATCATGGTCAATAAAATACTTCATTCCGTGAAGGTCTCTGGTAAAGCCCCTGACACGGTAGTCTATAGTAATAATATCGGAATCAAAGCTTCCAATCAGATAATCCAGTGCGTTCAAAGGAGATATCTCTCCACAGGTTGAAACATCGATATCTACACGAAAAGTGGAAATCGAATTATCCGGATGATGCTCCGGGAAGGTATGAACAGTAACATGGCTCTTATCAAGATGGGCATGAACCGAATCACGATTCGTTAAAAAGTTGCCGCCCTGATTACAGGATTCATCAATGTGTTCTGAAGATACGGTTCCCTCTGCGATTAGAATATTCACTGATGCTCCCTGGGGGTCATAATCCTGCTTTGAAATATTCAGGATATGTGCGCCAATCATTTCAGTAACGTCAACTAAAATTTTCGTCAAACGTTCAGAATTGTATTGTTCATCAATATAAGCAATATAGTCTTTCTGTTCCCTCTCACTTTTTGCATAGCATACATCATAAATGTTGAAGCTAAGTGTTTTTGTGAGGTTGTTAAAGCCGTATAACGTAAGCTTTTTATCCAACCCTAACATCACAACCTTTCTTT
>JAEZLZ010000125.1 GCA_023415055.1 Bacillota bacterium | reverse complement strand
TTAGTTTTTTGGGGTGGCGTATCTGGAAAAAAGAGCAGATAACACTAATCCATGATTATCACTATACTAAAGTGATTGAAAAGGATAAGAAACCATACACAGAAAAAATGGGTAAAGCATGTATTGTTATGGGAATCGGAATGATATTGACAGGTATAATTGATTTTTTAACAAATACGTTTTATGGATGGATATTCTTTGGAGTCTGTTTTATTATCGGTTTAATTATTATGATTTTTGCTCAATTAAAGTATAATGGTGGGTTATTCTAATAGCATTATTTAAGCAGAGTGATACGCTCTGCTTAAATATCACTAATTATCAACAGTATGTTGTGACAGAGCTTTCAATTACTAGACTATTTTTACCACAATGTAACATTTTTATTTGTTTATATGATTCTTTAAACATGTTTTTATGTTACACCTCTTCAATTAAATTATGTGTTATCATTATTTCGACATGATGTCATTAAAAAGGGGCCACCATATTAGTGATTTATATTTCACTAATGCGACAGCCCCTTCAAGAATCTATACATTATTCTATTTTTAAATTCCGTGCGCTCTGCTTCGAATGCTTACCATAAGCGTTACCCTTACAGTTAACTCGGTCCAGGCAGCCTTACGGCACACAAGAGCTTCTGCTTAGTGCTGCTTCATTCCTGACCTGACACGGTTCACAGATTCCTGTTGCGTAAGACCCAAACGTCAACATCACTTATAAGGGGCTGCCTTACAGTAAGTCACCCTAGGCAGAACATCACCCCTGCTGTAGCGGATTGCAGGTACAGGGCACCGCTATCTCCCCGGCTGCACGGAAATTTTCTGACTATTGGATAAAATTTTTTTTGATAAGATTCAATTATCTATACAATGATAGAAAGCATGCTTCGCTAACTTTCTATTGTCATGAATAAAAAAGCTGTATGCCAAGTATAAAGCATACCACCTTGATTGTCAACCCTAAAGCTCTTCCTTTTTATGGTCTCTTTCCCTCTGTTTTTCCTGCTTATTACGGATTCTGAGCTGACCGAAGAAGTCCTGTAGCACCTGCGTACATTCCTTCTCAAGAAGGCCTGTCTCCAATTCTACCTGATGATTAAATTCCTTCATCTGAAGTAAATTTAAGATCGAGCCGGCACAACCCGCTTTCGGGTTCATGGTTCCAACGACCACCTTCTTGATTCTCGCCTGAACGATTGCTCCGGAGCACATCTGACAAGGCTCCAGAGTGACATACATCGTACAATCCTCCAGTCGCCAGTCTCCCATGACCTTACTGGCTTTCTCTATGGCAATCAGCTCGGCATGCGCCAATGTAGTTTTCTTGGTATTACGCTTATTATATCCTCTACCTATAATTTTATCCTGGTATACAATTACACAACCGATGGGAACTTCCCCGAGGCGGGTTGCTTTTTTTGCTTCTTTTAAAGCTTCCTTCATGTATTTTTCATTCATCATGTTATCCGTTTCCTTTGCATCTGGACGAGCACTCTGCAATTTGATATAGTAGACAGTAGGACCACTGTTCAAATAGTATGAAGCACCTGGTGTATCTCTTAAGCTTCAACCAGGTTATTTTATCATAACACCCGGGAGGTTACAATATGCAGATCCATGGCTTTAATAAAACAACCCTGCTAGATTATCCGAAACATCTTGCAGCAACGATATTCCTCGGAGGCTGTAATATGCGCTGTCCCTTTTGTCACAATGCTTCTCTGGTTATGTCTCCCTCTTCCCAACCGATCATACCGGAGCAAGACATACTTTCGTATCTTGCAAAGCGTAAAAACATACTTGAAGGGATATGCATCACCGGCGGCGAGCCCACCCTCGATCCGGCACTTCCGGACTTGATCCGAAAAATAAAGGAGCTGGGTTTTCAGGTAAAGCTGGACACCAACGGTACAAATCCAAAGATGCTGACATCCCTTATTTCAGAGGATATCATTGACTATATCGCAATAGATATTAAGAATTCCAAGGAAAAGTATCCACTGACAACCGGTATCGCTGGCATTTCCTTGGAACCAATCCTGGAGAGTGTAACTCTTGTCAAAGCTTCCTCCGTTGATTATGAATTTCGTACTACCATTATAAAAGAATATCATACTGCAGAGGATATGATGTCCATCGGTCATTGGCTGTCCGGTGCCAAAGCATATTATCTTCAGTCCTACAAAGATTCCGGCGATATTCTTTCACCGGGGCTGCACTGTCACTCGAAAGCAACTCTTGAAGAGTATGTAACGCTGCTCTCTCCCATGATCCATTTTGTATCGATTCGAGGGGTAGATTAACGAAAGCGAGGTTATGTTATGATAAAGCACCTGGAGACTGAACGTCTTCTTCTTCGCCCTTTAAGCAAAGATGCCGCACCCAAGGTACTAGACTTTTATCAAAGCAATATGGAATTCTTTGAGCCCTGGGAACCGAAACGAAGTCATAATTTTTATACCCTACCCTACCAAAAGGCATTTCTGACAGCCGAGCATAATCAGATCGCAGAAGGGAATCTGATGCGCTTCTGGGTTTTTTTAAAGGACTGCCCAGAGGAGATTATCGGTACTGTCTGCTTTCAGAACATATTAAAGGAACCCTATCACAGCTGCAGCATAGGCTACAAGTTCAGCAGGAGCTACCAGCATCAGGGTTATGCCACAGAAAGCCTCCGCGCCTGCCTTAATATGATATTTAGCGAGTACCCGACACACCGGGTCGATGCTTATATTATGCCGGGCAATACTGCTTCTCTTCGATTAATCGAACGCCTTGGTTTTGACTATGAAGGGACCTGCCGGTCTTTTGCCAGAATCAACGGCTGCTGGGAGGATCACAAGCACTATGCTCTGATCCGTACAGACGAAATCATTGCTAAATAAGCATCAATTTAAAAGCACACCGTTGTATACCAGTAACCGAAATCACCTTGTCTGAGTTCTCTTTTACGAATTGGTTTAAAGCCATCGAAACCGAACATTTTAGCCATGAATTTTTCCCGGTTATGATAGATTCCCGGTATGCCAAGTATGTAACGGCAGCCATAACGATCCTTCATCTTTGCAAAAATCAGATGATGATAGCAATAGTAGCCATGTACCAAAAAGCTGTTATTGCTCAAAGCCCACAGCTCCTTCGGAAGTAATCCGATGTCCTTTGGTTCTATCTTGGCGCAAAGAAGGATTTCATTATCCTCGAAGGGATAAATTCTGGGATATTTTTCAAAAATATTTTTCACAACCTGAGGATCTGCTGCCTCTTCCTCCTGTGGATGTTCTCTTCTATCTTCACTCCTGCCCACGGTAAATGCCTGGGCTTCAAAGGCTTCCTCCTCGATACCTACATGACTTGCCTCCCCCTCTGCCTCTCCTTCGCAGTTACTCTCTGACTCTTCGTTCCGATTGCTTTCCTGCTCCATCGCAACCGATTCCTCTTGTACTATATTCTCTATGGTGTCTTCCTTTGCAATTACAGAAGAGCTTTCCTTCTCGGGAATTTCCTCCTCTACTTGGTGCATCACTTCTACACTCTCCGTACTACTTACACTCTTTGGATAGGATATTCCGAGATGATCGCTGGGGCGCTGTAATCGTTCAATTGTCTTATAGCCACGAGGAAGCTTATATTTTGGGATCGATAATTCCTCCTCCAGAGTAAGCTTTTTCTCTGTATCTGCCTGTACCTGAATCTCTAGCTTTGTCTTCGGCTTCATTGCCTCAAGGACATCTTCCATAAGGATTGGTTTATCATCCCATTCTGTCGCAAAAAATATATTATCATTCAGAAAGAGCAGCAGGCCTCCCATGTCCGCCAAAGGGTAGCCGGAATCCATGATATTACTTTCGCTTGTTGCCAGTTTACTATCCATAACCTGATTTTTAAGCACGGTATCACCAAGATAGATCAATTCCAGATCGCCATACTTTCGTTGAAGAATATAAGTAGGGAAGATACTGTCAAGTTGACCTAGCAGCTGCATATGCAGAGTTATTTTACATTGTCCGTCCTTTGCTTCCACCCGGGCAAAACCCACATTCTTCTTTTTCACTCCATTTTCATATTGATACATATAAGAAACCATTCTTTTATAATCAGCCACAATCATTCCCTCTCTTTCCTGATCCTAATTGGCTTGTTTCATGATTCTATTCAATATATTCCCTCCCATTCTCCAATATTCCAATCTGGATCTATCGCTGTATAAATACAGCTTTAAGATTGGGCATTCTGCTTCGAAGGACAGAAAAAGGATGCGGCAAAACGGAAGCTTTCCTGCTTTTGCTGTTACGATCTCTTCAAATGCATAAACTGCCTGTTTTGCCGCATCCCGTAGGATAAGATATTCTTAACTTTTTTGTTTGTTACAGCCGGATGTCTTTATGAAAATCCTGAAGTGATCTGACTCCAGCCGGATTATTTTTTACTGCTTTAATTCCGGCTATGGTCGCTTTCGCAGCGGCCATGGTGGTCACATAGCTGATCTTGCCCTTGATCGCAGCCTTTCTGATATAGCTGTCGTCATACGCACCCTTCTTATCATCCGGTGTATTGACGATAATATCGATCTGCTTATTCGCGATGGCATCTAAGATATTCGGTCTGCCCTGCCCTAGCTTATAGATCTTCTCCGCTTTCATTCCACCTGCAACTATCATATCGCAGGTGCCTCCTGTAGCAAGAATTTGAAAACCGCATTCGGTAAAGCCCTTTGCAACCTCGATAAGCTCTGCCTTGTCATGATCATTTACACTGATCAGAACCGTACCGTTCTCCGGCAGCTTTGTCTTTGTCGCCTCCTGTGCTTTATAGAAGGCTTCGCCAAAGGTCTCTGCCAAGCCCAGTACTTCGCCGGTGGAACGCATCTCCGGTCCTAGTAAAGGATCAACTTCCGGGAACATATTAAAGGGGAATACCGCTTCCTTTACTCCGAAATGAGTAAATTTGCTTTCCTTTAGTTCCTTAACCGAAGAGACCTTCCCGGTCAGTTGTGAGGTTATGATCTCAGTTGCCAGCTTCACCATCTGAATATTGCACACCTTGGATACCAACGGTACGGTTCGTGAGGCTCTCGGATTTGCTTCCAGAACATACACAACGCCTTTTTCAATAGCATACTGCATGTTCATAAGACCGCAGACTTTCATCTCCTTTGCAATCTTCATCGTATATTCCTTAATTGTTTGTAAATTCTCCTCGCAGATATTTATGGAGGGGATGACGCACGCGGAGTCTCCGGAATGGATGCCGGCTAACTCGATATGCTCCATCACTGCAGGTACAAAGGCATCGATACCGTCGCTGATGGCATCTGCTTCACATTCCAAGGCATTATTCAGGAAGCGGTCAATTAGGATCGGTCGATCCGGAGTAACTCCTACCGCTGCTTTCATATAGATCTCCAGGCTCTCATCATCATGTACGACCTCCATACCGCGACCGCCAAGGACGTAGGAGGGACGAACCATAACCGGATATCCGATTCTTCCTGCGATGGCAAGTGCCTCCTCCACATTGACCGCCATACCGGATTCCGGCATAGGGATCTGTAATTTCTCCATAATCTCACGAAATTGGTCTCTGTCCTCAGCAAGATCAATCGTCTCCGGAGAGGTGCCAAGGATCGTCACACCATATTTCTTTAACTCTGCCGCCAGATTGAGCGGTGTCTGTCCACCAAATTGAGCAATCACACCAAGAGGCTTTTCCTTTTCATAGATGCTTAATACATCCTCCAGAGTAAGAGGTTCAAAATATAATTTATCCGAGGTATCATAATCCGTGGATACGGTCTCAGGATTACAGTTGACAATAATGGTTTCAATACCCTGCTCCTTCAGAGCAAAGGCAGCATGTACGCAGCAATAATCAAATTCGATACCCTGACCAATCCGGTTCGGTCCTCCGCCGAGGATCATTACCTTGGGCTTATCAGAGCTCGGAGATTTATCTTCTTTATTATGATAGGTCGAATAATAATAAGCTGCATCCTTCGTACCGCTGACATGAATACTTTCCCAGGACTCTCGAATACCTGTCGCATATCTTGCCATGCGGATCTTTTCTTCGTCAATCTGAAGTAATTTGCTCAGGTATTTGTCGGAGAAGCCATTCAGCTTCGCACTCCTCAGGGCACATACCGGAGGAATATCTCCCTGGTATGCCTTCAGAGCTTCCTCCTCAAGTACCAACTCCTCCATCTGTTCGATGAAGTAATGCTTAATCTTTGTCAGAGCATGGAGTTCTTCTATGGTTGCTCCCTTTCTCAAGGCCTCATACATAATAAACTGACGCTCACTTGTGGGTACATGAAGCATACCCAACAGTTCTTGCTTTGATTTTATGGAAAAATCCTTTGCATAGCCCAGGCCGTTGCGTCCTGTCTCAAGGCTTCGAATTGCTTTCTGAAATGCTTCCTTATAAGTCTTGCCGATGCTCATCACTTCACCGACTGCTTTCATCTGTGTTCCCAGCTTATCCTCGGAGCCCTTGAATTTTTCAAATGCCCAGCGTGCAAATTTGATTACCACATAATCTCCATCCGGCACATAGCGGTCCAGGGAACCATACTTGCCACAAGGTATGTCACAAAGATCAAGACCGCTTGCCAGCATCGCGGACACCAAAGCAATGGGGAAGCCGGTGGCCTTCGAAGCCAGCGCGGAGGAACGGGAGGTTCTCGGGTTGATTTCAATCACCACGATTCTTCCGCTCTTCGGATCATGGGCAAACTGTACATTGGTTCCACCGATTACTTTTATGGCATCAACGATCTTGTATGCCTGACGCTGCAGCTCCTTCTGAACCTCCTCTGATATCGTCAGCATCGGAGCAGAGCAGAAGGAATCTCCGGTATGGACACCCATGGGATCTATATTCTCGATGAAGCATACCGTTATCATCTTGCCGGTAGAGTCACGCACTACCTCAAGCTCTAATTCCTCCCAGCCAAGCACAGATTCCTCCACCAGTACCTGACCGACAAGGCTTGCCTGTAGACCTCTTGCTACAACCGTCTTTAATTCCTCTACATTGTATACCAGACCGCCACCGGCGCCTCCCATGGTGTAGGCCGGGCGGATCACAACGGGATACCCAAGGCTTTGTGCAATGGTTAGAGCCTCTTCGACGGTATAAGCCACCTCACTTTTTGCCATCTCAATTCCAAGCATGTCCATCGTCTTCTTAAATTCGACACGGTCCTCACCACGTTCGATCGCATCCACCTGGACGCCGATCACCTTTACATTGTATTTGTCCAAGACTCCGGCATTCGCTAATTCTGCGCAAAGATTTAGACCGGATTGTCCGCCCAGATTCGGGAGCAGACCGTCTGGTCTTTCCTTTTTGATGATTTGAGTCAACCTTTCCACATTGAGCGGTTCAATATAGGTTACATCTGCCGTCCCCGGATCCGTCATAATAGTAGCAGGATTGGAATTCACCAATACAATTTCATACCCCAATTTCTTCAATGCCTTACATGCCTGGGTTCCGGAATAATCGAACTCGCAAGCCTGACCAATAATGATCGGTCCGGAGCCAATAATCAATACCTTATGAATATCTTCTCTCTTCTTCATAATATTCTCCCTTCGGTGAACTATAACTGCAATCAAACACCATTGTTTAATCAATATCAAGTTATCAGGACGTCGCCGTTTGAGCCAAAGCCCCATAAAAATGGGCAAAAAAAATTTGCATTTCTTTTCCCGTGGTAGTGCTATACTATTGCCGATTCATTGTAATCTATCATAATCGATAGCTAATAATTATGCAATAAGACAACTTATTAAATTTGAAGCATCCACTCATAAGTATTGCTAATACACTTACTTGCAATAGTTGACATGAATGTATTATAACTTAGAATTTATATTTATGCAATATTATTTTTAAATATAAACCAAAATCACAATCCTTTTATATAATTCTAAAGGAATAAATTGTCATCACGCTGGCACTTTCGATACTTGCAGTGCAAGCTCTGTCCGACTGTGGACTGCGTAGCAATAACTTCCTAACTCATTTATGCATTTTTCCGCTGAGGTGCGTCATCCCAAAGCGAACTACGTTCACTATCCGGAGGGCTCTTTTAGTTCATAGTATATGAATTAAAAAAGCCGGGATTACTTACCTTTAGTTCTCCCTGTCTTGCAACACGGAACCTTTGCTAATGGTAATCCCGACTCTTAATGTATATTCATGAAAGCTTTCCTGTATTTTTGCTTTATCACTTCGATAAAACGGAACCTTTCCCTTGTTAAGGACCCTATTGATGCATTTCGCTCAGCAGATTGGCAAGTGCTACAAACTGCTCCAGTGTCAGAGCTTCCCCGCGGATATTCTCTGAGATGCCCATGGCAGACAGCGCCTGTACAATCTGATCTTTGGAATATGGTAACTCTGGTGAATTATTCAAGCCGTTCACCAATGTTTTTCTTCTCTGGTTAAATGAGGCACGGATCAAACGGAACAATAATTTCTCATCCTTTACCACATACGGAGTTTGCGTATGCAGGGTCAGATTGATCACCGCCGAGCCTACATTCGGACGGGGCATGAAACAATTGGGCGGAACATTGGCTGCGATGTAAGGCTTTGCATAATATTGAACCGCTAAAGACAGTGCACCGTAGTCCTTGCTTCCGGGACCGGTCTGCATCCGGTCTGCAACCTCCTTCTGTACCATGACAGTTATATTCTTTAGTGGGAGATGACGTTCAAAGAGATCCATGATAATGGGTGTAGTGATATAATAAGGAAGGTTTGCCACCACCTTAATCGGTTGACCGTTATTTCTTTCCTGTACCAGTGCATTCAGGTCCAACTTGAGTACATCACTATTGATTACTGTTACATTATCATATTCGGACAGGGTATCCTCAAGGATGGGTATCAGCATCTTATCGATCTCTACCGCCACGACCTCTCTGGCATTTTCACAGAGGTATTGAGTCAGGGTACCGATACCCGGCCCGATCTCCAGGACAAAATCCTCCTTCGTAATCTCTGCCGCCAGGATAATCTTATCGAGGACATGTGAATCTATCAGAAAGTTCTGTCCGAACTTTTTCTGGAAGACAAACTTATATTTATTTAAGATTTCAATCGTATTCGTGGGATTCCCCAACTGTGCCATATTATTCTCCGTTCTTTAAGCGGTAGAACCGCTTTGCATTCTCTGATGTTACTCGGACCACCGTATCATAATCCACATTTTTAAGGTTCGCTATCTCCTGCACCACATAGGTAAGATAGGTCGAATCATTTCGCTTGCCACGGTAAGGTACCGGCGCCAGATAAGGGCAATCCGTCTCAAGGACCAATTGCTCTAGCGGTGCATATGCAACTACTTCCTTCAGTTTCTTGGCATTATTGAAGGTCAGCACCCCGCCGATTCCGAGATAAAATCCCATATTCAGGTATTGCTTTGCCTGCTCTATATGATAGGAATAGCAATGAATGATCGCCCCAAGCCGGTCCGCGTTTGCTGCCTTCAGCATCTCGTAGGTGTCCTGAGCGGCATCCCGGCTGTGGATGACCAGTGGCAGCCCAAGCTGTCTTGCCAGCTCCATCTGGCGCTCAAACCATTTCTTCTGAGTTACGCGGTCTGAGGTATCCCAGTAATAATCCAGTCCAATCTCTCCGATCGCCAGATTCTTCGGATGCTTCGCCTTCTCACTTAGCCATGCAAAGACTTCCTCATTCAGCTCCCTCGCCGCTTCCGGATGAATTCCAACCGCTGCGTAGATAAACGGATATTGTTCTACAAGTTTAAGCACCCGGTCAACGCTGTCCACACTGGAACAGATATCAACTACATATTCGATACCCTGCTGCTTAAGCTTACCTAGTAATTCTTCTCTGTCTATGTCAAATGCTTCATCTTCATAATGTGCGTGTGTTTCGAAAATCATCTTTGTCCTCATTTCTGTCGGTAAGGTATGTACCGGGTATTCATTTTTACTGATACTTGCTTACGCTTAGTATATCAAATTATTTATGATTAAGTATTGTTTCTCATTATACACCAGCTCTTTTTGCATTTCAACCTGAGATAGTTTTTCAATTTATGAGGGGTTATGAGTTCGATACAAAAAAACAAGTGCAGACATAAAGCTTATTTCTAAGTTTATATCTACACTTATATAGTACCTCGGGGCTGTCGCAAAATAAATCGCTTCCAAGGATAGACCCTAGTGCGACAGCGCCTACTCAGAACATTACGCTCTGTTAGATAATAGTATTGGTATTGAACATATGTTCTGTATGTGATATAATGGATATAGGACAGGAGGTTCTATTATGCCACCATCATTATCAACAATTAAATCAGAGATATCTACATTAAGTGGTATTCAGGTAACTGAATTATTTGAGTACATTGGGCAACTTATAACAATAAATTCTATGGAAAAGGATTTGCAAAAGGATTGCAATGAAAAGCATTTTTCTTATAGACAGGTATGCCCGACTTGTGGTTCACTCCATGTTATAAAGAACGGTAAAGTAAATGGAAAACAAAGATTCTTGTGTAAAGATTGTAATAAATCTTTCGGTAATTTAACAAGTTCAGTTTTCTCAAGTTCGAAATTGTCATTACGAATTTGGATGGAGTATGCAAAATGTATGATAATGGGATACTCTATATCATATTAATCGTGTGAACTCACTACATAGTAACTTCAAAGAATGGATTGGGCGATTTAAAGGCGTAGCTACTAAATATTTAGCCAATTATTTATATTGGTTTAAATGGCTTGAAAAAACTAAGCAAGATAAAGATTTATTCAGGATGAGAACTCTCGTTTTAGATAGTGTGAGCGAACCAGTTGATGTACGGCAAAAGCAATTCAGAGATAGACCAGCCATATTTATTTAGCTGAATATTATTTAATTTTTCAAAGGAATGATGTTATGGAAATCTCAGAGAAAAACCATCAATATATTACCATGTTAACCGATATTTATGATATATCCTCTTCCCTTGGGATAAGGACGTTCATATGGGGAGGATTGTCGATTGATATATGGGAAGGACATTTTTTTCGTGAACATGGCGATTTGGACGGATTTGTTGAAAATCTTATGGAGTGTTTAGAACCATTGACTTCTGAGTATGTAAAAAGAGGTTATAAGGTTACATTTAATAGTGAATTTTTGATGCTTGAAGTTGAAAAGGATTTAGTTCACGCAAGCTTTAATCCATTGAAGATTAATGAAAAGACAGCCGAGTGGAAACATATAGGTAATGACGGTTCAGTATTTTTTCCTTTCGAATGGCTTGATAGCTCTCCAAGACTTTTTTATAACACAAAGGCTTATACCTCTGGTATTCGATTTGAATATGCAGTTAAAACAAAGGTTTCAATGCTCCACCCCGAATGGCAATTAAGAGAGAAAGACAAAATTGCAGTAAAATATATGGAAGAAAAATTGAAAGCCGAAAAAATACTTGAGGAAGATATTTATAAATGGTTTTGGAGCTACAATCCGTATTGGTATAAGAAAGGATACGATGAGTTTTTCAGACCAACTATAGCTTATCCAATGCAACCTAAATGACGTAACGAAAAACAAAATTCGAAGTAAAGTTGGTTCGTAGTCTTTTACTATTGGTAACTTAAAGGAGGGAAAAAATAAATCCCTCCTTCTATCATATTCTTATACCAATACTATTATCTAACAGAGCCAAACATTATAATAACATATGAATCAATGTTTACTCTACCGTTACGCTCTTTGCCAGGTTTCTCGGCTGGTCAACGTTATAACCGCGATGAACGCAGGTATAGTAAGCCAATAGCTGAAGAACGATAGCAGAGGTGAAGGGTGCGAAGTCATCGGAGGTCTTCGGTAATTCAATATGATAGTCATAAGCCGATTCCTCTACTGCCGCCTTACCGTTCGTGATCATCACGACAAAGGCTCCTCTGGCGCGTACCTCACGGACATTGGATACCATCTTGGAGAAGACTCTTTGCTGAGTGGCAAGAGCAACAACCGGAACACCCTCCGTTACCAACGATAGTGTACCATGCTTTAGCTCACCCGCCGCATATGCTTCAGAGTGAATATAGCTGATCTCCTTGAGCTTAATGGAACCTTCCCAGCATAAAGCATAATCCAATCCACGGCCAATGAAGAAAAGATCCTCTTTATCCACAAGATTCTTACAAATCGCATCAACCGTCTGATCAAATGCCAGAGTCTCCTCTATCGTCGGAATAATTTCCTTCAGCTCCTTCATATATCCTGCGCAGGTCTCTTCGGAGATAGTTTTGCGGATTAAGGCAAATTTGAAGGCGAGCAGATATAAGCAGGACAGCTGTGCGGTATAAGCCTTGGTGCTTGCAACCGCGATCTCGGGACCGGCATGGGTATAAAGCACATAATCGCTTTCACGGTCAATCGTGGAACCTTTTACATTCACTACAGACAGCGTGGTGGCTCCTGCTTCCTTAGCAAGGCGCAGCGCCGCAAGGGTATCTGCCGTCTCACCGGACTGGGAGATCAGGATGACCAAAGAGTTCTGATCCATAATCGGGTCCTTATAACGGAACTCGGAGGCAATCTCCACATCAACCGGGATTCGAACCAGTTTTTCTATCATTGCCTTTCCGACCAGTCCGGCATGCATCGCCGTACCACAGGCTGCGACAATAACACGGTTTACTTTCTCAAACACCTCATCCGGAATATGATCCACGGTAAAGTCCGGCAGGTTATTCAGATTAATTCTTGGCGTAATGGTCGAGCGGATGGAGTTTGGCTGCTCGTAAATCTCCTTCAGCATAAAATGAGGATATCCATTCTTCTGAGCAGCGGTAACATCCCAGCTTACATGAAGCATGGAAGGTTCCACAACCTCACGGTCAAAATTCATCAGGGTGATGGCTTCCTTGGTAAGTCTTGCAATGTGCCTCTCCGGCAGTACAAAATAATCCTTGGAATAATCCATCAGTGCAACCAGATCAGAAGCGATCAGAGAGCCGTCTTCTACGTGACAGGCTACCAATGGGCTGGCATTACGCAGGGAATAGATCACCTCAGGTTCATCTGCAAAGAGTATACAGAACGCATAAGCACCTTCAATTTTCTCTGCTGCCTTGATGATGGCATCCACTGCATCTCCTTCATATAAGCTGTCAAGGAGCAAGGCTACGATCTCGGTGTCCGTCTGTGAGATCGGATATCTGCCTGTCTTGGCAAGCTCTACCTCCAGTGCATGATAATTCTCAATGATCCCATTATGCAGTAAGGTAACCTTTCCATGAGTATGAGGATGCGCATTTACATCGGTTACACCTCCATGAGTTGCCCATCTTGTATGGCCGATTCCACAGGTACCTTTCTGCGTGTCTTCCTTTGCTGCCTTATCAGCCAGCTCAGAGACCTTACCCACGGTTTTAATCGTGTGTACCTCACTCTGGTCGCAAAGTGCAATTCCGGCACTGTCATAACCACGGTATTCTAGAGCTGCAAGGCCTCCTAACAGTATATTCTTAGCCTCTTTATTTCCTGTATAACCTATAATTCCACACATACATATCCTCCATCTGCCCAAGGCAGTTCCATTATTTTAATTTCGCTAAAAATCAAGGATCAAGTTACTTCCAAAAGCGACGCAGTATTGCTATACAAACAATTGCATCGAAAAATGGCCGCAAAAAGACCAGGTGTCCATCAAAGGGCATAGAAATAGAGTGATTTTTGAATCACACATTATTTATCAAAGCTTATGAATTCATAGCACAGCTAAGCTTTGTCGTTGAATACAAAGTCATAGCTGTCCCTAATTCATCTTCTTGGTTATGCCGCTGTTGTTCTATTGTTACCAATAGTTTTTTTCGACATATAACATGCCCAAGAGCACGAGAGAGCATCCGCCGAAATCTTCGCTAACTCTCTACCTCGTTAACCTTCAAACCACATATCCCAATGAAGGTGCATGGCGCTAATTTAAACATTTCTGTTAAATGGATCTTGGGTTGATCCTGTGGATAGGTACCGGTATCACAATCACATTATATTCTATGTAGCTACCCCCCTTTTTGCTATTCTGCTTAATAAAATTCATTACCTCTCTAAATTCAACTAATTCTCTCATCCAATGTGTAGTGATGATTGTGATGAGGTCATGTTATCATCTGAACCGAAAAATGTCAATCCCATGATTCTTCAGCCCCCATGATAAGCATCGCAGCTTTTGACTAAAATTTCGTCAATATAAACAGAGAACCCACTATCATATCCCGAATTATGGAGATACCTGTGGATTCCAGTTATTATTACACTCAATCGGATAGATTGTTGTCTCATTAAGGCGCCTATTCATCCCTGTATTTGTTGTTCTGTCTGCCTACACCTTCTTTTCTGACATTATAATTCTGATTCTGATTTTCCGGCTTAACCGAATTTGTGACCGTGTTGAAGGTCTCCTGTTCCTTCTTTTGATGCTGCTTTTCCTTTTGCTTTTTGTCCATAGAAGCTCCTTTCCTTACGGATACTATCATGCAATATACGATTATCATGTATCGTAGACCGAAGCTTTATACATCCACTGTAAAGAAACAGAAATTATTCCGCTAAATCGAACTGTGCCACAGAAGATCAATAAGGAAAAGAATACATAGCCTCCTTCAAATAAAAGATTAGCAATTGCCCTCATGAACGTACTTGAGCTTCTTTCTTGCTAATTCTGCCAAGTGGTAAATCTTCGTTACCGGGGTAGCTTTCTTATCCTGCATTTTCCACCTGGGAAAGAAGCGTGAGATATGAAGCGGAATGTCAGGGCGAATACCTGCAAGCCAGCCGGACAGCTCCATCATCTCTTCATCACTGTCATTCTCGTCAGGAATGATCAGTGTGGTCACCTCGACATGGGTATGTGCAGCTGCCAGTTCTATCGTCCTCTTCACCGTGGCCAAGTCACCCCGCAGCTTATGGTAGAATTCCTCTGTGAAGCCCTTCAGATCGATATTCATTGCATCGATATAGGGCAGAAGCTCCATAAGAGGCTCCTCGCAGATATAGCCGTTCGTCACAACAACATTACTTAGCCCTTCTGCTTTGGCCAAGGTCGCACAGTCTCGAACGAATTCAAAACCGATCAGCGGCTCATTATAGGTATAGGCGATACCGATATTTCCCATTGATTTAAGGGCTTTCGCTTTGGCTACCACCTCTTGTACACTCACTTCCTCTGTCTCGATCTCTGCCCCTGTGACCATGGAGATATCGCAATTCTGGCAAAAGGGACAGTTAAGGTTGCAGCCATAGCTTCCGATGGATAGAATTCTGCTGCCCGGATGAAAGTGATAAAGTGGCTTCTTCTCGATAGGATCAAGCGCCACGGACGTAAGTCTGCCATAGTTTTCGCTGATAATCTCTCCATTATGGTTGGTTCTTGCCTTACATAATCCAAGATGTCCTTCCTCAATATTGCAATGGTGGGGGCAAATTTTGCATTCTGTTTTCATTTATGTCTCACCACCTCAAAGCGTTCCAAAGAAACCTTCTCATTATCATAGATTCCCGCCTTTTTCTTTGCAATTTCCACCTGCTGTTCTATGGTATTCACACCCTCCAGATTCGGAAGTAACAGCCCCCGCTTCCTTCCGGAACTTACAATCACACCGTAGCGCTTGACATCCAGCTCCGACATGGACTTGATCGGTTCTGCCGGAGAGAGCACGTCCACACTATAGACCAATTCTTCTAACTCCTCCCTCGTTACCGGAGGGAATCTAGGATCCTCGTCACCGGCACTGACCGCATTGCGAAGGATCTCTTCTGCGATGTTGCCGGTTACCGGGCTGATGGTACCGATACAGCCGCGAAGGCTTCCATGTTTTTTTAAGGATACGAAGACTCCTGCTCTGCGGCTTAGCATCTCCTCCGGCAGACCCTCAGGAAGCTTCGCATTCATACCGCTTTCGACAAAGGTCTCCAGTGAATATCTGGCAAGGTGGACATACGGATCCTCCAGCTTTTGTCGTTCTCTCGCAAGTGCCTTCTGCTTTTTTGTAAAGATCTCCTCGAAGCTTCGCTCAGGGTCCTCCCCCGTAATCTCATAAGCACAGACACCATAGCCTACGCCAAAGGTTCCTTCATAAGAGAGGAAGTCTGCTTTCACCGCTTTTTTATCCAAAGCACCGGCCATGATAATAAAGGATCGCAGCCCGCATTCCGCTGCCGATTCACAGAAATCCGGATTAAATTCCAGGAATTTAAGAAAATCTGCTTCCCTCATCGCCTGTATGATCTGTTGGTCAAATTCCACTCCCTCTTTTGCAAAGCCATAAGGCCCTTCGTCTTTCAGCTTATGGGAAAGATCACCGCTGGCGACAAATACGATTCGACGGTTAAGCTTCGCTGTAGTCCTTTCGATACATTTCCCCAGACGATAATGTCCTGGGAGGGATAAACCGGATAAGCCGATACGTACCACCTGATAAGAGGTATAGTACTGATTGATAAAATAAAGAGGAACCATCGTACCGTGATCCAGTTCCGGGCTCTTCTCCCCAAGTGTTCCTGCTTCGATGCCCTCCCGTTCCGCACAAGCTTCTAAGGAGCGAACAAATTCTTCATCATAATCGACTTGAATGGAAACCTCCTTCGCTCTGAAATTGCCGAAATTTCCTTTTGCCTTTCTTCCCGGTGAGATATGAAAATAATCGGAATACATGATGGAATGCGGTGATGTAATTATAATTGTATCGGGCTTAAGCTCTGCAATCCGCTTTGCAATCTCATGATAGCTCTGAATCGTTTTATTAACCTTCTTCTCCTCGCCTTTTCCTATCTCTGGTACGATAAGCGGCGGGTGGGGAACGATAAATGCACCAACCAGTGCCATAAAGTCACCTCCAATAACTTTTGATAAAATAATCGGATCATTTATCCTAGATTATATCCCTTTTTCTTTGTTATATAAATAGGATTGAGTGATAAAAGTCTATAGAAGTGTTGAATAATGAATATCTGTGCATATTTATAAAGAAGGCGCAACCCAGCCGATTATGGATGCCTTACTTTAAACACGCCGAGCGAAGCGAGTGTGCATCTGCCTGAGGATCGAATCATAAATAGGCATAAAAAAAGGATACATCCCATTTTCGATGTATCCTAATCCATGTTATATCCTATTACACCTAAAGCACATAAAGTTTTTTTCGTACTGCATCAATCAAAACAGCACTTTCATTGCTATAAGCAATTTCATCTTCTAAAACCTCTATAATTTTTATGAGATTCCGAAGGGATTTTTTTCTGGTAACCATGCCGGTCAGTACCGATTGCAGTATAGATAGGGACAGCTTCTCAGGGACTACCCCTTTTACTAGAATACCAACTTTGTCATAATTACGCTTACGATGATTCCGGTCAAGGTCGTAAGCAGACAGCCAAGCAGAGTATACCTGGTCTTCTTTACACCGGCTGCCATAAAATATACCGCCAGAGTATAGAATATCGTCTCGGTGCTGCTCATCATAACGGAGGCCAATCGACCCAGGTAGGAATCCGGCCCATATTCTTTAAAGATATCGAGCACGAGACTGGTTGCAGCAGAGGAGGAGAACATCTTAATAATGGCAACAGGAACAAGCTGTGATGGGAAATGTAAAAGGTCGGTTAACGGCCGCAGGAAATCCGACACAATTGTAAGTGCTCCTGAAGCTCGTAATATGCCGATTGCGACCATCAAACCGACTAAGGTAGGTAAAATATCAAGTACAACCTTAAAACCGTCCTTAGCGCCCAGAATGAACTCGTCAAAGATATTTGTTTTATTGAGCAGACCTAAGCCAATGATATAAAAAAACAAAAACGGAATGATATAATCCGATATGTAGATAAAAAATCGCATGCTTCTCCCTCCTATCTACGTCCATTACGGCAGCTAATTTTTCTGGCTGCGATGGAAAAGATTAAGCCTACGCAAGTGGAACATAAGGTGGCAACTAACCCGGCACCCAATATCTCTGCCGGGTTTACAGAACCGTACTGACTACGGTATGCGATTACATTCACCGGAATGAGCTGCAGCGATGAAATATTTATGATTAAAAGCGTACACATATCACAGCTTGCAACCTCCGAGTCACGGTTCAGCTTCTTGAGCTCCTTCATCGCCATCAACCCCATAGGAGTTGCAGCCCAGCCCAAGCCCAGAATATTTGCAATCATGTTGGAGGCAATGTATTCATTCACCACATGATCCTTTGGGATATCGGGATAAAGCAGACGTAAAACCGGCCGCAATGCTTTGGTCATGGAAGCCACCAATCCGCATTTTTTTGCAACCTGCATGATCCCGGTCCACATCGCCATAATTCCCAGCATCGTGATACATAAGGCCACTGCTTCCTTCGAAGAATTTATTGTTGCATTGCTGACCTCTCCGATTTCTCCCCGCAAAACTCCCACTGTTATCCCCAGTACAATCATAATACCCCACAGATAATTAAGCATAGCGCTCACCTTTCCATTTTACTCACAACGTAAAATTTCACAAATTTTTAAGCTTTTTTTATCATAATTATTATAACTATATTCTAAAATATGGTATAAATTCCTTTGTATTTGCGTCCTTTGTGGCATTTAATGTTACTCTTTTACATTTATTGTTGAAATTGTGCTATGTTTTGACAATTATTTCAGTTGACTTTAAAAAAATCCTATGATATCTTATTTTATGCTATTACAAATAATGTAAGCTAGGTTATATTTGCGCTGGCATTTTTTATAGCAATCTATTTTATTCCCCAATACACTTGAGAGAAGGAGGCCTACTATGAAAAGTACAGGTATCGTAAGAAGACTTGACGAGCTCGGAAGAATCACTCTTCCCATCGAGTTAAGAAGAACATTGGATGTAAGCGAAAGAGATCCGTTAGAAATTTTTGTTGACGAAGGAAGAATCATCCTTCAGAAATATGAGCCCACTGATATTTTCAACGGCAACAAGGACAATTTACTTGAATATCAGGGAAAGAAAATTTCTAAGGACACCATCGTAGAACTTGCAAAGCTTGCAGGAATTATCGAGTAGTTTACATATTAATGAAGGATGCCAAAGCGACCATTCATGAGTTATGTATTAGGTTGAAACGCGTTCTTGCCGGACGCAGGAAAACGAACAATATTGCTTTAGAAAAAATGAGCCTGCCACATACGTGGCAGGCTCATTCATAATTCGTGACAATAGAAAGTTCGCGAAGTGTGCTTTCTATCATTTATCTCTTTTCTATTTCTTACTTCGGATAAAAGGCTCGACTCCCCAGATTGCACCCGGTTCGGCCAGATATTCCCGACCTGTAGCCGTATCCCCCTGATACACCTCTCCTATGCTATAGGAACTCGTTGCCGGTGTCGGACTTGGAACACGATTTGCAGTACCCTTAGAAAGAGGAATTCCGTTCTGTGCCAGATAGCTGACTCTACCGGTTTCAACATCATTCTCATATATATATTTCTTCATCGTTCCATCTTCCAACCCATGGTAATAGATGCCTTGTGTTACAATCTTAAGGGTATAGGAAGAGTTATCCTTATTTAACTCTGTACTGACCTTCGTTACGCTTCCGGTACCGTTCGGGATATCATTGCTCCATTCACCTTCATAGTAATAATAGCCGATTCCTTTTGAGTTATCGGTACACATAAAATAGACTCCCTTGCCCTTTTTAATGCCATTGACAATGTCACCATAATACACCTGTTTTTCGTTATAGATGATGATTCCTTCTCCTTTCGAGATATCACCCTCATCGGTTCCGTAATAAACCGGTGCATCCGAGGCAATCTCCTCCTTAAAAATCTTCGTATCCATTACCGCAAGCACCTGATCGATCTTTTTATCCTTCATCGCCTGATAGAGCTCAGATAATACGCCTTCTCTTTCCTCCGCTTCTTCCTTAAGCTCTGTTGCTGTAGTTAAGAGTTCCCGGAGCTCCTCGTCCTGTGTAAGCTCCACCGCATCCGTAAGTAAGCTTACCGCAGTGTCATACTGCTTTTGCTCAATATAAATCTGAGCCAAAGCCTTATAAGCAGCCGGTTGGTTTGGAAGTAAATTGATAGCCTCTTTATATTGGTCGATCCCGTCTTCATAATTCTCCTGATAGGTATATTCATCCGCCTGCGCTACCAGCGTATTATAATCCTCCTCAAGTAGGTAAGTATCGATGGTTACAAGTAACTCCTTCAGCTCATCCTTGCTGGTTATCTCGATTCCCTCCAGAACTTCTTCTCTTGCAAGTTCATATTTACCTTGCTCGATATATGCCTGAGCAATCTTTTGATAGGAAACGATATCCTTCCGCTTAATGACCTTAGCCTCCTCATATACTGAGATTGCTTTGTCATATTCCTTATTTGAGAAATAAACATCTGCACGGGAAATAGACTGATGAAAATCATAATCCATTTGAGCGGATGTGACCTCCTCAATCTTCTTTTCCAGTTTCACTGTGGAAATTTTCTGGTAACAGGCGCGTAAAACCTCCAAAGCCTTATCAAAGTCCTCAAGTCCAACATAAGCATCTGCCAATCCGATTGACAACGCCTCCTGGTCACTATCCTTCATGAATAACGCTTTCTCATAAGCTTCTACCGCTTGCTCGTAGCTACCTGCATTTAAGTAATTCTCTGCCATAACAGCCTGTTCATCAATTCGTTTTTCCCTTGATGAAGTACTGATTACGATAAATATAATAATTACTATCCCCAGAATTGCCGCAATTACTTTTCTCTCTTTTGTTCGAAATACCCCACACAACATTATTTCACCTCCAAAAGACAGTTACCCCTTCCCCTCTGCGCTTTCGCTTAGTACCTCACTCCTCTTGTGAGGCAGAATTGTCCTCGATCAGTAGCTGGTATATATCCCTCTTACTTACTCCTCTGTCCTTCGCGACAGCCTTCATAGCCTCCTTTTTATCATATCCCTGCTCCAGATAATGCTTCATATGTTCGGTCAAAGCAACAGCTCCCCAACGCTCCTGCTTCTCAGACTTAAGCTCCTCATCTGACTTTCCCTCGAGTACCAGAACATATTCACCCTTCGGTTCCTGGCTTTGTAATTCAGCGATTGCCTCGCTCAGTGTCGTCTGCCATACCTTTTCATGCAGCTTTGTAAGTTCCTTTATAAGTGAAATTCTTCGGTCTCCCAGCACCTCATACAGCTCTCCAAGTGTCTTAGCCAGTCTGTGAGGGGCCTCGTATAGAATCAGTGTTCTCGTGTCATTTTTCAGTTCCTCAAGCACACGCTGCCTTTCCTTCTTATCACTAGGCAGAAATGCTTCAAAGCTAAATCTTCTGGTCGCAAGGCCGGATAAGGTTAAGGCAGTTACAGCCGCACAAGCCCCTGGGATTGAAGTAACACTTACTCCTGCTGCATAAGCTTGCTTAACCAGTTCTTCTCCGGGGTCTGAGATGCCCGGTGTACCTGCATCGGTGATTAAGGCGATATTCACCCCTGCTAATAACTGTTCTACCAGGTATCTTGCCTTATCTACCTTGTTGAACTCATGGTAGCTTGTCATCGGTGTTTTTATCTCAAAATGATTTAGTAGTTTTATACTGTGCCTGGTGTCCTCGGCAGCAATCAGATCCACTTCCTTTAAGGTTCTGACTACCCGGAAAGTGATATCCTCCAGATTGCCAATGGGCGTAGCACATAAATACAATGTTCCGGACATAATAGATCCTTTCTTAGGGTACGAATCACTCTTATCTTTCGTGCCGACATTTACCAATAGGTATAAGAATTAATAGCCATAGATATCGTAGATCTCATCGGTATATACCTTCGGTTCCTTATAGACGATAAGAGGGGGCTCTATCTTAAGCATGGATTTGCCGCCCTTAATGCACTCGATCAGTACCATGTTCGGTTCTTTATCCACGAAGGGATGGACTAGCTTTATGCGCTTAGGCTCCAGCTTATAGGTCGTTAGCTTATTTATAATCTCTACCAGACGAAACGGCCGATGTACGAGATAGAAGCGTCCGTTTGGCTTAAGAAGGCGGGCAGCTTCTCTAATCACATCCTCAAGAGAACATAATACCTCATGTCTGGCAATTGCCTTAGCATCCCCCGGATTCACGAGCCCATGACCGCTATTCATATACGGAGGATTACTCGTAACAACATCGAAGGAAGCCAATCCAAAAAATGCAGAGGCTTCCTTGATATCTCCTGTTACAATATCAATTTTATCTTCCAGTCCGTTCAAGGCGACACTTCGCCGTGCCATGTCGGCACTTTCCTCCTGGATCTCCAAGCCGGTAAAGTGCTTCCCCTCCGTCTTTGCCTCTAATAATATCGGAATAATCCCTGTTCCAGTACCCAGATCCAACACTCTTTCTCCGGGCAAAACCCTTGCAAATCCGGAAAGTAATACTGCATCCATACCAAAACAGAATTTCTTTGTATTTTGAATTATTTTATATTGATTTCGATTCAGATCATCCACTCGTTCTCCGAGCTTAAGATAATCCTTTTCGCTTTTGTTATCATTCATCATCGAGTAAGGATTTCCCTTCCTTTCGCTCCAAAAGCTCCAATACTCGCAGCTCCTCGTCCTCTAAGGATGAATTTCTTTCCTTCCTTCTTCTCTGCTTGAAGCGTAGTTCCTCAACCTTATATTCGCGTACTTCCTTTTCGTCATTCTCTAAGGTCACAATCACCTTTACTAATTGTTTTAGGACGCTGACACTTTGTACCTCGCCCTTAAGGTTGTCCTTGGTCGTGACAAAGTCGCCTACTCCGGGAAGCTTGCTGTTCAGCTCTTCATAAGCCTCTTCCTCGTTCTTTAAGCAGCACATTAATCTTCCGCATACGCCGGAGATTTTCGTCGGATTCAATGACAGATTCTGCTCCTTTGCCATCTTAATCGATACCGGAGCGAATTCGGAAAGGTGAGTATGGCAACAAAGGGGTCTTCCACAGATACCGATTCCCCCAACGATCTTTGTCTCATCACGCACACCGATCTGTC
The DNA here is from genome assembly GCA_023415055.1 of Bacillota bacterium. Taxonomy (GTDB): domain Bacteria; phylum Bacillota; class Clostridia; order Lachnospirales; family Lachnospiraceae; genus Mobilitalea. The sequence goes on along the minus strand of JAEZLZ010000125.1, from coordinate 79,312 downwards.
TCAATTCAATACGAGTCTTAAATACGCTTGCCAGATCCTTTACCAATTCTCTAAAGTCAATTCTTCCGTCTGCCGTAAAATAGAATAACACCTTATTGTTATCAAAGGTATACTCACAATCGATCAGCTTCATTTCAAGTCCGTGCTTACGAATCTTCTCCAGACAAATCTGAAAGGCTTCCTTCTCTTTCTCTTTGTTACGCTTCTCTACGGCATTGTCCTCCTCCGTAGCCTGTCTTATGACCGGCTTCAGCGGCTGTATAATCTTATCATCCTCCACATCTCTTGGACCAAGTACTACCGAGCCGTATTCAATGCCTCTTGCTGTTTCGACGATTACACTATCGCCCTGCTTAATATCATAGCCCGCAGGATCAAAGAAATATACTTTTCCGGCCCTGCGAAACCTTACTCCGATTACATTAACCATTACTGTTCTCCTTTATAGTAAGTAACATAAGTTCAATGGCAATATCAAAGTTAACATTTGCCTTTAACCTTATTTTTGCCTTTTCCATCGCACTTATAATTTTTTCAATATTGTCATAACTTCTGATATTTGCCTGATGATTGATAAATGAGAGTTCCTCTCTGTATAATAAAAGATCCGGGTCCATCGTAGCCTTGAACATGACTACATCACGATACCACAAAATCATTAAATCTATATAGTCTTCTATGATCGGCTTGTTTGCGGTTAATACCTTTAAGCCGGATATAATTTCATGGAGCTCCATCTCATCGATGTATTTCAAGATATGGAGTACATCCCCTTTTATTTTCTCAAAGTCCTCAGAGGACGCGTATTTAATTGCTTTTCCCACATTCCCGCTGGAAAACGCTGCTGCCATCTCTGCCTTATAATCAGGTACCTTATGACGAAGCATCAAAAATTCCTTAATCGCAGACTTATCCACTGGCTTTAAATTAAGCTGAACACACCTTGATAATATCGTGGGAAGAAGAGAGGATATATTACTGACTAATAGTATAAGAATCGCATATTCCGGCGGTTCCTCCATAGTCTTTAACAATGCGTTCTGTGCCTGCTCCGTGAGCTTGTCCGCATCATCAATAATATAAATCTTATATTTACTTTCATAGGGCTTAACCTGAATGTCTGCATTAACCTGAAGACGGATATCATCTACACCAATGCTGACCTTTTCATGCGTTACCCAAATAATATCCGGATGATTACCAGATTCAGCCTGCATACAGGATTTGCATCGGTCACAGGATAGAATTCCTTCTCCTTCGCATTGCAGCGTCTTCGCAAAAGCACTCGCAAGCAGCTTCTTGCCCATGCCTTCTTCTCCATGAAGAATATAGGCATGAGAAATCTTCTTCGAACTGATGGCGTTCTGAAGATGGTGAATAATACTTTCATGGCCTATAATTTGTCCGAATCCCTGCATAGGAATAACCATACCTTTCTTATAACCAGTGTCTGTATGTCAAATGAACCCTTACCTTTGCTGCACCGTTACAAAATTACTAAGTCAGGATATCAAGTAACAGCCCTCTGATCTCATCGATCTTATTCAGTATCACCAAATGATCCTTTTCATCCTTGATTAACTCTGCTGCCAGCTCATCCAGGTTCTTATCTACCAGTTTAATCATGGTATAGACTCGATGTCTTCCTTTTTTGTCTAAGAAATTCTCTCTGGAGAACTTATGAGATCGGTTCACAATCTCATTCATGAACTCACGGATCAATTCACGGTAATGCTTCATATCCTTCAAATCCATGTGCTTCGCCAGTCTTTTCCCCTGGGAAGTGATCTCCTCCAGCATACCGTTTAGGACCGCCTTCAGCTCCTGTTCCTCAATATGCGATATAAGTGTATACTTAAAAGAACCATCTGCTTCCGGCACGGGCGCTTTCTGCTCTACCTGATTGATTGGTTGCATTTGGTTCACTTTTATCTCCATGGCATTTCCTCCAAAAGAAATGTTTTGTGTTATACTCAACATACACAAGCATGCTTGTGTATGTTGAGTATAACACAAATCTTACCTACTTTACAGCAATTTTTTTATATCCTCCTTAATCTCAAAAAGGCAGATATTTATGTCAAGATTTTGATAACGCTTTGTGATGCCGCATTTTGTGAGGTTCTCGTCCGAGAAATCTTCCTCATCTGCAAGAAAGCGTCTGCACATCTCAGCATATTTCGGCTGTTCTTGCTTTTGCTCCCTCTTAAGAGCACGTTGCAGGCGGATGCCGTCCTCCAGTTCAAGATAGATGGGAATGACTCTGTCCTTACCGAAATATTCCCTGATCTGTGAATAGGTTTCCAGCGTTCCGATCATCAGATAGTCTGCTTCTGATAGGTTGATTTGTCCATCATTCACAGTGAAATAGTGCCAGGTACCATGTATGGTTTCATAAGAGCGATGTTCAATGATCTTATTCTGTTCCTTCAATGAATTTAAGGTGTCTTCATCCACAAAATAATACTCCACACCGTTTTCTTCCGCTTTTCTTATCGGTCTTGTGGTATACATTACTGCCGTTTTCAGATGAAGCTCCTCAGCCTCTAATAGTCTCTTATATATCGTATCCTTGCCTGTTGCGCTCTTCCCCATGACAATAAAAATCCTAGCCATATCCTTATCCTTTCCAAATCCTGCGGTATATAAACACCCGCTTTATGCAATAATTTCAATTCTATCTTTATTATCCCCGGTCAAACCGGTCACCGTAATGCCTGACCTCTTTGCCAGAAGAATATAATCGATCAGCTCAGCTGATATCATTTCACCCGGAGCTAAGACCGGCGCCCCCGGAGGAAATAGGCTTAAAAATACAGCCGATACATGTCCAGAGCTATTCTCAAGTGCCATAATCTTAACCGGTTTGTTCCAGGCCTCACCGGGTAATAGGCTGATTGTCGGCGGGGCAAACCCCAAAATTGCATTTGTAACCCCCGATATTGTGTCTGTCTGATTCTGCTGCCGATTAGAAGCCGAAACAGTATATTTCTTTGCCAGCTCCCGATCAATAGAAAGCAGTGCACTGGAAAGACGGGCGAAGCCCTCCTTGGTATCTCCGATACTGGTCATCGCCAGGACATAATCCATCGCTTCCATCTCAAGCATGAGATGATACTGTTTATGAAGCTGCTCATGCAGCTCATGGCCCGTCATCCCCGTTCTGCGTACAGATATCGTAAGCTTTGATCGGTCGAAATCATGAATTCCATGTTGCCAGGACACATCCGGTCTGAGAAGCCGTAGATATTGAAGTTGATTCATCTCCTGATAAAACTGTTCCAATCTTCTATGATATTCTTCAAACAACTCCTCTGACCTTTCCTCAAGCAGTCGTACACATTGATCCATACCCGCCATCAGGAGGTAGGAGGGGCTGCTGCTTTGATAAATTGCCAGATACTTTCGGATCCTTGAATCCAGTTCCCGGATATTCGAATGTAATACTGCTGTCTGTGTAAATGCAGGAAGCGTTTTATGCAGACTCTGAATCACAAGGTCTGCTCCAAGGCTAACTGCACTCTGAGGAAAACTCTCATGAAATCCGAAATGAGCGCCATGCGCTTCATCCACCAAAAGATATGCTCCATGCCTATGTGTAACCTCGGCGATCTTTTTGATATCGGATACGATCCCTTCGTAGGTTGGCGAGGTAATAACCACCAACTTTATTTTCGGATTTGATATCAACGCTTCCTCGATATTTTCCGGAAGAATTCCACCATAGATACCAAAATCCTCGATAAATTGTGGATAGCAATACACCGGATTAAGATCCATGAGGATAACTCCGTGATATACCGATTTATGACTGTTCCGAGCAATCAGGATCTGATCTCCCCGATTCAGTGCAGCAGATATCCCGGCCAGTATTCCTGCTGTGCTTCCATTCACTAGCGGATAAGAATACTCCGCCTTGAATAAATGGCTAATTCTCTGGGATAGGGATAATAACACACCCTCCGGTTGATGAAGATTATCAAATCCGTCAATCTCTGTGATATCAATCGCATAGGGATTCATCATACTGCAAAGCTTAGTATTACGCTTATGCCCGGGCATATGCATCGGATAATCGCCGTTCTTACTGTATTCCATTAACTTATCATATAGCCTGTCCACGTTCTACCAAGCCCTTCCTTTTTCCTTTGTCCGAGGTTCCAAAATATCTCATGTAATAGTATCACTATATACTAAGTCTGTAGGAAAAACAAGTTTCACCTTTACTGGCATCTGCTCAAACAGGGGATGCTGCAAATTGTAAAATGTTTTGCGACATCCCCTGCCTTCGTTCTATATACGCTTTCATCGTTCATTTTTTGTCTTTATCTTCTTAGTTCTTTTTCCTTCTTCTGGCGATACATCTGATGATCAGCAATTCCCATGCAATTCTCCATTGAGGTATCCTCGTCCGGATGAATCAGGTAGCAACCATAACTGACATACACGCTGAAATCATAATCCTTAATAAAATTAAAGCGATTCAACGATTCTAAGAAACGTTCAATAAATCCGTTCCGTCTCTCTTCATCATAATCCATGCCGATCGCCATGAATTCATCGCCGCCAAGGCGGATACATATCTCGTTATGCTTCGCAGCCTGCAGCATCGATTCCGCTACCACCTTCAGTGCTACGTCGCCGTATGCATGTCCAAATCTGTCATTGATAAACTTAAGCTTATCCATGTCCGCAGTAAAGACCATCAATCCCGACTTAGCCTCTACGCACTGCTTCAGATATTTATTCCCGATGGTGTTGAGTGCACGACGGTTATATAAGCCAGTCAGGTCATCACGAATCGAGATCTCCTCCAATCTTGTAACCAATCGGTTGAGCTCATCGTGTACACGAACATTTTCAAGTGCATTGCTGACATTGATCAACCAGGCCTGGAAGGTAAGCATATAGGTCCGGATTGTATCAAAACTAATCGCCACATAACCAAAAAAGTGCTCCTGATGATGAAGCATTGCAAAATAGTATGCCATCGGCTTATCTTCCGCAAATTCATCCGGTATCAGTTTCTTCTCTGGAATAGGCAGCTTGCTAAAGGTGATCCGGTTCTTAATACCAATCTCCATCACCATAGGGGAGTTCTTATCTTCTGCCTGGCTATCCACATGATAATTTGCCCAGTCCTCGCGCAGACATAAGCAAAAATGAGTGAAGTTTACATTTTCATAGATATAGGTCCATATCTTATGATTAATGTCCTCCAGCCTTGTAAGTCCTGTCAGTTCCACCGACATATAGGAATTACGAATAATCGCATCCTGAAGATCCTCCCGAATTGCGATATGATTCTGCCTCCGAATCTTCCCCTGCTGATAACCGTTCCACCTGCAGCCGCAGGAGTCTCTATAAATAGTCTTGGTTTTCATATAGGTGTTCTTTGGCTCCTGAATACCCTGATTATGACGGTGTATCTTAAGCACAGCTTCCATCCCCATCTCAGACACGGGAATTCTTATCGTTGTAAGGGAAGGGATTTGCGCTGCAGCATCCTCGATATCATCACAGCCGGTAACGGCAATTTCTTCCGGTACTAAGATTTTCCGTTCTGCCAAAGCATTACAAACCGCCATAGCCATATAATCGTTGGCACAAATAATCGCCTGTGGCCTCTCAAGGTCACTGGTGAGCCAATGCTCCACGGCAGTGGCACCCACTATCTTCCAAAAGTCTCCATAATAGATACGGTCCTCTTCGATCGGAATATTATGCTCTAAAAGTATCTTCTTATAGGCTGAAAGTCTCCTCTCCGAGTCGGGAATCCCTTTCGGCCCTGCCAGAAAATTAATGCGAGTGAAACCATGCTCTTCAATCATATGGCAGATCAGCTCATCCATTATGGAATAGTTATCAATCAGAACATTATAATATTCCTTGATTTCTCTTCTTACACTCACCACCGGACAGCTGCTTCGCCGGCTAATATTTTCTTTATACCCGGTTTCCAGATTCTGTAGTGTCATTGTATCCGGAGCTATAATGATTCCATCCAGCTCTTCATAAATAGGTAACTTGGTAATCTGAGCCTCCCCTAAATCATAAGCTACCTGTCCATATCCCCCAAAATTCGTAAAGAAGGCTACATTATAATTTAGTTCCTTGGCTTTCGTAATAATTCCCTTACTCAGATAATCCTGAAAGTCTTGATTGATCTGAGATATGAATACCCCTATCGTTTTTCTCTTGCTTCCCAGCACATACATACCCCCACTTCCATATGAGTGCTTCGCGTTATTTGTTTCTAGTACTTATATCCTATAATATCCTATTTTTCACAAAAAAACAATATATCCATAAATATTTAATAAAAATTTGTATATTCTTACCAACGTATTAGATAATTAACAAATTATGCCCCGGACTGATGGTTTCCCATCACCTCGGGGCATAAATAACATATGTGCCTGTAATAATATTAGGCAGAAAGTCCCTGCTACTCTTACCGGAATATATTCCTTAATTTTTATGATCCGGAGATAATGCCTTCCAGCGCTCCCTTAGTAAAAAGGCTGCTGCTTTTGGCTGCCTGTTACGTGTAAAGAAAGATACCCTTAAAGGATAAAAGATCTTAAACACAGCTTTCCGGTTTATAATTACTATGTAGTTATCACTATAAAAGTTATGATAAAATCATTCGGTCGTTGGCGAATTCTCCACCACTTGCCTTCTCGAATTTGTCCAGAAGGTCACTTACATGCAGGTTCTTCTTAGCCTCTCCGGACACATCATAAATAATTCTGCCTTCATACATCATGATCAAACGGTTACCATACTGAATCGCATTCTTCATATTATGGGTGACCATCATAGCGGTCAGAGAATTGGCAGTTATGATCTGCTCCGATAATTCCAGAACCTTATTCGCCGTCTTAGGATCGAGTGCAGCCGTATGTTCATCTAAGAGTAAGAGCTTAGGCTGTCTCAGTGTTGCCATAAGTAGAGTCAGAGCCTGTCTCTGTCCTCCGGATAGCAATCCCACCTTTGCGGTAAGTCTGCTCTCAAGCCCCAGGTCTAACATCTTTAGCTTCTCAACATATAATTCCTTCTCGTCCTTGGTGATTCCCCATCCAAGGCCTCTTTTTTCTCCTCGGCGGTAAGCCAGCGCCAGATTTTCTTCAATTTCCATATTTGCCGCCGTTCCCATCATTGGATCCTGGAATACTCTGCCCAAATGCTTTGCTCTGACATGCTCCGGAAGTCCGGTGATATCCTCTCCGTCGAGGGTTATTCGGCCCATATCAGGGAAATGCACTCCGGCTATCATATTGAGCATCGTGGATTTTCCTGCTCCGTTTCCGCCGATTACGGTTACAAAATCACCTTGATTTAGTTCCAGGTTTAATCCCCTAAGAACCTGTTTTTCGTTCACTGTCCCGGGATTGAAGGTTTTATAAATATTCGCAATGTTCAGCATCCTAGTTACCCTCCCTTCGAATCGTTCCCTTTTTCTTTAAGACAGGAACTGAAAGTGCAAGTGCAACGACAACTGCAGTCAATAATTTCAAGTCATTGGTGTCCAGACCAAATTGCAGCACCACCGCTATAATGATACGGTATATAACGGAACCAATTACAATTGCTATAAGCTTGGCGGCAAAGTTCTTCACGCGAAGCAGCAATACTTCTCCGATGACAATCGAAGCAAGACCGATAACGATGGCTCCGACACCCATGCTTACATCTGCATAGCCTTGACTCTGAGTTACCAGCGCACCGGATAGGGCAATTAATCCATTACTTAGAACCAGACCAAATATCTTCATCTTATCGGTATTCACGCCCTGAGCGCGAACCATATTCTCGTTGTTACCTGTTGCACGAATACAGCACCCCATCTCCGTTCCGAAGAACCAGTAGAGGATAGCAATGACTGCGAGGATACATACCAGTCCTACCCCCATCGTCACCCAGGTCTGTAGTGTGGAATCCTTGATGCCAAGCTCCTTTGCCTGCGGCAATAGTTCCTTAAAGATGGAGATAATTGTACTTTGTCCGATCAAGGAGGTGTTTGCCTGACCCATAATCCTGAGATTGATCGAATACAAACCTATCATCGTAAGGATACCGGACAGAATAGCAGGTATTTTTAATTTTGTATGTAGAAAACCGGTAATAAAGCCTGCTGCCATACCTGCAAGAATGGCAATGATGAGCGTTACAAAGGGATTCCACTGATGATTTACCATCAGCACCGCACTGATGCTCCCCCCTAGGGCAAAGCTGCCCTCACAGGACATATCCGCAAAATTGAGTATTCGGAAGGTCAGGTAAACTCCCAGAGCCAGGATCGCCCAGGTTAATCCCTGCGATACTGCACCGAATATAGCCATAACGATATTCATATCTATTATTTCCTTTCTGTTCCTGCGCAGGACTATTCTGCTTACTGTTTGATCTTGTCTTGAATGAGAGGCTGTTGCCAAATACATGCATCAGCCTCTCATTCAAACTATTTCTTTGATTTATTGTATCTGCTTATTTGGAATGTAAATCCGCAGGAATCGTAATTCCTAATTTCGTAGCTACCTCTTCATTAATCTTCAGTGCATACTGATCATCCGGCAGATATTCAATCGGCATCTTATCGGTCGTTGCTTCCCCCTTGATAATCTTCACTGCCTGCTCGCCGGTGATACGGCCAAGCTTATAATAATCGATACCGTAGGTAGCAAGACCTCCAGCATCCACCATTCCTTCTTCACCACAGATAATCGGAATTCCGTTATCATTTGCCACAAGAGCGACCGTTGGCATACCGGAAGCGATGATGTTGTCGGTGGGAGTATAGATTGCATCTACCTTACCGACTAAAGATTGTACCACCTGCTGAATCTCATTGGAGTTGGATACTGTGGCATCCGTCGTTGTAAGTCCCAGCTCGGTTGCTGCTTCTACGGCAATCTCTGCTTGAATTTTTGAATTACTCTCACTGGAGCAGTATAAAATAGCTATATTTTTTGCATCCGGCACAAGCTTGGTTAATAGCTCAATCTGATTCTTTATCGGAGTCAAGTCCGAGGTACCGGATACGTTTCCTCCGGGGGCATCATTTGTGGCAACCAGGCCGGAGCCTGCAGGATCCGTAACTGCGGTTATCAGAATCGGAATATCCTTGGTAGCATTGGCAACCGCCTGTGCAGAAGGAGTAGCAATTGCTAGGATAAGGTCGTTGTTATCATTCACCAGCTTTGTTGCGATAGTGCTTGCGGTAGCCTGATCTCCCTGTGCGTTCTGAAGATCAATCTTGATATTCTCTCCGTCTATGTATCCCGCATCGGCTAAAGCATCTACAAAGCCCTTATAGCTGGCGTCTAGCGCCGCATGGGTAACATATTGGTTCACACCAATGTGAAACACCTCATCCTTGGCACTGCAGCCAGTAAGTATTATGGTAGACATTGCCGTTACTAATAAGCCGGCGATTATTTTTTTTATTCTCATTAGAACAAATCCTCCTCTTAAATTATGTATTTATTACCATTATTTCACTATTACACTTTAAAGCTTTAACGCTTTTAATGGTTAAAGTGTACTATTAAAATAAGAATTCGTCAACACTTTTTTTCTACCAATTTAAGTAAATAGAATATCAATTGTGTATAATGCAAAAAAAAGACTGTCTCAAAACCTATGGTTTGTTCGAGTAAGTAACTCCTCATAAAACAAATCATACATGCTTTGAAACAGCCTCTTCGTATGAAAAAACTTATTTATATACGTTTTCGTGCCACTCTGTGTGTAAATAAGTACAGGTACAGTCTTTGGTTGCCTGCTCTACTGTAATCTGCTCATCGTGGCTTAGTATTTCACATAAATAACGGCATACATTCTTCACATCTGAGATGATCTTCGTCGGCTCTGCTATTATGTTGCCATGACCCGGTATAAAGATATAGTTGCTTAGTTTAGTCAAATTGTGGACCGAGACATAATGATTAATGATATCATTCTTGGTAACGCTGGGAAGAAGGGGCGCCCCATTCACTCCGTACATAAGCTCATCCGCAATATAAAGGTATTTTTCATCCAACTTTACAAACAAAGTACAGAGAGAATGTCCCGGATTATGAATTAGCTCTATGGTATGATCTCCAAAGATAATCTTTAGATTCTTTTCAACCCTTACCGTAGGCGCATAATACGTTTGATCGACTGTTCCCATCCACTGCTTCAGCGTTTCTTGATAATAGCTACTGCCATATACGGTGATACCAGACAATATTTTAAGCCCTTGAATATGCTCCTCATGGAAATGAGAAATTATTACGCCGTCTATGGTGATTCCGGCTTCCTTCAGATCTGTGATTACTTCCTCCGTCTGAAACGCCATCCCGGTATCAATGATCATTGCCTTATCCTCATTAAGAATTGCTATTACATTATTACCGTATAGAGTGTGTTCCACCGGATCAAATATATATTGGAGAATTCCCTCCGACAATTCAATCTTTTTCATTAATTACCCTGCCTTTGTCCATTTTATACCAGAGAAAGTTTTTGCATTATTCGCTGTATCTTCTCTCCCAAATCTCGATAACGGTAAAAACTTCATGAAAAAAGCTTGCTTTATTGCTTCTTCCATGAAGTTATCATCCAATCCCATATGTAAAATTTTATTCCATAATAATTTTAAAGTCAACGAATATAAAGGCTGTAGGTCATGATAAAATAGACCTATAAGTATCTGAAAATTCGGGATTTTCGTTTATTTTAGATTTTCAAAGTTCCTGTGATTACTATTTTTATGATAATAATCCTCCCTAGTAAGTTCATAATCAACAAAGGACTGAAGATGACCAAGCTGATCCTTCCAGGCATCCATATGAAGCCCGGTATTAGTAAAACCTATCTTTTCATAGACATGCTGGGCTCTCGTATTATTTAGATTTGTATCTAATACGATCTTATCCACATCTTTCGATGTGTACAGATATTCGATTAGAAGCTTCAAAGCATTCGTTCCATATCCATGCTCCTGATAAGAAGTATCACATATTTTAATCCCGATTTCAGCAGTAGAATCATAGAGGCGATAGCTCATCTCTCCAGCCGCCTTCCCATCGATCTCAATTATCATTCTGCGACGATTTTTATCCTCACTGTTAATTTGCTCTCGAATAGCACCTATTGTCGTATTCAGTCCATTGGGAAAGCCGGCATGCGCCATAATCTTTCCATCATTCCACCAAAGACATAACTGATCTGCATCCTCCGATGAAGCATAACGAAGTGCCAGATCCTCGCTCCTGCCCAGATATTGATACTGGGTACCCTGTTTGTCCGTGTATGATTGAATATCTACTTTACTTCGTCTTATATAGGTTTGATACCGATATGGTATCTCGCCCTCGAAGCACTCCTCCGAGACAAGTTCAAATTCCTCTTCCTTAAAATGTGGAAAATAGGTGTCACCCTCTACTTCAAGTTCTATCCTGGTCAGATACATCACATCCACCAAGGGAAGGGCTTCCCGGTACAGCTGTTCTCCACCGGCTACGTATGCTTCCTCATCCCGAACGTAAGTAATCGCTTCCGCAAGAGATCCGAGTGTGATACAGTTCTCGGCCTCATAGCTTGTCGTCTTCGTTATAACAATGGTCTTTCTATTCGGTAAGGGCTTTCCGATTTCTTCAAAGGACCGCTTTCCCATAATAACCGTCTTGCCAGTCGTCAGTTCCTTAAAGCGCTTTTGCTCTCCTTTTATTTTCCACGGGATTACACCTTTATTTCCAATCACATTATTTTTTGACACTGCAGCAATGAGTGCAAGCATGCCTATCGATCTCCTTAATGTTATTTCTATAAAAACCTATCATTGATTCAGATGTCATAAGTCATATGTAAAGTATAATGGTAAATATCGTGTATAGGTATGCAGATGGTGCAGACCGGCCGAATGCGGGTGACTTATTCCGCATGAGGGAAAGGCAAACCAGATGTATACCTATGCACGATATTTACCTTCGTCACTTGTCTATCTTATAACACCTGAATCACTTCCGCTTTCCTTTATAGCTTCGTCCTACACCAACATTAATCACAAGTCCCACTGCAATCATCGAGCTGATTAAAGAAGTTAATCCATAACTGATAAATGGCAAAGTTAAACCGGTATTGGGCAAAAGCTTTGTAGCTACCCCAATATTTACAAAAATTTGAAAGATTAGATAAGAAGATACCCCCATGCATATAATTCTCCCCATATATTCCGAAGTTCGAGTTGAGATTAAGATGCATCGGAAGATTAAAAGAGCATAGAGAAGAATAATAACGAAGCTGCCAAGGAAGCCAAATTCCTCACCGACAATTGCAAAGACAAAATCACTTTCTTTTGCGTAGATGTTCTGATATGCTCTAGTTGTTCTAGTCTGATCTGACTCTAAGGATATGGTTTTACCATGCAGGCCGCCAGAACCTATCGCCGCAATGGATTGATTTTGCTGATAATCTCCGCTCAGGGCATCGCTCTCATCCGTCGACAGAAAAGATAGGACTCTTTTGATCTGATACTCCTCAATAAATGGGATATCCACCTTAAATACCGCTACGCTGATAAAAATGACTGCTATCACTGGTAATATCATCGCCAAGGCTGTACCAATTACCTTATAGGTGATTCCGGAGGAATATACAATAATGCCGAATATAAAAAGGATTGCTAAGCTGGAGCTTAAATGTGGCTCAAGTAATATAAGTCCTACCGGTATTGCCGCCACCACAGCCAGAATCACCAGTACATAGAATCGATTTAATTTATCTTTAAAATGATTGCATAAAAACCCAAGGAAAAGGATCAGCACAACTTTAGTAAGCTCAGAGGGTTGAAAAGGAATGCCTAAAATCATCACCCATCTCTTCACATTATTCAGATTATTTCCGGCAACCAAAGTATAGCCTAAGACAGCTATCATGAATAGATATAGGAGAAAGGATAGCCTGCAGATAAAATGATAATCCACCAGAAGGATTACTGCAATCATAACATACCCGAGAATAACCCCCGCCAAATGCTTAATAAATATTGAATTTTGCTCCTCACTCAGCATAAATGCCTGTCTTTCACAAAACAAGCCAATGCATATCAATAGGGTCATAGTGATGACAATAATAAGGTCTATTCCTTTAAAGCTCTCTTTTATTTTTTCTTTCATACTACTCCGATTTCCCATTTTAACAACTCCTAAGGATTTTTCTTACCATCTGTCTCCTCTGGTTATTATTACCATTATACCCTTTGATATTCCATGGGACAAGCACTTTTAAAGCACTATCTTCATTAATTTTAAGACATAAAAAGAGCTGTTATAAATCAGGAATTCAATAATTGTGATTAATATAATGCCACAGTTCATGAATTTCGATGTTTTACAACAGCTCTGACAGGTCAATAAGTATATCTTCTTTCATTGCATTTACAGGAAACGCTTCTTAATCTCTTCGAACTTTTCTGCCGTCATCAAGGCATCCTTATCAATGTCTTTAAAGGTTACGATATAAGTCCATCTGCCGTAGGGTTCAATTTTCTTAATCTGAGATATATTGATCAGATAGGATTTATGACTTCGCATAAACTGCTCTGTATCCAGCTTTGCCTCAATATCACTAAGACTTGCTGAGGTATGAAAGGAATCTTTTCTCGTATATATCACGGTTGAACTGTTCTCCCTCTGAACCAGAATAATGTCGTTGATATCCACAAAGCTCATGCTTTCTTTGCCTTTTACCAACAATTTTTCCAGACCTCGTTCATATTTGATTATCTTATCCAGATTCTCCTTTCGGTCCGGTGCAGCAAATGACTTGATCCGGTCCAAGGTCTGGTATACCCGCTCTACATTGAAGGGCTTTATCAGATAATCAAAGGCATATACCTCAAACGCATCAGACATATATTCAGAATGTGCCGTTGCAAAGATAATCTTTGTCTTTGGTTCCAGGTCTGCAATCGCCTTCGCACACTCCAGACCATTTGCACCATTAATCTCAATATCCAGGAAGACGACCTCCGCTTTTGTTTTCGCAAACAATGCCAGTACATCCTCCAGATTATCGCATTCACCGACGATCTCAAAGCCTTCCTTACGTTCGATAATCTTCTGCAGAAGCTTACGAACGCCGCTTTCATCATCCACCAAGATCACTTTAATTGCCATAAGTTCTTCTCTCTCTACGCTTACACATAGGTTTTCCAAGTATCTCAGACCAGATAATTGCCTGCTGTAAGTCTGCCTGAGTGATCTTATCTGATTCCGGTGTTTTTGTCTTTGCTTCCGCCACCGTTACAACAACAGTATCCACTACAGACGGCTCTTCCACAGGCTTTGGCTCTACCTTTACCTGATAATTCATCTTCGGTTTATCTTCTGAACCCGAACTTCCGTAGAGCAATAAATTCTTAGATGCTTTTGCAAATTGACTTAGTCGGTCCATGGATGATTTATTATAATACATAGGCCTTCACCTCGATTACTTTGAATTAATTATTATTTTTTATCTTCAACGATAGGCTTTCTGGATGTTTCAGAGATCTTCTCTCTCATCTTGGTATCTGCCTTAATATTCTGCATATCATAATAATCCATGACACCAAGCTTACCTTCTTTTAGCGCATATGCCATTGCCTTCGGAACCTCTGCTTCTGCTTCAACAACATAAGCACGCATCTCCTGTTCCTTTGCAACTGCCATTGCTCTTCTCTCTTCCGCTTTCGCCTGAGCAATATTTTTATCTGCTTCTGCCTGAAGAGTCTGCAGCTGTGCTCCGATATTTCTGCCTACATCGATGTCTGCAATATCAATAGAAAGAATCTCAAAGGCTGTTCCGGAGTCAAGCCCCTTGCTAAGCACACGTTTAGAGATATCATCGGGGTTCTCCAGCACCTCTTTGTGAGAATTTGCCGAGCCTACAGTTGTAACGATACCTTCACCTATTCTCGCAAGTATCGTTGCTTCACCCGCACCGCCGACCAATCTCTCTAAGTTAGCGCGTACAGTTACTCTTGCCTTAACAAGCAGTTCGATTCCATCTTTTGCTACCGCCGATACATTCGTGGTCTCAATCACCTTCGGGTTAACACTCATTCTTACCGCATCGAATACATCTCTTCCGGCAAGGTCAATGGCTGCTGCTTTTTCAAAATGAAGTTCAATCCCAGCTCTTTCTGAAGCGATCAGTGCATTTATCACACTGTCTACATTACCGCCGGCCAGATAATGCGCCTCCAACTGGTTAACATTCACCGATAAGCCTGCCTTGATCGCCTTAATCAAAGGAAGCACGATCTTGGAGGGTATTACTCTTCTCAGACGCATACCGATCAGGTTAAATATGCTGACCTTGACATTCGCAGCAAGGGAGCTGATCCATAAACCCACCGGTACAAAGGTGAAAAATAATACAATTAATAAGCTAATGATACCGATTAAAATAATTAATCCAATGGTTTCTGGCATAATCAAATCCTTCTTTCTATGTAGTTATTTTTATAGTTACAGAGTAAAAATCTTGCTTGGTAAATCATTTCTCATGCATTTGTATTCTTAATTTAGCTGTTTCACAATCAGTTTCGAGCCTTGTACCTTATAAATTACTAGCCTGGTATCCTTTGAGATATATTTTCCTTCGGAAATAACATCAAAATCAATTCCGTCAAAATTAGCGGTACCGCTTGGTCTCAGATCCGTAATTGCGATTCCTTGCTTACCGAGCAGATACTTCAGGTCATTGGAACTGATGAAGCCTTTTTCCTTGTTCTGCTCATCCTTCAGTATTATAGGCGATTTTAATTTTGCCTTTGACAATAGTCCTAATATTATTGCAAACATAATGCCCAACAGTGCAAGGATGATCAGAGCTATGACAGCCCCCTCGATGAAGGAATCCGAAACCAGGAAAATCGCTATCACCAGACATATAATTCCGGATACTCCCGGAACAGAAAAGCCCGGTATCACCATCTCGATTCCCAATAAGATAAAGCCTGCGATAAAAAGAATAATCGCTATGATTAATGTAACACCCATCTCACCGAACATATGAATTCTCCTTTCCTACAAGAATTTTTGAAGATCTTTGCCTTCTATCTAATTCTTACTATACAACAAATTCAAAAAAAGAAAATACATATTCATTAACTTATACATTCGAAGTGATGTAATGTCATAATCGGCTTTTAAAATATCAGCTCCCTGCCATGGCTTTTGCTTAATCCATCCTGAAACAGCCTGTCGGCGATTATTTCCCAGCTATTAGTAGTGCATTACCCTACCTTCGGCAGGGTAAATAAAAAGCTTGTTTTATCTGGGTCCGAGGATACAGAGATCGTTCCTCCTGCTTCTCGGATGATCTTCGCCACAATAAATAATCCCATCCCATGCTCCTCCTCCTTCTTGGTGGAAAAGCCTTGTTTAAAGATATTATCTAAGGTACTCTCCGGAATCCGCGGACCATTGTTATAAACTAGAAAAGTATAGTTATCCTTATCCTCGCCAATCTCAAGGTGAATACTGCGTTCGTGCTCGACCTCTGATAAGGCTGTGATTCCATTATCGATAATATTGGCTAACACCTTACAGAGATTCCAAGCCTCCAGTGGTAATTTCTTAAGCTCTGAGCGTACCTCCAGATACAGATCTATGTTCTTTTGCTCCGCTGCACTGATCTTGGCCTGTAGCAATGCATTGACCGCAGGCTGCGCTGTCTTAAGTGCCTTACTGACCTTCATGAGATCCTTAAAGACCGGATCAATATAGTTCTTCGCTTCCTCGTATTCTCCTAGTTCCATCAGTCCGTAGATGACTTGAAAATGATTCAGATAATCATGTCTTTGTTCTCTAAGCTTCGTATTCAGCTCCTCAAGATTTTGAATTGATTCCGTCATATTATCGTTTTTATAACGGATAGCAAAGTATAATCCAATAATTGTAATCAGGCTGCCAAACAGCATCAAACCAATGGACAGATACATATAGATACTGATTTCATGAATAATCGTTTCCCCCAATGTCACAATCAGTATAAGTCCAACAAAAAACTGGAGCAGATTAATCAGTAATAATGCTCCTACCAGCTTCTTTATATTCATGTGCATCCTCCCCAAGTGATTTCTGATCTCATCAGATACTGTTTTCTATGGCAAGTATAACACAGTTGTAAAATAATTTCATTAGAAGTAAATTATAACTGAGGACTCATTCTTTTGCAGCCTCTAAAACCCCGTTGATAAACGGATACGGATACTGCGTTCCACACCCGTTACACTCAATAAAGGTTCTTGAACTTGTCTGCTCGCGTTTATCATATAAAAAGGATAAAAACTCCTCTGTATTCTTATGACCCGGTGCGTCCTCATCAAGTACATAGGAATAAACATAGCTTGCCTCATATCGCAAGGTCAGATCGGTATGGTTGCAGATAGGGCATCGATAATGATGGAATTGCATAATGTATTACTTCCTTTCGATTGGTCTTCTGCTTACATCATTTCACAAATGAGTATAATCTATTCATATTCGGTTCTAGGCATCCATTGTTTACGTATACTATTTTACAAAAAAATAACAATATTTCCTGCTTCTGCATAGACTGGGTAGTATTGAAACAAAATAAAAAAAGTGATATATTGATAATACGGAGGTGGTTAATATGTTTAAAAAAGAGGATAAAGGTTCTTCCAAAAAAATAATTAAAAAAATGAATTCTATGTCTTATGATGAGCATTTCACCAGAACTACCGATTCCATTGATCTTGCCAAAAACCCTAAGTTTGTAGATATCGGTGACGGGACGTCCAAACGAAAGGAAAGCGAGATTGAGAAATTTACCAGATAGTTTGTTATTGTATCAAACATACTTTATTTAAGAAATCAGAACTTAATTTATAAGATTCGAGTGCCAAAAGTCAATGAAAGTGCTGAGTTAACAAAAAAGCCCACAAGGTAATGATATGCTGTCTCTATACAGGAATTGTTATATTTCAATATCCTATATAGGGTAGTATACCATCACCATTGTGGGCTGATTTATTATGGTTATTCCTCCAATAATTGGAGCTTCTCTTCCGGAAGATAAAGATAACCCGGTAAACCTTTTTTCGCAAATTCCTCCATTCGGTCTATACGGATAAACCAACTTATATTTTCCTCCGAGTCTGAATTAAGCGAGCGGATAAAGAAATGCTCTTCCATTGGCAGACTTCCTTGTCCTGCCAGTGTAAATGGAATAAAGTTCTTCTCAGGCTGTTCCCAGAAGGGAACGAAGTCCAGGGCATGAACCCCCACATAACGTATAGAATCCGGGATCTCGTGCTGCAGAGTCAGGTGGATTCCCCAATCGACTGCTTCGAGTGTATATTGGTCAAGTCTTCGCACTGCCGAAATATTTTTACAGCCTGTTAATCTCGCCGCTTCCTTTTTTATCGGATGCTCAAACAGCTCCTTGGTATCCCCGGTCATGATGCTTCTCCCGTTATGGAGGATCAGAAGCTTCTCGCAGAAACGATAAGCCTCCTCCTGACTATGGGTGACCATAAGAACATCTCCCTGATAATCGGCTAGGGTATCGATCAGCTGTTGCTGCAATAACTCCTTCAGATAACTGTCCAGGGAAGAAAATGGTTCATCTAACATAATCATCTTAGGATTGCTGACTAGCATTCGAGCCAGAGCGACTCGTTGCTGCTGTCCGCCGGATAATTCAGACGGATAACGTGACCTCAAGCCTTCCAATCGATATTCTCGCATCTTTTGAGCTACCATCTGCCGTTTTACTTCTTTTGATTCGCGAATGGCAATTCCGATATTCTCCTCCACCGTCATCGTTGGAAAAAGAGCATAGTTTTGGAACAAGTACCCGACGCTGCGTTGTTGTGGGGATAGATTGATCCTTTTCTCCGAATCAAAGAGCACCCTGCCATCCAGCAGGATTCTACCCTGATCCGGCTTCTCGATTCCTGCGATACACTTTAGCGTCAGGCTTTTACCGGCTCCGGAAGCACCCAGAATACCGATTCTTTGATTTGCATTCTTCAATTCTACTTCCAACGTAAATCCGGAAAGCTTCTTTTTGATCGCTACCTCTAATGACATACCTTCTACCATCGCTTCGTATTTTTT
The DNA here is from genome assembly GCA_023415055.1 of Bacillota bacterium. GTDB lineage: Bacteria > Bacillota > Clostridia > Lachnospirales > Lachnospiraceae > Mobilitalea. Next base: position 60,185 of record JAEZLZ010000125.1, on the reverse strand, counting down.
ATATTCCTCGCAGCAATCAGATTCATAGATACAATGATTGCAAAGGCAATAACACTGATTACCACCACCCAAAAGCCTGCCGTGACATAATCTCCGTCCTGAATGACCATGGCAATCCTCTGAGATATGGTGCCTGTCTTTCCGGGGATATTACCGGCTAACATAGAGGTTGCTCCGTATTCCCCAAGGGCCCTGGCAAAGGTGAGTATTGTTCCCGAGGCAATCCCCGGTCCGGCAGACGGCATCACAACCTTCCAGAACACTTTCCATTCGGACATTCCAAGGGTTCTTGCTGCATAGATTAGATTCACATCCACCTGCTCAAAGGCAGCTCTTGCATTCCGGTACATCAGCGGAAAGGCAATGACTGTGGCTGCGATGATGCAACCAAGCCAGCTCTGAACCACTTTTATATCAAAGGTTCCATACAGAAAGGAGCCGACTGGCCGTCGAAGGCTAAAGATCAATAGAAGAATAAAGCCAACCACTGTGGGAGGAAGAACCAAGGTCAGTGTTAAGAATCCGTCCGCTATCGCCTTCCCCTTCGGACCGGCGTTCAAGACCTTTCTGGCCGCATAGATTCCAAGGAAGAAGGAGATGATCGTTGCTACTATGCCTGTCTTTAAGGAGATAAACAAGGGACTAAAGTCCAGCTCCTGCAATAATTGAATTACTCTTTCGATACTGCTCACTCCTTCCTCTTAGCTATCATTGGACCTTACTTTATCTGTCCAGACTATATTTATATCTTACCTATGTATCCCTACTTTATATACCGGGATTATGTTTCACCCTACCTGTCATATAACGAACTACTCCACATCGGTGTCAAAATAATACTGTCCAAAAATCTCTCTGGCTGTATCTGATATAATAAATTGGTGGAACTCATCTGCCGCCCTATTTTGTGTCAGGGAAGCTTCTTTATTGATGACACGGCAGACCGGATAGATGATATTGCCGGTAAGGTCATAGCTCACTGTCTGCAGAATCTCTACCTTATCCTCATAACCGTAGGTATCGGAATAATAGGTGGTTCCAACCTCACAAGAGCCTTCAGCAACCGCGATCAGTACCTTACTTACGTTGCCCTGCTCACTGATCTCTACTCCTCCCAGAGCGGCTGATAATTCCTGCGTTGTGACCTTGGATACATCTTCACTTTCCGGAAGAATTCCAAGCTTTGTTAATGCTTGTCTGGTATAACGTCCTGCCGGAACACTGCCATCAGCCATTGCGATACTGGAGGCATTACTTAGATCCTCCAATCCGGTGACCTTTGTCTTGCTATCCTTACCGGTAAGCACCACCAGCTGGTTATTAACAACATTCTTTCTGCTCCCGTCTACCACAAGACCATCTGCTTCCAGCTGATCCATCTGCTTCTGCGCCGCAGAGAAAAAGATATCACAAGCATAGCCTTCCTCGATCTGAGTCAACAGTTTACCTGAGCTGTCCGCATTCAAGATGATCGATACATTAGGATGATCCTTCTGATAGACCTCCACAATCTCAGTCATAACCGTTTTCAGGCTTGCTGCAATAAATACCTGCAGCTCTGTTTTTTCTTCTTTCTTCGTGCTGCAGCCGGACAGCATCCCCATACATAGTATAACGCATAAAAATAGTGCCAAAAAGTGTTTCATTTCTTATATCCCCCCTTAACCTCCGATTGCACCCAGAAGCTTTTTCTCATCCTTATCTGTAATCTCTTCAAAAAAGTGATGCCCACAGGGCTTTCTGTAGATTTCCTCAATGATCAGCTGCTCCAGTCTCTCTTCGGAGACACCCTGTCGCAGCTGCTCCTTCAGATTCAGTCTGCCCTCGTATTGCAGGCAGGTCTTGAGAAGCCCTTCCGAGGTGAGGCGGACTCGATTGCAATCGGAACAAAATTTATGGGAGACAGCACTGATGAAACCGATCTTCCCAGCGAAACCCTCTGCTTCAAAGTATCTTGCCGGGCCGTTTCCAACACTCCTTGACAGAGGAAGCAGCTTACCGAACGATTCCTCTAAAATAACTTTGATCTGTTCCTCATTGTAAAGCTGATAATTCACTCCATATCCAATCGGCATCATTTCTATAAATCGGACTGCCAGCTTATGATCCCTTGCCAGCTCAGCCATCTTTAGGATATTCTCCTTGCTGCTGTCAATCGGTACCGTATTGATCTTAAGGGCAATCTCCGGATAACGTAAGGCCTCACAGATTCCCTCCCATACCTGATCAAATCGTTGTCTTTTTGTAATCCTTTGAAAGCTCTCCGGGTCTCTGGTGTCCAGACTGATGTTAAGGGAGCTAATCCCTGCTTCGACAAGCCCCTTCATCTGCTCCTTTAATAAAACCCCGTTGGTAGTTAAGGTAACCTGCTCAATCTGTGGAATAGCTCTAAGTGCGCGAACAATATCCGTAAGATTTTCACGAAGCAAAGGTTCTCCTCCGGTCAACTTCACTTTCTTGATACCGTTTCTAGCCATAAGCTTTGTTACGGTTACGATCTCCTCGCAGGTCATCAGCTGCTCCTGACTCAGGAAATCCCCTGCCGCTTCCGGCATACAATAGCAACAGCGAAGATTACAATGATTGGTCACAGAGATTCTGATATAATCGATCCTTCGATTTAATTTATCCTGCATAATATTCTCACGCCTTTCTACAGCCTGCACATTATGAAGCATAATTTTCATGCCAACCAACGTTTGAACTATGCCCATGAAAATTGAACTTCATCCGAAACATTTATCTGGCACACTCTCCGGCTTCCCCCTTAAGTATCTCCAGGCCGTGCTGCAGCTCATCGATGAAATAAGTGAGGCTCTCCTCCACTGCCTTCGGGCTTCCGGGCAGATTGATGATCAGTGTGCTCTTTCGAATCGCAGCAACCCCTCTGCTTAACATCGCTCTTTTCGTTATGGTCATAGAATACGCCCTCATCGCTTCTGCGATTCCGGGCACCATTCTCTCCGCAATGGAAGTAGTTGCCTCCGGGGTCACATCCCTTACCGAGAATCCGGTTCCACCGGTCGTAAGAAGGAGGTCCACCTGATACTCATCACATAGTTTCTTCATCGTCTCCTGCAAGATGCTCTTCTCATCGGGTAAGATCTGATAGAAGTCCACCTGATAGCCGTGTTCCTCAACGATAGTCTTAATTTTAGCTCCGCTCAGATCCTGTCTCTCACCGACACTTCCTTTATCGCTTGCCGTTATAATTCCTACTCTATACAATTCTCATCACATCCCCTGTATTTATTGTGCCTCCCTGAAGGACCCTTGAAAATACCCCCTCCTTTGGCATGATGCATTCACCCATTTTCTCATAGATCTGACAATGGCTGTGACATTCCTTTCCGATCTGTGTAATCTCAAGAAGTACGTTATTACACTCCAGTTTGGTTCCAACCGGAAGGATACGAAAGTCTATTCCCTCTACGATGAGATTCTCGCCAAAGGCGCCGTCTTCTACCTGGGCACCCTTCGCATTGAAATCTTCAATCTTCTCATAGGAGATTAAGCTCACCTGACGATGCCAATTACCAGCATGTGCATCGTTCTCAATCCCATAATCGGTTAGGAACTTTGCTGTTTTGATATTAATCTTTTGTGTGCCACGCTTTTCACTGATGCACACTGCTCTCACAATTCCCGTTTGATTCATATTCTCTATTTTTCTCCGATCTGCTAATATCTAACTTATGACGATCGACCACTCTTCACAATTCTCAGCGCAGGTTCTCCGGGAAATTTACCACATCGCCGCTCTTTCCGCCAGTCTTTTCACTGAGATAGACTTGGTTGATCACCATCTTCTTATCAATGGCTTTACACATATCGTATATCGTCAGCAATGCAATGTTGACCCCGGTTAATGCTTCCATCTCGACTCCTGTCTTACCGGTGGTCTTTACCAGGCAGGTAGCCTCCACCTCCAGAAGCTCTTCTTTCAATTCAAAGTCTACACTGCATTTCTCCAGTGCAAGTATATGGCACATGGGAATCAGCTCAGAGGTCCTCTTAGCACCCATGATTCCCGCTATTCTAGCTACTCCAAGTACATCGCCCTTCTTCACCGTTCCGCTCTTGATGGCTGAAAATACTTCCTTGCTGACACGAATGGTACCCTTTGCGATTGCAGTTCGTGTGGTGCTCTCCTTTTCGGATACATCTACCATAATCGCATTTCCGCCTTGATCAAAATGTGTTAATTCCTTCATCACGCACCTCCTGTTCTCGCTAAGCCCCAAAGCCACAATCCGGATAGGTGCATACGGCACAATTTACGCATTGCCCGCCATAAGCCAGCTGAATAAAGTCCTCGCGGGTGAGCCGTTCACCGATGAGCAGACGCGGAACCACCAGATCAAAGATGGATCGCTTTGCATACATGACACAGCCTGGAAGACCAACCACCGGAATCCCTTTGACATAGCTGAGTAAGAACATGGCGCCGGGAAGTACCGGAGCGCCGTAGGTAACAAATTCGCCTCCAAGGCTTTTAATTGCCGAGGGTGTCATATCGTCAGGATCCACACTCATTCCTCCGGTCACCTCGATCAGATCCACTCCCTGAGCGACATAATGCTCAATTGCTTTTACGATTTCTTCCTTTTCATCGCCGGTAAAGATCTGTCCGATCACCTCAGAATCAGTCTCTGCTGCTTTATTTTTCAACACCGGTCCGAATTTATCCGCGATTCGTCCTTCCTTCACCTCAGAGCCGGTGGTTACGATACCGATTCTGGTTTGACGAAAGGTCTTAACCTCAACAATGGGCCCGTTCTGACTGCAGATTTGCTCAAATTTAGCCAGCTTATCCTCTTCTACAACTAGCGGTATCACACGGCAGCCTCCGATCAGCCTGCCTTCCTCTATCTGCTTATTTCCATGGATCGTTGAGAAGCAGATATCCTCCAGGGCGTTGACACGAAACAGTGCCTCCTTATTGATCTTCACAACACCCTTTTTCTCTGCCCTGAACTCAATCTTACCTTCCTTCACCTCAGAAAAGGTGAGTCCCGAACCGCACGCGGCCTGTATCATCCTTGCCGCAGCATCGTTTTCATGTACATAACCATCCTCCAGATTCCACACATAGATGTGCTTCTTCCCGATATCAAGGAGCTTCTCGATGTCCTTTTCTTCTATGATATGTCCCTTCTTGAACGCAACACCCTTTCGTTCTCCCGGTATAATCTCTGTGAGATCATGACATAATACCATTCCGATTGCATCCTGTACTCTAACCTGTTCCATCGCTACCTCCATACTTTTGCTTAATAACCTTAACAACTTGCTTTCACTCGATGATCTGTTCAAAAATTACCTTGATATTGCCTCCACAGATCATACCAAGAGTTGCTCCCTCCGTATCCGAGAGAATGTAATCCTCCACGGTAAAGAGTTCTCCTGAATGAAGCATAGAAAGCCCCTTCTGAATCGCTGCATACTCTACGGAGCCACCTCCGATGGTCCCTCGGATCGAGCCATCCTTCAGTACTAACATCCTGCTTCCGACACCTCTCGGCGAGGACCCTGTCTTACTGATGATCTCTGTGAGGACCATTGGCGATTTATTTCTGGCTACCTCCAGACGAATATCCTCCTCGATGGTACCGGTCGGAACCAAATTACGCACCTGAACTAATTGTGCAGCGATACTCACCGCGATCTCAGCCGGCGTCTGCCCACCGAGCATCAGTCCGATCGGTGCATGCAGCTCTTCCAGCTTCTCTTTCGAATATCCCATCTCCTGTAACGATTGAAGCACTTTTGCAACCTTACCTCTGCTGCCGATCATACCAACATAAGCATAGCTTCGCTTCAATATATTCGTTACACACTGAAGATCCTTCTTATGCCCCGGGGTTACTACCACATAATAACTATTTTTATATTCAGGAAGCTTCTCAAAGGCTTGATCATAATCCATACAGAGAACAAGGTCAGCATCCGCAAATCGATCCCTGCCTGTAAATTCCGGGCGGTCATCTATTACGGTTACTTCAAAATCAAGAAGTTTTCCGATCTGTACTAAAGGGGCACTGATATGTCCTCCCCCTAAGATAATCAACTTGGGTGCAGAGGTGATCCTCTCCACAAAGAAACGGTCTCCCAGAATCTCCGTGATTTTACCGGGAACTGCATCCTTCAGCCCGGGTACATGCCTGTTCCAAAGTGTAATCTCCTCATCACTGTAGAGAAGGGTGTCCCCTTCCCAGATCAGATGCTTTCCCTGAAGTTCTCCTGTTAAAGCTGTTCCGATGTTTACACAGCCCTGCATGTTTAGCTGATGATTTAGTTGCTCAAAATAATCTCTCATACTAATTATTCAAGTCCTCCTCTATGAGTTCGTTACTCTTCTTTTAACTTTGTTATAATACAGGTATATGGCTTAAGATAATCCGCTATCTCTTCTGCCGCCGCCCTTGCAGCTTCATCATCTGCTTGATTCAGGATCACTGTGACGGGATACATTTTTTTTCGAAACTCTCTTGTGAGATATCCCTTACTTATCATAGTCGCAACATCCTTCGGCTCTATGATATGTTCCAAGGAGGTCTGCAGAAGGGACTGGACCAGCTCTTGTCTGTGACAGCATCCCGAGATCGAATGTCCGATACCGCTTAGTCCCGCCACTACGAATATCCGGTCCGTACCCGAAGGAATCACTGGTTCCCGGTCCGACGGTACTTTCAGGGGAAGACGTTTGGAGCCGTCCGCTTCGATGAGAAGCAGGTCAGCAAGCTTTCCCATTCCTGTCATCTCTTCCTCTGCAGGTCCGGTTATCTTACCATCCTCCACCGGTCTTCCGGCGATAACTACCGACTGCCTTAAGAGAAGCTCTCGAGCTTCTGCGGCCGTAGCTGCAAGGTCTCCAGGCTCTTGAAACATATGAGTCGTGGTCGTAATTATGACGCGACTGTTTTGATCAGCGGCTTCCTTCGCCATCCGAAAGATAGCGGAGGTTTTCCCACCTGCTCCGACAACAGCGATACTTCCCTTTGAAAGGTCCTGCAAATCAAGTGCTTCCAGAAGGGAATCTGTCTCCTGCCATATGTCATGTTTCCGATACCAAGCCTTCATAAGCCTCTCCTTGAATCTCTTCTAAGTTTTCCTTTATTAGAGGAGCATTTCCTCTATCCTGTCATAGCCCAGATGCTGTATCCTTATCAGCTGTTCCAGTGCTTCTCTCGCACTTAACTCACCCTTCCAAGCTAATCCACAGCCGGCGGTAAGCTCTCTGGGTACAGGAATGATTCGCCCGCCAAGGAACGCATCCTTGGCTGCCTGCTCGAACTGCATCGCCTCCGTAGTCGAATGAAAGGTGATGATGCATTGCATAACCTTTAGTCTCATCGATATTCCTCCTCCAGAATCCGAAGTGCCTTTACTGCCTGTCCGACCTCATCTATTTCTCAGCATTAACACCGCTTCCAGTGCAGAGCCTCCGATACATCTTGCTTTATCGGATATGGTAAAGCAATTTTCCTTCTCTGACTCTCTGGGATCAATATCTGCCATCTTAAAGCCAACCGTTACCTGGAAACTGTCCCGAATTAATCCCCGCAGGATCCCATCGATCGTTGCCATGACTTGCTGACCGTCAATCTCAGCGATGATATCCCCTTTTGATACATTGTCGCCGATGGCCCTTCGATTACGAAGGATGCCGCCGTAAGGGGCGTGAATCACGCGTTCCTTGCCGATTCCATCGATCAGTCCTGGGATGCCGGTATTCGGTAAGGCACTTCCCTGCAAGATAATTCTTCCAAGATTATGTCCCCGCATGGTCTCAATCACCACATCCACATCTTCACCTGCGACAAAGCCGGGCCCTAAAGCCACGGTAATCGGTGCCATTGCCCGGTTCGTACCGATATTTTTCTTTGCCAGGATTGCATCGACAACGGCAATCGGCTGTACCTCCTTAAGACATTCACAATTCGGATCCGTAAGAATCGCCACTTTTTGGCTCTTCATTATCTCATAAGCTTCTGTAACCGATGCTGCACGAACAGCAGTAATATCCTCAACCGTCCAGCTGCCCTCATAGACTGCTTCACAGAGGGATACATGTCTTCGGATCGCGGAGGGATGTTCTGTCTCGGTTGCCAGCACCTCAAACCCTGCTCGGATGAACTTCTGTATCGTTCCGGTTGCGATATCGCCTGCACCCCGGACAAGAATCCGATTATTCTCTATCATGGCTTGATCACCTTCCATGCCTTGGAGAGCTTCTCCACTATGGTATACATATTGGTGACTGAGCCCACACCAAGTAGTTCCGTAAGATGATAATGATTCAGACAGGTTCCGCAGGCCAATATTTCTACTCCCTGTTCTTCCAGAAGCTTCAGATCTGCGAGAGATTCTGAACCCTGCGCTGCCAGTTTTACTCCGTTATTATACATTATTACCGTCTCCGGCAGCTCCTCTAGCTCGGTTAGAGCATAGAGAAAACCCTTCATCAGGATATGACCCAGTTTCACGTCTCCCTCCCCCATCTTATCCGAGGAAATCACCACAACGGTAGGGCCCTCCGTATGATCCGGAATACAGTTTAGATTCACTAAGTCATCTTCTTCCGACTGGAGGGAGGCATTTATTGTTAGTGTCACATGAAAAAGGTTCTTCTCAATCTCCATAGTTTCAACCGAATGCTTCTTCTGCTTGGCCAGCTTCGTAAGATTTTGAACTGCTACGCTGTTATCTACTATTACCTCGATCTGATCTCCCGGCTTAAGCTGCTCTATCGCTTTCTTCGTCTCTATCACCGGCAGGGGACATGCTTTACCCCGGCAATCTAATGTCTGCTTCATTTGTCTTCTCCTTTCGATTCTTACGCTTTTCTTCTATTTTTAACTATTTGTTTACAACTTAACGAACAAGGATCTTCGTTCCGGTACTTTTCGTAACTGTCCCAACGATTCCACAAGGAAGTCCAAGACTTTCAATTCTGGGAAGCAGCTCTTTTGCTTCCTTCTTCGGAAGACTGATTAATAGTCCTCCCGAGGTCTGGGGATCAAACAAGATCTCCTCCATCGCAAAGGGTATCTTTTGAAATTCTACTTTGTCGCCAACATGGTTACGATTTCTCTGTGCTGCTGCTGTGATATAGAACTCATTAGCATAATAAACCGCTTCACGTATATAAGGGATCTGTAAGCTGTCAATGATCGCTCCCTGTTTATCGTCAAGCATCTCACAAAGATGACCCAAGAATCCAAAACCGGTTACATCCGTGCAGGCATGCACCTCATAATATTTTAGTAGCTCTGCTGCATATTTGTTCAGGGTTGTCATGGAGCGAAGCGCCAGTCCCAGAGCCTCCTTCGAGCATTCCTTCATGCGTTCTGCCGTACAAACGATCCCGACACCCAGTGGTTTGGTTAGTATTAATGCATCTCCTTCTTGGCAATCATTATTCTTGTAGACCTTATCCGGGTGAATGATTCCGGTTACCGATAAACCGTACTTAACCTCTGTATCTACGATGGAATGACCCCCGGACAGTACCCCGCCGGCTTCCAGCACCTTTTCGCTTCCGCCCTGAAGAATCTTTCCCAGAATATTTAAATCCATCTTCTCCGGAAAACATACGATATTGAGAGCTGTCTTAACCTCTCCACCCATGGCATAGATATCTGAGAGCGCATTGGCTGCGGCAATCTGTCCAAAGAGGTAGGGATCCTCCACCATCGGGGGAAAGAAATCCAGTGTCTGAACGATCGCCAGCTCATCCGTTAACTTATAGACAGATGCATCATCCGAGCTGTCAAAGCCAACAAGTAGATTGGGGTCCTTTGTCTTCGGTAATTTCTCAAGAACCGATGCCAGCATTCCCGGGCCTAATTTGGCGGTACATCCGCCTCCTTTACAAAATATAATCTCCTCCTGCATAAGTCACCACTTTCCATCAATTCATACTATTCTATACTCATAAAGGACAATTTCCTGTAATTTGAAAATCCTGGAACAGGCCTATACCCATTCCAGGAGGTGTACTTCCATATTTTTCTCTTAGCTATAGCTTTTCATAGTACTCTTTATGCTCACCGGAAGGCTCCTCACCAGAAAGAAGGCTAATACACAGGTACCTATTTTATCCAGTAGATTATTCCCGATTTTTGCAATAAATGAAGCTGCAAAGATACTGCTTCCCGAATTCTTTAATGCCATAACCAGAATATCACTCACCGTTCCGGTCAAACCTCCATAAATAACAATTCCGATTGGTGTTCCAATGAGCGGACAAACAACGCTTAGGATAAGACCACAAATAATTGCTGTAATTCTGAAGCAGCTGGATATTGCTTTGTCTTACATAATCCAGCAACCTTCGCCTATGCTCTGCTTCTTCCTTCTGCTCCAACTCATTATAACCGGTTACTTTGGATGCGGTATTCAGGATACAGTGTGCTACAGCTAAGATCTTTATCATCTGATTCCCTTTCTGTTTTCAAGCATTTTTCTATGATTCTATTGTAAGATTTTATGGAAAATGATGCAAATTGTTTGCTAAAACAACTCGGTCCGGCCTTTACAGTACAATACGCCGGTAGAAGGCTTTTTGCTGTCACACTAAAAAGATTCGTCGGAACTCCTCCCTGGTATATTCCTTCACTCTGTTCTCAAAAAGCTCATAATCCTTTAGAAGCCGTTCCCCTTCCGGGGTAAGCTCCGTCCTGCCTCCCTTGCTTCCTCCCTGCTGCCTGGAAATTACCCGGTAGGAGACCGCCTCCTCCAGGGCGTTTAACATCTTCCAGGCCTTACTATAGGATAGTGCCATGGCTTTACAGGCACTCTTCACGGAACCGGTCTCATGGATCAGTGTGAGCAGGAGCTTAGTCTTAGCATTAAAAAAGAGATTTTCCTTCTCCAGGCTGAGTTTTAGATGGGGGTGAAAGATATCACTGTTATGTTTTCTGATTAAGTCTGATTTATATTCTAACTGCTCCGTGTCCTCAATAATTCCTTCATCTTCGACCTCGATGATTCTCCTTGTGATTCCAAGGCATGCAAGAGCACCCGGCATTCCACCCTCTCCCTGATAATCTAGCAATGAGGGTATCAGCTCCGATGTAATCAATGTAGGATGTCCTACTTTATTTTGATAGGAGGGAGATACCGCTTTATCATCGCACTCCATCATCTTTCTAAGAGTCTCTGGGCTAAACAGCGGAATGTTTACCGGAGTGAACATAACCTTGTCACATTTCCCCTGCAGATAGGAAAGTCCCATTTTTGCTAGGTGAAATAATTGACTGTGCTCATAATTCTCCTTATGAAGAAAGATCACCCCATAATCACAAAGTTCCCGTTCGATGATGTCCGAATGATAACCGGTAATAACTACGATGGGATCAATTCCTGCTACCTGAAAGGTCAGAACGATTCTTTTAATCGCAGAGATAGAACCAATCTGTAATAAAGAATCGGTCTGCTCTTTTCTTATGATCTTTTTTGCCGCCGAGATTACACCGGCAGTCTTAACGGTACGCTCCGACATATTACTCCTCCCTATGGCTTTTTACTCTTTTTATACTGCTCCCTTGTAAACAGGTTGATGCAGTTATCTATTGATTTCTATCTTACAGAAATTACAAATAGTCGTCAATCATAAGATAGAAAGCTCCCTTAATCTTATATTAATACCCTGTTCTATACGAAAGAAAAGGCCGCCTTCTCAGTTAAGCTGAGGCAGCGGCTTCCCATACACTCTATCGTAAACTATAATCCTCTTTCAAAGCATCCTTTCCGGATGAAGTCAAATATCACCCTTCCATCTATGGTGAAACGGTAGTGGATTCTGGCATCCACGCTTTCATAAACTGTCCGAATCATACTTCCTTTCACCGGTGCTAAAAGTGTATTCTCCAACTTCTCTAAGATCTTCACCTGCAGCTCATATTTCCCCTGCTGCACCCAAAGCTCCGTCGGGCTGATTCTTTTAATTCTGACACCAAGATAGGTGGCAAAGCGATATTCCCTCCACTTGTAATAGATTATACCGATGCATCCGGTAAAGGAAATGGGGCCAAGCCTTAAGTCTGCCACAGACAGCATCAGAGAATTCGTGTCCTCCTCCTGCCAGCTGCACTGGGTCCAAAGATAATCCGTCGGAAATTCACTGCCCTGATCCCCCTCAATATACCCAAGTCCCCGGTTAAAGTCGATCCGTGAACCATTTACGATCAGCTCTCCCTGTATACTGTGTGCAAGACTGTAGATATTGTGATAGCAAGGCATCCGGGAAACATACCGAAAGGGTCCCATGATATCATGCTTCATCGGGCTAAACGCCCCATATTGAAGCTTTCCGGTAACCGTCAGCTTCTCTGTATGGATATGAATGCGGATCCCCCCTGGGGTAAACAGGTTATCCCCCACACGGATCATCATCCTGTTCTTTGCAAATCGAAATTCCGAATAAGGATAAAATATCTGATGAGCCTCATTTGCGTTAATCACTTGAAGTGAGGCAGATGCTTTCCCTTCTTTATCAATGTGGTAAGCCGGAATAAAGGATATGATATCCTCCTCGGTCTGATTTTTAAAATACCAGCCTTTAAAATAGCTGTGAGATGGATTCTGGTTAATTGTAAGCTACCTCCTTTCAGCGAATCAGTACAAAATAATTGATGAAGCGTAATGTTATCCTGATTTTGCATCATAGCTTAATATTAACCATAACCTTATGTTTATTCACAATAGCGGACATATTCTATTTTTACTGCTTATTTTGAAGCTGTTCCCTTATTATTCTTGATTGCTCTTGTTCCTTTTCCGGTTGAACCTTGATAGCAACATAGAGATTACCGAGAGAAAAGGCAGCTGCAAGGAAGAATACCCATTGACTTCCCCAGTTCGCCCAGACCACCCCACCTGCAAGTGCTGCGGTAATCGATACAAAATGATCTAAGCTGATACCGGTGGATAGGACCGAGGTTACCTCCTCCGGATCTATCGCAATGGATTTCAGATAAATCGAATTCACCATACCGATCTGCATGGACAAGCGATCCGAGATGTACAGCAGGTAGATAAACCATACGGACCAGCCATGGTTTGGAAGTACGCCTTCCACGATACCCCAGACCACAAAGCCATAAATTATGTATATAATAATAAAGGTTAATGCATCCAAATACATCATCTTCTTGATTCCGAATCGATCCATCCAGCGTCCGAGCTGGCTTAAAAAGAAGATGGAGATAAAGGTTACGATAATGGTCAGTAGTGCAGTAGTATCCGCTTTCTTAAGCAGCAGATCAACAATGACCCAGGTTCCGTATACAAATGCAATTTGCTTCTGTACTCCCTTCAATACCGTCAATAGATAATAATAACGGTACTGCTTGCGAAATACCAGCCTGGTTCTACGGGGAGCGGTCTTCTTTGCTCTGATCTTTCCTACCATTAGTGCGGCCATGACGATGGCGATCACAAATGCAACGGCTGCTACCAAGAAAATCCACTTTATCTTGCTCTCAAAGGAAAATAATCCGGTACGAAATCCAAAGAATACAAGGAGTGCTGCCAGTAGACCAAACAATGCCTTTATACTGGAGAATTGCCCCATTCGTTTACCGATTTTGTCCGGCTCGGCAAGTGACATTCCGATCGAATCGGACAGTGGCATAAATAGATGCATTCCCATAGAATTCGTAAACAGAAAAATCAGCATCACACCAAAGGTCGGAGTAAAAAGACCAAGTAAGGTCACACCTACGGCAGCCAATATCTGTGCGATGAATGCCATTCGTATGTCGCCAAGAAAGCCGATTAAACCTATAACAAATGCACAAAGCAGTCCCGGCAGCTCTCTCGGGAATTCGATAAAACCTCTCTGGAACGCAGTGACCTGATAAACTTCCTTAAAATAATTTGAGTAAACGCCGTCACTAAGACCGTTACCCAGCGCCACTGCAGAGATTAGGATGATAAACATCCATAATTCCGGACGCATCTGTGAAATTTTGTTTTTCATTAGGGGCTCCTTAAAAGTAATTATAATCGCAGATTTTTATACAATGATATTATTATAACATCTATTTCACTCAGGTAAAGCAGAACTTATGAAACCCGACAGGATGTTAAAATCCGAATCAACAAGGATGTCTTGCTTAAGTACACCCTCCGGGCGCACTTGTACGAGAAGAGGCTGCCACAATGCGGCAGCCTCTAATTCATGACAATAGAAAGTTCGCGAAGCGTACTTTCTATCGTTTTCTTAACCTTCTTATAGCAGAGGATCTAGTGCTTCAGCAGTTCATCTGTTCCATCATCCTCTAATTTTTCAATGCTACGGATGATGACATCATAGGAATAATTCTCATTGACCTTGACACTGACCTTATCATTGATCTTATGATGCAGCATTGCCTTGCCTAGAGGTGAATCAATGCTTATTCTTCCTTTTGTTGCATTTGCTCTGACCGTTGTCACAATCTTTAAAGTCTCTTCCGCATCATCCTCCGGAAGATAAAAGGTCACTCTATCATTCAGACCAACCTCATCCTCCCTTGAATCCTCGGAGATGATCTTCGCGGTCTTAATCATTCTTTCCAGATACCGGATCCTGCTCTCATTCTGATTCTTAAATTGTTTTGCCGCCTTATACTCAAAATTCTCGCTGAGATCACCATGTGCTCTTGCTTCTTGAACGTCCTTAATTGCTTCTTTTCTGACTACCAGCTTACGGTGCTCGATCTCGTCCTGCATTCTTTTCACGTCTTTTTGGGTTATCTTATCATACATAATGACATCTCCAATTATGTTTCCTTAAATTTGTGATGCTTCTTAAATATCATTACTTAATTATATCACTTATTTCCCGTCTGTCATCTAGAGAATATAAAACAATGGTTGCCGTTACCGATGCCCAGAGCTGAAGTACTGTGAATGCATTACTTATCTTCTTTATTATCATTATCTACAACGATATTGCTGAAGCCATTGGTCTTGTCGTTATTTATTTGTTTCTCATTTAGTTCTCTTTTCGTAATCACTGTTGACAAGGTATCTCCATTCCACCGCCAAAGGCGGCACAAACTGGACCTGAAAGAAGTTCAAAATGAAATTCCTATGGGTTTCATTTTGGAGTTCTTTCCGAGTGAAAGTGATTTCTCTTTCACTCAAATCACCTCATAAAAGCATATGAAGTTAGGAAAATAATGTGAACTCTTATTTCGCGGTTTTTAGTGCTTATTGATATAAATGATAGTTTATTTTTCTTTTCTGGAACTCTTCTGCCTCAAGCTGCCATTCCTCATATAAGCTCCTTGCCGAAAAATCATGAGTGCGTACATAATCACTGCCTGTGTTATAATCGATCATTGGCTTTCCTTTGGCAGTGTAGGGCTCCGTATATGAGAAGTACTCACCGGATTGCTTCTTTATCTCCTCCAGCAGGTATAACCCGGTTTTAACAGCACAGAAGCTCTTACGATCCATCACATGCAATTGAACCCCCTTACATAGAGTATTTGCATGCTTAGAAAAACTGGGTGTATAATAAACCGGCCGAAAGAGGATACCCTCCAAACCGACTCCATTCATACGGTCTGCTAACCGATCTGCATCTAACCATGGAGCACCAACAAATTCAAAGGGCTTTGTGGTTCCTCTACCTTCCGAAATATTTGTTCCCTCAAAGATACAGGTACTGTTATAAACCACCGCAGTATCAATGGTAGGCATATTCGGTGAGGGTAGAATCCAGGGCAGTCCCGTGTCCTCAAAATACATTTCTCTGGTCCATCCAACCATTGGTATCACTTTTAGATCACAGGAGATATGAAATTCCTTTTGAAATAAGATCGCTGTTTCTCCGATCGTAAGGCCATAGCGATAGGGGATAGGATGCAAGCCCACGAAGGAGGTGAAGCCCTCCCGGATTAGATTTCCTTCTACCACGTTACCGCCGATGGGATTGGGTCGATCAAAGACAAGAAATGTAATGTTCTGCTCTTCACAAGCCTGCATACAATAGGACATCGTGTATAGATAAGTATACAATCTGGAGCCCACATCCTGAATATCTATTGCTAAGACATCAATATCCTGAAGCAAATCATAAGAGGGCTTTTTACTCTTGCCATACAAGGAGAAGACCGGAAGCTGCGACTTCTCATCGATATAATTGCTTACCATGTCACCCGCTTGAATATCTCCTCGTACACCATGCTCCGGAGAGAATAATTTCATCAGATTTACTTCCTTCCGCAATAGGTCAATGGTGCTGATCAACCTGCTGTCAACTCCCGTCGGGTTTGTGATCAGCCCCACTCGCTTTCCTGAAAGGAATCCGCTCCAAATCTCCCTATTCTCAATTCCCGGTTTTACCATATCCTCACACTCCTCCTGACATAATGTAAGTATTCTGCTACGCGATCCTGACCGGTAGCTTACCTCTGGCCGGAAGCTCCTTCTTAAGAACACTGGCTAAGGCAATCTGTCCGACATTCAGATGACCTTAAAGACACCCGGCGCATTATTATGCTCATGGTGATTTGTACCTTAATATACCAGGGAAGCATCATAGGATTAAAAAATAACAGCTCCGATTGTGTCTTACCGAAAGCAAAGCTGATATTTTGAATTCTGCATCGATTATCTCTGTTGCTTCGTATTTCCTATGGAACCAGATTTAGATTGCATCGAGTGCAAAGGAGATCGCTCCTGCTACTGCATCGTCCAAAGCATCGGTATATTCGATACCTAGTCCGCTGTTTTTTATATTTTTGATTGTTTTTTTTCTTAATAGTGTCTCATGGGACATCATTCCGCCCAGCAAAGCAATTTTTGTTTCAGGTACGGATAGCCTGTCATATACGGCTCGGATTAAATCCATTAATAAGCCTGCATTATGATAAATGATTTCCAGAGCGATCCGATCCCCTTCCTTGGCTGCCTGTTCTACCAGTATTGAAAAGGAAGCAATTTTGCCTTTATCCGTCTGCGGATGATACAGATAGGGTATGATTTCTTCCGTTGAATGGATTCCAAGCTTCTGATAATAAAGCTGTGTAAGCAATGTCTTTTCCTTTCTGCCGTCACCGCTTTGAACCACTGCCGCAAACCCATCCCGAGCTAACGCATAGGCACTTCCTCCGTCATCAATGATGTGTCCCCAGCCTCCGGCCCGAACTATTTTTCCATCCTCATCTTTGCCATAGCAGATCGAACCGGTACCGGAGATTAAGATCATCCCGTGATCCGTTCCCAGAGCACCCCGAAGTGCTATCTCGTGGTCACCCTTCAGGATTAATTCTCCTATATATTGGTATGCATCGGCTGCTTCCTTTACCATCTTCTGTACCAGAGGATTACTAATACCGGCGGCACCAATGCAAATACACAGATAATCCGATATAGGCACCAGCTCCTCGAACAATTCCTGCAGCAGCTTCCCAAACAACTCCTCTCCGGTACTGTTAATATTAAAGGCACCGAAGCTCTTTCGTCTGCTTTCCCCGCTTTGGATGTTTCTTATCTCCAAGATGGTTTTGGTCCCACCGCCATCAATTCCTGCTATGTACTTCAATGTCAGCCCCTCTTTTTCATTCACTCTTATTAAGCATGTTTAACGATTTGAACCGCTTTTGCTATTTTACCTTCTGCTTTAACTAAAAGCTCCTTAGCAGCTTCTGCATCCAGCTTGCAAATCAGCATTACAATTGCTGTCTTAGGATTATAGCCACACTGCTCCAGTGCATTCACCGCTTCTTCCTCGGAAACATGTGCAGAGGTCCTTACAATGGAGATGCAGCGTTTTATTAACTTTTCGTTTGACGGCTTTACATCCACCATCAGATTACCATAGACCTTACCTAATTTTATCATGGCCCCGGTGGATAACATATTCAATACCATTTTTTGTGCCGTCCCGCTTTTCATTCGTGTCGATCCGGTTACTACCTCCGGACCGGGAGACGGTGCAATATCTATATCTGCGATTTCTCCCATTCTAGATCCGGGACAACAGGTAACGGATATCACAGTGGCACCGATCGATTTTGCATAATCCATGGCGCCGATCACATAAGGAGTTCTTCCTGAGGCAGCAATACCTACCAGAATATCCCTGTTGGAAAAATGAATCCTTTTCAGGTCAAGTCCTCCCTGTTCATAATCATCCTCAGCACCTTCTACTGCTTTAAATACAGCAGAGTACCCGCCTGCGATCATTCCCTGTACCATCTCCGGTTCTGTTGAATAAGTTGGAGGACACTCTACCGCATCCAATATACCAAGTCTGCCGGAGGTACCGCAGCCGCAATAGATTAAGCGCCCTTCGTCTTTCATTTTTTCTGTTATTAAATCAATTGCACATGCTATGGGTTCCAGTGTTTCCTCAACCGCATATGCTACTTTCTTATCTTCGTCATTAATTAACCGAACCATATCAAGCGTAGATAGTTCATCAATATGAGCTGTTCTTTCATTTCTTTGCTCGGTTACTATTTTTTCTATGTCCAGCATAAAATCTCTCCTTGGAATATACTACTCTTTCTTTAACCTTTAACTGCCCCAATTGTAACACCTTCAAGGAAATATTTTTGTAGTGAAAAGAATAAGACAAACATCGGAAGGGCGGATATCGTCGCACCAGCCATCATTGGTCCAAATAAAGTTGAATTTGCAAATTTAAAGGATTTTAATCCTACTTGGATGGTATACATACTATCCTTACTGGTCACTAAGAAGGGCCAGAAGAAGGTATTCCTAAAAACTAATATTATTCGGATTTATTGGCATCCGTACCGTCATTTGTGCCAACCTTACTGATATAGGTTCTCTTCAGCTGGCTTATGCTTTCATCATAATTCCTGTTGATATATGCCACATATAATATGTCGATGATGTTCAACTGGGATATTCTTGATGACATAGCACCCGTTCTGATCAGAACTTCCGAAGAGGCTACACATAGGTTTAAATCAGAAAGCTTGGCGAGGGGAGATTCGTCAGAACGAGTAATTGCAATGATTGGAGCCCCGTTCTTTTTAATATTTCTAGCACAAGTAAGCATTTCTTCTGTAAAACCGGAATAGCTGATGATAATTGCAAGATCATTGGGCTTAATATTCTTTGCCTGTAATAGCTGGGCATGCCAATCATCACTGATACAGCATGCTTTGTTAATACGCAGGAATTTCAAGTATGCATCCCGTGCGATCAGCAGGGAGGAACCAATTCCAAAGAGATACAGGGTATCGCATTGTATTAACAGGTCGATAGCCTTGGCGAGGATATCCAGATCCACTAGTTTTCTGGTATTATCGAGTGAAATCATGTTCTTATATGTAACCTTCTCTACCATCTGCTCTAATGTATCATCAGGATTAATATCCTCCATTTTACCAAGAGCATTTTCCTTCTCAATCGCTACGTCTTGAATCAACGATTTCTGAAGCTCTTTGTATCCCGAAAACCCCAATTTCCAACAGAGCCGCATGATAGTTGATGGTGAACAATAGGTTTTTTGAGACAGTAGTTGAACACTGCATCCAATCGCTTCTTCCGGACGAGATAAAAGAAAATTAACAAGATCTTTCTCGGCTGTACTCGCATCCATTATATATTCTTGTAATTTAACTAGAATGTTTTTCATCGCATCTCCTCTATATTTATGATAGTATCATACAAACCAAAATTGTCAACGAAACTGTCTCTTTATGAAATATTGTACCATCTTCTGATTAATTCCACAATAAAT
This sequence comes from Bacillota bacterium, assembly GCA_023415055.1. Classification (GTDB taxonomy): domain Bacteria; phylum Bacillota; class Clostridia; order Lachnospirales; family Lachnospiraceae; genus Mobilitalea. Next base: position 40,462 of record JAEZLZ010000125.1, on the reverse strand, counting down.
TATAATTAACTATGATATTTTTATTACTTTTCAATCAGCACCACCAGTGTGAACTGGTGGTTTGCTCTGCCCCTGTAAGGGGCTATTGCCGGCATGGGCCTCAAAGGCCCTTCGAAAGTAAAGGCCTCAACCGCACCACTTTCTCCGGCTAACCCTTACAAGGGTTTTTATTTGCCTTTTATTACTGGCTCACCCGTAAACGGATCGATATACTCTTTTAGCGTTAGTTGGTCTTCTGCTACATCATCCATTAATTGATTTTTGATATATTCTTCGATCTTCTTTGCATTCTTACCAACTGTGTCTACAAAGTATCCTCTTACCAGAATTTTCGATTTCCATACTTGTACTTTAAGTTTGCATGTCTATCAAATATCATAAGTGAGCTTTCTCTAGTAGATAAGGGTGCTTTCGCCCCCAAACCCCTAGTCAAAACCGTACGTGCGCTACTAACGCATACGGCTTTTCATATCACATTTGGTTTCTGTCTGAAAAGGCTGACTTTTAGACTTGGCACAATTAAAGGGAGCGTCCTCAGCAATCCGTTATAAAACTCATCCCATGTATAACTTCGTTTTTCACTTCTGCGGTTCAGCCAGTGAAACAAAATCCATTTGGTACGGAAGAAGAACTTGTGCGTTTCATACTGATTGTCATTTACACAGTAATACTGGTAATGTCCCCTCAGTCTTATATTTACTCCTTTAATTATTTCACCAACAGGCAGATTTCTATGATCTTTAACCCATTGGCTCATCTCCTTAACCTTTTTCCTGAACTTTTTCTTATTCGTCTTTACTTTGCATCTGAAGTATTCCTTTTTCCTATCGTGGCTACAATAAAATGTAAATCCCAGAAAGTCAAAAGTCTCCGCTTTCCTATAACCCTGTGCAATTCTGCTCTTTTCCGCAAACCGCCCGAATTCCAATATCCTTGTTTTTTCCATGGCCAGCTCCAGACTGTATTTGTCGAATCTGACGTTTAATTCTCTATAGAATTCCTTGGCTTCCCAAATATTTTGGAAACAGCATACAAAATCATCGCAATATCTGATGAGATAGGTTTCACCTTTACATTTTCTCTTTATCTTGACGTCAAACCAGTTATCTAGTACATAATGAAGATAAATGTTAGCCAGTACAGGCGATGCTCCGTTGCCTTGTGGCGTTCCCGCTTCGCTGTCCTCCAGCTTTCCATTTATCATAATACCCGCCTTTAAGAACTTATTTATCAACTCCAGGAAACACCTGTCAGCGATATCATGCTTAAGGAATTTCATCATCCATTCATGATTTACATTGTCAAAGAAACCTTTGATATCTGCCTCAACCACATAATTCGTTTTGCGATACTGCACATCTTCAATTACTTCTATTACCGCCTGATGACAGTTTCGGTCTGGTCTGAAGCCATAGCTACAGTTGTAAAATTTAGGTTCATATATCATTGTTAATATCTCTGCAATGACGTATTCGACAAGTTTATCTTCATAGCAGGATATTCCTAGAGGACGCATTTTTCCATTATCTTTAGGTATGAGTACTCTGCGTATAGGTTTTGGTCGATAACTTCCCTTTCTCATCTTGTTAACTAAAAGTTTCAGGTTTTCATTCAGGTTTGTTTCGTACTCATCTTTACCTATTCCATCAATGCCTTTTGCTTTATTTCTATCCATTCTATGATGAGCTTCCGCTAAGGTATTTGCATTAATAAAGCAGGCAAGATTTTGTACCTTTCCATCAGTTCTATTTGCCTTTTCAATACAATACTGTATTCCAAGTAATTCATTCATCATGTTGTTCAGCTCTCCTGTCTGCATAATTATTAATCACTTGAAGCTATGATATGTCCATCCCTTCCCTCCACCTGCTTTGACAGGTTTCTATGGTACTATGAATGGATCGGACTTCCTGATACGCATTTGTTCATCTAAAACATTCCTGTTCTTTGATTTTGCATACCTTTTCGGACATATCAGGACCTCGGCTGTTCCAATGAAATATTTATCAACAAGCCTCGCCAGGTTCTCAGACTGGGGAAGAGCTGTACAAATCTCACCATTACGATAAAGTACAGTATTGTCTACGGATAAGGAAATGTCCTCGACCTCTTCAACTGATACCCATTTCCCAGCTCTATCACTTCGCTTTCGCTCCGGCTCTGCTGTTCCCGTTCCTACGCTTAAACCTGTCGTTACCGATTTGGCTCCAAGGACTCGGTACAGATGGATTGGTTAGTTCCTTTTCTGACAGGGTTTCCCTGCTATATTTCATCAGCTTACTAAGTCTAACAGAATTACTTCCGCTAGCCAGAGGAATCAAGGCTCTGCCTTGATTCGCAGCTCGCACTTCCCTTTAAATATCCCATAAATGCAAATACACTGATGTTTGGTGGAATTCTCACAAGCATGTGTATATGATCCTTGCAACATTCTGCCTCGATTATTTCTACACCTTTTCTTTTACATAACGTACTCAATATATTTGCCACATCTGCTTTTATGTTTCCATATATTACTTGCCTTCTAAACTTGGGAGCAAATACTATATGGTATTTACATTCCCATGTCGTATGTGATAATGTATTCTTATCCAATTGGATACCTCCTTTGTTATTTTAGTGCGGTTTGAGACCCACACTTATTATAACAAAGGAGTTTTCTTATGAAAACGCTAGAAGCCATTGGGGTCCACCAGCATAGCTGGTGGTTTTTTAAAGATAGCCCTACAACAACAAAAAAGCCAAAGTACAAACTTTAGCTTTTTCCATGCAGCCTGTTGATGCAGTCTATAATATCCTGTCTCGTTCGAAATTCATCCGTATGCTTTATCACATAGTCCCGGGTATCGGAATCCAGCGACGATAAAAAGTCCTCACCTTCATGATCCGAAGCGAAGATGCCGGGAGCAAACGCAAAGCTGCCTATAGGGAACATGCTGGGATTCATTATTGTTCCTTGCATTGGGTCCATCCATTTCACCTCCGTGAAATATTATCTGTAATTATTGAAATTAAATACATATATTAAGTATAACGACAATAAAAAAGGAATCCGGCGCATCAGATTCCTTTTTTATTGTCAGAAGACTCTCCCCAATTCATATAAATGATATAACTTAGCATATGTAATCCGATTCCATGGTTATCATCTATCTATTAATTCATACCCACTGGTATTTTCTCTGTGTCTTTCGTATATTCCTTAAATGTTTTATTATAACGGATGAAATTCTCATCACAATCTTCTAGTACATTGTTTTTCATTAGCTCGATACCTTCTGCACTGATCACATTATAAATGATATTATATTCAATGCCATCTCCATCATTTTTCCACGGTATGATCTGTATCGGCCGAGATACCCTCTTGAACACATTCTCAGATATCTGCGGTTCGACAACCCCGCTGATCAATATTGCTCTCATACCAGCCTTTTTGTCTGCCACATTACTAATTGTGTTTCCTTTGATTACCGGCTTATCCCAGTTCATTACACGAATTGCATCCTGGTCGCAATTGCTTACTGTACTATTTATTATTTGAACATTCTCATGTAACTTGTTTTCTGAATATTTATGTGTTCCTATTGCTCGTTCCAGATTTTCAAAGGTACAATCGGAGATTATTATATTCTTATTCGGTGTCTTATCATAAGAAGACCAATCTGCATGAAATCCATTCGTAACCTTATCCGATGTAGGCCCCATGGCTCGAAACCATAGGGCAATGGATAGGACCGCCTTATTCCGTCCTCTCTGATAATAATTCTAATGGTTCGCATTTTAAATTATTGCGGATAACAAGCATCGATATTGCAAAAGCCAATAGGATAATAGCGATACCTGTTATCGCAGAAAATACGAATAGTGGCTCTGTATAGCCAATACCCATTTCTTCTCCCATGCCTTTACTGCTGGAACCCATTGTAAAGGTTGTATCGTAGCTGGGTCTTCCACTGATTATACTTGCGGCCACCTTCGTTAACAGAAAGCCGGACATGCTCCCGATTAAGCTGCCAATTAATACAATCAGTATAATTCCGCTGATCATTGACTGTGTACACTTTCGTTTACTCATACCCAAGGAACGTTCAATCGCGGTTCGTTTCTTCTGTTTTGTTATAAACAGGTTACAAAAGAATGCGAGAATCAGCACAGTAGCGATTAGACCGGCAGCAAACAGGATCACCGACATGTTTTTGATATTGTCAAGACCCGCCTTCAGCTTGGTATACCCCTTATCGTATAATGTAACCTTCAATTCATCCATCCCGAGTTTCTGAAAGGCTTCTGTATATTCTTCCATTGTTCCGTTCGGTATCTGGAATGAAGTAGTATAACCCATCATTGGACCATACGCGATAATATTATCCTTGTCACTTGCCTTTATGGACTTTGCAGGGATAACTACTTCATTTTTTGCCATGGTATATCCACTTGAATTTCCACCGATGCTCATATATACTCCGACGATCGTATACTCTTCTTCATGGAAAACCGGGTAGGGTTCACCCTTTGCATTTAGCAAATTAAAGCTAGCCCAAATCTCGCTCTGGCCATAGGCTCTGCCTGCAGAAGACCGGTAATTTGCATAATACAGCGGCAAGTTAATTTGATCCCCTACCGTAAGATTATTCATCCTTGCGAAGCTGCTTGATACTAAGCACACCAGGTCTCCTCCCTCGAATTCTTCTTCACTGATGTCTTTTCCTTCCTGAATATAGGCTGTTCCGCTATAGAACGGAATCAATAGATTGGTACTGTCTGTTGCAGTAACCGGAATCGTATGAAAGGGCTTTTCCATGCTCTCAGCCAAAGCAATCCAGCGTTTTCCATGTTCCGTCTCGTAGAATCCCTCGGTTACTTCCTCATATAGAATTCCCTGCGTATCGTCCGGCACTACTTCCCCTTCCTTGGTGTATTGCCTGGAGCCAAGCATATCAATCGGAGTGAACACGCTTCGAAATGAAGTCTCACTCAGCCTGTAAAGGGTTTCTTGCATCGCCATTATATATGTTTTCCCGGCATACAACGGGTCTGGGTCTGTATTATATCGATCGCAAAACCAAATGGTGGGAACATTGATCTGGTATCTGGTATGGATTTGCTTTTCCAGATTAATCTCAATTTGATGATCGGGAATACAATCTTCGTTCACCGTAAATTCCACGATAATGGCGCCCATTCCCAATCCTGCTTTAGGAGGAAGCAACTGATACTGCGGTACATAGGCACCATAGAAGGGCCTCTTTTCCGGTCCCAGGATATAATTCGCTGCATTAAATTCTAAAACAGATACCGGTATCGGGGCATTATATGCTCCGACATAGTAATATCGGTAAAGCTGGTCAATCGCATCCCATTCTTCTATCTTACGCAGTACGGATTTGTCTTGTTCGACCGTTCCTATTGTGGTAAAGACCTCTTCAAAGGCTTTCATATTGGAAGTACTGATCTGCCACAAATTAATCCCAATGGTTGACAACGCCGAGGCAAGGGTTAGCAGGAGCAGGAACAATATAGTCCTGACCGGAGTTCGCATGATTTGTCTGATACTGTTTCTAAATAACATGGTTACCCTCCTAATCCATCAGCCTTCCATCCCTCATTCTTAATACATAATCCGCCTCAGCGGCTACCTCAGGGTTATGTGTAATTACAATTACCGCATACTCGAGGGAATGTGTTGCTTCCTTCAACAATTGAACAATATGCTTCTGATTTTCCGAGTCCAGATTACCGGTTGGTTCATCGGCCAATATAATCCGGCCTCCGGCAGCCATTGCACGGGCAATCGCGACCCTTTGCTGTTCGCCTCCACTCATCATTTGAGGAAATTGATTTAATATCTGTTTTCGTAAGCCGACGCGGTCGATCAGCTCGGCTGCATGTTTCGCTGCTTCCGTTTTCTTCATCCCTTTTAACTCCATCGGGAACATAACATTTTCCTGTGCTGTCAGAAGAGGAAACAGATTAAAGGATTGATAGACGACCGAGGCCTTCTCTCTACGGTAAACATCCCGATTTAGCTCTGCCATATCCTCTCCTTCTACATAGACATTTCCCTTCGTCGGTAAGTCCAGACCTGCCAGCAAGGATAGGAAGGTGCTTTTCCCGGAGCCGGATTCACCGATTAAAGCATACATTTTACCGGTTTCGAAGGAGTAGGTAATCCCTCTGACCGCATCGATTGTCTGATATTTTGTCTGATATGAATAATGTACCTGGTCAGCTTTTATTATTTCCATCTCATTTTCCTCCTTAATCCTGTTGTGACAGAGACTTCATGACACTGATCCTACCCAGCTGATTGAGTGCTACTGTAGTTCCAAAAATATAACAAAGCAGAAAGAATACAAAGGTTATCAATAATATCACAGCACTCTGCTTTCTCAAAAGGAAGGAGGCCAGGCTGCCAATGGCACCGCCGATCACTTCGACAATGATGCTTTCCATAAAAAAGGTAGCAAAGCACATACGTCCGCTCATTCCAAGAGAACGCATCGTGGCATATTGCCTTCGTCTGTTCTGTATTAACAAATATGAGGTAATATATCCGATGAATACGATGATAAGTAAAACAAAAGGTAGGAAACCGGTTAACATATTAATGTTATTTTGTACTCTGGAGGCTGACAGGATAAAGGTTTCATCATTTACAGCCAATGCATTACCTGCATACGAAAATTCACTGGCAGGATTAATCTCCAACAAATGTAACTTCTCCTTCATCTCTTTCTTAAATGCATTGGTTTGCCGAGGATCCTTAAGCTCGAAGGATGCAGCATTCGCTACAAAAGGAACATTCTTCTCTTGAAATACTTCCCGCACCCTGCAAAACGGGAGGATAATCTGTGGAATATATTCTCCGTCCAAAGATAATATACTGCCTGCAATTAAAAGCTTTTCTGTCTTTAGCTGCTGCACCGTGTATTGACAATTTATATCTAAGTAATCGTAACACATAGACAAGGTGATCGTTTGTCCAATCCTCCAGTTTTTCTCACTTAATAGCCCCTTCTCTACAACACAGGGTGTTACATTCACTTGAACAATCGGTAACAGAGGATCCGGCCTCAAGTTGATATCGAATTCGGTTACTCCGTTCAGAGATTCCAGTCTAGTAACTCCGGCGGCATCGATTGTCATACCGGCCTGCAGATTATCCTTCGGAAATCCGCCTTCAACAGCTGAAAATACAACGGTAATCGCCGGGTTTGTTATGTACTTTGATTGCAGGATGGCATCCACTATGGGTTCCCGGATAACCAGTCCGTTTTGCTGTGAACCATTCAAATTGCTTATCCTGGCATTAATCAATATGGTTTTTGATGTATCTGCCAATTGATTTCGGTTGCTTTCCAGGTTACCAATAAAAAGATTAAGCAGAACAACCAACACGATACATATAAGAAGATTAAGAATATTTTTATATCGATAGCGTTTTATATTGATCAATGCTGTTCGTATATAAAACATGATTACCTCCAATAATTCTGAATGTTGATGTATGTTAATTATTGGTATATTATAATCCTTTTGAGGATGGATTTGCAATATTTGGATATTAAAAAGAGACGAAAAAATGCTGTGGAAATATATTAATATTGATACCTATAAAATCATACAATCTTTATGAAATCTACAAATATGATTTATTTTTTTAGAATATTATGATCTATAATACTACATACTAAAAAAAAATAGAAAGGTTGATATATTATGTCTAATAGTAAAAATACATCTAATGACTTATCTCAAGAATTATCAAAAATATTAAAAGAAGAAGGTAGTTTTGTAAAAGAATTATCAAACGTTGCAACAAAGGGTGCTGAATTACATGCTCGTCTTGAATCAATTGAAAAAGCTTTAGAAACCGATCCTTCTACTTATAATTCTAAAGAAACTGATAATCTTGTTGAAAAATCTAAAGAAAAGTATTCAAGTGAACTTGAAAAAAGAATGAAAGAAGAATCAAACGACCAACTAAGAACCTTCTAAATATTACTATGTATTCTTAAGATCATTAGTAATAAAGGCAAGGAATAATTCGTCCTTGCCTTTATTACTTCCTGTATCCGCCACCAAACACCTTTCTATTCCACTCGCTTCCAATCAAACCCATTAAGTTTATTTAATAGCTTTTTATATTCTTCATCCTTAAGGGTACTCATTAATAAGAATAGATCAACCTAGCGAATATGATCTCCAGTATAAAACATAACATGCCCAAGCTTTCCGCAAGTAGCTGCTCCCCAATATATTACGACCTGCACCGCCACCTCGATGCCAAAGTACGGCCTCTCGGTCGCGTAGGCTTCGCCTATACGAAAGACGGCTAAACACCCACCTTACGAGCAAGCTCGTGTCGTGTGTCTAACCGTCTTTCTGTGCAGGTCTCAGTTTTTATCACGCAAAAAAAGCACCAACCCCGAAGCTCCTATGTCTTCAAAATTGATACTTTATAAGTGCGCCTCCAGGGGCTCGAACCCTGGACACCCTGATTAAGAGGAACTAAAGCCGCTAGTTCTAGGAAAATGCCCTTGGGAAGCGGTCGCTCCCAAAGGCAAGTCGTAATCTTTTCTAGTGCCAAATTCGGGTGTTCATTCTGGTGTTTTATGAAATGTAAGAGGCTAATGCTGGCATAGCTGATGGTTTTATAAAAAATGACCGTCCAGGTTTACTAGACTTGGGCGGTCATTGTATTAATGTTATATGATAGGACTGCATTGTATCATACATGTAGTCCTTATTTTGTGTCGTGATGAATTATAGACAGCAAAGCTGATAGCAAGTCGTATGCGTTAGTCTTAAATTCGGCTGAACTGTAACGTTTTAATAGATAATTACTATCTGCATATTTAGATATTTACATTTGCTGTTCGTCTTTAGATTAGAACTCTGGTGTTATGCCATTTATGACCTATTTCCTAAAAAAGCCTGATATTAAACCTGCCACCTTATTGCTGTTTACAAGCTCTACAGCCTTAAACATGCATAACTCATGACAACACATACACTCAATGCAAATATCATAATTAATTCGCTTGGATTCCTTGTCAATGGCTTGCACCGGGCAGCTTTCCACACACATATTGCATTTCCTGCATTTATTTGGATTAATCTTAGGATGTGTGTCAAAGAAATCAATCACTTTTACCAAGGCTTTACTATTGTGCTTCTTTGCTCCCCTGAAACGTTTGGGAAGTTCAAAACTCCCTAACCTTGGGACCTGTTCATAATCACCCGCAAGTATAATGTTTTTTAACCAGCTTTCTCCCAGATTGCGTTTGCGCGCTGTTTGAAGTATCGGTACATCTTCTACATCCATCCCAACCATCTTTGCCGCTACCGCATCCAATGCCAATGGATCTTCACTGATGAGGATTTTATCAGCCTGATAAATGCTACCTGCTGTCGGTCCCTCTCCCTGCATTGCCAGAATCCCGTCCATGATGTGAAGCCGTATTTTAGTTGCTTTGTGGATATCACAAATGATCTGCCCAAAATCGCTTGAATCTGGGGCCATTTTGTGATACTTCGCCTTCCTTAGCCCCGGTATGCATCCGAATACATTTTTTACAGCTCCGGAAAAAATCTGTGCCGAGTGTGTTTTCAATTTAGGCAAATTTATAACCACATCAGCATCGAACATTGGCTTTGCAATATACATCGTTTCTTCACACCGGCTTTCCGGTTTGACTGCCACCACACCCTCGCGATCAAAATTCTTGATCTCCGCTCCTTCTTCCTGTGCCACCTTCTCGTATCCCGCGACTCTGAAGCCCTGTGCAGTAGGCGCTACTCCTGCGATAGCTCCTCCTGAGCTGTCTCCAATCCAGACATTGCAGTTTCGTCCCTTCAATATCCTTACCATCGCTCTGACAAATTCGGCATGAGTTACCGCCGCCGAATTGGAAGGCTTGGGCCCAATCAGATTCACCTTCAAAAGCACATTATCCTGTGGCTTAACAAATTTATCCCATCCACCGAGTATTTCTACTGCAGTATTGATTTTTTCAATAAGGGTTTCGAGTTCATAGTTTTTACATTCCTGTATAATTACCTTACTCATACGATTCTCCCTTGATACAAATATTTGAATTGCTTATTTTTTCTCCCAAGCACAGTGTTTCAGATTTTATCACATCACCGAGTGCAGCCAAATCAATAGATTGGAGTACTCCTTTTACCTGAAGTACTCCCGGATGATACAGCACGCAGATAGACACCTCGCCGCGCGTAATTTAGTGCAATTGAATGGTCTTATATAAAACTTCTATCTTAATACTTGAATAACTATTATTATATTACAGTATTCAATATATTACAAATAAGTTTGACGAAATAATATAAACACGCAAAAAAAAAGAAACCCGTTCTGATTCTCTCATAGCATTTCTTATTATTTCGTGGGGTCCATCGGGTGTCCAAACATCTGCCACCTAGCACCTTTCTATTCCACTGGCTTCCACTCAAATCCATAAAGTATATCTCATAGATTTTTTAATCTTCATCTATAAAGACACTCATTACTACAAATAATTCATACCTAGCGAACATGATCTCCAGTATAAAACATAACTTACCCAGGTTTTCCGCAAGCAGCTGCTCCCCAATATACTACGACCTGCACCGCCACCTCGAGGCCAAAGTGCGGCCTCTCGGTCGCGTAGGCTTCGCCTATACGAAAGACGGCTAAACACCCGCCTTACGAGCAAGCTCGTGTCGTGTGTCTAACCGTCTTTCTGTGCAGGTCTCAGTTTTTATCACGCAAAAAAAGCACCAACCCCGAAGCTCCTAAGTCTTCAAAATTGATACTTTGTAAGTGCGCCTCCAGGGGCTCGAACCCTGGACACCCTGATTAAGAGTCAGGTGCTCTACCAACTGAGCTAGAAGCGCTTATCCGTTTTTGCGTTTTTCGTAATTCCCGAACGCAAAAATTATTATATATAATCTTGAAACAAATTGCAAGTGTTTTTTTAATTTTTTTAAAAAAATTGATAATTTATTTTTTTTAGTCCATAAGTTAGGGGAGAAAATCCTTGATTTTACAGGCTTTTCCCCCCTATTAAGCCCTTATCTGACATATACTGCCATTTCAGTTGATTCGAAAGCACTCACTTGAGATAGTCTTGTTCATTCCGTAACGAATTATTTATGAGCATCCAGCTTTTCCTGAAGTACCTGCTTGGACACAAGTCCTACCACTTTGTCGACTACTTCCCCGTTCTTAATGATGAGCAAGGTCGGGATCGACATTACCCGGTACTTCTCAGCAGTGTCCTGTTCCTGGTCAACATTCAGTTTACCAATTTTGAAGGCACCTTCATATTCTGTTGCAAGCTCCGCTACGATAGGAGCAATCATTTTGCAAGGTCCGCACCAGTCTGCATAAAAGTCAACTAATACAGGTATGTTTGATTCCAAAACTTCTTTTTGAAAATTTACATCCGTAAATTGTAATGCCATTCGATTTCCTCCATTCTCATCCTGAGCCGATTTATAACGTCTCAGCCCAAGAATTTATCCTATTGTTGATTAGTATCTCAATTATTACTTTTTTTATGTGATTACAAACTAATATTATATCAGCATGTAAAAAAAGACAAGTGTTAAAATTAAGACTATTTTTTCTTCTTTTTCTTTACACTGCTGTTTAGAAGACCGGATACTTCATCCCAGGACTTTTTCATTTTCAAAACCTTGCGGTCAAATTTGGGGTTGGTACCGGTCGCCTTTGCAATCTGTGATTTCCAATTACTTTTCATTGAGACACCCGACCTACTCTTTTTATCATTTTATGACGGAGCAGGCGAATTAGTCCCTGTTATACGAATCATTTATTCACGATAAGCGACCAGTCGATGAATCGGATTACCCTGAGCAGAGAAACGCTCCTCATATTCGGTCATGACATTGCCCTCCATATATTCGCTATGATGCAGGTCGTAGGTTACCTCCTTAAGCTTCCATCCCGCGATACCTGCCTCCTCAACGGAGAAATCAAACAACGGGCGGTTGTCTGTCTTGAAGATAACCTCTCCGTTTTTCTTCAAGCATTTGTCATACTTTGCCAAAAACTCTTTACTTGTTAATCGGCGTTTTGCATGACGATCTTTGGGCCAAGGATCGGAGAAGTTAAGGTAGATACGGTCAATCTCCTCCTGCTCAAAGATATCATTCAGGTATTCTGCATCAAAACGAAGCAGATATAGGTTCGTAAGCTCAGTTTCATTTCTCTTCTCCAGTGCACGTAACAGTACGCTGGAATATTTCTCAATACCGATATAATTAATCTGCGGGTTTCTTGTTGCAAGCTCAATGATGAATTTGCCCTTTCCCATACCAATCTCAACATGCAATGGGTTATCGTTACCGAAGATACTCTTCCATTTCCCCTTCTGTTTTTCCGGTTCTTGAATCACATAGTCATTGGCTTCAACAATTTCTCTTGAACCTCTGATATTTCTTAATCTCATAGCTACCTCCAATATATCATAGTGTACCCCAACCCCTAATGCAGAAAAGGGTTTTTGGACTTCTAGTTAAGCAAAAGCATACTCATTGTTCCTATTATAATTTCTATCCGTGCGTTCGTCAATTCATCGTCCCGAATCAATTTTCCTTTCTATGGTTAAAAAGCATTTTATTTTCCAATGCTATATAGTATACTGTAGTCAATGTAAATTAAATGAAAAGCCAATGCCGCGGGAGTGGACTAATTTCGTAAGATAAAATTCACATTTGTTTTCCTTTTTTATGTTTACAATCGAACATCCCTTATAGTACAATTGTATCGATTGTAACGGCTCCAAATTAATTATCGGAACCACGCTATAGGTTTTACCAGGAGGTTTTACCAGGAGGTTTTATGAAACGACATATCATTGCTTACTTAAGCTTCATTCTTATATTCCTATCATCCATCTATCCGGCTGCAACTGCCAAAGCAACTACTACTGACAGCGATTCCTGGCCCGACGGGCCGAATGTGTTTTCGGAATCAGCTATTGTCATGGAAGCCTCGACCGGCCTTATTCTATATGAGAAAAATATCAATGAGGTTCATTATCCTGCCAGTATCACCAAGATAATGACTTCTTTACTAGCTATTGAAAATTCCAATCTTGGCGAAATAGTGACCTTCTCAAAGAAAGCAATCTTTGATGTGGATCTGGACAGCAGCCGTATCGGTATCGATGTCGGAGAGCAGCTTACCATGCAGCAATGTCTGTATGCTATCCTTCTGGAATCAGCAAATGAGGTGTCCTATGCAGTCGCTGAGCATGTTGGGGGAAGTGCAGAGAATTTTGCTAAGATGATGACAGAGCGCGCGAAAAGCCTCGGCTGCAAAAATACGAATTTCGTGAATCCTCATGGTTTACATGATGAAAATCATTATACCTCCTGTTATGACATGGCTTTGATTACCAGAGAGGCGATGAAAAATGAGACCTTCCATAAGATCTTCTCGTCCAGAACCTATCAGATTCCACCGACAAACATCCAGCCGGAGACCAGATATCTTCGTAATCATCACAAATTTGTATTGAATCAGGATTACCATTATGAAGATTGTATCGGAGGTAAGACAGGCTATACCAGTAATTCTAAGTTTACCTTAGTCTCTGTTGCCAAACGAGGTGATCTGGAATTGATCTGTATCATTATGAAGGACGATACCAGTGAACATCAATATACGGATACCCAGAAATTATTTGATTATGCCTTTGACAATTTCTCAATCTACCCGATCGCTGATGTCAAATCCTCACAGGGCTTAGCAGAATCGCCGATGTTCACCCTCTATAATCCTTTGTTAAGTGAAGGCTCATCACCGGTCATAACCGATGATAAGGGATATCTGGTTTTACCCAACAGTGCCTCCTTTTCCGATGCAAAGAAAGAAGTCACCTTCTATTCTGCCAAGGAACAGACGACCACTCCACAGAACAACACTGTGGTCGGTAAGATATCCTATACCTATAACGGTAAATATGTAGGCGGTGCGGATATCTTATATAACAATACCAAATCTCTTCAGCTGATCCAGTCTGCAACCGAAAAAAATAATCCTACCTCTGCACCCGAGCCATCCTCGAAAGAGAAGGAGGATACCAACCTTCGTCCAATCATTCTGGGTAGTATTATAGGATTATTTGTACTAATTATTATATTATATTTTGTACTTGTTGAAGCACCTCGCTTAAGAAGAAGAAATGCTTATTATAAAAAGCGAGCAAGGCGTAAGTCTTATAAGGATGACGACTTTTCGAATCTGTAATTACTGACCGAAGGAAGCAAACAATGCTGCGATTTCATCTGCGGATAAGGCCTTATTGGGATCATCATAAATAGGCTTGAACTCAGGTGTTATCTCTTCTCCAATTTCATTTCCTTCCTCGTCAATCTTTAATGCAGCCGTATCCTCAGTTTCAACCGGCTCTACATTGACCTCAATACTTGATACTTCCATAGCCTCGGGCACCTGCTCCGTATCAATCGCAGCGGTGATTTCCGGGGCTATTTCTATGGTAGGTTCGTTTTCCCAACTGCTAATCAAGTTGTTCAGTTCAAGATCAACATCGCCTTTCCATTCTAAAGTCTCTTCCTGAGCCTGGGTTATCTCGTCCTGCTGTTCCGCTTCCCATTCAATCTCTACTGCTTCCTTCTCTGTGGTATCGTCAGAACTATCCATCCAGCTGGTACTGCTGTCCTCAACTTCAATCTCCGCATCAATGTCCCATCCGGTCTCCGTCAAGTTCTCCACCCTTGTTTCAGTACCGAGTTCCCATTCATGCTCAGAATACAGGTTATTGGTTAACGGCCCTTGAATGGTAATGCTGATGTTCTGAAGCTCGTTTTGCAGTACCGCCGTGCCCTTCTCCAACTGTTCCAGAAGCTTATTAAGGAGTTCTTTTGTCTCCTCCTGATTTCCTGCTTCCTTCAAAGCTTTTATGATAAGCTTTGTATTTTCTTTATTATAATTTATCTCAAGATTCAGGGCATTCTTCTGACCTTCCAGTGCTTTCTTTTGTAGTTCCAAAAGCTTCTGCAATGATTTAGTATTATTGTTCTCCAGAGTCTCAACTCTATCAAGCAGCTCCTCGAATTGATGTGAAAGCATTACGCTATTCTTCTTCGTAGCAGTGTAGGTTGCTTTTTGTAGATTCTTAAGCTCCTCCATATTCTCTATAAAGCGTTCTGAATCTTCACGATACATCTGATCCAGATAATTCTTGATCCCTCTTCCACTATCCATGAGCTTACTTCTTATAGAATCCATAAGCAGATATCCGGTGATCAATACCACGATTCCAATGGCAATTACGCTGAACAGCTTCTCCGCTCCCGCCTGTAGAAAATATGCCTCTGCCAGTATCGCCCCTAGAAAGCATATACTAAAAAATAAAATATTCAATCTTTTCTTCATTCTCTGACTGCCCCTATCTTCGCATGATATGCGATATAATCGTATTTGACGGCTATCGCATTTTATTATATATCGACATCTTTCAATAAAAAGTTTACTTTTTATATCATTAAAAATGGACCCGTCTGACGAGTCCATAAAGTATCTATTTCCATGTGAAATTTAAACCTGCTACTCCGTCTTTACCTCGGATTTTTCCGTGAGATTAGTCGGTTTCTTCGGTAAACGGATCGTGAATCTTGTACCCTCCATTATCTTGGTCTGTACTTCTATACTTCCGCCATAATAATTTACAATATGCTTTACGATGGATAAACCGAGCCCGGTTCCTCCCACCTTTTTACTTCGCCCTTTATCTACGCGGTAGAAGCGTTCGAAGATTCTAAGCTTAGCGTCCTCGGGGATCCCGACTCCGGTATCCTCCACAATGATAATGATCTCTTCCTGTTCAGAGGTTATCGTAACATCGACTTTACCGTTGGGTTTGTTATATTTAATGGCATTGATTATCAGGTTGTTAAACAGTTCCCGAAGCTGTTGGGTATTCGCATATATCGTCAGCGGCCTGCAGTTCGTATTGATACTGATCTGATATTCCTTCGCAAGAGGTTCCAATGAGACACAAACATCCTTCACCAAAGGAGCAAGACGTACTTCGGAGAGGATCACCTCTGCCTCCTTCGTCTCGAGGCGGGATATCATCAGAATATCATTAATCAAGCTTGTCATGTTGATGGTTTCCTTCTTGATTCTTGAAAGAAAATCCTTCTTCATAGCTTCGTTAGCTACCATATTGTTCTCGATCAACTCCAGATAGCCTCGGATCGAGGTCAGAGGGGTTTTCAGCTCATGCGACACATTAGAAAAGAATTCCTGCCGTACCATACGTTCAAATTCTATTCGTTCCATGGATTCCTTCACTGCCTGTGACATCTTCATCGTTGTATCGGCAATTACATTCATCTCATTATATTTATACTGTTTAAAATGGAATTCCGGATTCTGTTGAGAGAGCTTATTCAGCTCTTCTGCAATCTCATTCAATGGCTTTGTTACAGAACCAGCAAAACGGTTGGCAATAAAGATGGAGATGATCAAGGTGATACCGATACTGATCATGATTGCCGGAATGAGAAGTCCTGCATATTGCTCTACACCGGAGAAAGGAACCGCCATTCTTATCAGATAGCTCCCATTTTCCGAGATACTGGCAACATAGAGCATGGATAGATTCAAGGTTTCTGATTTACGCGTAGCATAACCAAGCCCTTTTTCCATTGCCTCCTTGATCTCTTCTCGGCCGCTATGGTTTTCCATCTTCGTGCTATCCTCTACCTCACTGTCGGCGATTACATGGCCCTCTAGATCAATAATCGTAAATCGGGTCCTCTCATTTCCCTTGACTTGCTTTAGCGCGTCCACCTGCGCCTTCAGGTCTCCTTCATAGTTCAGACCGTGATCGGTTATTCTTACCGTATAAAGCATATTTTCTTC
Organism: Bacillota bacterium; assembly: GCA_023415055.1. Taxonomy (GTDB): domain Bacteria; phylum Bacillota; class Clostridia; order Lachnospirales; family Lachnospiraceae; genus Mobilitalea. The sequence goes on along the minus strand of JAEZLZ010000125.1, from coordinate 23,532 downwards.
CGTCCGGTCCAGTAGGATCTTACCAATGGCTGCACTAAAAATAATGCCGCTTAAGATAAGCGCCAGTGAGACAATCAGTATGAACCTTTGAAAGATCGCCTTCTTCACGAAACCTCCCTGTTTCCTTTCCGTTTAGTCATTTCCTTTCGAAAACCGATAACCCACACTTCGTACTGTCTTGATGTGCTCTGTCCCGATGGATCCAAGTTTCTGCCGCAGAGTCCGGATATGGATATCAAGCGTTCTTGATTCTCCGTCATATTCATAGCCCCAGATCTGATTCAATAATTCATCTCTACTGACCACACGTACATCATGCTCAATCAGGTACATCAGCAATTCGTATTCCTTGTAGGTCAACTCTACAGGAACTCCGTTATTCGTTACTTCTCTGGTCTGTGGATTTATTTTAAGAGATTCAATCGTAATAATATCGCTGACATCCTCATTCTTGGACCTGCGAAGCAGGGAACGGATTCTTGCTGCAAGCTCCAGAACACCGAAGGGCTTAGTAATATAATCATCCGCTCCGACATCCAGTCCCATTACTTTATCTAGCTCTTTATCCTTGGCTGTCAAACAGATCACCGGTGTGTTCTTAAGTTGTGCATCCTGTCTAAGAATTCGGATGGCAGACAGACCGTCCATTCCCGGAAGCATCAAATCAAAGATTGCAAGATCCGGGTGTTCCTCCTTCATATCAAGCAAAGCAGGTTCTGCCGCCTCATATGCCTTAATAGAATACCCGAAGCCCTCCAGGGCTATCTTAAGAAGCTCTCTGATGTTCTCTTCGTCTTCGATTACATAGATTCGTTCCATACTTACCTCCATGATATCGGTATCCATACTTCTCATACCGATACAACACTGTAATGATATTATAATATAGCGGCTAATGATTCTATTATAGGATTCTTATATTATTAACAGAACCCGTTTCATGGAATTCCGTCCATTCACAGATGTTCACTGCATGGTCACCGATACGTTCAAAGTATTTTGCAATCATCAATATGTCCACACACTGATCTACATGCTCCGAAGTAGAACGAAGTAAGGATGCTACTTCTTCCTTTACCTTATCAAACAGATCATCTACCACATCATCCCTTTTCATGATCTCTCTTGCTTCATCCACGTTTACTGCGGTAAACGCTGCTACTGCATCATGCACCATTTCTTTTGCTACCTTACCCATCTCGGGAATGTGTTTCACGAGGCTGTAGACATGCTCCCTCTTTTCACGGATGATTAATTCCGCAATATCTGCTGCATGGTCTCCGATTCGCTCCATATCGGTTACTACCTTAAGAGCGGTGGTTACGATTCGAAGATCTCTTGCTACCGGCTGTTGTTTTAGAATCAGGGAAAGGCATCTTGCCTCGATGGTTTTCTCTATATCATTCACATTTCTATCTTCCTGTATTATCTCATTCGCAAGTACCTCATTCTGTGTTTCAAAGGCAACTAAGGTTTTCTCTATTGCTGCTTCAATCAGGCGTCCCATCTCTACGAGATGCTCTTTTAATAATTGAAGCTCATGTTCAAAGCTAAGTCGAGCGGTCATAATATATACCTCCTTTAATAATCATTATAGTAGAAGTGACATTTCATGTCAAATTGTGGTATCAACCGAATCTACCGGTGATATAATCCTCTGTTCTCTTATCCGTTGGTCTGGTGAACAGTGTATCGGTCGAAGCATATTCTACCACCTCACCTACCAGGAAAAACGCTGTATAATCGGATATTCTTGCCGCTTGCTGCATGTTATGGGTTACAATTGCAACCGTATACTTTTCCTTAAGATCGGACATCAAATCCTCAATCTTCAGTGTTGAGATCGGATCTAATGCTGAGGTAGGCTCATCCATTAATATAATCTCAGGTTCAACTGCAAGAGCTCTTGCGATACACAGTCTTTGCTGCTGGCCTCCGGACAGACCGAGTGCGGATTTCTTTAGACGGTCTTTCACCTCATCAAAGAGAGCAGCTCCGATTAAGCTTTCCTCTACGAGCTGATCCAGCTTGGCTTTCGACTTGATTCCGTGGATTCTTGGTCCATATGCCACATTATCATAGATTGACATGGGAAATGGATTAGGCTGCTGGAATACCATACCGATCTTTTTACGAAGCAAGGTTGTATCCACTCTAGGATCATAGATATTCTCACCGTCCAGAGTTACGAGTCCATCAATTTTTACACCGGGAATTAAGTCATTCATACGGTTCAAGGTCTTTAAGAAGGTCGATTTACCACAACCGGAGGGACCGATAAAGGCAGTGATCGCTTTCTCCTTGATACTCATATCTATGTTTTTGAGCGCATGGTTCGTTCCGTAATATAGATTAAGACTTTTCGTATTTATTTTATCTTTTAACATATATGTCTCCGTTCTGCCATCCTAATAACGGCACAGATTACTTATTAACATTGAATCTATTCGATAAATACTTGGTCAGCATATTAATAGCGAATACAATTACAAGGAGTACCAGTGCGATACCGAAGGCTTCGTCATACTGTGCCTTCTCCATACTTAAGAACAGTTGTATTGTTAAGGTTCCACCAGGTTGAATAATCTTTTCAAAGAGACCTTCCCCGTACTGTCCAAGCCTTGGTAAGAGGTAACCGCTTCCTTCAGTAAATAATAAGGCTGCTGATTCACCGACGATTCGTCCTATGGAAAGTATGATTCCGGTGATAATTCCGGGCATCGCTGATGGAAGCAGGATCGTACGGATCATATACCATTTCGTGGCTCCTATCCCTAAGGCACCGCTGCGGTAGCTAGAGGGCACTGTCTTTAATGCCTCCTGTGTATTTCTCGTGATCAGTGGAAGTACCATAAGCGATAAGGTCAGAGAACCGGTTAAGATCGAGTATCCCAGCTGCAAGGTAATTCCGAAGAACACATAGCCAAACAGACCAAATACGATGGAAGGAATACCTGCTAAAGTCTCAGTTGTAAATTCAATCAGGCTGACCAGCTTTCCCGGCTTTGCATATTCATTTAGGTAGATTGCAGCACCGACCCCAAAAGGAACGGCAATAATTAATGTAATGATAATGATATATAAGGTATTCACGATATTTCCTGCGATGCCGAAGGTCCCCTTAATGGCACTTGGAACAGTAGTAAGGAAGCTAAGATTAATGGAGGAAATACCGCGAACTGCGACATAACCAACGATACCAGCCAGAAGAATGATGGAGATGGATGCACAGAGATAGATGATCAAATGAGCAAAGGCATCGAGCGGTCTGCGTCTTCTTTCATAAATACTTTTACTTGTCGGCATTCTTCTTACCTCCCTTCATCACTCTGTTCAGGACAAGATTGATAATCATGATAAAGGTGAACAGTACCAATCCTATCGTGAATAATACTCTTTTATGTGTATCTGCCGCATAGGACATCTCACTGACTACGGCAGTGGTCAGGAAACGGACCGAGTTAAACGGCAGTGGTAAATTGGCACCGTTACCGGCTACAAGACTGATTGCCATTGCTTCGCCGATGGCTCTGCCGACACCCAGCACGATTGCTGTTACGATACCTGATTTTGCAGCTGGAATAAGTACCTTAAAAATTGTCTGAATATGAGTCGCACCCAAAGCAAGGGATGCCTGTTTATAATGCTTCGGAACCGCCTTCAATGCAGATTCACTGATATTAATTACCGTCGGCAGGATCATAACTGCCAGTACAAGTACAGCAGAGATCAAATTCGAACCTCCGGTGAATTGATGAGCCGGGTCATTTTTATAGATTGCTATTTCTAATTTATAGATAAAAGGATTAAGAATGAGAATACCTAACAGACCATATACTACAGAAGGAATTCCTGCTAACAATTCAACTGCCGGCTTTACGATACCTGCTAGTCTCTTAGGTGCCGTTTCCGCTAGGAACACAGCTGTCATGACACCAATGGGCACACCGATCAGGATCGCCATGGAGGTACCAAGGATGGATGTTAATATAACATAGAGGATACCATAACTCGGCTCTGCTGCGGTCGGTGCCCAGGTAGTACGGAATAGAATATCCACCAGACCAACCTCAAAGATCGCAGGGGTTCCGCTGATAATCATATAAAGGGAGATGGAGAACACTGCCAGCACGGCAAAAAATGCACAGATAATGAAAATAACCGCCGCAACCTTTTCTACCGTATTCTTCGTGTTGTAGCCACCCATGATGGAAAAACTTTTATCACTCATATATTTCTCCTTATTGAATGAAATCGTAAGATTCGGATACCGATCCTATCCGAACTGCCGATAAGAAGAATTCTCCCCTGTTTAACACCTATATTAAGGAAACTATTCTTCTTACCGATTGTTGTTTCTATGATTACTATATCAGTCTACGGTGATTAAACCGATGCTCTTGATTAATTCCTTGCCTTCGTCAGACTTAAGGTATTCAAATAATGCTTGAACTTCTTTGCTTTGTGCTGAAATCTCACCTTTGGTAGCCATTACGAAGGGACGGCTTAGGAGATAGGTACCTGCTTTGATATTCTCTTCGGTAGGTTCTATTGCATCAATGCTCGCTGCAATTACAGTGTCATCAACGATGTCAAGGGAGACATAACCGATCGCTCCGGGTGTGGAGGTAACCTTCGCCATAACTCCACCGGTGCTATTAATTTCATTGGAGTACTTTGCTTGGTCTTCGATTCCTAAGAGTTCCTCAAAAGCGCCTCTGGTTCCTGACCCAGCCTCTCTTCCGACAACTACGATCGGTTGATCCGCACCGCCGACTGCACTCCAGTTATTGATCTGCCCCGTATAGATCTGGATTAACTGATCCTTTGTTATATTCTTTACGGTATTTGCTTTATCTAGAATTACTGCAATACCATCTATTGCAACGATGTTTTCTACTGCTCCCGAGCTTTTTTCAGTATCCTTTAAGCTTCTGGAGGCATTTCCGATATTTACAGTACCGGCAAGAACTGCTTCGATACCTGCTGAGGAACCGATGAACTCAGGTGAGATTGTAACCCCCGGATATTTTTCCATGAAGGCTTCTGCGACTACATTAGCTAGCTTTTCCATAGAGGTTGATCCTGCCATGGTAATGGTTCCTTTTAAGTTACTATTTGCCTCTGTTCCACTATTTGTATTGGTATTGGTATCGGAATTATCTTCACTTTTCTTTCCACATGCACTGAGTACGCTTACCGCTAATAAACTCACTAATAATAATGCTGCTAATTTTTTTGTTCTCATATTTTTCCTCATTTCTGCGCTGCTTTTGCGCATCTCCTTATTCTTCTCATATCTTCTTTGTACAATATTAAAATATCATTTGCTGATAATACCTGATACCATGATTCTGTATAGATTGTGTAAAATCTATGTAAACCCGGATCAATTTTTATTTTTATTTCTCAACATTGCCCGACTGCAGTTTGCGTAGCATGAGCAAAGTGTCAGCAAGTTGACACTCTCGATGTCTGCCTCGCAGGCATTGTCCGACTGCAGTTTGCGCAGCAACTAAAAAAGGACGCCGTAGATTTCACGACATCCTCTTATTTTGACACCCCCAGCAGGAATCGAACCTGCAACTAGCCCTTAGGAGGGGCTTGTTATATCCATTTAACTATGAGGGCACTTATTAAATTATTTGTTATCATGCATTCTAATTGGGTATTATCCTGCACGCAACGTAACTATTCTACTATTTCCATCCGCTTAAGTCAATCATTGAATTAAAAAAATCAATCCTTCGCCTGTTCAGAAAATCCTATGTTACCCTGCATCCAGATATTACCCTTAAATCTTCTTCCGATCACAGGCTCACCTAATAAATCCTGCTTATTGATGCACAAGCGGAAAGTAATATCATTGCATACCAGCTGCATATCATATATCTCTTCTTTTGTATAAGTATTCACTATTTCATTGCAATCGATAATCGTTGCTATCACACTGTAATTATCTGATTCAGAGCCAAAAGGAATAAAAGAAGTATCGACGATAGAATAGATATCTTCCTTCTTAGCCCTTCTGGAAATCATGGCATAGGTATCAATATCATCGATGGTCAGGCTGTCAATCGCGTCCTGATTTCCCTTCTTTGCTTCTGCGATCAGATTATTGCGATATTTTGTTTCCGCACTGATATTGCGTACCTGTACTTCATCCATCTCAATCGGGAGAAGAATTCTTCCCTCTAAGGATAGAGCTGCAAGCGTGATTGGGAAAGAGGTTCCCATGGGCATGTTCTGATTTTTCTTCTCCAGATATTCTATGACATTCTGCAGATAAAAAATCAAGGACACTCCGATACGAAAATCATCGCACATCCCTGTATATGCATCGGAATCAACTCTCTTATTAATTCCGACCTCTTCTCTGGTGCTGACGAACAAACCGTTTAAGCTCGGGAAATAATGTTCCATATGGAATTTATTATTTTCATCGTACTCACCGCGAACAGTAATTCCTATTCCATCCCCATATTCGGTAGTGATCTCCGCCAGGTTGGTATTATTGTTAAGTTGTATGGTACGGTATTTCTTAGGCTGTTCCAAAACATGAATCAGAAGCTGCTCTAAATCAGTTCTGCTACTTATATTACTGAAACCAATTGCTCTTAAATAACTATGCATTTTTTCACTTCCATTCTATCCGATCCAAACGATAGAAAGCACTTCGCGTACTTTCCATTGTCTATAACAAGGGCTAAAGTTATTATATTCTATAAGCTTTAGCCGCATTTCATGTAATAATTATTTATAACATATTTTATTACACTACGCAAGTAGCATATATTCGCATTACAAAGGAGAAAGGAAGCCTGATACACATGCTATATTAGTCCTCTGAGATGATTGCTGTCTCAAAGAACCGTGGAAGATGAAAATTCGGTTTCTCACTGACGATCTCCGCATAGCTGGCGTAATGTTCTAACTCCTTATTTTCACAAATTTTATAAAAATTACAGGTAAAATGATCCCCTACTTTGAGTGGCCCGATGGTAAAGATGTTACAAATCATCTCCATCGGTATTTTTAGTAGCACCGACCAGGAATCGGCATTGCGTTTCACACTACACTGTGCTCTCCAGGGCGTTGAGTTATAGACACTCCTTCTGTCCCCCACACCCCCGATATCATTAAGCATGGCACCGTTCGCATTCATCTCAAAATTAATATAGTAAGGAATCTCTCTTTGCGGTGTAAAATTTAAAAAAGCCTCCAGTGCGCTGTCTTGATATACTGGATCTCCATCCTTCGTGAAAGTTGCCAGTGGATCACTCTCCATTGCAGTCATTGAGATGACCAACCCAAAATCACGAAGCAGCCCCATTCGTCCGAAGGCCTTCGGTTGATATCCCGCCACCCATTGGTAATGATCGATGTGAAAAAGCTCACATTGTTCCAGGTTCTCTATCGAATTAATCATGCGTACATGATATGCCATCATTATTCCTCCAGTTGATTTTTCTTATTCTAGGTATCCGACAAGCTTATTTGCTGTAACGGATGCCAATCGAAATAAAATACCTAAAGAGTATTATATTCTATTTGCAATCGGCTGTATAGATGTCCCGGAAAATATCCTCCCGTCAGCTTCTTATCATCCATGTTATTCTCTCTGTCTGCCGCTATATGTAATTACCTAAAGAAAGACCGACCGGGATGAAGTCATCTCTTACCGATCGGTCTATATCTTGTATATCCTGCGCCACCCCTATATAGTATCCAAGGTATCTGTTATAAATAGGGTCAATTCTTTCGTCAGATTTTTTTCAACCCATTGTTCCAGCTTCTTGCCTTCCTTGTCTTCTACAATCCGTATTAGTGGTCTGGTAGGGCACTGTGGATTCTGTCTGAGAACGATACCTATCTCCCCTTGGTTGGTCCGTACTAATGTTCCGGTGGGATAAGCAGCCACAGAATCGACAAACGCTTTTACTACGGTAAAATCAAATAATATTCCAGCCTGACTAACAATATAATCAATTGCATCATGGACCTTCATCTTTGTTATATAATTACCGTAGACCCTGCTGTCGAATTCATCGCAGACTGCAACGATTCTACTTCCAATCTTAATACGCTCCTTTTTTAAATGAAAAGGATAGCCGCTTCCATTAACCCTCTCATGATGACTGATGATGATATCCTTTGCTGTGGCAGAAAGCCAGTCCATCTTCTCAACCGCGGTATATCCATAGATAATATGCTTCTTAATCTCCTTAGTCTCCTTCTCGGTACAGGTATCCAGATTAAGATGGTAAAACTCCGGGTTAATGTAGGTAAAGCCAATATCATGCAGCAGCGCGCCAATCGCTATTTCTCTGATCTTTGACTTAGGAAGCTTTAGACGAAAGGCCAAAATAACCGATAAAGCGCATACATTCAGGGAATGGGAATAGGTCATATCGTTTTTATCACGGATGCTGGATAGATTAAAGATGACCTCAGGTTCATTCATGATATCAAGAATGATCTCGTCCGCAACCACCTTGATATCTTCCAACTCACCTTCATCATGATATGAGTACTTAATCAATAAATCTCTTACTGCATCCTGGCATTGTTCCTTGATCTGAAAATCGAGACTTTCTGTAAGGTTCACTCCCTGAGCCAGTTCATCCTCTATATATAGGTATTCTATATTCAATTCCTTAAGCCTTTTCACATATTCCTTTTTTACCATTATTCCAGCGGGTAATAATAATGAATCATTCATACTAAATACATCCTTAGCGAGTAATTCACCACCTTTAACCGCGTCTAAAGAGATAATTCTCATTATAATCTCCTTCCGCGCACGTGTACCACTATATATATAGTCCATGATTAGTTACTTTTTTTCAATCGTACGATAGAACTACTTGCGAAAAAGAATTAAATCAGAATAATCGCACATATTTTTTGATATTTGGAATATTCCATTATGCATATTTTCAAGGCATAATTAATATGCTAAGAATTGTTGTATATAATTTATATTTTTTAAATTTTTTCGTTATATTCTTTGATTGTTATTTTTTTAACAAATGTATTTACAAAACAATTTTTTCATGCTATATTCTTCTCATAATCGCTGTGTTAAATTTTTAACAATTAAAAGGAGGATTTATATGTCTAAGGAATTACAACAACCTACAGCAAAAGAACACGTTGATCAGCTTGTAAAAAACGCTCTCGTTGCATTAAATGATTTCTTATCGCTTGATCAGGAGACAGTTGATAATATAGTACACGAAATGGCACTTGCCGGTCTCGCAAAACAGCAGGTACTCGCTAAAATGGCAGTTGAGGAAACCGGTAGAGGTATTTATGAAGACAAGATTACAAAAAACATCTTTGCTACCGAATATGTATGGCACTCGATTAAATATCAGAAAACCGTCGGCATTATCGAGGATAATGAAGAAGAGGATTATATGATTGTTGCGGAACCTGTCGGTATCGTCGCAGGTGTAACCCCGGTTACCAACCCGACCTCCACTACCATGTTCAAGTGCATAACCTGTATCAAGACCAGAAATCCGATCATCTTCGGCTTCCATCCCAGTGCACAGAAATGTTCCAAGGAAGCAGCAAAGACATTATACGAGGCAGCAATTAAAGCAGGAGCTCCTAAGAACTGTATTCAGTGGATTGAATATCCCTCCATCGATGCAACCAGAGAGCTGATGAACCATCCCGATGTATCAATGATCTTAGCAACAGGCGGATCCGGTATGGTGAAGCAGGCATATTCCTGTGGTAAGCCGGCACTTGGCGTTGGCCCTGGTAATGTACCTTGCTTTATTGAAAAAACAGCAAACCTGAAGCGTGCTGTCAATGACTTAATTCTTTCCAAATCCTTTGACCAAGGTATGATCTGTGCTTCCGAACAGGCTGCCATTATTGAGGCACCGGTATACAATGAGGTAGTTGACCTCATGAAGAAGGGCGGCTGCTATTTCGCTACTAGGGAAGAGATAAAGCTGCTTGAACCTGTTGTAATTAACAGCACTACCGGAGCAGTGAATGCAGCTATCGTAGGCCAGTCTCCTGCAGCTATCGCTGCCCTTGCAGGTATCACTATTCCTACTAGCACCAAGATCCTTTGTACAGAATTGGAAGGCGTAGGACCGGAATATCCGTTATCCAAGGAAAAATTATCACCCGTTCTTGCTGTTATTAAAGCACAGACTCTGGAGAAGGGCTTACAGCTCTGCGAGAAAATGATTGAACTTGGCGGTCTGGGTCACTCCTCCGTAATTCACTCCAATGACGATAATGTAATCAAGGACTTCTCTGCAAGAATGAGAACTGGTCGTATCCTTGTAAATTCACCCTCCACGCATGGTGCAATCGGTGATTTGTATAACACAAATATGCCTTCTCTAACCTTAGGCTGCGGTTCTTATGGTGGTAATTCCACTACTCATAATGTATCAGCAGTCGATCTGGTAAATTATAAGCGAGTTGCAAAGAGGAGGAACAATATGCAATGGTTTAAGGTACCTGGTAAGATTTATTTTGAGTCCGGTTCAACTGCATATTTAGCAAAGATGCCGAATATCACTAAGGCATTCATCGTAACAGATCCATCTATGACCCAGTTGGGTTATGTAAATAAAGTATTATATCAATTAAGAAAACGTACAGATTATGTACACTGCGAGATCTTTGATCAGGTTGAGCCCGATCCGAGCCTTGATACTATCTTAAAGGGTGTTGAGGAAATGAATAAATTTAAGCCTGACGTAATCATCGCACTTGGTGGCGGTTCTGCAATTGATGCTGCAAAGGGTATGTGGTTATTCTATGAAGATCCGACTGCAGATTTCAAGAACATGTCCTTAAAGTTTCTTGATATCCGTAAGCGTACTTACAAATTCCCGAATCTTGGTAAGAAAGCTCAATTTGTTGCAATCCCTACCACCTCAGGTACCGGTTCCGAGGTTACCTCTTTCGCGGTAATTTCCGATAAGAAGGAAAATAAGAAATATCCCTTGGCTGATTATGAGTTGACTCCGGATGTTGCAATTATTGATCCTGACTTTGTAATGAGCGTTCCGAAGAAATCTACCGCTTGGACAGGTATGGATGTTTTAACACATGCAATTGAAGCATATATCTCGGTTGTTGCATCAGATTATACCGATGCTCTTGCTATCCATGCAATCGACTTAGTATTCAAATATTTGAAGGAATCCTATGACAAGGGAGCAGAAAGCCCCATCGCTCGTGAAAAGATGCATAATGCTTCAACGATCGCAGGTATGGCTTTTACGAATGCTTTCCTTGGAATTAACCACTCCTTAGCTCATAAACTCGGAGGTGAATATCATATCCCTCATGGATGTGCAAATGCAATCCTTTTACCTCATGTTATTCGTTACAATGGTGTTGATTGTCCGACAAAGGTTACCTCATTCCCGAAGTATGAAAGCTATATTGTGGGAGATAAGATATTTGAATTAATGAAGAAATTAGGAAAGAATCCGAAGAACAATGCAGATGCTGTCGAGATGTTAGCACAGGCAGTAGAAGATCTGAACAAGCACTTAGAGATCCCTGCGACCCTACAGGAATATGGTCTTGATGAGAAAGACTTCCTTACAAAGGTTCCAGTACTTGCAGATCTTGCATTCGGTGATCAATGTACTACTGCTAATCCCAGACTTCCTTATGTTTCTGAATTAGAAGGGCTTTATTTAACAGCTTATTACGGAAAAGGAAATATTCCTAAAAAGACAAAATAATCTCATAGGTTCCAGATATCAAATAGAATTGAAAATACTAAAAGAAATGCCTGCAAGGTGAAACGTGCGCCCGCCGGGCGCACCTAATAAGGGGCCCGATGTAATTCTTCGGACCCCTTTGTTTTATTCGTTTTTTACTTATTCCATATAATTAGAACTGTTTAGAGCTTGATTTAATGCTTTCTTTTCATCTTCGGATAACTCCAAAAAGGATTCTCCTTTAATAATTTCCTTTAGATAAGTATAGCAGCCTTCTCTACTACTGTGAACTGAATTTAACAGTATGCCGTTATTATTCTTATCCAATAAAGCAAGAACAAAGCTTAGCTTGCCACCCATTTCCTTAAATGCATCATATTTGACGACTCCTACCTTCTGATAAGTAACAAGAAGATTCTCCTTCACCTTAATTACCTCTTCATCAAGGTATTTGGTGTCAGCTTTTAATTTATCAATATCAGCAAACCTTGCAAGTATCTGCCCTTCCAGATTTTCACCGGTTCCTCCCGTCATAAATTTTTTATACTTTTTTGTAAGCTTACCCTGCCTAACGGACAATAAGATAACAAAGATCAAAAGCAAGAGTGAGGTACCTGCTAATCCTATGATAAAAAACTCATTGTAGCTACTGATGATTTCTGATAAGTTCATGAAATTCTCCTCCATAATGTACCTTGAATATTATTGATTTTCTTTTCTGTTTAATAACATCTAGTCGATTAGACGATGATACTGTATTTTTGAAATAGAACATGCTATCACCCGGACCTTCGGATGCTGTATTAAATTTATGATACCAACGTTTTCGCATATATTGCTTGAATTTTATATTCAATTAAGTCATTTTAAAATATTTTACTTCTATAGATATGTCAAGCATACCTTAATTCGTTGATTCTAACATTTCAACGATTTTCTCCAGTTCTTCCGCAGAATAATATTCGATTTCGATTGAGCCTTTATTGTTCTTCTTGTTATGAATAGAGACTTTCGTACCAACAGCACTTCTGATTCTATCCTCCAGATTACGATAGATAAAATCATCCTCCTGGGATACAGCGATTTCTTTATGTGGCTTTTCCGATAGAATATGCTTAACCAACTTTTCTGTTTCTCTTACACTAAGCTTCTCATCAAATACCTTACAAGCAGTATTGTATTGCTTCTCACCATTTTCAATTGGAATTAAAGCACGAGCATGTCCGCTTGAAATCATTTCATCAATAATCATTTGTTGAACTCGATCATCCAATTTCAATAAACGCATGGAATTTGTAACTGCTACACGGCTTTTAGACACACGTTCCGCAACCTCATCTTGTTTTAATTGAAATTCCTGAATCAACCGTTGATACGTCTGCGCTTCTTCAATAGGATTAAGATCTTCTCTCTGAATATTCTCGATCAAGGCAATTTCTACAATTTCCTGAGGAGTATAATCCTTTATGATTGCCGGTACTTCCTTTAATCCAGCCAATCGAGCAGCTCTCCATCTTCTCTCTCCGGCAATAATTTCATATAGCCTTCCGTGCTTCTGAAGTATCAAGGGTTGTATTACTCCAAACTGTTTTATTGAATCTGCCAGCTCCTGCAAAGCATCCTCATCAAAACGTTTACGCGGTTGAGATTTATTTGGTTCAATATCATTTATATGTATCATTGTTTCACGTGAAACATTATCTTGCTTTTCTTCTATGCTTTCAATTTTTTCAGGAATCATTATATCGAGACCCTTACCTAATCCCTTTTTTACTGCCATAATATCCTCCTATATCTATTTGTATCTAGTAATATAGTCTTAAATTTATGAATGCTTAATTTTATCACTTTTTCTATACATAAGCTCTGAAACTTCGTTATTTTCATAAGCTTCTGCTTCTTCCTTTTCAATCACTTCCATTGCTAATTGTCTATAACCATCCGCACCAGCAGATTTCGGATCATATAAATTAATAGGTAGACCATGACTTGGTGCTTCTGCTAATCTTACATTTCTAGGAATAATAGTCTTATAAATATTTTGCTTTAAGTTACTCTTTACATTCTCTACAACTTGAAGAGATAGATTTGTTCTCGCATCAAACATGGTAAATACCACGCCCTCCATTTCAAGGCTTGGATTTAGTCTTTGTTTTACCAAATTAATCGTATGAATTAACTGTGTTAATCCCTCCAATGCATAAAACTCACATTGAATTGGAACAAGAACTGTATCAGCGGTAGTCATTGCATTTACTGTTAAAGTATTCAACGAGGGAGGACAATCAATAATTATAAAGTCATAATCATCTCTGACTGTTTCAACTTGTTTTTTTAATATGTATTCTTTGTCCTTTACACCAATAAGTTCGATTTCTGCCCCTGCAAGATTAACATTCGAAGGAAGTATGTCAAGATTCTTAATAGGTGTATGTATTTTACACTCTTCCAGGGAACATTCACCGATTATCATCTGGTAAATTGTATTTTGCAATTTATTTTTATCTATACCTAATCCGCTTGAGGTATTTCCTTGCGGATCAATATCAATGGTCAATACTTTACGATTTTTCTCAGCTAAACATGCAGAAAGATTGATCGCTGTAGTGGTCTTACCAACACCACCCTTTTGATTCGCTATTGCAATTATCCTAGCCATAATCTCCACCCTTCCAATATATAATATAACTTTCCTAAAACTTACATGAGATCTATTATATCATCTTTCAAATATTATATCTATATAATTTACGTGATTTCATTATAAAAATGAATATTAATCCATATTTATAGAGACTAATTAAATTTCATATAGCATTATAACAAATGTTTCACGTGAAACACGACTTAGGATTCAGGACAAGAATACATCATCGATTAAGTAATATAAATTCAAAATGATTCAAGATATAGATAATTAAAATTACTACAGTAATAAATGTAATATAAAGTATATGTTTCACGTGAAACTTAAATATCAATATTAATATCTTGGATAAGGATTCAAATTAAAAAATAAAATACTATTATCATCACTAAACATATACTACATTATTAAGAGACTATGTATAAAGCAATTGTTTAAATGGAACGTGAGTATCTTCATTAGAATCATGGATAAGGACTCATCATTGATTGAGATAAAATTTAAGTAATATGACTCAAGATATATATAATTACTAAAGATAACTATGAATCAAAAAACCATATATATTTCACTTAATACTTAAAAATTTATATTAAAATCTCAGATAATGATACATCATTAACTGATAATATTAATTTGACATAACGTAAGATTTATTTATTAAGGAACGCAAGGTATTATAAGGTATATGTTTCACGTGAAACAAATTCATTGTAAAAACATTCATTACTATTTGATCTTTAATAAATAGAACTTTGTATTGGTTATTAAAGTTTTTACTTGATTACTTAGTAATATGCATTCTTAACTAGCAAATAAAACTAATGTATACATAAATAAGTTTTAGAATACCGATATATTGGATATCTGCTTTGAAGATTTATCTAATTTTAAAATTAGTTAAAATACAAATCTCTTCTTACTTATATGTTTTATATTGATGTACGCCTCTCTTACAGCTGATTACTTTCACTGTATGGGAAGATTTTTTTGAATCTATTATCTTGTTGGCACTTTCGATACTTGTACTGCAAGCATTACCAGACTACAGATTTGTGAAGTAATAAATTGAAACCCATTATGCGTATTTCAATTTAGGTTCGTCACGTAATTGCGAACCTAGGTTCACAATTCATAGTGTTTTTATTCTTTACAACAAAAAGTAGTCATAGCATACATATTGTTATATCACAGACCGAAATTTTTTATAAAGCGATAGAAAGCACGCTTCGCGAACATTCTATTGTCACGAATAAAAAAAAGGGAATGTTTCACATGAAACACTCCCTTTCGATCATAATTATCTTTAAAATAATTCAACTAAATTATTTTTAATTGCATAAACTGCAGCTTGAGTACGATCAGATACATTAATCTTTTTAAATATATTTGATACATGATTTTTTACTGTCTTTTCACTAATTGCAAGCATATAAGCAATTTCTTTATTAAATAAACCTTCTGCCAATAACTTCAAGACTTCAATCTCTCTTTTTGTTAATGCATCATCTTCATTAATCTGATTGCTCTTTTCTTCTAGCTTAACTTTTAATATAGGTGTGAGTTCAGGCTGAATAAAGGACTCACCTCGATTAACACAAAAGATTGCTTTCTTGAGTACAGAAGAATCTGAATCTTTAAGAACATATCCGTCAACTCCCAATTCCACTGCACGCATCAAATATTCCACTTCATTGTGAATTGTTAATATTAATACCTTAACCTTCATTCTATTTTCGCGTATATATTGTAGAACCTGAAGCCCGTTCATAATTGGCATATTGATATCTAATAGTAGAACATCTGTTTGGTTTTCATCCAATAGCTCGATACATTGTTTTCCGTTACTTGCTTCTGAATTGACGACAATATCTCCATCCAATTCAAGTAATTGCTTTATGCCTTCCCTTACCATGGAATGGTCATCTGCGATCATAATGTTAACTGGTTTGCTCATCTTTATCCCCCTCGTATATAGTTAATGGTGCAGAAACAGTAACTGTCGTCCCAATACCCTTTTCCGATTTTATATCAACCGTACCGGATAATAGTGAAATTCTCTCTCTCATGATAGAAAGTCCAAAACTTGATGAATGTCCATGACCCTCGCCGTGAGAATTATTTATATTAAATCCACTTCCATTATCCCTAATTGATACATTTACATTATGATCGTCATAATTAATATCAATATTGATGGTCGTAGCATTTGCGTGCTTGATTACATTGTTGCATGCTTCCTGAATTATTCGGAATAAGGTTAGCTTTATAACTGGGTGTATCTCTTTTGTTTCTTCATTTGATCGTACGATAATATTTATATTATTTAAATCCATCAGCCTGCTTGCATACCGATCAACTGTTACCGTCAATCCAATATCATCCAAAGACATCGGTTTTAAATTATAAATAATTCCTCTCATGTCATTGATGACTGTTTTTATTGTGTTTGACATTGCTGAAAGCTCAAGCTTCGCACGAATAGAATCAATATCGATTAATTTAATGCAAAGTTCTGCTTTGTGTACGAGACTAGTAAGATTCTGTACTGTGGAATCATGAAGATCTCGGGCTATTCTTTGCCTTTCGATTTCCTGCGCTTCCAGAATACTAAGACCTTTATCACTTACTACTTTGTTTATAGTATTGAGCTTATCTGCTACTTTTACACTTTCTGCTGTAAGAATTTCATATTGCTCTAATTTATTTACTGCATCTCGAAATCCGTTTATCTTTTCAGATAATTGTGACTGCTCTTGATATAGGTCTTCCAGCTTCTGTTTAATCCGATTAATATTGATATCAATCTCTTGTCTATCTTGTGGTATATTATAGATTGGAGAAAACACATCAATATTATGGACCTTGGTTCTTTCCAATTCTGTCTTTTCATTTTCTTTTTTTGTGAGAAGATTCTGCTGAGTTTTTATCTGAACTTTTATTGAGTATAGCTTTTGCTCATAATCAATAATTAGTTCTTTTAACAACAAACCAGGTGACTTATGATCAATGATTAAATTATCTTCACTTTTTTCAATGATCTCATTGTTGTCATACATAATATTGGCTTCCTTTCAATGCTCAGGCAACAATCTCATATAAAAATCCTATAATGATATATTATCATAGAGCTATAATTTAAATGAAATATCTTTCATAGAAATCTAAACTTATCAAGTTTATAAATAGATATTGGTTGATATTCTTGAAACCTTTAGTAATAAATTTATAGTAATTTATAGGAAAATATAGATATTAATATAATATAACAATTTTAAATATTTTTAAAGTATTTTCTGATACAATTTATAATATATCAGGTTCTTGGTGTACCTTTATGACAAGCTTTTATAATATCCGTCTCATTTATTATCATTTTATAACAATTCTTGTTATTATCAATTATTTCATCCCCAACCGTATGAAAACCAATTGATTGAAAGAACGGAACGGTTTCTATAAATGAGATACATTCCACTTGATGAATACCTGCTGTAAATGCTCTATTTAAAAGCATCTTAACAGTAAAATCGCCATACTTCTTTTTTCTAAATTCCTTTAGTACTGCAACATGTTTGATTTCACAAATCGTTCCGTCAAAAAAGATTCTCCCAGTTGCAACTGCGTTCGTGCTTCCTGCTTTCTCATAAACAATTACCTGCATTGACATATCATCTAATGAGTCAAATACTATATTTTCCGGAAGCATCATTTCGTCTAAAAATACTTTTCTTCGTATTGTATATACATCGGTCAAATCACTTCCAAAGGATAGAAGCTTTCCCTCAATTAACATAAAAAGTTCCTCCAATCATCATAGCGGTTCCTTTGATGGTTTACCTGCACTTCGAGGATAGTTTTTAGGTGTCTTTTCTATCTTCTGAATTACCACCAAACTTCTTTCCATATCCGTATTCGGTAGTAGAAAAGTTTCAACTTTTAAAAGCTTTGCACCAAGTAATTTAAATGCTCTCTCCGATGCAATTAATTCCTCCTCTACTTTACCAGATTTATAAGAGATAAAAAATCCGTCTTTTTTCACATAAGGAGTACAATATTCGCTTAATGAGGATAACTTAGCAACTGCTCGGGAAACACATAGATCAAACTTTTCTCTATATGCTGGATTCTTCCCAAAATCCTCAGCTCGTCCATGCAAAGTGCAGATCTTATTAAGCTTAAGAGAATCAATTACCTCTTGGAGGAAGATTAGTCTTTTATTTAAAGAATCTAGCAGTACAATCTCCAGGTCAGGAAACACGATTTTTAATGGAATGCCCGGAAAACCGGCACCGGTACCAAGATCAAGAAGCTTCTGGTTATTAAGCTCGATTACTTTCACTATTGATAAGCTATCGATAAAATGCTTTGAAATCACCTCTGAAAATTCCGTAATAGCTGTAAGGTTCATTACCTTGTTCTTTTCGATGAGCAGATTATAATAATCGATAAACTGCTGCTTTTGAAGCTCAGATAGCTCTATTTTTAGCTCCCTTAGACCTTGCTCAAATTCCTCCATCTCCGGATAAAGCTTATAATCCATACGGTACCTCCGTTATTCTTCACTCTTATGCTTATCGTGATTGATCTGTGTCAGATATACCAGTAATACGGAAATATCAGCGGGAGATACTCCTGAGATTCTGGATGCCTGGCCTATTGACCTGGGTTGAAACTTAGTAAGCTTTTGTCTCGCTTCGATGCGAAGACTCGGAACTGTCATGTAATCAATATCCTCCGGTATCCTTCGATTCTCAAGCTTTTTAAATTGATCTACCTGGCTAAGCTGACGTTTGATATATCCATCATATTTAATATTGATATTAACTTGCTCGATGATCTCCTCTTCAAGAGTGACTCGGTTTGGATCAATTGGTTCTAATACTTCGTAGCACAATTCTGGTCTTCGTATTAAATCTGCCAAGGTTGCTGCCGTATTCAAAAGAGAGCTTCCATACTGTTCCAATAGATTCTGTACTTCTTTATTTGCGCCAACCACAGTATTATTAAGACGCTCAATTTCTTTCTCAATTTTGTCTTCTTTCATCATCAGGTGCTGATAACGTACTTCATCTATCAATCCAACTTCATAGCCCTTCTTCGTTAGTCGAAGATCCGCATTGTCTTGCCGAAGCAGCAATCGATACTCCGCTCTGGAGGTCATCATTCGATATGGCTCATGCGTCTCTTTTGTTACGAGATCGTCTATTAATACACCTATATATGCTTCCGATCGGTCGATGATAAGTGGATCCTTTTGAAGTACCTTCCTTACCGCGTTGATTCCGGCTACTAATCCTTGTGCTGCCGCTTCTTCGTATCCAGAACTTCCGTTAAATTGGCCACCACTAAATAACCCCTCTACCGCTTTAAATTCCAAAGATGGCTTTAATTGCATGGGGTTAATGCAATCATATTCAATTGCATATGCATTTCGGACTATTTTTGCATTTTCCAGACCAGGTACAGACCGATACATCTGATATTGAACATCCTCCGGAAGAGAACTGGACATTCCCGCGATATACATCTCATTTGTATATAATCCTTCGGGTTCAATGAATACCTGATGTCGATCCTTATCTGCAAATTTTACTACCTTATCCTCGATGGAGGGGCAATAACGGGGACCTGTTCCTTTGATATCTCCACAATATAGTGGAGAACGGTCGATGTTTGCACGAATGATTTCATGTGTCTTTTCATTGGTATAGGTAAGCCAGCAGGAGATTTGCTCTTTCTGAAGCTCTTCACTCTTGGTAGTAAAAGAAAAGGGCACTACCTTTTCATCACCAAACTGTTCCTCCATCTTTGAAAAATCAATTGATCTTTTATCGATTCTCGCAGGTGTACCTGTTTTAAAACGATACATTTCTATTCCAAGCTCTTTTAATGAATCAGTTAGATGAGTTGCTGATTGTAAACCATTCGGACCAGTATGATTTACTGTCTCACCATAGATACATCTAGAATTCAAATAGGTCCCGGTACATAATACTACCGCCTTGCATGGATAAATTGCACCAGAATAGGTCATAACACCTGTAATATGATTATCTTCCGCTAGAATCTTCACAACCTCAGCCTGTTTTAAAGTAAGGTGCGGTGTATTCTCCAGAATCTTTCTCATAGATTTTGAGTATTCCTGCTTATCCGCTTGTGCCCGTAGAGAATGCACTGCGGGACCCTTTGATACATTTAGCATTTTAGACTGAATATAGGTCTTATCAATGTTTTTTCCCATTTCGCCGCCCAAAGCATCGATCTCTCTTACCAGATGTCCTTTTGATGTTCCACCTATGTTCGGATTACATGGCATCATCGCTATGCTGTCCATACTAATTGTAAATATAATTGTATTCAAGGATAATCTCGCTGCAGCTAATGCTGCCTCACATCCAGCATGTCCTGCCCCGACAACAACCACGTCATAGCTTTCATATACGTATGGCATATGCTCTCCATTCCCTTTCTTTCATACCCTAGAGGATAAACTCAACTATCCTCATCATTGCAATAATATATTAAAATGTAATTATTTGCCCATACAAAATTCCTTGAAAATCATATTAACCAAGTCTTCCTCCACATTTTCACCGATGATTCTTCCTAAACTCTCATATGCACTCATCAAATCAATAGTGAAAAAGTCCTCCGGCATTCCTGCTTCAATACTTTGATATACTAACCGAAGATTTTCGAGAGATTGTTGAAATGCTTCCTTATGGCGTTCATTTGTAATATAAATATCCTCATTGAAGGAAAGCTTACCGGCAAAAAACATATCATTGATTGCTTGTTCCAGATCTATTAATCCGGTGTTTTCTTTTACCGAGATAGAAATCACTGTATGCTTTGTCAATTCTTTTATAGAATCTATATTAATCTTCTGTTCAAGGTCTGACTTATTTAAGAGTAATATGGCTTTTTTATCCTGAATCATTTCTAGTATAGATTCATCATTCTCGTCGAGCTCGGTTGAAGAATCTAAGACATAGATAATTAGATCTGCCCCAGATGCAATCTTAATTGCTTTCTCAACGCCTATTTTCTCAATAACATCCTTGGTATCCCGTATCCCTGCAGTATCTATCACGTTCAGAATAATATCATTTAACTTAATCGTCTCTTCCAGTGTATCTCTTGTCGTACCAGCTATATCAGTGACAATAGCTCGCTCTTCTCCGACTAATGAATTTAGTAGACTTGATTTCCCAGCGTTTGGTTTTCCAACAATTACTGTTTTGATTCCTTCTTTTACAATCTTACCATTATCCGAGGATTTAAGTAATAGTTCGATCTCTTTGCATTCCTCTTCAATATGTTTACTAAGCTCAACTTCAAATCCTTCCAGACTGATATGCTCCGGATCATCAAGTGCTGCCTCAATAAATGCAATATCTCGTAGAATCTTCTCCCTGAGTGCTGTAATAATCTGTCGTTCTCTTCCCCTTAACTGGTTAAGTGAGTTCTTAAGAGCAATTTCGTTCTTTGCCGAAATAATATCGCTCACAGCTTCTGCTTGAGATAGATCGATTCTCCCGTTTAAAAAGGCCCTTTTTGTGAATTCTCCCGGTTCAGCAATCCTTGCACCGTATTTTAACACAGTCTCAAGTATCTTTTTTGTTACTACAATTCCACCATGACAATCAATTTCAATGATATCCTCTTTCGTATATGTGGAAGGAGAGCGCATAATTGCTACCATGACCTCATCTATGATTTGATCGCCATCTACAATAAAACCATAATGGATGGTGTGGCTTTTTTCCTTAGATAATATCTTATTGCCCGTTTTGGATTTATAGATTCGATCAATAATTTCAAATGCCTGATCGCCGCTTATTCTTATCATACTAATACCTGCATTACTAAGTCCTGTTGCAATTGCTGCAATCGTATCTGTCTTCATAGCATCTCCTCCACTATCAATCAATAATCCATCCTATATAAAAACATGAATAAAAAGGTGCCTTAAAGTATGCTATACTTTTAAGACACCTATTTTCAACATACAAATAATATCTTAACTAACCGGCTGATCCTTTTTCTCTTTACTTTCCTTATATTTTTCGTAATCCTTCTTATAATCCGTGCTGTAATTCTTATTAAAGCCACTCTTACTTGTATTGTAAGGTTTATTATAAGCTTTATTTGTAACTCCACCGTTATATCCGCCTCGACGATCTTCCTTACGGAATCCACCAGATGGCTTTGAACCGTTATTCGGTCTGGTGTTATTATTTGGTCTGGTATCACGGAAAGTTTTCTTTACATTGATTACAACCTTACGGTAAGGTTCTTCACCTTCAGAATAAGTCTCAACATACTTATCATTCTGTAATGCGGAATGAATAATTCTTCTTTCATAAGGATTCATCGGTTCAAGAGATACCGGCTTTCTAGATCTCTTTACCTTAAATGCGATATTTTTTGCAAGATTCTCCAGTGTCTCTTTTCTTCTTGCTCTATAATTCTCGGTATCTAACTTAACCTTGATATAGTTTTCGCTGTTCTTATTGATTACTAAACTTACCAGATATTGCAAGGAATCAAGAGTTTGTCCTCTCTTACCAATCAATACACCCATCTCATCGCCATCAATATTAACTTCTACTGTAGCATTTTCCTGATCAAAAATAGCCTCAACACTAGCCGAAATCCCCATCGTACCGAATACATCCGTTAAAAATTTCTTTGCAGTATTTTCAACTGTCATTTTGATTCTAGCTCTAATTCTGGCAGGCTTACCGAACATTCCTAAGAAACCGCTTGATTCCTTCTCGATTACTTCATACTCCATATTTTCAATCGTAGTACCAAGCTCGAGCATAGCATTTGTCAAAGCTTCATCGACTGTCTTACCGGTAATTTCTCTCCACTCCATTGCTACTTATCCCCCTTTTCAATGTTCCTATTCTTGAGAAGGTTGGCTATCTCTGAAATACTCTTCGGACCAATCGGAGCTGCTGTATCAGAACCTGTATCTGCAGATTCCTCTTGTTCTTCATTAGAAGTTCCAGTAACCTTTGCCTTATCATATACAGAATTGTCTATTGACTTAGTTTGCATCTTTGCTAAATCCTGCATAGATGCTCCGGATTGTGCTTCTTTAATAAAAGATTTTCTTTTTGATGCTTTTGCTACATTCTTAGCAATCAATTCATC
>JAEZLZ010000055.1 GCA_023415055.1 Bacillota bacterium | reverse complement strand
GAAGTGTAGTGCTTACAGCGGTAGGAGATTGTCTGTCAAATAGCTCCTGGATGAACATTCTAAGTGTAATCCAATCAAACACCAATAACGGAGGGAATTGGATTACCGGTATATCTGAAAGTGACCTTAAGATTATTCCTTCAACCGATGGTACTTATGCTACCTTGCAAAATAACAGCACAATACCAGCTGATATTCAAAGAGACTTTGCCATAATGAAGGATCAGGTGATTGATCGGGCAGGGAATGTAGCAACCAGTGATATCATTATTGATGGCTTTATTGTAACAACTATAAAAAGCAAGGGAGGCGCTCCCTATGTTGATAGAACAACCATTAATAATACAGATAAATTCATCACTTTTATAAAGGTTACTGATATGACTGTAACAAAGCTGAGGAATGCAGTAGAATCAACAGATGGTTCGTTCCAGTCATATTCTGTTATAGACGGTGCAGGACAGATAGCTGAGGGGGACCAGATTATCACAAGCGCAAACCGACTTGTTGTCACCGCAAGTGACGGAGTTACCCAAAGCATCTATGAAATTAGAATTGAATGGTCCTTACTTACCATTGGGAATATATCTGTTATTGAGGGAGATTCTGGTACGAGGGATGCAGTATTTACGATCAATCGAATTGGAAGTACCATCTTGGAGAAAAAAGTGGGTTACTACATTGAACCAGATTCCGAGTACTATCTCGAGCTCCAAGAGGGGGTAGATTATACATATAGTGGACATGAGGTTATATTTGAACGCGGACAGAGTACACAAACGATTATAATTAAAATCATAGGAGATACCATAAAGGAAGACAATGAGAAATTAGTGCTGACGCTTTATGATACCTCGGATGGAATCACTGTAATCATTAAAAGATATTGTACGATTATTGATGACGATTGAGATGCAGTACCATGATTAATGGTATTATATTGAATACATCATGATACAATTACAATGTTGAATACATTCAGGTAAATTTATTACTGCAGATTAGTTACAAGCCAATTAACTATATACGGTTTGAAGATGTCGTTGTTCCCGACTTTAAAACAAGCGATCATGAGACAAAGAACGGTACTGTATTTAAAATCGAGTACAGTGTCAGATTAAAAGTAGCAGGTAATGACACTCCCGATATCTATCAGGTAGCGCAATATATGTTAGATACAATTCAAGTGGCGAAATAAGGAGAGTAGATTTTCTGTTAAATCATTATGATTGAGTAGAAGTAAGGGTGAGCACAATTCTTGCTTATTTATTACAGTTTTCAATTCTTTATGTTATTAGTCTAAATATAAAAGAGGCTGTTTCTCCACTAATTAATCAATTAGTTTTGAAACAGCCTCTTTTCATCTAAGCGGATAACGGGAATCGAACCATACACCGTCTAAAAAATATTGATAGAAAGGGCATTCCGTACATCATCTTTTAAAGTGTAATCAAGAACGTAATCAATATTAAATTGTAACAGAAGTATAGAGGGTCTACACCCTGATCACCTATTATTAGAAACTTTGCTTAAAAAAGTATCATTTGTATAGAATAATTGTTTACATTATCCCTTTACAGCACCGATCATAACGCCCTTTACGAAATACTTCTGTACAAACGGATAGATGCTCAAAACAGGAATTGTAGTCAGCATAATCGTAGCATACTTGATAGATTCCGCGAACTGATTTACCTGATCGTTATTTGCAGCAGCAGAATTCAGGACATTGGAATTAGCAATCAGGATCGAACGCATAATGTTCTGGATTGGAAGTTTATCATTATCACGCAGATAGATGGAAGCGTTAAACCATGAATTCCAGTGAGCAACACCATAGTAGAGAAGAAGCACAGCAATTGTAGGCTTAATCAGCGGAACCACGATTTTGAATAAAATAGTTACATCGTTTGCACCATCGATATGTGCTGACTCCTTCATAGATTCCGGCATGGCTTCAATTGCTGTTTTACAAATGATTGCATTATATACACTCAAGGCTCCCGGCAGGATTAATGACCCGAGAGAATTGTATAATCCAAGACTCCTGATATTCAGATAAGCAGGAATCATTCCACCGGAGAAGAACATGGTGAATAGGATTAAAAACAGGACTATAGGTTTAAACATTACTTCTTTTGATGCCATGAAATAGCCTGCAAAAATAGTCAGTATTATATTAAGTGGAAGGGATACACCCAAAACAATCAAAATATTCTTATAACCGGAAAGAAGTAATGGATGCGACAGTGCTAGCTTAAAGGAACCCAGAGTAAATCCATGTGGCCATAGAAGTAGACCAGGATGCGACACCAGATAGCTATTTGATGTCATTGATGCACACGCTATATACCAGATTGGATATAGCGTCACAATACAAAGCAGAATCAGAATAATGGCGTTGACAATGGAAAAAGCCCTATCACCTGTAGATACCTTCATTTTTCTTTTATTTGAATCACTTTTTTTCATATTAGATTACCCTCCTATCAGAACAGACTAGATTCCGTAGATTTCTTACTAATAGCATTCGTTATCAGAAGAAAGAACACATTGACCAGTGTGTTGAACAGACCAATGGCAGTTGACTTGGAATACATAGGCGTTCCACTAGTAGGAAACGACAGGCGATAGGTATAAGTCGAAATGACATCGGCAACTTCATAGGTAGACGGATTGTACAGAAGAAGGATTTTCTCATATCCCACATTTAGAATTCCGCCCATACGAAGAATGAAGAGCATGACAATTGTCGGCAACAACCCAGGTAGCGTAATTTTAAGCATTTGTTGTAAACGATTAGCTCCATCGACTCGCGCCGCCTCATACTGCTCCTGATCAATAGAAGAAAGTGCGGCCAGATAAATAATCGAATCCCAACCAATTCTCTGCCAGATATCTGATAAAACATAGATTACACGGAAATATTTCGGATCCGCAAGATAGTTTTGTGCTGTACCGCCAAAAAAGACGGCAACCTGTGAGAAGAGACCATTCTGTTTACAATAGACATTAATCATTGCACATAGAACAACCATGGAAATAAAGTAGGGCATGTATGTAATCGTCTGAACCGTTCGTTTAAAAGAATTCTTCCGAACTTCGTTAATAAGAAGTGCCAGAATAATTGGTGCCGGAAAACTGAAGACAATCGTCAACCCACTTAGCAGAAATGTATTTTTAATAATACGCGGAAAATAAGGATCTGTTATAAAGCTAACGAACCATTTGAACCATGGATCCGCCCATGATGATCCCTGAATTCCTCGTGTAATCTTATAATCCTTGAAGGCTATAATCAGACCATACATCGGCTTGTAGCAAAACAATACCAGATAAACGAGAACCGGGATGATCATAATATACTTCCATTTATTAAGATTCCAGTCTCTAGATAACCTCTTTCTGAAGGTATAAGTTTGTTTTATTTTAGCAGCATTGGACTGCATCTCTGTTATCCTCCTGTTCTCAAATTATTTAATCGGAAAGCAGTGCAAGACATAATGTCCTTCACTGCTTTCCGAAATAAGTTTAATTAACGCGCCTTATAACGATCGTAGCAATTCTGACGAATCTCAAGTATACGAGATAAATTATACGATTCCAAATCTTCTAGATACTTATTCCAAGTAGCATCATCATTAATATCCTGGGTTCCGGTTAAGAATGAAGCAAAGCTCTCGCTCACAAAAGTCGGAATATTCTGTGCTATTTCATCGAGTTCATCTGCCTCTTCTGTTGTAAAGGTTATGCCTACAGGCCATCTCCAACCACCAGTAACAGCCTCGTTCTTTGCTTTATCATCATAGATATAGAACCATGTGTTGTTTGCATCAATAGCAGACTGGCCATTCTTCAGATATAACAGGTTAGTTGCCTGGATATCAGGACCTGCCCAAGTAGTACCATTGTATTTGGTCATCGGGTCTGTGTCCATGTCATCAGTAACAAGGCTGGTAAATTTCGGAACGCCATTCTCGTCATACTCCCAGGAAACACCTTCCTCACCATAGTTCCAGTATAAGCTACCCTCTTCAGTGTATGCATAATTCAGAAGCTGCAGACAGGTCTTTAATGTTTCCTCATCAGCTGTTTTTGTGATGACTGTGACCTGTGTACCAATACCAAGGCCACCGTATACGGAAGAAAGACTTCCATCATCCGCTGTCGGGTAAGGAACACCAATCCATACCTCACTCTGGCCATTAGCTACACGCTCTTTATTCCAGATATTTAACTGTCCCATGGATGTAATAGCAACACCACACAGATCATTATGAATCTTGTTCTTGATTGTAGTATCATCCTCTGTCAGCATATCTTGATCAATCAGACCATCTTCCCACAGCTTGTTTTGCCAGCTGATATAATTACGCCACTCCGGCTGTGCCATACCAAAATTGACTTTATCGTCCTTGATATACCAGCCCCACCCGGCATCAGCATTTCCATAAGCACCGAATGCACCAGCAAGGCCCACAAATTTGTATCTGTTGAGGTATGATGAATCTAAGGTTGCACCATATTTTTCATTGAATACACGAAGTACATTTTCGAATTCAGAAATTGTCTTCGGTATCTCCAAACCGCACTCTTCCAGCCAGTCCTTACGAACGACCGGTCCCAGAAAAGAATCATTCCAACCACCGTCTTCACGGAAGAAGCCAAAAGCATAATACTGACCGTCATCTGTCTTCATCGCACGATCATATGCGGGATTGGTCTGCAGCCATGCATAATAATCCGGAGCATATTCTTGAATATAATCCGTCAGATCCCAGATTATCTCGTCCTCCAGGTACTGATTCGCATTATCCATAAAATAGCCTGTCATAATATTTGGTAGGTTGGAAGGGTCTGCAAACAAAGTAGTTGTAAAGGTACCGACATCAGAACCGGTCGTCGGAAATAACCAGTCAAGGTTTACTCCCACTTTCTTGGCTAGACCGGTATGGAAGGGAGACTCAGATACATCTGCAAATTTCTCATGTACCAAAAGCGCATCCTGTGCGTACCAACTAACAGTTTTATCACTGTTTAATGGATAGGTAATGCTGGCAGATTCCGTATTTGATGCATCAGCATTGGATGTATCAGATGCAGAGGTAGTAGGTGTTGATGTACCAGATTCAGAGCTGGAATCTGTAGATGGCTTTGAACTGCATCCTGAAAGTAGAATTGCAGCTACAGTGAACATACTGATAAGCTTTAATAAATTTTTTTTCATCATTTCCTCCTTGTAATGAAACTAAACTTTTGTGCAAATTCAGATCGTCCTGAGTCTTACCCCCTGTACTATCTTGTTTTGGCTATATTGCCAGTAGAATGAACGATTCTGAAATATTATTTATTAACATTGTATATTGTACATCCTCTAGATATTATATATAATGACTTATAAATCATAAAAACTAACATATCGTGCAAAAAGTTATACATAAATTGGTAATATAAGGAGTTGCTTGAAGATGCAGATTCTAAGAGGTGGTTGTGCGTCCAGACATGAAGCGTCTTTTGTTTTATCACGTCCATACGGACAGGAGAATCATGTTATACTTCTACTCCGTAGCAAAGGGGAATACTGGATTAACGATGTGCATTATCTGTTAGAACCGGGGCATGCCATCATCATCGCGCCTAAAGCGCATTATATGTACTACGATCCAAACGGTAAATACACAGATGACTGGATCCACTTCCAGCTTGAAAATGGGGAGACACTTCCGGATTCGCTTAAATGTAATGTCCCTTTTGAGCTAGATGATTTAGAGACCTGCGCCACTCTGATCAGACAGCTTTTATGGGAGCAGGCTTATACCTCCTCCATATATGCAGATAGTAATATAAATGCTCTTTTCTCTGTTCTTTTGAACCATCTGGCTGCTGCCTATCATTCACAGGAAAATATCGAAGGCGCCAGTCCGTACTCACAAAAGTTCAAACAACTGCGTCTGCAGATGCAGAATACACTTATGGATGATCACTCAATAAGCAAACATGCAGCGGAGCTTTGCATCAGCACTTCCTATTTCCAACACTTATATTCTCAACTTTTTGGAATTTCCTTTCAGAATGATCTAATTCGGATGCGAATTTCATATGCAGAAATTTTACTTCAGACTACAGATCTTCCGGTTGAACAAGTTGCGGAAGTCTGCGGCTATTCTAATAGTGTACACTTCTTCAGACAATTCAAGCATATAAAGGGTATTACGCCTGCTAAATTTAGGAAAGTGCAGCCTTGCTTTGAAATGGTATGATATGTTACTTCTTTCGCCGGTTGCCGCGTGGCAAATACAGCCTTTCCGAGTCACAATGGAGATCCCGCACAGGAATCCGCCTGTACGGGCGGAGAGAATTGATCATAGAAACCGGAATAAAAATCAAAGCTCTGTCGATCACGATCCTAGCCGTCACCTACCGTATAGTTCAGGAAGGCTATGCAATCAACCATAATTTCACGGTTGATCGCATAGCCTTCCTGATATACCATTACCTACTCCTTACCAAACAAAAAATTCTTCACCTGTCAGGCGGAAAATCGCTTCAATGAAATAATAATCTCCATAGATGATTGGAAACTCATGCTTCTCATCATGGAATGCCGCAGAACATTTCTCCAGCAGTTCATCCCTGTCGGATTCCCAACTGCATCTATTCTCATCCAGTGCTTTCAGAAGCTTTATCGCAGCATTCTCTGCAGCCTCTGCCTCTTCGCAGGCAACTTCTGTAAATGGATTCTTACGTCCGCCCACAAGCTCCTGTCGACCGGATAATATCTGTGACAGCAGCAGAAGACCGCTGGCAGCGATCGCACTGGCACTGGAATCTTCCTTCGTAAAATCCGCTGGCTGACAAAAGTCGACCGGAATCAGACCATTATCCGGTATATTCGAGATAAAGTATGTAGCTACACGTCTTGCCGTATTCAGATAGTTTCTGTCATTAGTATGTATATAGCTTAACGTGAATCCGTATAATGCCCATGCCTGACCTCTGGTCCAGGAGGAGCCCTTCTCATAGCCCTGACCGCCGAAGTCCTGCACAAAGTCACCGGTCTTCGAATCGAATTCCACAATATGTCTTGCCGAACCATTCTCGCGGATAAAATACTTCATAGCTGTATCGGCATGACGAATTGCAATATTATAGAATCTGGCATCATTTGTAATCTCCGATGCCCAATACAGCAACGGCAGGTTCATCATGCAGTCAATGATTGCCCAACAGGCTTTGTTACCGCTTCCGCTGTCATTCCAGGCGCGGATATAATTACCCTGTGGATTGAAGCGCCCCGCCATATTCGCCGCCGCCAAGAGCCCACGGTTTCTGGATGCTTCCTTCCCTGTCATCCGGAAATCGGCAACCGCTGTCGGAAGAAACCGAAAGCCGCTGTCGTGATCCATTTCATCGTAATTCATCAGAACAGCATCTAACTTATTCTCCAGTTCTTCCGCAGCTTCCAAATAGTCCTGCTGACTAGTTACATGGTAGAGTTGCCAGAGCATTCCCCCGTAAAATCCGTTTGTCCACCAACCAATGTGATTATCGGTTTGGTCATCAAAGATCCCGTTTACCGCGGTATATGGCACCTTCCCCTTATTTCTTTTAACAACCTCTGGATATTTCTTCTTAATCTTCTCAGCGACAGATACCGCCCAAGACAATCGTTCCATAATCATTCCTTTCTTTGCACAAGCACTCTCCGGCATATGCAATACACATATTACCCTAATCCATTTATACGCATATTGTAATGTCTTATTATATTAAAGAACTAACTTATCCAGCTATAGTTATCCAATTTACAGAACACCAATGAAAACATAGCAAAGAAAGAGAACCAGTGGGACCGTATCAAAATATTTATAATTCTTTGGTTCTTTTCATATATATCTTATTTAGTTAATACTATATTGCCATTAATATAAATTAACAGACCGTCCCGCCTGTTCTTGGTCAAAAGTAACACTGAGCTTGGCAGTAAATCCGAAGGGGCTGTCATGATCAATGGAAAGCGGTATAATTTCTGTTGCTGTAGTGTGTTTAAAAAATTCCAATACCGATGCCGGAATGCTACTGGAATGTAGATGAACCCCGAGTTGGAGATCGCTCCATTCGTTGCGCTCATAAAAACATGAGAAGTTTCATAAAGCAATATTTGCAATATTTATGGCAAGAAAACCGAAGAATATTCCGGCTTGCTATTCTATAATAAAATAAATTCATTACTGCGTAGATATGACGTTTCAGCTTACCGATTGAAGTAATGAAATACAACAATACAGGAAAAGGAGTAATATTATGAACGAACCGATAATTGCCGCACAATTATTTACACTCAGAGAATATACAAAAACCGAGGAAGGTCTGAATAAGACCCTAGAAAAAGTAAAGAACATCGGTTACAATGCCGTGCAGGTATCCGGAATCGGTCCCATAGAGCCGGAATTTGTAAAAGAATGCGCCGACCGGCATGATCTTATCATCTGTGCAACCCATATCGGCTTTGACCGTCTGCAAAACAACCTTGAAAGTGTAATTTCACAACATAAGCTGTGGAACTGCAGCTACGTGGGGATCGGAAGTATGCCGGAGATTTATAGGGCAGACCAGGGCGGATATGCCAGATTTGCGAAGGAAGCCTCTGAATACGGAAGGCAGCTTGCCAAGAGCGGGTTGACTTTAATCTACCATAATCATAGTTTTGAGTTCAAAAAACAGGGAAATATAACCGGAATGCAGATCCTTTTTGAGGAAAGCGATCCTGATGCTCTGCAATTTGAGCTTGATACCTATTGGGTACAGGCCGGAGGTGCCGATCCGGTAGAATGGATTAAAAAAATGAAGGGCCGGATGGATGTGGTTCATTATAAGGATATGGCTCTTGGGGATCAAAACCAGCCGATTATGGCTGAGGTTGGAGAAGGTAATTTAAACTGGAAGGGTATCCTTGCAGCCAGCATGGAAATAGATGCAAAATGGTGTGCTGTTGAGCAGGATGTATGTCAGAGAGATCCTTTTGAATCGCTTCAGATAAGCAGAAATAACCTTGCAGCCATGGGCTGCAAATTTTAGGAGGAATTTAGCTTGGCAGAATACGCCGGACAAACTGGATCATCACCGATTGGTACCGTCCGCAGAGCTATTACAACTCCAGCAGCTGGAGAGCTACCTGGGCCGGTGAAGGAGGAGGCGTCCTGCTAAACCAGGATCCAGCTTGATTTGTGGCAATGGACCAGTGGAATGCCAAAACGCGTCAGGGCCTTCTGCGGCTTCGGTAAATACCATGACATCGAGGTTGAGGACGATGTGACCGCCTATGTAGAGTAAGAAAACTATCATATTAGCTATTTATGAGTCTGCCAGAACCGGAAAACCGGTAAAAGTATCATAAGAATCATGGATTCTGTTTGCTATATTTTTTAGGTGAACAGCCGGAGATTCGCTTAAAGGCTTTATAGAAATTGGAATAATCTCCAAAACCGACCGCATCGGATACCTCAAGGACCGGCATCTTCCGGTTTAACAATTCCTGCGCCTTTATGATTCTTTTGTAAGTGATATATTCGTTTACAGTAAAACCGGTATTGAGCTTGAATATATGGCACAGGTAATACTTATTCACAAAAAACATATTTTCCAAGGAAACCAAAGTGATTTTCTGCTCCATATGATTATTGATAAAATCAAGTATTTCAATCACCTTATCATTATTTACAGAGGAACTTGTCACGATTTTTTTATTTTCTGAATAACTCCGATTGATACAGGTCAGCATCTGAAGGAGCAGAAGCTTTACCATGAAATGGTTTTCCAGTGTATTCTCTGACAAGGACTCTTCAATCCTTTGCCATAGATCCGGAATAGCATATTCCTTAACCTTGTCAGATGTGAGCTTATTAAAAAAGCCGGGTTTTCTGCGTTCCAGATAGTAAAGCGGGTTGAAATCCTCATTCTGGATAAGAGGAGTAATAAATTCCGGTTTGAAATGGATAAATATTCTCTCATAGGGCTTTTGAGAATGAAAGACAATCCGGTGCAGCTCTCTGCGGTTCGTGATAATGATATCACCAGGCTCAAGCTGATAAACCTGTCCTTCTACATAGTAGGTAAGATCGCCTGACAGAAAATAATATAATTCATAGCCGTTATGGATATGGGTAGTAATATCACTCGGCTTTTCTGTATAGGAATGATCAAAGACAAAGGATTGGAAATCCCAGTTGTGATTGAAATTCTTCGCCATATATTCACTCTCCAAGTTATAGCAACGTAAAATTATGAATGCAATAATACATTATAAAACAAGATATGCAATATTACAACCTACACCTGAAAGGAGCCAGCATTATGAGCCAATTTATATTATCCGCATTCGGTGATGAAATTGACATGGATTTAAAGACACAGATGGATGTTCTGCAACAGCACGGGATATCCTATATAGAAATGCGCGGTGTAAACGGAAAGAATGTAACTGAATTATCCCTTACAGAAGCGGAAGCTATAAAAAAACAATTGGATTTAAGAGGCTTTAAGCTCTCATCCATTGGTTCCCCGATTGGGAAAATATCCATTCTTGATGATTTTACCCCCCATCTGCAGCTTTTTAAGCATACTTTGGAATTGGCAAAGCTGTTTGAATGCAGATTTATCCGTATGTTCAGCTTCTATATACCGGAGGGGTGCTCACCTGAGATATACCGGGAAGAGGTTTTGGCAAGATGGTCACAGTTCGTCGAGGCTGCTAAAGGCTCCGACATTATATTACTGCATGAAAACGAAAAGGGCATTTACGGGGACTCTGCGCTGCGTTGCCTGGATCTGCTTCGTTCCATTAACTCTGATTATGTAAAAGCGGTATTTGACCCCGCTAATTTTGTTCAATGTGATAACCGAACCTTTCCCTATGCCTATGACCTGCTGGAGAATTACATTGCCTATATCCATATTAAGGATGCTGTTTTTAGCGATCACCATGTGGTACCTGCAGGACAAGGGGATGGAAGCCTGCCGGATATTCTGTCCTCTTTGTATCGCAAAGGCTATGACGGCTTCCTGTCATTCGAACCCCATCTGGCTGATTTTGCGGGATTTGCAAACCTGGAGCATAATTCTGCTGCAACGGATAAAGCAGGTTTGGGTAATGGTGCATTGATCTTTGCGATGGCCAAAGAAGCTTTGGATCATATTCTTAGGGATATCACAAAAGAATGACCTTTTGTATAATGAAAGCGTAGAAAATGCTCACCAGTGGGTTCGCATTTTTATTTTTCCCGACTCACTTTTAAAATTATTTAACATAAAAATTAGCAGTAGCACTTAAACTGGTGCCACTGCTTATTTTTTGTTAGGTGGATAATGGGAATCGAATACGTACGAAAAACCTAGAACCACTTATTTAATGTTTGTCACATGGCAAGGGCATGGTCGCCGAGGACGACATTTTGATGGTCATTTGGGGTGGTATAGAATCCCATGCACTCATGTATGTATCATTTACGCTATCGTTTTCCGAGAATTTAATAATAAATTATAACAGTTAATGCAACCCTTAAATTATGTGATATCACAATTGAAAATTGTTAAACCCATTTTTTGTAATAATTGATAACTATTTCTGACCCGCCTACATTTCCAAGAGCTTCCTTTATCAATTTCTGAACTAGTGCTTGACCATTATTCTGTTTTACCATCATAGATCCCTATTTTGGGACGGAATAGATTTATTATTGTTTTGCAGATTACCTTACCCATTATCTTATCTCTTGTTATCGGTCCAAAATCGGCATAGCGATTATCTAAAGAATGATCCGGATTGTCACCAAGGACGAAATATTCATCTTCTCCCAGCACCACTGGATATGTAACATCCCCTTTAGCACCTATGTATTCAAAATCAAATAAGGCACCGTCAATATATAGTTCTCCGCCCTTGATATCAACTGTTTCACCCGGAAGACCAACAATTCTCTTTATATATATAGTACCATTAGCATTCAGAGAAACCACATCCGATCTCTTTGGAGTTGAAAAGAGATAGGAACATCGATTAATTATTACATCCTGCATATTATGATAGGTAGGATCCATTGACTCTCCTACTATCGTAGTAAATTGAAGCACCTGCGTTAACAGTATATATAACAGTAATATACTTGCGGTTACTCCAGCTATAATCCTGAACCTCCTGCGTTTAAGTCTGGTAGCAACCCTTTTCATACTCAAGGAATCATCTTCGTTAACTATCGGGAGCTGCTCCTTATCAATCTCAGTCTCTTTAAATTGCCGGCAAGCTTCGCAGTGCTTCAGATGTTCTTCAATTACCTCGCAGCTTTCCTCCCGCAACGCTTCGTCTTTATATAAGGGTAATAAATCTCTTACTATAGCACACATCTTATTTTCCATAATGAAACTCCTCCATTTCCTTCTTAATTAATTGCTTACCGCGAAAATAGATCACTTTGGCAGAATTTTCACTGATGTTCATGATTTCTGCTATTTTACTGAAATGCAGTTCAAGAAACAGTCGATATGTAAGGACATCCCTGTATTTAGGTTTCAGTTTGCTAATGATAACCTGCAGGACCTTTCCCATCTCCCTAGTCACCAATAACTCTTCCATATCCTTATAAACCATATTAAGCTTGCTCTCTTGAAATTCTTCCTCATCGATGCTGATATTGATTGGGTTTTTATGAAAATACTTAAAGCATGTGTTCTTTGCAATCTGGCAGATCCATGTCTTAATATCACATTCTCCCTTGTAGCGATGTAGGGACAGAAAGGTTTGATAGAAGGTTTCCTGCGTCAGCTCTTCTGATATGCTCCCTTCTAGGTAGACAAGTGAAATAATAAAATCACTTTATCTTAGAAGGGAGCATGTTTATGTCTAAAAGAAAAATATCTGCACAAGATAAAATATCCGCTGTCAAAAGGTTTCTAGATGGTATATCTAGCCAAGGACAAATTGCAGAACAATTTAGTATATCCAAAACATCTGTGCAACAATGGATTTTCAATTACGAAAGTATGGGCGAAGATGCCTTTTTTATGAATCAAAACAAAAGATATTCAGCTGAACTTAAGATTCAAGCTGTACAAGATTATCTTTCTGGTTATGGTTCTCAAACAGATATTTGTAAAAAATATGGAATTAGATCAAAAGGTAAGTTACAAAAGTGGATTTTAATGTATAATGGTCATAAGGAGCTAAAAGCTTCTAGAACAGGAGGAAATCCAATAATGACCAATGGAAGAAAAACAACATTTGATGAACGTGTAGAAATTGTGCAGTATTGTATTGCACATGAACAT
This sequence comes from Bacillota bacterium, assembly GCA_023415055.1. Classification (GTDB taxonomy): domain Bacteria; phylum Bacillota; class Clostridia; order Lachnospirales; family Lachnospiraceae; genus Mobilitalea. The sequence continues at coordinate 2,436 of JAEZLZ010000055.1, read as the reverse complement.
AATTATTCTGAAACATCTGAAAAATATCATATATCATATCAACAGGCTCGTAATTATACAGTAAAGTATGAATCTAATGGAATTGATGCACTTCAGGACAAACGTGGAAAACGAAAAACAGAAGGTGAGATGACCGAATTAGATAGACTTAAAGCTGAAAATAAAATTTTAAGAGCTGAAAAAGAGCAAGCTGAAATGGAAGCGTCTTTCTTAAAAAAGCTCGAGGAAATAGAGAGGAGGCGGGGCTAAGCCTGGTTAAACATGAATATATATATCAGGCAATTAAAGAAGAACACGAAGAACATAACTACTCTATTAGTGCTTTGTGCAAGATTGGAAAAGTAGCACGCGCTAGTTATTACAAATGGTTGCATCGTGAAATCCCTGCATGTGAATCAAAAAACCGACTGATTGCGGATAAGGTTGAAAAAATACATACAGAAAGCCCTGATAAAGGATATCGTCGAATTAGAGATGATTTAGAACGCTATCATGATTGTAAAGTTAATGATAAACGAGTATTGCGAATTTGCCGTAAATTAAGTATAAAGTCTACTATAAAATACTCAAACAATGGATGTACACGCCAATCAAAAAATCCTCAATATATAGCAGAGAACATCCTGAATAGAGAATTTACATCAGAAGTACCAAATGAAAAGTGGCTCACTGATGTAACTGAATTCCGCTATTACATTGGAAATGAAAAACACAAAGTTTATCTTAGTGCAATTATAGATTTGTTTGATAGACGCATTGTATCATATGTTGTTCGAGACTCTAACAATAACGCTCTTGTTTTTGATACATTTGATGTTGCTGTTAATGCCAATCCAGATGCTCATCCACTTTTCCATAGTGATAGAGGATATCAATATACAAATAGAGCATTTCGTGCAAAGCTTGAATTGGCAGGAATGACTCAGAGCATGTCAAGGGTGGCAAAATGTATTGATAATGGACCGATGGAAGGATTTTGGGGTATTATAAAACGCGAACGATATTACGGAAAAAGATTTACCAGTAGAGAATCTGTAGTAAAAATGATTGAAGACTACATAGATTATTACAACAACAAGCGATTACAAAGGAATCTTGGTATATTAACACCAATGGAGAAACATGAAATGTATTTGAAAGCAGCATAAAAAATCCAGCAGATTTTATCCTGCTGGACTAAAAAATTTATATTTTTTTAATTGTCTACTTGACGGGAAGCAGTTCAATTATAGCAGCTTTTAATATTTTTTTCTCTTTCTATACAACGACTTTGAAAGAGTTATTGAATCTCTAGTTTTTAGGAACTTATCTGTCATTAACTCTTGTATTATAAGTATTATACCTATAAAAATTATAATATCTCCAATACTTAGTATAACATCATAAATATAATAATCACTTATAGAAAATATTTTACCAAGAATACTTAAACTTGCGTCTTCTGCTGGTATAAAATACTTAATTTTATTTGTTAGTAGTAAATTACTAGTTTCCTGACCATACAAGCTTAGTATTATATCGTTTTTAACAGGTATTCTGAAACTATTAACACACATACATATAAAGTTCATCATTACACCAATTAAAGGTAAAAACATAAATTTTTTGTCTAAATTAAAGGTTAATACTATTATTATAAGAGCATATGTAAGTATTAAAAACACATTATATAGACTTGAATTAAAATCTAGTGAACCTAGGTTCATCACTATTATAGATATATAAGAAATTAAGGCTACAATAATTAGTGGCGAAAGATTAATTCTTAAATATTCAAGCCTAGAAAGCTTACCTCTTCTAAATATACCAATAATTATACCTATAATAATAGCTTCGATAATCATAATAAATTCCTTTCTCCTAATAATTTCCTATTTTTATAATATCCTATATAAAGAATATTATCAACAAAAATTTACTCTGAATATAACTCCACAATTTTTATTAAAATATCAACTACTCTTTCCATAGATTGAACAGGTATGTACTCATATCTTCCGTGAAAATTATATCCGCCTGTGCACAAATTTGGACAAGGCAAGCCCATGTAAGATAATCTAGCTCCATCAGTACCACCTCTTATTGGTACAATTTTTGGTGTAATACCAAGCTCGTTCATTGCTTTTTTTGCAGTTTCTATTATATGCATATGAGGAAGAATTTTTTCTTTCATATTAAAATATGAGTCAGAAAGTTTTAATTCAACGGTATTTTTCCCGTACTTTTCATTTAAATAATTAGCAATCTTAACAAATCTATCTTTTTTGATGTTGAATTTATCCATATCATGATCTCTAATTATATATAGCATTTTTACTTGTTCAACATTTCCTGACATGTCATTTAAATGGCTAAATCCTTCATATCCTTCTGTAAATGCAGGATTTTCAAAAGCGGGTAGCATATTGTGTAGCTCCATACCAATTAGAAGAGCAC
>JAEZLZ010000053.1 GCA_023415055.1 Bacillota bacterium | reverse complement strand
ATCAGCCTGTTATCCCCAGGGTAGCTTTTATCCGTTGAGCGACGGCAATTCCACTCTCATACCGCCGGATCACTAACTCCAACTTTCGTTACTGCTCGACTTGTAGGTCTCGCAGTTAGGCTCGCTTATGCGTTTACACTCTAGGGCACGGTTTCCGGCCGTGCTGAGCGAACCTTTGAGCGCCTCCGTTACTCTTTCGGAGGCGACCGCCCCAGTCAAACTGCCCACCTGACAATGTCCCCCGGCCAGATTCATGGCCGCAGGTTAGAATTCCGGTACTTTAAGAGCGGTATCCCAAGGGTGACTCCACAAAGGCTGGCGCCTCTGCTTCCCAGTCTCCCGCCTATCCTGTACATAAAATACCAGAACCCAATATCAAGCTACAGTGAAGCTCCATGGGGTCTTTCCGTCTTGTCGCGGGTAACCGGCATCTTCACCGGTACTACAATTTCGCCGGGCGGGTAGTTGAGACAGTGCCCAGATCATTACACCATTCGTGCGGGTCGGAACTTACCCGACAAGGAATTTCGCTACCTTAGGACCGTTATAGTTACGGCCGCCGTTTACTGGGGCTTCAATTCAAGGCGTGAACCTCTCCTCTTAACCTTCCAGCACCGGGCAGGTGTCAGCCCCTATACTTCATCTTACGATTTCGCAGAGACCTGTGTTTTTGCTAAACAGTTGCCTGGGCCTATTCACTGCGGCTCTTGTTTCCAAGAGCACCCCTTATCCCGAAGTTACGGGGTCAATTTGCCGAGTTCCTTAACTACCCTTCTCCCGTTGGCCTTAGAATTCTCATCCTATCTACCTGTGTCGGTTTGCGGTACGGGCGCCGAAGATATACACAAAGCTTTTCTCGTCTTCGTCCATGCATGCTTCCCTACTCTAATTTCAGTCCCTTACGCCCGGGGCAACCATCGCCCGGGTCATGCACTTTCAAAGCGTCCCTTTGCTTAAATCTTTTGGCGGTAACGGAATATCAACCGTTTGTGCATCGGCTACGCCTCTCGGCCTCACCTTAGCTCCCGACTATCTTGAAGCGGACGAACCTTCCTTCAAAAACCTTAGACTTTCGGCCATTATGATTCTCACATAATTCTCGCTACTCATTCCGGCATTCTCACTCGTATAAAGTCCACCAGCGCTTCCGCTCTGACTTCACCCCTTATACGACGCTCTCCTACCAAACATGCAAAGCATGTTTCCCAAGCTTCGGTACACAATTTAGCCCCGTTAAATTTTCGGCGCAGGGTCACTCGACCAGTGAGCTATTACGCACTCTTTTAATGAGTGGCTGCTTCTAAGCCAACATCCTGGTTGTCTGTGCAACCCCACATCCTTCTCCACTTAACTGTGTTTAGGGACCTTAGCTGTGGGTCTGGGCTGTTTCCCTTTTGACAATGAAACTTATCTCCCACTGTCTGACTCCTGTTCATCAATTATCCGGCATTCTGAGTTTGATAGGGTTCGGTAGCCTCTCGGCCCCTAGCCCATTCAGTGCTTTACCTCCGGTAATCTAAAACAAGGCTAGCCCTAAAGCTATTTCGGAGAGAACCAGCTATCTCCGAGTTCGATTGGAATTTCTCCGCTACCCACATCTCATCCGCTACTATTTCAACAGGAGTCGGTTCGGTCCTCCATGGCGTTTTACCGCCACTTCAACCTGGACATGGGTAGGTCACACGGTTTCGGGTCGAATACATCCAACTCAATCGCCCTATTCAGACTTGCTTTCGCTGCGGCTCCAGACCAGAAGTCCTTAACCTCGCTGGATACATTCACTCGCCGGACCATTCTACAAAAGGTACCCGATCACCCATTGACGGGCTCTCGGTGCTTGTAAGCACAAGGTTTCAGGTTCTATTTCACTCCCCTCCCGGGGTTCTTTTCACCTTTCCCTCACGGTACTATACGCTATCGGTCACTGGGTAGTATTTAGGCTTGGAGGGTGGTCCCCCCGTCTTCCCACCGGGTTTCACGTGTCCGGTGGTACTCTGGATACAGCCGGCTGCGTCTGTCTTTCGTCTACAAGACTCTCACTTTCTGTGGTGCGTCTTCCCATACGCTTCGACTAGACTTCCGCATGCCTTATGCTGTCCAAACCCCGAAGGTATTGCTACCCTCGGTTTGGCCTCTTCCCCGTTCGCTCGCCACTACTAAGGGAATCTCATTTGATGTCTTTTCCTCGCCCTACTTAGATGTTTCAGTTCAGGCGGTTCCCTCCGTATACCTATGGATTCAGTATACGGTGACTGGATATGACTCCAGCCGGGTTTCCCCATTCGGGCACCCACGGATCACAGCCTGCTTTCGGCTTCCCGTGGCTTATCGTAGATTGCTACGCCCTTCATCGGCTCCCAGTGCCAAGGCATCCCCCTTGTGCTCTTTTTAGCTTGACCAATCAATTACCATTCAGTAATTGTCCTGGTCGAACAAATTTCAATCATGCTCGAATCACTTTGGGTTCAAACTCGCAAAATTATAGTTTTGTCATTGATGGACGGAAATCAATCAATGACGATTACCCTAATTTTTACATTACTTTCTCGTTTCTTTATTCAGTTCTCAAGGTACACTGCGTCTCACAAAGCGAGCCGCCGACAATTGCTTACGCAATTGTCCTCACCGGAAATCGTCTTCTAAACTCAAACCGGCTTTTTGGGGCTCAAGATGGCCAAGTCCATTTGAGCTTTAACGCTCATTCTTCCCTGTAACCAATCTATCTGCCTCATTTGCTGCTGTTAAGCAGCATGGTGGGCTCAAATGGACTCGAACCATCGACCTCACGCTTATCAGGCGTGCGCTCTAACCACCTGAGCTATGAGCCCATGTTATAGCGGCCGCCTGGCGCCGTTGATGGCCTTGCCTCGGCCCGTTTGCAGCTACTCCAGAATCCGCTAAGCGGTTTCTGTTGTAACTAATGGTGGAGATGAACAGATTCGAACTGTCGACCCCCTGCTTGCAAGGCAGGTGCTCTCCCAACTGAGCTACACCCCCGAAGTAAGTGCTCCACCATGAAGGTTCAAAAAAGATTGCCAAGCTTTCGCAAGCAATCCTTTGGAGGCCTTCAAAATTAAACAACGA
>JAEZLZ010000026.1 GCA_023415055.1 Bacillota bacterium | reverse complement strand
AAAGGTTTACAGAAGTTGTCTGCATAACGTAATGCTGTAGAAAGAAGAATGTCGGAAAGCCGTATGAGGGAGAACCTCACGTACGGTTTGATGAGGGGCGGGTGAAATTTCACCCGCCTACTCTATCCGGCGGGCGCAAGTTCCATAAATATTACAATGAATTATGGTTGTATTGACCTTTTTGAATAAAGGACAAGTGTCCTTTATTCATATTGGTTATTACTGTATATTTGTATATAATAACTAGATATATTTTCCTGATTTAATTTTTATTGGCATAAATAACAATATAATATAGATCTTATGCTGAGCAAAAAGGCTTGTAAATATAAATATTGTACATAATTTTTTAAGTGTTTTGGGGAACAGCTTTCTAACCCCTCGCAAGGGGTTTAAAGAATATGGGATGTCAGAAATGACATTACCAAAGTTTATGGAGGAGGAAAATTATGAAAAGATTTGCAAAACGATGTTTGGCAGTGATCTTAAGTATCGCGCTGGTATTTTCGATCAATCCTGTCCAAGCGAACGCGGCTGAGTCCGCCGGAACTTATGTGAAGATCACCGACCAGTCTCAGCTAACGTCAGGAAGCTATGTACTGGCAGTGGATGGATATGCCGCGAGTGCACTTTCCGGTGGCTGGCTGGGGGCATCATCTATTACAATAACGGATAATAAGGTGAAAAATCCAGACAGCTCGTTGGTATTTACCGTAGCGGTATCAGGGAGTGCAATTACCTTGGCTGATGCCAGTGGTAAAAAAATCGGACCAGATCCTGCAAGCAATTCAGTTATTGAGAGAGACTATGAGTGGCTATATGAATTCAACAGTGGGACCGTTGCCATAAAAGGTAATGGGGAAGATGAAAACTTAGTAAGTGTTGCAAATGCAGCATCATCGAATAAGTTTAGATCTTATAAGAGTAGTACGGTAATAGGGGATCCGGTTACCTATAAATCAGCTATTACATTCTATAAATATGATCCCAGCATACCCTCCGGACCTGTGAAGGCAGCACCACCGTCAGCGAATCCGCCCTCCGGTTCGGTTGTTGCTTCCGGAAGTGCGATTACACTTAGTAGTGCAGCATCCGGTTCAAGTATTCAATATCGCGTAACAAGTGTCTCGCCTTCGGCAATCCAGGTGTATACTACTCCGATTATTATAACAGAAGATACAACGATCGTAGCGAAGACGCTTGGAACATCACCGGATACAGTGGATAGTGATGAGGTAACCTTTAGCTATACTCTGGCAAAGGATCCCGTCATTGATCCGACCTTAGCTGATCCGATTACTTCTCTTCCGGATGGAGCAATAAGTATTAAGGATATTGTTACAGGAACTCTCCCTACAACGGAGATAACAACAGTCGGTCAGTTAGTCTATTTGTACGGAAGTAAAGGTACGATTGACTCAGCAATAATTGAAGATGTAACGGATGGACAGATTTATGCGATTCAATTATTTAAGTCTGCGTTAACGAATAATGTGGGAGACATTATAAAAGTTACAGGCATTCCTACTTTATATAATGGAGTGATTCAATTTTCGAATAATCCGAAGGTGGAATTGCTTACAGCAAGCTCTTCGGCAACAACCGTGATACAGCCACAGGTATTTACCACCTTTGGTGAATTAAAAGCAATGAAGAATTCCTTGCTATCCGAGTATGTCGTAATCAAGAATGTGACACTTAGTGCAACCTCGGGTGACTATACAACAGTGACAGATAGTACCGGAGATACCATGCAGATCTATAGGGCAGCTAGTTTTCCTTATGGCGTCGTAGCTGGTGATAAGGTAGACCTATATGCAGTTGTATCAAAGTTTAAGACAAGCGATCAGCTCCGTAATGGTACTTCAGCAGATTATGTTGTAACAAATGATACCAAAGCTCCGGCAATCACTATGCCTTCCTTAGGCGAAGCGGAGAAAGGGAAGGATTACAGTGTTACTGCAATCATTCAGGATAATGTTGGAGTTACTGAAGTGAATTTAAACTATACCGTCAAGGGCGTACCGACAACCATTTCGTTAGTGAAGAATTCTGCGGACAGTACAAAATGGGAAGGCATGATTCCCGTAAGTACCTTTGCCAAGGACGTAACGAGTTTTACGGTTCAGATATCTGCAAAGGACAGTGCAGGTAATGTGGCAAGTACCGATGCAACTACAGTCAATGTTGCTGATGAACCTCAGGTTACTTCAGTGACACCTGCCCGTAATGCAAAAACCGGTGATGTTAAGAAGCCATTGATTAGTGTAACAGCGGTGAATCTGGGAACAGAGCCTACCGCAACCCTGACATTAAAATCAGGTGACACAGTTATAATTAATGCTGCTCCCATGAGCTTTGCGGATCAAACCTTCTCTTACACACCGTCAGAGAATCTAGCTGATGGCCGTTATACGGCATCTGTAGTGATTACTCGAAAGGACGGAAATACAATAACCTATGAGTGGCCGTTTAATGTCGGTACACCGGAATACAGCTTATATTTTGGACAATTACATAGTCATACAACTATTTCGGATGGATCCGGATCTTTGGATGACGCATTAAATTATATCAACAGTATTAGTGATAGTGATAATATTGATTTTGTCGCATTTACAGATCACTCAAATTATTTTGACACTAAGACAGAGGTAAATCCGGAAGGTGCTCTTTATGACAAGAGCTTAATGACCGCAGGAAGCCAAACGGCATGGAATGATTTCAAGAATAAAGTAGCAACCTTCAATGCATCACCTACCAACCGCGGTGTGATTGCTCTTGGTGGCTATGAGATGACCTGGTCCGGCGGACCTGGACATATGAACACCTGGAATACGGAAGGTGTTGTCAGCCGTAATAACACAACCCTGAATAGCAAAACAAATGATGACGGTTTGAAAGCGTATTATGCTTTGTTAAGTCAATCCGAGGGTACGAATTCCATCAGCCAGTTTAATCACCCCGGTACTACCTTTGGTACCTTCAGTGATTTTGCTTACTGGGATCCGATTATTGATTCTCGTATTTCATTGCTTGAGGTTGGTAACGGAGAAGGTGCAATCGGCAGCGGCGGATATTTCCCCTCCTATAATTATTATACGATGGCTTTGGATAAAGGTTGGCATGTAGCTCCCACTAACAATCAGGATAACCATAAAGGCAAGTGGGGTAATGCAAATGATGCCCGTGATGTAATATTAACCGATGACTTTACAGAGCAGGGTATCTACGATGCATTAAAGGACAGAAGAGTATATGCATCCGAAGATAAGAATCTGGAGATTACTTATACGCTGAATAATGAAGTAATGGGATCCTGTATTAGTGATGTACCTGCAACACTTAATTTGGCAGTTAGCCTGAGTGATGCAGATGATGAGATTCAAAAGGCTGAGGTAATTGCAAACAGCGGACGAATCGTTTATTCCTGGGATGTAAATGCACAAAGTAAGGATCTTTCTGTAACACTTACACCTAGCTATAGTTATTATTATATCCGAGTAACCGAAAAGGATGGTGACCTGGCGGTAACAGCACCTGTTTGGGTTGGAAAAACAAAGATGCTTGGAATCTCCAATGTCGAAGGCAGCACAAGCACGCCGGTTACCGGAGAGAATCTGACAGTTAAGACTACTTTATTTAACAGTGAAGCGAATGATGCAACCATTACCTCGCTGACCTATAAGTTAGATGGTGTAGTACTTGATACGAAAACCAATGCTGGCACGGTTGCAAAGGGAACAAATTTTGCAGTAAATTATGACTTTACACCAATCAAAGCAAAACTACAGACGATAATGGTAGAAGCGGTTCTCACCATAGAGGGTGTAGACTACTCCTTTACAAAGGATCTTACCCTGGATGTAAGAGATGCGAATAAACTGGTATATGTAGGCATTGACGGAAGTCACAATAATGAATATGTTAATGGTAATTATAAAGACTCCATGAGTAATTTCAGCAAGCTTGCGGCAGAGAGTAATGTAAGATGTGTAGTATTGAATACGAGTGAAGAATTATTAGCAGCAGCCAGAAATGAAAACGGGAAATATAAAATGATTATATTAACCGCACCCAGCCGTCGAGATGGTACCAAGTTAAGAGATCCCTATAAGAACTATTCTGATGAAGAAATTGCCGCAATCAAAGGCTTTTCAGAGGCAGGAGGAAGCTTAATCCTCTGCGGTTGGTCCGATCTGTATGAGAATTATGCAGCTTACCCTGCAGTAGACCATATGGCAGCACAGCAGAACAAGCTTCTGAGTGCGATCGGCGCAACACTTCGTATCAGCGATGATGGTGCTTATGATGATGTATTAAATGCAGGTGGAAGTGAAGCAAATAAAGCAAGATTATATTTAACTACCTACAATTGGGATAATGCTTTGACTAAGGGAATTGTATACGATGCAGCAAATCCTAATGATAATATGTATACACAGCGCTTCAGCCAGTATGGTGGCGGTACGATTTATGCGGTTGATAAGGATGGTAACCCGGTTACTGCATTACCTTCCAATATATCACCAATCGTATATGGACATAGCACAACCTATTCCAAAGACTGTGATAATGACGGTCTTGGTGGTGTTTCTATACCGAAATATGAATATGCTGCAGGTGACAATCGTCTGATGGTACTGGCAAGTGAGACGGTCACACATGCGAATGGAACGAAGTCTCTAGTTATAGTAGATGGAGCAGCATTCATGAGTAACTTTGAGATCCAGGCTACAATTTCGGATACCAATGCTGAGTTAAACTATTCAAACTATACAATTTTACAAAATGTGATTCAGTATGTAAATCCGACAAAGATCGATACGATCGCGGATGTTCAAAAAGAAGCAGAGGAAGGTGTCAAATTCACAGTAGAAGGAATTGTAACCTCAAATGCATCCGGTTTTGATAAAGCAACCGCATTCTTTGACTGTATTTATCTTCAGGATGGAACAGCAGGTATCAACGCTTTCCCTGTAGCAGGAGACTTTAAAGTAGGCCAGAAGGTTCGCATCACAGGAACCACCTCTTCTTACCAGGGTGAAAGACAGTTAAATGTACTCAGTATATCCTTGATAGACAGCAATGTAACACAGGTACAGCCTATCCAGGTAACCGCAGCTCAGGTTAATGACAAAACATATCTGGGAAGTCTTGTGAAGATCACCGGAACGGTTGCCGGAATTGAGCTTGCAAATGGCGCAGTTCAAACGATACTTGTTCGCGACAGTGAAGGAAAGACAGCCAGACTCTTTATTGACGGATATATCACTACAGCGAAGGGAATCAGTAATTTGGCAGTTGGTAATAAAGTTACAGCAGTTGGTTTATCCTCCTATGATAACACCTTCGTTGGACTTGCAGCACGTATCCGTATTCGCGATCGTGCAGATATCGTATGTGAATACTATTCCTCATCTGGTTCTTCAGGGAATCCGTCACCGGCCACTCCGTCACCGACTCCTGAACCGGTAAAACCGACTCCTGAACCGGCTGCAGTGGTAGTAACCCCTGAGAATGTGGTAAATAAGGTGACAAACGGAAAAGCAACCGTGAAAATCGAAATCAGTGAGAAGACATTAACTGACAACTTAAAGGAAGGTAATAATAAGGTTGATTTATCCTTAAGTAGCGATGTACTCAAGGAGGTTCTGACAGACAGTAAGGTGAAGAAAGGCGTTGTTATTGATATAGCAATTCCGGCTGTAAAGGATGCAGAGGTTAATAAAATTGCATTAAGTAATGATGCACTATTATTAGCAAAGGAATCCGGACAGAAGCTTACCATTAATGTAGCAGATGAAAAGGGCTACACCGTAAGTATCCCAGCTTCAGAGCTAAAGAAAATCAACGCAGATTCCAAAGATTTAAATATCGCAGTTTCTTTACAGAAAGATACAGAGGTTGCAAATAAAGCGGCAGGTGTTCTTACCATTGGATCCGAGGGAGCCCTGGCAGCAGGTATGATTGTTACCGTTCCTGTAAAGGATCTATCTGTGAATGCAGGCGATAAGGTATATGTTTATTATAAGAATGCTAAGACAGGTAAGCTGGAAGAAATTCCGAACAATCAGAAAACGGTAGCAGACAATGGCAGCTTAAAGCTTTCGACCATAAGCGGCGGAGACTATGTAATCTGTACAGAAAAGGTAAAGGATGCCGTGAAATTAGTTGATAAAGCAGAAGTATCGGCTAAATCCTCCGTTAAAGTTGGCAAAAAACTTAGCGTCAATGTCGATCTTCCGAAGGAATTGGCGCAGGTTGCTTCCTTTGCTAAGGGTGATCCGATTGGACAGGAGGAAGCAAAGATTACCTATAAGGTAAATAATTCTTCTATTGCAACCATTTCCAGTGACGGAACGCTGATCGCTAAGAAAAAGGGAGAGGTTAAGGTAACCGTCGAAGTTAAGCTGGAGAATGGCGATAAGAGAACCTTTACGAAAAAAATAAGAATTAAATAATTCAACAAAGAAATATACAATGTATCAGGAAGGGCTGCCACACTAATTCAGTGTGGCATTCCTTCGTTTGAAATAGGCGGCTGGCAATTAGTCAAGGTAGCTGAGTTAAATTATCGAGCACAGGATATAGCAGAGAGGAATGCGGTATGAAGAAAAACCTTATGATAAGAATTTTAGTTTCGGCGATCATGCTGTTGATATTTATAGGGGCAGCTGTAGTATTAAATCGTCCGGATCCGGATGATGTATTAACGTCTGCTCAAAAGCGAATATTTGCGATCGCGAAGGTAACAGATGTTTTGAGCGATAATGCAGCGCCAGATACTTGGACCGAAGGAAGGAGAATCGGAGAGCAGGTTTTGGAAATTTCTGTCCTTTCAGGTAAATATAAAGGAGCTATACTAGAGACGACCAATTATTTAAATGCATATTTTAACGTAGATGCCAAGCTCGGAACCCGGGTCATTGTTCGACTTGACTATAATGATGCAGGAGAGTTGTATGTGGTTTCCGTTCCAAATTATGATCGAAGCAGCGTATTGATCATTGCCCTAATCGCTTTTGCAGCACTCATGATCATCGTAGGTGGAAAAAAGGGTGCAAGAGCATTGTTCGGGCTGATATTTACCCTGCTTAACCTTTGGTATATTCTGATTCCTCTTGTTTTAAAAGGCGTAACACCTGTTTTAGCTACTATCATCATAGCTGCCTATACCAGCGCAGGAGCATTGTTGATGCTTACCGGGTTTACTAAAAAGACCTTATGTGCGTTCCTGGGGTGTGTCGGAGGAGTTATCGCAGCTGGACTATTTGCCTGGATCATCACCACTCTCACACCGATAAATGGATTTAACATGTCAGAAGCAGAGGAGCTGGTAGTAAGAGCTTCCGACTCCCCTTTGGTAATTAGCGGATTATTAATCAGCGGCATTCTTTTATCTGCACTTGGTGCTTTGATGGATACCTCAATGTCAATTGTATCAGCGCTTCATGAGGTTTTCGAGCAAAATCAATATATCACCAGAAAGCAAATATTCCAGTCCGGTCTGAATGTTGGACGTGATGCTATGGGAACGATGGCAAATACTCTGATCCTTGCATTTGTTGGATCCGCATTTAATCTATTGATTCTATTTCAGGTTTATGAGTATCCATTGATGCAAATACTGAATAGTGATATGATGGTTATCGAAATATTACAGGGTATTGCCGGATCAATCGGTATTATTGCAACCACGCCATTGGTTTCAGCATTGTGTGCTGTGATATTTCGATTCAAAAGAGATAAGACACAGAATAAGAAACAGATTACGCACCGAAAATAATCACAACTAATCTGAGTGAATAGAAACTGTATATCAGCAACACTCCAAATGGAGGGATAATTTCCAGTAGATACCACATGCATTCCTGCTAAATATGTCGTATAATAAACACGTAACATATTTAATAAATTTGTAACAAATTGCTTACATAAGGAGGAAACATGGTATCAATACGTAAGATTGCAACATGTATGCTGGTAGGAACGATGGCCTTTGCAGGTCACGCTGCAAATGCTAAAGCAGCTGAGACACCGGTTGCCGGAATTGTTTTATCATTATCCGAAGCGAATATCAACACACAAGATGCAAGTGCTCAGATTCAATCCATTTTATTATCACAGAATAAAATTGCAGAGGCTAATCTTGCATTTGCCAAGGTTAACAGCTACGTAAATATAAGAAGTAAAGCAAGTGAAAATAGTAAAGTACTGGGTAAGCTTTATAAAGACAATTCAGCAACCATCCTTGGAAAAGAAGGTGACTGGTATCAGGTAAAATCGGGCTCTGTCACAGGGTATATCAAACAGGACTACCTGATTACCGGAAAAAGTGCTGAGAAGTTCGCCGAAAAGACAGGAGATACCTATGCGACCGTAAATACTACGACCTTAAAAGTAAGGGATAAAGCATCAACAGATGCTTCTGTTCTAACCCTAATTCCGATTGGTGAAGAATTTAAGGTAACCAAAGAAAAGAAAGATTGGGTTAAAATCTTAATCGATGAATCCACCTCGGGCTATGTGTCGAAGGATTTTGTGGATTTGAAGAAGGTATATGGTCAAGCAATATCAGTAGAGGAAGAAAAAGCAGAGCTTGCTAAAGAGGCAGAAACGGCTGTCTTAGCTGCAACCGTGGAGAAGAACAGCTCCAATAACAGCACTTCGAGCTCAAGTACGAAAAAGCAAAGCACAGTTACGAAAAATTTGAGTATTGAGACATCGAATAGCTCTGGGATACGGGATAGGATTGTTGACTATGCACTGAAATTTGAAGGAAATCCCTACGTATGGGGCGGAACCAGCTTAACCAGAGGCGCTGACTGCTCGGGCTTTACACAATCTATATTTGAAGATTTTGGAATCTACATTCCCAGAACCTCAAGAGAACAGGCAGCCAGTGGTAAGCGAGTAGATCTTGATAATCTGCGTCCGGGGGATCTGATCTTCTACCGAAGAAACGGATCGATCAATCATGTGGCACTTTATATCGGTAACGGCAAAGTGATTGGAGCGAAGAGTTCGGATGAGGGTATTCGAATCACCAGTTATAACTACCGGACACCGTATAAAGCAGTAAGCTACATTAATTAGTGATGGAATGCAATTATATACATAAACGAAGCAGAAGCTTCCGCATAAAAGTACAGGCTTCGCAGAAGAGGATCACGAACAAGTGATCCTCTTTTTATATCATAGCAATTTCTTCAGATATCCTAAGGGGAGTATAATATTTTTATAACATAGATGAAGAAAATATTTTATGAAATGCTGGCAAAAATAATAGAAATGAATTATATTATAATTACGATGGGAGCTTGTAATATAGCAGCATAAATCTAAAAAAAACGATTACTGCTTATCAACCGAAAGTTAAGCATCCTGAAATACTGACATATACTATACAAAAGGAGGAAATGAACATGAATTGGCTTACTACATTGGATCCTGTGCTTCAAGCACTGGTAGCAACTTTATTTACCTGGTTTGTCACTGCATTAGGAGCAGCTACCGTATTCATATTTAAAACAATTAATAAAAAGGTTCTGAACGGAATGCTTGGCTTTGCGGCAGGAGTTATGATTGCAGCCAGCTTCTGGTCCCTGCTTGCGCCGGCGATTGCCATGGCGGAAGAGGCGGGAATGGTTGCATGGGTCCCGGCGGTTGTCGGTTTCCTGGCAGGAGGTCTATTCCTATGGTTGGTGGATATTATTATGCCACATCTTCATATCGGTCCTCAGGAGGAGCCAGAAGGTGTTAAGACCGGCTGGAAGAGAAGTGTTCTTCTGGTTTTAGCTATAACACTCCATAATATACCGGAAGGTTTGGCGGTCGGTGTTGCCTTTGGTGCGGTTGCCTCAAACTTTCCTATGGCTTCCCTGACGGGAGCGATCGCGCTTGCACTAGGAATTGGCTTGCAGAATTTTCCAGAGGGGGCAGCTGTTTCCGTGCCGCTCAGAAGAGAAGGTTTAAGTCGCCTTAAGAGCTTTGTATATGGGCAGGCATCTGGAATTGTAGAACCCATTGCAGGTGTACTTGGCGCTTTAGCAGTGGTCGTTATGAAGCCTCTTCTCCCATATGCGTTATCCTTTGCCGCAGGTGCTATGATTTATGTTGTAGTAGAGGAATTGATTCCGGAGGCACAGCAAGAAAAACACCACTCAAACGTCGGTACCATCGGTGCTATGCTGGGCTTTGCTATCATGATGCTGTTGGATGTAGCATTGGGCTAAGAGTGAGAGGAATAGGCATTCCTATACAACGATAGAAAGCACGCTTCGCGAACTTTTTATCGTCATGAATCAAAAAGGCTGTTGTCAAAAGCATTTGCTTTGTAACAACAGCCTTTTAAATATAGGTTCTGTTTTGTACTTTCTGCTGCATCTTAGATACAGCCTATAATATTATTCTTCCTCAGAATTCTTTGACAATGAAGCTACCTTACCAAGCAGCACTACAATGAGGTATAGTAAGATGATTACAGCGAATATGGATAACATACCTTTACCCATAATTTCTAAGGAATAGATAAAATTCTGACTCATATAATTCTCCTTTCTGATAACATCCCGGTTGCTTTTTTTCTGCAGCCAATCAGATTATGTCCTGTGCTGCATCCCAGATGCAGCTTGGTTAACCGTTGATTTATCCTGCCCACTACATTTAACTTGCTGTTAAGAGGCAGGCATCGATTCTTAACCGGCCATATTCTTCAGGATTTCAGTTACGATTTTAATTACAACACCGCCGGCTACTACGGATCCGATCTGTCCGGATACGTTAGCACTGATGGCATGCATTAAAAGGTGGTTGGAGGGATCTTCCTTCAGACCCATCTTCTGAACGACACGTGCTGACATAGGGAATGCGGAGATACCCGCAGCACCTACCATCGGATTAATCTTATTCTTTCTGAGGAACAGATTCAGGAACTTAGCAAATAATACGCCACCGATCGTATCCATTACGAATGCGACTAAACCTAAGCCCATGATCAGAAGTGTATCAAGATTAACAAAGGCTTCCGCTTTCATACTGAAGGCAATTGTGATACCAAGTAATAAGGTGATAAGATTGGACAGATTATTCTGTGCAGTATCGGATAAGCTGCCAAGCACACCACATTCTCTGATTAAATTACCAAACATTAAGAAGCCAACCAAAGCCACTGACATGGGAGCGATTAAGCCTGCAATGATGGTTACGATAATAGGGAATATAATTCTGGTCAACTTGGTAACCGACTTCGGATTATATTCCATACGAATCATACGTTCCTTCTTGGTGGTTACTGCTTTGATTGCTAAAGGCTGTACAATCGGAACCAGTGCCATGTAGGAATAGGCCGCGACAGCAATCGCGCCGATATACTTTGAATTCAGAATCTGTGAAACTAGAATGGAGGTAGGGCCGTCAGCTGCTCCGATGATACCGATGGAAGCTGCATCTGCTATATTAAACCTAAGTAACGCTGCAAGTGAGATGGTGAAGAAGATACCGAACTGAGCAGCAGCTCCGAATAAAAACATCTTCGGATTAGACAACAGAGGTCCGAAATCAATCATTGCACCGATGCCGATAAACAATAAAATCGGAAGGGCTTCGGATGCTTCAATCCCAGTTTCAAATAACCATTGAATAATACCATGAGTTTGTCCGACACCTTCCAGTGTCTGATCCAATACGCCGGAAAGCGGAATGTTAACTAATATTGCACCAAAACCCATAGGCAGTAGCAGTGAGGGTTCGAAGCCTTTCTCGATTGCTAAATAGATAAGAATAGCACCCACAAGATACATAACGCACTGCTGCCAAGTAATTGCCATTATACCCGACAATAAGAAATCCATAAAATAAGTCCTCCTTAGCATGATAAGTCAAATCTCAATGGTATAACAAGGAGAAAACGTACACACACCGATAGCATGAATATGCACGTTTTACATTGTTATTTTGAGATAAGACAAGTTTATGAAATTGGTTTTATTGTAGCTCATTCACAGGGGCTGTGTCAATCTAATTTAGTAAAATTCTGTTCTGTTTTATGAGAAAGAAAACATATAAATATTCTAGATTTCGCATAAAGTAATAATCACGAAAAGGGAGGGGATAGTACTGGTATAATATACAAAACAAATATAATAGAAATGTGAAAAATGTATATAAAAAAGGGTTAAATTAGCAAAATTAAATTTCATGATGTACAAAATGACATAAATACTGAAACAGAAGGTTTGCTATTGCACAATCCGTATAAAAGTGATAGTATTTGAACCAAAGCGAAATTTTGCTGAAATAAAATGAAAGGGAGATGAACATTTTGAGTTTCAACGTTTTGTTTTTCCAAATTGTTTCAATCGTAATTGCACTTCTAGCATTTGGGGCTGCCTTCTGGCTTTACAAATGGGTAGAAAAACAACCTTCCTCTAACAAGAAAATAGCAGAGGTCAGTAAGCTGATCCGTAACGGAGCTTACACATTTTTGGCAAAAGAGTTCAAAACACTAACGAAGTTCTGTACCGTAGCAGCAATCGTTATTTTGATTTTCCTTCCGCAGCCTATCTGGAAGGGTGATGTAGTAGAAAATATTCTTATGGCTGTATCCTATATCTTCGGTACGGTATTCTCCGGCATCGCAGGTAAGATTGGTATCAGCATTGCAACAATTGCTAACGTGAAAGCAGCTGAGACAGCAACGAAGGGAATAAAGCCTTCTTTTATGTCCGGTTTCCGCGGCGGTGCTGTTATGGGAATGGCTGTTGTAGGCTCCAGCTTACTTGGTGTTACGCTGGTTCTTCTCTTAACAGATAATACAACCGCACTTCTCGGCTTTAGCTTCGGTGCCAGCTCCATGGCTCTGTTTGCAAAAGCAGGCGGCGGTATCTTTACAAAGACAGCGGATATCAGTGCAGACCTCTGCGGTAAGGTAGAGCTCGGTATTCCCGAGGATGATCCGAGAAATCCTGCGGTTATTGCTGATAACGTTGGTGATAATGTCGGTGACGTTGCAGGTATGGGCGCTGACTTATTTGACTCCAACGTAGCTTCCATGGCAGCTGCTCTTGTAATGGCATCTGCTATTGATAAAGCAAACGGTGGGACTGGAAATGCAGCAATGGTATTCTGTTATGCAGCAATTGGTTTATTTGCTTCCATAATCGGTGTTTTAACCGCAAAGATGAAGGAAAACGGTGACCCGACCAGAGCATTGAATTCTAATACATATGTAACTACCGTTATATTCGGCGTATTAACAGCTGCCGCTACCTGGGCTTTTAATTTTGAATGGCGTATCTGGGCAGCAAGTGCAATCGGTCTTGTTGTTGGTGTTGTAATCGGTTTGGCAAGTGACTATTTTACCGATGATAAGAAGCCTCCGGTCCATGCAGTTGCGAAAGCTTGTGAATCCGGTCCTGCATTTACAATACTTTCCGGTATATCCTATGGCTTAATGAGTGCTCTGCCCTCTATGATCGGTATCGGCGTTTCTGCTCTTGCGGCTTATAAAATTTGTGAGCCCCTTGGCGAAGGGTATCCGATGTTCGGTATCTCCATGGCAGCAGTAGGTATGTTATCCATCGTAGGTATGATCATCTCCAATGATGCATATGGTCCGATTGTAGACAATGCACGTGGTCTTGTAGAAATGGGCGATCTAGGGGATCAAGCTCTTGAAATTACCGATTCACTTGACAGTGCAGGTAATACAGTAAAAGCGGTTACCAAGGGCTTTGCAATCGGAGCAGCTGGTCTTACCGTTATCGCATTATTAGGTGCATTCATGAGTGAGGTTAACACCGCAGCAGCTGAATTAGGTGTTGAGGGAATTCAGGGCTTTGACATCATTAACCCGGTTGTATTCTTCGGATTATTATTCGGTGCAGCTATCCCGGCAGTATTCTCAGCTATGCTGATGCTTGGTGTAGATCGTAATGCACAACGTATGGTTGCCGAGATTCATCGTCAGTTTAGAGAGATTGTCGGCTTGAAAGAAGGCAAAGAGGGTGTTGTTCCCGAGTATGATAAATGCATTGAAATCGCTACCACCGGTGCGATTAAGGAGTTAATTCCTGCAGGTTTGATGGTTATTATCGCTACCTTACTTGTAGGATTTATCGGCGGTGTGCAGGCAATCGGCGGATTTATCACCGGTAATATTGTCAGCGGTTTGCTGTTTGCATTGTTTATGTCCAACTCCGGTGGTCTTTGGGACAATACGAAGAAGTATATTGAATCCGGTCATAATGGTGGCAAGAACTCCGAGGCACACAAAGCAGGTGTTGTTGGTGATACCGTTGGTGATCCTTTTAAGGATACCGCGGGTCCGTCCATTAATACTCAGATTACGGTAGTATCCTTAGTTGCTTCATTAACAGCAACCATTTTCCTTAGCTTCTCATTGTTCGGCTAATTTTAATAATAAAATGATATGCTCCCGTCTGATCTGCCAATATATTGGTATGGTTGATGGGAGCATTTTTCAGTAGGAGAATGGCTATTCTTTGGTTGTCTTTTCATGGATTCTGTTGTATAATAATTCCGGGCTACAACATGTGGTAGATAGTGTGAAATGTGGAAAAATAGTTCATTTATGAAGACTTTATAAGTTTCTGTCTGAGATACAAAGCAAATGAGAAGTACACGTTTTTGATGGTGTTAATTTACTTGCCACGGAGGGATACAGATGATGAGAGGGCTTCTTTCTATGGGAATGTGTTTATTGTTGGTAGCTACGATTTCCGGCTGCAGTCTGTCTGGAAACCTTTATCAGGATGGAAAGAAAAGCTTTTCAACCGGAGATTATGAGGAGGCTGCGGCTTATTTTTCGTCCGCGATCAAGGAAAATCCCAAACGCTCCGACTATTACATAGATTATGGCATGTCCTTAATTAAGCTGGGCAGTTATAACGAGGCCCTGAAGGAATTTGATCAGGCTTATGTGAATAAAGACATTATCATTGTGAACCGGAATAACAAACGTGTTTATCGGGGAAAAGGAATCGCATATTATTATATGTTAGAATTTGATAAAGCGATCGAAGAATTCAGAAAGGCTCTGGATATCCGTGAATTATCAGAGCTGGATGTGGATATATTGTATTATATAGGCAGTTCGCTTATGACGATCGGATCCTATGAGGAAGCGATCAAAACCTACACCAGTTTGATCGATCTGGATAAAAAGAGTGCAGCTGCTTATGACAGCCGGGCTTTATGCTATCGTAGTTTGGGTGAATATGAAAAGAGTATGACGGATTATGATCAGGCAATTGCTCTGGAGCCTGCTAACTATGCTCATTATTTCGGCAAATATTATCTTTTGACCGACAGCGGTGACGTAGCAGCAGCGGATGAGGTGCTGACGAAAGCATCCAAGCTTGCAGTTAAGACCAGTGCAGACCAATATAATCAGGCGAAGGTACATTTTTACCAGAAGAATTACGAAGGGGCTCTTTCGGAACTAAGCGAAGGCTTTAAGAACGGATTCAAGGAGGCTTATTATTATATTGGAGAGATCTTTCGTCTTCAGAAGGATTATCCGAAGGCAATCTATTATTATGATATGTTTATCAAGGAAGGCGAGATCTTGGCTCCGAATGTATACAATCAGATAGCCTCCTGCCTTATAAAAACCGAAGAATATAAGCAAGCTCTTTCTTATCTGGAGAAGGGAATTGCTTATAATAATGCAGGAACGATGCAGACACTGAAAAAAAATGAGATAATTGCCTATGAGTGCTTGAGTGATTTTGCCAAAGCAAAGGAAAAACTGACGGAGTACAGTGCGACTTACCCTGATGATTCGGATGCGGCAAGAGAGGCACAATTTTTAGATACCAGATTAATGGAAGCGGTTACTGATGTGATTGAGGAGTAAATATGGCAGAATTATATGAGATGAAGGATCAAGTGGAACGTTTCGTCCTAGTCGGAGTAGCATCCGGCGAAAACGATGATACGGTCCAATCTCTAGAGGAGTTGGAGGAACTTGCAGCGACCGCAGGAGCGGTTACAGTAGGTAAAATCATCCAGAACAGAGAGAGTATACATCCCGGTACTTATATCGGAAAAGGCAAGATTGATGAGGTTCGAGCACTTGCTTTTGAGACAGATGCGACCGGAGTGGTGTGTGATGATGAGTTAACACCAGCCCAGCTGAAAAATCTGGAGGATGCACTCCAGATGAAGGTTTTAGACCGAACTGTAATTATACTGGATATTTTTGCGAGTCATGCAACGACGAAGGAAGGAAAGATACAAGTAGAGCTGGCACAGCTTCGTTATCGGTCTTCAAGATTGATCGGACTTCGTAATTCTCTGTCCAGACTAGGTGGCGGTATTGGCACTAGAGGACCCGGTGAGAAGAAGCTGGAGATGGATCGCCGTATTATAAAAGAAAGAATTACCCAACTGCGGCGAGAACTGGAGGAGATGAAGCAAAACAGAGAGACCTCCAGAAGCCTGCGAAGTAAGAATAAGATCCCGGTGGTGGCGATTGTCGGGTATACCAACGCGGGCAAATCCACCCTGCTGAATTATCTGACAAAAGCGGGAGTATTGGAAGCAGATATGTTATTTGCTACTCTGGATCCGACGACAAGGACGCTTGCCCTTGAGAGCGGACAGCAGATTCTGTTGACCGATACCGTAGGATTCGTTCGTAAGCTGCCTCATCATCTGATTGAATCCTTCCGAAGTACATTGGAGGAAGCAAAATATGCAGATATTATTCTGCATGTGGTTGACAGCTCGAATCCGGATGTTGACCGACAGATGCATACGGTTTATGACACTTTGAATAAGCTCGGAGTTACGGATAAGGTAATTATTACTGCTTTTAATAAGCAGGATAAACCGAATGTCGAGCCGGTGATGAAGGATTTTAAAGCGGATTATACCGTGAAGATATCTGCAAAGACCGGTGCTGATGTGGATAAACTTCTGCAGATAATTGAAAAAGTGTTAAATGAACGAAAGGTCTTGCTTGAGAAGGTTTTTTCCTACCAGGAGGCCGGGATGATTCAGACGGTCCGAAAGTACGGACAGCTCTTAGAGGAGGAATACCAACAGGAAGGAATTTATGTTAAGGCATATGTGACGAAGGATATCTATCAGACACTGGTCTAGAGGTGATGAATATCGGCATTTTGCAGTGTTGATTTTATAGGTATATATTACTAATTTAAATACTAGATATAGTATGACACGGAAAACCGTCGCATATATCTAGTATTTTTTGATTGACTAAAATGGCTTTATCTGGTACTATAAAGGCATGGGTTTTATACAAGCTATAACTATGTGAAAAGCGGGAAGGGAGACAGTTACATATGATTAACGTAATTAAGAGAGACGGACAGGTTGCCGAATTCAACCTCAAAAAAATCAGTGAAGCTATTACAAAAGCCTTCAAAGCAACAGAGAAGTTCTATACAGAGGAAATTATCAGTCTATTAGCACTTCGTGTTACTTCCGATTTTCAACGAAAAATTAAAGATGAAACCATACATGTAGAAGACATTCAGGATAGTGTAGAAAGCGTTTTAGAGCAAACCGGTTATACGGATGTCGCTAAGGCTTACATTTTATATCGTAAAAATAGAGAAAAGATTCGTAACATGAAGTCCACAATCCTGGATTACAAAGAGATTGTGAACAACTATGTGAATGAAGAGGACTGGAGAGTAAAAGAAAACTCCACCGTAACCTATTCGGTTGGCGGCCTTATCTTACATAATTCCGGTGCTATCACCGCCAATTACTGGTTATCTGAAATCTACGATGAGGAGATTGCGAATGCACATCGTAACGGGGACCTCCATTTACATGATCTGTCCATGCTAACCGGTTATTGTGCAGGTTGGTCATTGAAACAGCTGATTAAGGAGGGACTTGGCGGAATTCCCGGTAAGATCACTTCCTCTCCTGCAAGCCATCTTTCCACCTTGTGTAACCAGATGGTTAATTTCCTAGGAATTATGCAGAACGAGTGGGCGGGGGCACAGGCTTTTTCCTCCTTCGATACCTATCTGGCACCGTTTGTTAAGGTAGATAATCTATCCTATAAAGAAGTAAAACAATGCATTCAATCCTTCGTCTATGGTGTAAATACACCGAGCCGTTGGGGAACACAGGCTCCTTTCTCCAATATTACTTTGGATTGGACGATACCAAGCGACTTGGCAGAGCTTCCCTGCATCATCGGCGGCAAGGAAGTTGATTTTAAGTATAAGGATTGCAAGAAAGAGATGGATATGGTGAACAAAGCCTTCATCGAGATTATGATCGAAGGCGATGCGAACGGCAGAGGCTTCCAGTACCCGATTCCGACCTATTCTATTACGAAGGATTTTGATTGGTCCGACACCGAGAATAACCGTTTATTATTTGAAATGACCGCCAAATATGGTACTCCCTATTTTTCCAATTATATTAACAGTGATATGGAGCCTAGTGATGTTCGCTCCATGTGCTGCAGGTTACGTTTGGATCTTCGCGAGCTTCGCAAAAAGACCGGCGGTTTCTTCGGCTCCGGTGAGAGCACAGGTAGCGTAGGTGTTGTTACGATCAATATGCCGAGAATTGCATATCTTGCAAATGATGAGAAGGATTTCTTTGTGCGTCTTGACCGGATGATGGATATTGCCGCACGATCCCTGCATGTAAAAAGAGGTGTTATCACGAAGCTTCTGAAGGAAGGTTTATATCCGTATACGAAACGCTATTTGGGCTCCTTTGACAGTCATTTCTCTACGATCGGCCTGATCGGAATGAATGAGGTTGGTCTGAATGCAAAGTGGCTTGGAGAGGATATGACACATAAGAAGACCAAGGAATTTTCGATTAAGACCCTCAACCATATGAGAGAGCGTCTGTCTGATTATCAGGAGCAATATGGTGATCTGTATAATTTGGAAGCTACTCCTGCAGAATCAACTACATATCGCCTTGCGAAGAATGATAAGAAGCGCTGGCCAGAGATTAAGACTGCCGGTAAGGAGGGGGATACTCCTTATTATACCAATAGTTCTCATCTTCCGGTTGGCTATACCGAGGATATTTTCGAGGCACTGGATATTCAGGATGAATTGCAGACCTTATATACTTCCGGTACGGTATTCCATGCATTCCTTGGTGAGAAGCTTCCGGATTGGGAGGCAGCTGCAAAGTTAGTCAGAACAATTGCCAATAATTATAAGTTACCGTATTATACCATGTCCCCGACTTATTCCGTATGTAAGACTCATGGGTATCTTGCCGGAGAACAGTTCACCTGTCCCCACTGCGGTGAGAAGGCAGAGGTATACAGTCGTATCACAGGATATTATCGCCCGGTTCAGAACTGGAATGAAGGCAAGGCTCAGGAATATAAGAACCGCAGAATCTATGATGTGGAGCATTCCAGAGAGAAAAACCAGAATGTTAGCGGTAGTCTGACACAAGAAGCGGAAACAAACAGTTCGATGGAGGATGGTCTGTATCTATTCACAACCAAGACCTGTCCGAACTGCCATGCAGCGAAAGAGTATCTGAAGAATACTGATTTTGCGATTGTAGACGCTGAAGAAAATGCAGAGTTAGCAAGGGAATTCAGTATCATGCAGGCCCCTACATTACTCGAGATTAAAGAGGGGGTTGCTAAGAAATACGTCAATGCCTCCAACATCAAACGCTTCGTAGAGGAACAGCTTGTTTGCTGTGAAAGATAAGTAGCAAAAGAGCTTTATTACTTACAAAACATATAATAACATCGCAAAAAGTGCCCGTTTTCATTGCAGATTCGGGCATTTTTTGCGAAAGTATTTATTGCCTTGGTATGGGATATGGGTTACAATTAGTTCTTGAGAAGCTCAATATGCTTTTCGTTTCAACAATCATATAAGAGATAATCGAATTAAGATAGGAGAAAGCCGGGAGGAAACAAGAATGAGTTTAGCAGATAATGTTTTTATTGAGATGTGTAAGGATATCCTGGATAACGGTGTCAGTACCGAGGGAGAGAAGGTAAGACCGAAATGGGAAGACGGTTCTTATGCATATACCATTAAAAAATTCGGTGTGGTGAATCGATATGATTTGTCAAAAGAGTTTCCGGCTATGACGTTACGTAAAACAGCTTTTAAGAGCTGTATTGATGAGATATTATGGATCTGGCAGAAAAAGTCGAATAACATTCATGAATTGAACAGTCACATCTGGGATGCATGGGCAGATGAGGATGGAACGATCGGTAAATCCTATGGCTATCAGCTGGGTGTGAAACATAAATATAAGGAAGGCGAAATGGATCAGGTGGATCGTGTCATCTACGACCTGAAGAATAATCCTTACAGTCGAAGGATTATGACCAATATCTATGTTCATGAGGATTTGCATGCGATGAAGCTATATCCCTGTGCATACAGTATGACCTTCAATGTGACAAAGAAAAAGGACAGCGATCGGCTCGTACTGAACGGGATACTGAACCAACGCTCCAATGATATCCTCGCAGCAAATAATTGGAATGTATGCCAATATGCAGTATTGATACATATGCTGGCACAGGTATGCGATTTTGAGGTAGGTGAATTGGTGCATGTAATCGCGGATGCCCATATTTATGACCGTCACATCCCGATTATCCGTGAGCTGATTGAACGACCGACTTATGCGGCACCTAAGTTCTGGATGAATCCCGAGATAAAGGACTTCTATGAGTTCAAGGTAGAAGACTTTGAGCTCCGAGACTATCAATTTGGACCGAAGGTGGAGATCCCTATCGCAGTGTAATGTGAATTAAAATGGATTAACTCACATTTAAAGTTTGTGCCTGCGTCTTCCTCGGCACAAACTAAAGTCTACCGCAGCACATTGGTGCGTACTCCTTGTGCTTTGGGTAGTGAGATGGACAGCGTATTCCTCGGCACAATCCGGGATGTTTAAAATTGATTTGTACTAGATAATATGAAAGGTGGATATACGAATGAATGTAATTGTAGCCGTTGATCAGAACTGGGCGATCGGTTATCAGAATAAACTGCTGGTCAGCATACCTGCAGATATGCGCTTTTTCCGTGACGAGACCATGGGTAAGGTAGTAATCATGGGTAAGAATACACTGGAGAGCTTTCCAGGTGGACAACCCTTAAAGAATAGAACCAATATTGTAATCGCTCTCGAAAAGGATTATAACGTAAAGGATGCCATTGTGGTTAATAGCATTGAAGATGCACTGATAATTACAAAAAGCTATAAAACTGAAGATGTATTCATCATTGGCGGAGCCAGCATCTATCGTCAGATGTTACCCTACTGTGATGTGGCTCATATTACCAAAATCGATTTTGCTTATCAGGCAGATACCTATTTTCCAAATCTGGATGAGATGGAGGATTGGGTACTTGCAGAGGAATCGGAGGAACAGACCTATTATGACCTGGCTTATACCTTCTGTCGTTATGAACGTAAGAAGTGATTTTTGTGAACCATCTTAATGGAAACTAGTTTGCGTGGAGCTTCCTCTATGAGATAAATTAATTCTGAAAATAATGAAAACCTTATAAAATGGGAGATTTACGTAAAATAATACTTGAAAAATCTAAAAAGTAAGACTACTATAAAGGATATAAAATTTTAACCTGATTAGATAGTTGGTAGATGGTGGAATAGATTTAATCACCGGATCAGCATTGTAAAGATGAAATCCTGTGTTGGGTTGGGCACAAATAAGGATATGGAAGGATGAAGAAGAATGCTTAATATTAAAATTGAGATGACGAAAAACCCGAAGGTATTGCCGGGGGCAGATAACCCTTTGAAGTTTGGTACCATTTTTACGGATCATATGTTTATTATGAACTACGAGACAGGAAAAGGATGGTATGATCCACGTGTGATACCCTATCAACCACTCAATCTTGATCCTTCCGCTATGGTGTTCCACTATGGACAGGAGATGTTCGAGGGACTGAAGGCATATAAAACCAATGATGGCAGAACCTTACTGTTCCGTCCCGGTAAAAATATCGAAAGAGCAAATAAGACAAACCGCAGAATATGTATCCCGGAGATTCCGGAAGAGGACTTCCTGCAGGCTATTAAGTCGATCGTAAAGGTTGATGAAGCTTGGATACCAACGAAAGAGGGAACCTCCCTTTACATCAGACCGTTTATCATCGCAACGGATCCCTACCTTGGAGTAAGACCTTCGGATCGTTACCTGTTCATCATCATTCTATCACCGGTAGGTGCTTATTATCCGGAGGGGTTGAATCCGGTAAAGATCTGGATTGAGGATGAATATGTTAGAGCGGTAAAAGGTGGTATCGGTGAGGCGAAGACCGGTGCTAATTATGTAGCTTCCATGAGATCACAGGTAAAAGCCCATGAGGAAGGATATTCCCAGGTACTTTGGTTAGATGGTGTTCATAGAAAATATATTGAAGAGGTTGGAGCAATGAACATCTTCTTCAAAATTAACGGTAAAGTAGTGACTCCGGAGCTAAACGGAAGCATATTACCAGGTGTAACAAGAGATTCAGTACTTTGTTTATGCAGGGAGTGGGGTCTGCCTACCGAAGAGCGTAAAATATCAATCGATGAGATTTATGATGCTTATCAAAAAGGTACACTTGAGGAGGTATGGGGAACTGGTACAGCTGCAGTAATCTCCCCGGTAGGTCAGCTTCGCTGGGAGCAGAATATTATGCAGGTACAGGACGGCGGGATCGGACCGGTCAGCCAGAAGCTTTATGATACCATCACTGGTATTCAATTAGGAAGAATGAAAGATGAACATAATTGGACGATTGAAATCTAAGGAGGTATGGAATGAATCAGTTATATGCAGAAGCAGGAGTGAAGAGAAAGGACGATAGTAAGATCATGGGTCTTCGCGCACTTCTTGTTTTAGGAGTAGCAATAGGGGTTATACTGATGCTATTCGGAGGTTTGTTCGGAATTATCGGTATTGTATTGGTGGTTGCGATGATATATCTTTTCCCGAAGCTGAATGTAGAGTATGAGTATGTTTTTGTCGATGGACAGATCGATTTCGATCGTATCATAGGGAAGGCGAAACGTAAGACCGTACTTCGCATTGACTTAGAGCAGGTAGAGATTGTAGCACCTAAGGGATCTCATGCATTAGACAGTTTTACTTATACTCAGCTGTTAAATAAGGATTTTTCTTCCGGTGATAAGAATGTAAAGCCATATATTATTATTGGCAGTGTGGAAGATAAGAAATATCGGATTACTTTTGAACCAAGTGAAAAGATGCTTGCCATGATGAAACAGAAGAGTCCCAGAAAAATAGCTCAATATTAATAATATTACAGAGGATGTTGTTCTCCGGCATATGAAGTGCGGAGGATGACTTCCTCTGTTCTGTCTTGTACTTAAAATTATATTTCGTTGTTGACATTAGGTGAATTATTCGTTATACTTTTAAAAATCTTAAAAACTTCGGGGAGTAAAAGCAGGCAGTCTTTTACTCCTTAAACTATAATTTATGATATAATACTGGAATATATATCCTTTCTCTGCTTTATATCAGATACGACTGCCGAAATTGATACTATAATAAGATTACGATGTTAAAAGGTGCTACGCACTCTTCCTTATAAAATAAATTAATATGCAAGCTATCTTACATATTAATTTATTTTATAAGGAAAGCACGAAAGGTGCTTTTAACACATTAATCATAATTAGAAAGTGAGGAGATTAACAAAATGGGTCATATTATCGGTGAAGGAATTACCTTTGATGATGTACTGTTAGTGCCTGCATATTCCGAGGTGTTACCAAATCAAGTTGACTTGTCAACTTACCTGACAAAAACGATTAAACTGAATATCCCGTTAATGAGTGCCGGCATGGATACTGTCACAGAGAATCGTATGGCAATTGCAATGGCTAGGCAGGGAGGCATAGGTGTAATCCATAAGAATATGTCGATTGAAGAACAGGCGGAAGAGGTAGACAAAGTAAAACGTTCAGAGAATGGTGTAATC
The DNA here is from genome assembly GCA_023415055.1 of Bacillota bacterium. GTDB lineage: Bacteria > Bacillota > Clostridia > Lachnospirales > Lachnospiraceae > Mobilitalea. The sequence goes on along the minus strand of JAEZLZ010000026.1, from coordinate 21,000 downwards.
ACCGATCCATTTTATTTATCTCCGGAGCATACCTTACAGGATGCAAATGACCTGATGGCAAAGTACCGAATTAGTGGTGTTCCGATTACTATAAACGGCAAAAAACTGGTGGGTATCATTACAAACCGTGATCTTAAATTCGAGACGGATTTCTCAAAGAAAATCAAAGAATCTATGACTTCAGAAGGCTTAGTTACCGCAAAGGAAGGCATTACCTTGGAGGAAGCAAAGAAGATTTTAGCTAAGGCTAGAAAAGAAAAGCTTCCGATCGTAGACGAAGAGGGCAACCTGAAGGGTCTTATTACAATCAAAGATATTGAAAAGCAAATAAAATATCCTTTATCAGCGAAGGATGCACAGGGACGCTTATTATGTGCTGCAGCAGTCGGTATCACCAATAATATTCTGGAACGTGTGGATGCGCTGGTAAAGGCAAAGGTGGATGCGATTGTGATTGATACCGCACACGGGCACTCTGCGAACGTCCTTAAGGTAGTCAAGATGGTGCGTGATGCTTATCCTGAGGTTCAGATCATTGCCGGCAATGTAGCAACCGCAGAAGCTACCACAGACCTTATCAAAGCTGGTGTTAATGCAGTAAAGGTTGGTATCGGTCCCGGTTCCATCTGTACCACAAGAGTGGTTGCCGGTATCGGTGTTCCTCAGATTACCGCAATTATGGATTGCTATGAAGCAGCAAAGGCTTATAATATTCCGATCATCGCAGATGGCGGCATTAAGTACTCCGGCGACATCACCAAGGCATTAGCGGCTGGTGCAAATGTATGTATGATGGGTAGTATCTTTGCAGGGTGTGATGAGAGTCCCGGAACCTTCGAGTTATATCAGGGCAGAAAATATAAGGTGTATCGTGGAATGGGTTCCATCGCTGCTATGGAAAAGGGAAGTAAGGATCGTTATTTCCAGACGGATGCGAAGAAGCTGGTTCCGGAGGGCGTGGAAGGTCGTGTCGCTTATAAAGGTACAGTAGAGGATACTGTATTCCAGTTGATCGGCGGATTAAGATCCGGTATGGGCTACTGTGGAGCAAATGACATTACAGCTCTCCAGATTAGTAGTAAATTTGTTAAGATCTCTGCTGCATCTCTAAAGGAAAGCCATCCTCATGATATTCATATCACGAAGGAAGCACCAAATTATAGTGTGGAAGAGTAAGAAATGAGGATAGGGCAACAAAATAATTAGCTCTATGAAAAAGATATGTGCTCCTGTCAGGAGAGAAGGTATGAAAAATTGCAATCTCTTCTGGAAGGGGCATTTTTTGCTTATATGATACATTTTTACGGAATGATTTTACAAAATGCAATCCGTCGATTATAATATGGATGAATAAGATGATAGCGAAAGTATTCATTCCTATGGTAAGATTGAAGATATTCATCATTATGACTCGTTATATATCTATAGAAAGCTGTATGGGACAGCATAAATTACAAAGAACTGTTGTGCAAGTGGAATAGACATAGCTTGGTACAGTTAGTCATAGGGAAGGGTAAGGATAGATTGTATGGAACTAGAGTTAATCGGTGAGGGCAATACGGCAGAGGTATATACCTGGAAGGAAGGACAGATACTAAAGCTATTCCGAAAGGAATTTCCACTTGGCGGTATTGAAAAGGAGTACAGAGTCAATAAAGAGGTCGAGAAACTTGGTCTTCCGATACCGAAGGCAGAAGGAATGATAGACTATAACGGCAGAACCGGTATCATATATGATAGGGTAACCGGTGAATCCGTACTTAATCTAATCACAACAAAACCCTGGAAATCAAAGAAGTATATCAAGAGATTGGTTGAGCTGCAATACGAGATGCATCAGTGTAAGGCAGAAAATTTAACCAGCTATAAGGAAGCTTTGGAATGGAATATAAACCATAATAATTCATTATCGGATCAAATTAAACAGTCTATTTTGGAGAAGCTTGCCAACTTACCGGAGGGTGACTCGCTCTGTCACGGAGATTTCCATCCGGGAAATGTAATTAAGACTACACAGGAATATGTGATCTTAGATTGGATGACAGCAGCCAGTGGCAATCCTAGTATGGATGTAGCTCGAACGGTGCTTTTATTAAGGGATGCCGGCTTACCGGGCAATATACCGGCAGTTGCCCGCTTGATCATGGGATTTACAAGAAGAATCATGGCTTCGACTTACCTAAAGGGTTATAAAAAACTATCCGGTGTGAGTCAGGAGGAGATAGACAGCTGGAGACTTCCAATCATAGCGGCACGCCTTATGGAATGGGTACCGGAGTCAGAACGAACTGCTTTGATAAAAGAAATTAACAAGACACTATAGAAACCGGACAGAATAACAGGTGAGATATGAGAAGAATATTAACCAGAGAGGAATGGAGAAGGAGACGGCAGAGAAACAGAATGATTGCAGTTCTTGTTGTAATTTTGCTGTCACTTACGATTCTGATTCTAACAATACTGATTGCTTATACAGCAATCAATCATAATAAAAACTCAGATCAGGGGATAATCAGTGATATTAAGGATAACCTGTTAGGCAATAACAGGGATGGTATCGCAGCAATCGAAGAGACCTTGTCGAATTCGGTGGTAATCCAAAGTGAATATCTGACTCCGAATGAGTATTCCAGGCCGCAGACGCCTTTGAAGGATATCAATGCAATTGTAGTACACTATACTGCCAATCCGGGTACTTCTGCAGAAAATAATCGCAGTTATTTTGAAGGTTTGGCAGAGAAACATACGACCTATGCCAGCAGCCATTATATCATTGGTCTTAAAGGGGAAGTGCTTCAATGCATACCACTGAATGAAATCTCCTATGCCTCTAATGACCGCAACAAGGATACGGTTGCAATTGAGTGCTGTATCGAAGATGAAACCGGTAGCTTTAATGAGGCTACGTATTCCACCCTGGTTTCTCTTACAGCAGCCTTATGTATAGAATTTCATCTGGGGGAAGAAGATATTATCAGACACTATGACATAACCGGAAAGCTTTGCCCGAAGTATTATGTTGAGCATGAAGACGAATGGTTCCGGTTTCGTGTAGATGTCCTTGATGAGATGGACCGCATTAAGACCTTAGAGAAAAGCAGCTAAATTATTCATTAGAATCAAAAACACCTCGATTGGAGGATCTTATGATTACCTTGCAGCAACAGCGCTACCTAAGCTGCCACAGGATAATGGATCCAAATATAACAGAGGTGTTTTCTTATACATGACAATAGAAAGTTCGCGATGCGTGCTTTCTATCGTCGTATGCTAATAAAGATTTACATTTGAGACATGCCGTATAATCATCGAAAGTCTGATGAATTAAAGGGATATTGTGATATCCTTGCCGATCGGGGTGTACTGTCGATATGTGATCTTAGCTGCATCAAGCATACGTTTTGCTGCTACTACCGCATCGGAGGAGGCGTATTTGTCGCTTTTATAAATGATTTCGGTGATACCCTTCTGGATAATAGCTTTCGTACATTCATTGCAGGGGAACAAGGTAGTATAAAGCTTGGCACCCTTCATGTGCGTGCCTGTGTAATTAAGGATAGCGTTGAATTCGGCATGACATACATAAAAATACTTAGTTTCAAGGTTCGAACCTTCTCGTTCCCACGGAAATTCATCATCGGAACAGCCCATCGGCATTCCGTTATAGCCTACGGAAAGAATCTTGTTGTCTTCGCTGACGATACAGGCTCCGACACTGGTGCTGGGATCTTTGCTGCGCTCGGTAGAAAACTGCGCAATTCCCATAAAATACTCATCCCATTTTAAATAATCCTGCTTTTTCATCGGTGGCTTCCTTTCTTAACAGTTTAACATTAACTGTATATTAGCATAGATACCCTATGGAATGCAACTGAAAATCAATAGACGCTGCAGACAGGGATAAAACCACGGTGGTAAAAAACGGACAGCACAAGGTCAAGTACTGATGAAGACCAATGGGCTGTCCGTTGAATATTATAGTGCAACAACAGTATATTTAAAATTAATACTTGCTTCCGGCAATCTGTACTTTGATTAAGTTTGTGGTTCCGGAAGTTTCGAGCGGAACACCGGCAGTCAGAACTGCTAATTCTCCATCCTTAAGATAGCCTGCGTTTTCTACAGCTTGAATCGCATGATCGAATAATTCAAAGGTATCATGCTCCACTGCGATCAGCAAGGGAGTTACGCCCCAAGCCATATTGAGCTGCCGGCATACCATTGGATCCGTAGTGCAGCCAAGAATCTGACAATCCGGACGATAGCGGGAAATCATGCGAGCGGTCTTACCGGAGGTTGTAACGGTAATGATCATCTTGGCATTCAAATCATGCGCGGTTGTTACGGTTGCACGTGAGATAGCCTCGGTGATATCCGGTGATTGGCAAGCTTCCAGCAAACGGAAACGCTTCTTGTAATCAATATCTTCTTCGGCTCTCATCGCAATACGAACCATAGTCTTTAAAGCTTCCACAGGATAAGCTCCGGCAGCAGTTTCGCCGGATAACATGATCGCACTGGTTCCATCATAGATTGCATTGGCCACGTCCGTGGTCTCTGCTCTGGTCGGTCTGGGATTCTTAATCATTGAATCTAACATCTGCGTTGCTGTGATTACCTGTTTACCTGCATTATATACTTTCTTGATGATCATCTTCTGAAGCACGGGAACTTCCTCGTAGGGAATCTCAACCCCCATATCACCGCGGGCAATCATAATTCCGTCGGATGCCTCGATTATTTCATCAATATGCTCAACACCCTGATAGTTCTCAATTTTTGCGATGATCTTCGTCTGGGATTTGTGCTTATTCAGCATTTTGCGGATCTCTTTAATGTCTTCTGCGGTACGGACGAAAGAAGCGGCGATGAAATCATAATTATTTTTAATTCCAAAGAGAATGTCCTCACGGTCCTTATCACTAATGAAGGGCATGGATAAATGAACACCAGGCACATTCACACCCTTTTTATTGGAGATGATACCGCTGTTTTTTACCTTACAAATGATATCAGTCGAATTGACTTCAGTTACAGACATCTCAACCAGACCGTCATCAATTAAGATAGTAGAACCAATTTCTATATCATAGATCAGATTGGGATAGCTGATGGATACAATCGATTCATCACCTTCCACCTCTCTTGAAGTTAAGGTAAAGGTCTGACCTTCCTTCAGCTGTATCTTTTTATCATCCTTGAACGTGCCGATACGGATCTCCGGACCCTTGGTATCTAATAATGTGGCAATCGGTATGTTTAGCTCCTTGCGCAGCTTCTCTATTCTTTTTAGTCTTCCGAGATGCTCTTCGTGATTTGCATGGGAAAAGTTAAATCTGGCAACATCCATTCCTGCTAAGATTAATTCTTTTAAAACCTTATCATTATCGGTGGAAGGACCCAAGGTACAAATAATTTTCGTTTTTCTCATAATAACCTCCATTCTTGCACATTTTCGTGCAAATTCTCTCTATCAGAATTTTAATCCTTTATTTTTGCGGTATCTAAGGCCGGTATGCTTTCTTTTATAAAGATAAACTCCTAAGAAGGCAAGACTCATGAGAACCACAAGTGCAATAATCATTACGGCGCAATGCAGGAAAAAGGTATCCGGAAGAATCGTTATCACCGGATCAGTAGCCGGATCAAAGAGCCAGTAATTATTATTGAAAAAAAGCTTATGAAATAATACAAAAGTGCGATCGAAGTCAATCGACAGAAACAAAGCAAGAAATAATGGCAGGACGACAGAAGTGATTGCTGATACAAGCAGATAACTATTGTCTTTATTCTTTGCCTTTTGCACAATGATAATAATCCCTAGGATCAGGGTAATGGCACCCAGGATGTAGAAAGCAGTAAAGATATTTTTTACCTCTTCAAAATGGATCAGTCCGCTTTCGCTGGCTGCGAGAGTAGGAAACTTAAGCTCGCCGGAAAAAAACGGAGAGGAATAATCAATCAGGGCATCGTAATTTTCTTTAATGATCTCTCTAGAAAAACCGGAATTTTGCTCAATGTGAAGCAGATTGATATCAAGGTAATAAAGCGGTCTGAAATTTATAGTAATTACGACAGCGATACTGATAAATAATAATGTAAACAGAACTCCGATGAAAATATCGGTTATTTTAAATCGTCTCATTCATGCCTCCAGGAAAGTGTGCAACAGGGCTTTTAAGTTCCAAACGCATTATAGTATACTTTATAAATGAATGCAACTCCAATCTTGCTCATCAGTGGAATTATCAAACAGAAGAAAGGAGCCAAGGGTACGATGCATTCTTACTTTACATAATTTATTAATATGCAAGCAGGCTTGTATTTACATTATATTAGATCAAGAAGCACCGTCGATACTTGTGAAAGTCTAAACTTATTAGAAATAAAGATAAAACATATTAGTAATTATGAATTGTATTCGTAGGTTTGTTAGTGTAATATTTTTATGTAATCTAAGCTGAAGTGCATAAGTATCGTATGTCAAATCAGCTATGGACAAGGTAATTATATAATATTTTTTGGAAACCTGCTATAGTATCTGCTTTATCACAAGGTATTTATGTAATATAAACTTTGCAGAAGGTAAATGAAGAAGGAAAAGGAGAGAAAGCATGAGAGCATTAATCAGCGTATCAGACAAAACAGGAATCGTAGAGCTTGCAAAAGAGCTCGTAGCCCTGGGGATTGAGATAATATCGACCGGAGGAACCTATGGTAAGTTAAAGGAAGCAGGGGTTCCTGCAATTGAGATATCTGAGCTCACCGGCTTTCCGGAGTGCTTGGATGGTCGTGTTAAGACCTTGCACCCTGCCGTTCATGCAGGACTCCTTGCAATGAGAAGCAATCCTTCTCACATGAAGCAATTGGCAGACCTTAATATTGACACTATTGATATTGTGGTAGTTAATCTATATCCGTTTAAGGCAACCATTTTGAAGGATAATGTAACACGTGCAGAAGCTGTTGAAAATATCGATATCGGCGGACCGACGATGCTTCGTTCGGCAGCTAAGAATTATCAGGATGTTGCGGTGGTTGTGGATCCGAGAGATTATGAGAAGGTACTTTCCGAGCTGAAGGAACAAAAGAAAGTATCCTTGGATACGAAGTTCTATCTGATGCAGAAGGTGTTTATGCATACCTCTTCCTATGACACGATGATTGCAGATTATCTGAAGAAGCAGAGAGAGGATCATTCCTTCCCCGAGACTCTGACCATGACCTTCGAAAAGGTGCAGGACATGCGATACGGTGAGAACCCGCATCAATCTGCTGCCTTCTACCGTGAAATCGGCAAGAAGAAGGGCTCGATCACCGATGCGTTACAATTAAACGGTAAGGAACTCTCCTTTAATAATATCAACGATACGAATGGTGCGCTTGAGCTTTTGAAGGAATTCACCGAGCCAACCGTGGTTGCTTGTAAGCATGGCAATCCCTGCGGTGTGGGCAGTGCAGAGAATATATATGATGCCTGGAAGAAGGCATTTGAAGCAGATAAAACCTCTATCTTTGGAGGTATTGTGGTAATTAACCGTGAGGTTACATTAGCGATGGCAGAAGAAATGAAGACTATCTTTTTAGAAGTGGTTGTGGCTCCTTCTTATGAGAAGGAAGCTCTGGAGGTGTTGACACAGAAAAAGAATATTCGTGTTCTTCAGCTGGCGGATATTGAGATGCCCCAAGAGGAAACCGCATACGATATGAAGAAGGTTAATGGCGGATTGATCGTTCAGACCATTGACAGTAAAATATATCATGAGGAAGAGCTTAGGGTGGTAACTGACCGTGCTCCTTCTGAAAAAGAACTGGAGGATCTGAAATTCGCCTGGAGAGTAGTGAAATTTGTAAAATCCAACGGAATCGCATTAGCGAAGGACAAACAATCCATCGGTATCGGACCCGGTCAGGTGAACCGTATCTGGGCCACCAATCAATCCATTGAGCACGCAGGAGAATTGATTGGTGAGGGTGTTACAGAAGGCGCAGTTCTTGCTTCGGATGCTTTCTTTCCCTTTGATGACTGCGTTGAGGCGGCACATCAGGCAGGGATCACTGCAATCATTCAGCCTGGCGGAGCATCCAGAGACGAAGATTCGATTAAGAAATGCAATGAATATGGTATAGCGATGATTTTTACCGGAATGAGACATTTTAAACACTAATCAGCTAAATCATATCAACAGAATCAAAGAGGATGAGAAATTGATAAATCAATCTCTCATCCTTTTTTGTAATTCATGACAATAGAAAGTTCGCGAAGCGTACTTTCTATCGTTTGTCAAGATCCTCCGGATGACGCTATGTGCATCGACTCCGGCACAGATTCTGATCTGTGATTCTTTTGCTGACAAACAATGATATTGATATTTGTTACAACCCATCCTATTTATAACTTTATAAATATGAACTCATATATATAAAAATTACTTTAGTCGTCGATTATAACTTTGTCACGTTAGCAGCCTGAGGACCCTTGTCGCCCTTCACAACTTCAAAGCTAACCTTTTCTCCTTCTTCAAGAACCTTGAAGCCGTCCATCTGGAGTGCAGAAAAATGTACAAATACATCATTTCCCTCTTCATCAGAAATAAATCCAAACCCCTTTTTTGCATTAAACCACTTAACTGTTCCTGTCTTCATAAAAGCCTCCTAAAAACGTAATATAATGACCATTACCACTATTAGTAATGATAGTATAAATTTAACATAAAATTGAAAAAATGTCAAACAAGATTTGTTGAAATTTGTAATATTTTAAATTATTAAATGTATATTTATTAATTGTGTGTTCTAATGATACAAATTAATACTATTTTAATCTATTAGTATCAGATATGACTGATAAATAGGGAAAGCGGATATAAAAAAAGCAATTTGGAAGTTGTGATGGCAACTAAGACACTACGAAAAAAGAAGGAGTAGGAAATGACAAACGATTAATTTTGTGATATTATGAATAAGCACCTACTATAAATTACCATACTAATGTTTAATATAAGCAAAATAGGAAGCGATAGAATACCTGTCGCGCTTGGATAGAAGATATGCAGGAAAATGAGATGTATGCATAAGAATGGAGGCTTATTATGAAACTAAAATTTCCTTCCTCTTACGACTTTGTACTTGAGGAAAAATTAGAAGATATGAACGGGATCGGTACCTTACTCGTTCATAAGAAGACCGGGGCAAGAGTTGCAATTGTTGCGAATGATGACAATAATAAAGTATTTTCCATCGGGTTTCGTACACCGCCGGCAAATAGCACCGGAGTTGCACATATCATCGAACACTCGGTTTTGTGTGGCTCAAAGCGTTTTCCGGCGAAGGATCCTTTTGTTGAATTAGCGAAAGGTTCTCTGAATACCTTCCTGAATGCCATGACTTATCCGGATAAGACGGTTTATCCGATCGCAAGCATGAATGATCAGGATTTTAAAAACCTGATGCATGTGTATATGGATGCGGTATTATATCCCAATATCTATCAGAGAAAAGAGATCTTTTATCAAGAAGGATGGCATTACGATCTGGAGTCGGAGGATGCTGAATTAAAATATAACGGTGTCGTGTATAATGAAATGAAGGGTGCTTTCTCTTCACCGGAATCGATGCTGTACCGGATGATTCAGAATTCCCTGTTCCCGGATACTCCATACGGAGTAGAATCCGGCGGTGACCCGGATTATATTCCGGATTTATCTTATGAAGAATTCATTGAATTTCATCGGACTTATTATCATCCTTCGAACAGCTATATCTACCTATATGGAGATATGGATTTTGAGGAGCGGCTTACATGGCTGGATAAAGAATATTTAAATCAGTATGACCACCTGGAGGTTGACTCGGCTGTGAAACTTCAGCAGCCGTTTTCCGGAAGCCGTGAGACAGAAGCTTTCTATTCCTTAAGTGAGGAAGAGGAGGCAAAGAACAATACCTACCTAAGCTTTAATACTGTAATCGGCAATTCTTTAGATAAGGAACTGGGACTTACCTTCCAAGTACTTGATTATGTATTGTTACAAGCACCGGGAGCGCCAATAAAACAGGCTTTATTAGACGCTGGAATCGGTAAGGACATTCTCGGAGGCTTTGAAGATGAGATCCTTCAACCAAGCTTTTCCGTGATCGCAAAGAACTCTGAGGAAGAAAAAAAGGACCACTTTGTATCGATTATCCGTGACGTGTTGTCGAAGATCGTAGCAGACGGCGTAGAGGAGAAATCTCTGCGGGCGGCGATCAATTACTATGAATTCAAATACAGGGAAGCAGACTACGGACAGTTCCCGAAGGGATTACTCTATGGTTTAAGGGCGATGGGAAGCTGGCTGCATGATGATAATAAACCCTTCCTTCATCTGAAGGACACAACCGGATATGCGTTCTTAAAAGAGAAGATTGGAACCGGCTATTATGAGAAGATAATCAAAGAATATTTGCTTGAGAATACACACAGCTCTATCGTTATACTGAAACCGAAGTCCGGATTGAATGCACAAAAGGAAGAAGCATTGAGAAAGAAGCTGGCCGATTATAAGGCTACCTTATCGATGGAAGAGCTGCAAAAAATCGTGCGTGAGACTAAAGAACTGGCAGAATATCAGGAAGCACCATCAACCAAGGAGGAGCTGGAAGCGATTCCTTTACTTACCCGCGAGGATATTAAGAAGGAGATAGAACCTCTTTATAATAAGGAAAGAAAAATCAGTGATGTGAAGGTAATTCACCACGAAGTATATACAAATAAAATCGCTTATTTGCGACTCTTGTTCGATATGAAGGAGGTTCCGAAGGAGCTTCTTCCTTATGCCTCCTTATTATCCTTTGTTCTGGGCTATGTAGATACGGAGAATTATTCTTACCTTGCATTATCCAATGAGATCAATATTCACACCGGCGGTATCGCGGCCAATGTCAGAAGCTTTTCTATAAAGGGAAGCACGGACAGGTATTATCCGGTATTCGAATTCTCAACTAAGGTCTTATACGATAAGCTGTCTGAGTCACTTCGCCTGATCGAAGAGATATTGTATCGTACTAAGCTTAACGATAAGAAGCGCCTGAAGGAAGTTATTGATGAGATGAAATCCAAGCTTCAGATGCATTTTAATTCCTCAGGCCACTCCGCAGCCGTGGACCGTGCGACTAGCTACTATTCTGCTCACGGATTATTTAAGGAAATCACAACCGGCATCGAATTCTATAAATTTATCGAAGATTTGGCTGAGAACTTTAACAGTAAATCGGATATGACCATCGGGAAGCTTAGCGAGCTTTTAAAGATGATATTCAACCGCGAGAACCTTTTGGTCAGTATCACAGCAGATGAAGAAGGTTATGAGCGTTTTGACAGCAAGTTTAACTCATTTATCGAGAAGCTGCCTCAGAAGGCAGATCAGTCTCTATTTAGTGCATACGATACCTCGAGCCTCACACCGGTGTGTCAAAACGAAGGCTTCAAGTCAGCAATGCAGGTTCAGTATGTGGCCAGAGCCGGTAACTTTATGAAAGCCGGTTATGAATATACCGGTGCACTCCGGGTATTGAAGACGATCCTAAGCTATGATTATCTCTGGAACAATGTCCGTGTTAAGGGTGGTGCTTACGGCTGTATGTGTGGTTTCTCCGGTGTGGACGGAGATGCTTATTTTACCTCCTATCGTGATCCAAATCTGAAGGAGACGAACACAATCTATGAAAAGGCAGCGGACTATATAAAGAGTTTCTCGGCAGATGAACGTGATATTACTAAATATATCATAGGTACCTTCAGCTCCTTAGATACCCCTCTGACTCCGCAGTCCAAGGGGAAACGCTCCTTGAGCATGTATCTTGGACAGATCACGGAGGAAGAGCTGCAAAAGGAACGAAATGAAGTGCTTAAGGTGTCGCTAGAGGATATCCGAGGGTGTCATAAGTATATTTCGGCAATGCTTCAAGCCGGGAATATCTGTGTCATCGGCAATGAGAGTAAAATAAATGAGAACAGAGAAATGTTCAAGGAAGTTAAGAACCTGATGAAGTAGTTGAGAAGAATGCAATGAATGGAAGCTCATGATGGATTCCGGTCCGGGATTCGTCATGGGACTTTCCTATGTTTTAGGAATTGAGGATAAGTTTAAGAAAGGTATGTTTTAGGAATTGAGGATAAGTTTAAGAAAGGTACAGGTAAGAAATGAACAAAACAAATTATAAATCGGGGTTTGTAACTCTGATCGGAAGACCCAATGTGGGAAAGTCAACGTTGATGAATAAGCTCATCGGACAGAAGATCGCCATAACCTCGGATAAACCACAGACGACAAGGAATCGCATTCAGACCGTCTATACAGATGAACGGGGACAGGTAATCTTTTTAGATACTCCCGGTATTCACAAGGCAAAGAATAAGCTGGGTGAGTACATGGTGAATGTCGCAGAGCGAACAATGAGTGAGGTGGATCTGATCCTTTGGTTGGTGGAACCTAGTACCTTCATCGGAGCCGGGGAACAGCACATCGCTGAACAACTGAATAAGGTAAAGACTCCGGTCATCCTGGTGATCAATAAGATTGATACGGTGAAGAAGGAGGAAATTCTCGCATTTATTGCAGCTTATAAGGACATCTGTAAGTTTGCCGAGATTATCCCGGTTTCTGCTCTTAAGGGAGAAAACACGAAGGTACTGCTAGAAGAGATCTATAAGTACATGCCGGAAGGCCCTATGTATTATGATGAGGATACTGTCACGGATCAGCCGGAACGGCAGATTGTTGCTGAGCTTATTCGCGAAAAAGCATTGAGACTTCTGGATGATGAGATCCCCCACGGCATAGCGGTCAGCATAGACCGTATGAAGGAACGGCCTCAGGGAAGTGGTGCTTCGGAGGGAATGATTGATATTGATGCTACCATCGTGTGTGAAAGAGATTCACATAAGGGAATTATCATTGGTAAAGGCGGCAGCATGTTAAAGCAAATTGGTACCCATGCCAGGAAGGAAATTGAGAATCTTCTGGATTGCAGGGTGAATCTGCAGCTATGGGTGAAAGTTAAAAAGGATTGGCGCGACAGTGACTTTCTGATGAAAAACTATGGCTATAACAGAGATGAGTAACAAGTTTTTGAAAAAATAAGTATTGGTAAATTCTGACCGGTTTAGCAACACTTAAAATGGGAAACCTAATGATATAAGTGTTATGAAAGTATTGATTAAAAGATACTTAACATATTATCATGGTTAGGGGGCTCATTTATGAAGAATTATGATTATTGGAAAAGTTTCGCTGAAACTGGAAGGATTGATGATTACTTACATTACATCGCATGTACAAGAGAAGATAATTGGGATAGTCCCATGATGTCCGAGGACAAATTGGAAGGCTACGGACAAGGAACAGAAAAAGAAGGTGGATTTATTGCCGGTATCAACTACCGTGACAGGAATGGTTCTATCGGCCATGCCGGTTGGTGAATATGACAAGAGACTTGTTATATTAACAAAAGAAAAAGGAAAAATATCAGCATTTGCCAAAGGCGCCAGGAGACCCAACAGCGCCTTATTGGCATGTGGACAGCCTTTTGTCTTCGGCGAATTTAATTTATATGCAGGTCAGTCCTCCTACAATATCATGTCGGCAGAGATTTCAAACTATTTTGGAGAGCTAAGGGATGATTTTGAAGGACTATGTTACGGCTTTTATTTCTGCGAGTTCGCAGATTACCTGACAAAAGAGAATAACGACGAGAAGAATATTCTGAAGCTTTTGTACCAAACCTTGCGTGCACTCTCGAAAAAGACCATCGATCCGGTATTGATCCGATCTGTATTTGAATTGAGAGTTATGGCAGAAAACGGTGAGGCACCACAGGTGTTTGATTGTGTAAAATGTAATAAAAATTCATTTTCCGATGAAACTAAGGGAAGGGATAGCGATAATGTCAGATACTATTTCAGTGCCCAAAGCGGAGGTATCTTATGTGAAAGCTGTAAAGGACTGGACAAGAGTGCCATCAGTATTAATACCTCCACACTGTATACAATGCAATACATATTATCCAGGGAGGTTGAGAGATTATTTACCTTTCGGGTTACAGAACAGGTACAGGCAGAGTTAAACCTCTGCATCAAACGTTATCTGGAGTGCTATATTGAGCATGATTTTAAGTCCCTCGAGATGCTGAAGAGTTTATAAATATTTATAAATATGTGTTGAAATTATTATACTTTAAGGGTAAAATGATATGAACCCAAAACTATATGGAGGGATTGCTTTATGAAAAAGTGGTTTCTTTGCGCGATTATGCTGCTTTTCATTGTTGGAACAGCGGGTTGCAGAAAAGAAGAAAAAATTCTTACAGTCGATGATGTTACAACGAATACAATATTAGCTAAGTCAAATGGTATACTTCAGGTAGCCACGGTAGAGGAATTTGATAAACCCTATTATCAGCTGAGTGATTTGAAGGAGTTTATCTCTAAGGAGATAAATTCTTATAATAAATCAGCAGGGGAGAATAAGATAACACTAGAGGATGTGGAGCTTCGCAGCGGAAAGGCGATCATGCTTCTGACCTACTCCGGAATGGATCAATATGCAAACTTTAATGATGTTACTGCTGCATATTTTAGCGGAGGCGTTACAGAGGTTCCCCTTGATCTGCCGGCTACTCTGGTCAATGAGAAGAACGGTTCTTTGGTCAGCACGCAGGAGGTTCTCCAAAGTGATAAATATAAGATTTTGGTCATGAACGAGCCTTATGATATCGTCGTAGATGGTACCATCAAGTATTACTCTGAGAATGCAACCTATGTTGACGAGAATAAACTTCAAGGTGCAGCGGATGGTATGACCATCGTTGTATTCAAGCCTTAATCCTGCTTAGTTATTTCTATAATAATGAAAGAACTCCAATGTGGACGCTTCTTTTAGCAGGACTTCCTTATAAAACTATTAATTAAAATAATGCGAGGATAAAATCTATGGAAAAGACAATGGAAAAAATAGTTGCATTGGCAAAAGCAAGAGGCTTCGTGTATCCCGGATCCGAGATCTACGGAGGTCTTGCAAACACTTGGGATTATGGTAATCTCGGTGTCGAGCTGAAGAATAATGTGAAAAAAGCTTGGTGGGCAAAATTCATTCAGGAGAATCCGTATAATGTAGGTGTGGATTGTGCGATTCTCATGAATCCACAGACCTGGGTGGCTTCCGGACATTTGGGTGGCTTCTCTGATCCTCTGATGGATTGTAAGGAATGTCATGAACGCTTCCGTGCGGACAAGTTGATTGAAGACCATATGATGGAGCAGAAAATCACAATAGAAGGTTCTGTTGACGCTTGGTCTCAGGAAGAGATGAAGAAGTATATCGATGAGCATAATATTAACTGTCCTACCTGTGGAAAACATAATTTTACCGATATCCGTCAGTTCAACCTGATGTTCAAGACCTTCCAGGGTGTAACGGAGGACGCTAAAAACGTCGTGTACTTAAGACCCGAGACAGCGCAGGGTATCTTTGTAAACTTCAAGAATGTACAGAGAACATCACGTAAGAAGATCCCGTTTGGTATCGGTCAGATCGGTAAATCCTTCCGTAACGAGATAACCCCCGGTAACTTTACCTTCCGTACCAGAGAATTTGAACAGATGGAATTAGAATTCTTCTGTGAGCCGGACACCGATTTAGAGTGGTTTACTTACTGGAGACAGTTCTGTATTGATTGGCTGAAGAGCCTTGGCATGAAGGAAGAAGAAATGAGAGTCAGAGACCATGACGCTGCTGAGCTTTCCTTCTATAGTAAAGCTACCACTGATATCGAGTTCATGTTCCCCTTTGGTTGGGGTGAGCTTTGGGGTATTGCGGATCGTACCGATTATGATCTAAATCAGCATCAGAACGTATCCAAGGAGGATATGAGCTATTTTGATGATGAAAAGGCTAAGAGATATATCCCTTATGTAATCGAGCCTTCTCTGGGTGCTGATCGTGTGGCTCTTGCCTTCCTTTGTGCGGCATATGACGAGGAAGAGATTGCAGAGGGTGATGTTCGTACCGTACTTCATTTCCATCCGGCACTTGCACCTGTAAAGATTGGTGTACTTCCGTTATCCAAGAAGTTATCCGAGCCCGCAGAGAAGATCTTCATGGAATTATGCAAGACCTATAACTGTGAATTTGATGATAGAGGCAATATAGGAAAGAGATATCGTCGTCAGGATGAGATCGGAACACCGTTCTGTATCACTTATGACTTTGATTCTGAGACCGATGGAGCAGTAACCGTTCGTGATCGTGATACCATGGAGCAGGAACGTATCAAAATAGAAGATTTAAAGACATATTTTGAGAATAAATTTAAATTTTAGAAAAAAATGCTTTTCTAACCGATAGTTAGTATGTTATAATCTTCACGGTAAGCGGATTGAACATGGAAACTGGAGCATTTTCCGAGCTTGCTCGAGAAAATGCTGCAGTTTCCATGTTCAAGCGCAGCGTGAACGAGTAAACCGAAGGTTTACGAGTTTAAGCCGCTTACCGTGAAGATGTAGCTTGGCGAAGGTATGATACCTACAGCCTTTTACCATGAAGTTTACACTTCACTACGCGACTAGAAAAGCAAAAAAAGAGTTATAATTTGATATATGTAGTGTCGGTTGAGTGATAAAAGTATTACGCCAACAGAATGAGCATCGTATTCGTTTTGTTCGCGGAGTACTTTTGGCACTCAATTGATGATAATGATGTCAAAAGCATCCTGTGAACGTGTTCGACAAAGCCTTCACATCTTGCTTTTGACATCATTGTCCGTGACAACGCAGTATCAAATTGTAAATATATTATTTTTAGGAGGGCACTTACAAAATGACAAAATGGGTATATTTGTTCAAAGAAGGTAAGGCAGATATGAAAAACCTTCTTGGCGGTAAAGGCGCTAACTTAGCAGAAATGACTAACTTAGGTCTTCCGATTCCTCAAGGTTTTACAGTAACAACAGAAGCTTGTACAGACTACTACAATAGCGGCAAAAAAATCACTGACGAGATTAAAGATCAGATTTTTGCATCCTTAAGAATTCTTGAAGAGCAACAGGGCAAGAAATTCGGCGATACAGAGAATCCTTTATTAGTATCGGTACGTTCCGGTGCAAGAGCTTCCATGCCTGGTATGATGGACACAATCCTTAACTTAGGTTTGACTGACGCAGCTGTAGAAGGCTTTGCTAAGAAGACTGGCAATGCAAGATTTGCATATGACTCTTACAGAAGATTCATCCAGATGTTCTCTGACGTAGTTATGGAAGTACCGAAGTCCAAATTCGAAAGAGTACTTGATGAGATCAAGGAGAAGAAGGGTGTTCATTATGACACCGAGCTTACTGCAGATGACTTAAAAGAAGTTATCACACAGTTCAAGGCATTATATAAAGCAGAGAAAGGTACTGATTTCCCTCAGAATCCTGCAGATCAGTTAATTGAGGCTGTAACTGCTGTATTCCGTTCTTGGGATAATCCTCGTGCTATTTACTACAGAAGAATGAATGATATCCCTGGTGATTGGGGTACTGCTGTTAACGTTCAGGCCATGGTATTTGGTAACATGGGCGATACCTCCGGTACTGGTGTAGCATTTACACGTAACCCTTCCACAGGTGAAGCAAAGATATACGGTGAGTACCTGATTAATGCACAGGGCGAGGACGTAGTTGCTGGTATCAGAACTCCTCAGCCGATCAGCAAGTTAGAGCAGGATATGCCTGAAGCATACGCTGAGTTCATGAGAATCGCTACTTTACTTGAGAATCACTACAGAGATATGCAGGATATGGAGTTCACCATCGAGGATAAGAAGCTATACTTCTTACAGACTCGTAACGGTAAGAGAACCGCTCCCGCAGCTCTTCAGATCGCTTGCGATTTAGTAGATGAAGGTAAGATCACAAAGGAAGATGCAATCAAGAGAATTGAAGCTAAGTCCTTAGATCAGTTATTACATCCTACCTTTGACACAAAGGCATTAAAGGCAGCTAAGCCGGTTGGTAATGCACTTCCTGCATCTCCTGGTGCAGCAGCTGGTAAAGTATACTTTACAGCAGAAGAAGCTAAGAATCATCATGAGAAGGGCGAAAGAGTAATTCTTGTTCGTCTTGAGACATCTCCTGAAGATATCGAAGGTATGCATGCTGCAGAAGGTATCTTAACCGTTCGTGGTGGTATGACCTCTCACGCAGCCGTAGTTGCTCGTGGTATGGGTACTGCTTGTGTATCCGGTTGTGGTGATATCGTAATCAACGAAGAAGAGAACTACTTCACAATCGCTGGTAATACAGTAAAAGAAGGAGATTATATCTCCTTAGACGGTTCCACAGGTAACATCTACGTGGGAGATATCCCGACCGTAGAAGCTTCCATCAGTGGTAACTTTGATAGAATTATGAAATGGGCTGATGAAATCAGAACATTAAAGGTAAGAACGAATGCAGATACTCCGGCGGATGCAGCGAATGCTGTTAAGTTTGGTGCAGAAGGCATCGGTCTTTGCCGTACAGAGCATATGTTCTTCGAAGCTGACAGAATTCCTAAGATCAGAAAGATGATCCTTTCTAAGACTGTTGAAGCAAGAGAAGCAGCTCTGAACGAATTAATTCCTTTCCAGAAGGGTGACTTCAAGGGTCTTTATGAAGTAATGGAAGGCAGACCAGTTACCATCCGTTTCCTGGATCCTCCGCTTCATGAATTCGTTCCTACCGAGGAAGAGGATATTGTTGCATTAGCAAAAGATATGGGTCTTACCGTAGAAGAAGTAAAAGCTACCTGTGATTCCTTACACGAGTTCAACCCGATGATGGGTCACAGAGGTTGCCGTCTTGCCGTAACCTATCCTGAGATCGCTAAGATGCAGACCAGAGCAGTTATGGAAGCTGCAATCGAAGTTAAGAAGGAAAAAGGCTTTGACATCATACCTGAGATCATGATCCCGTTAGTAGGTGAGAAGAGAGAGCTCAAGTTCGTTAAGGATATCGTTGTTGAGACAGCTGAGTTAGTAAAGAAAGAGATGAATTCCGATATCGAGTATCATGTAGGTACCATGATTGAGATTCCTCGTGCTGCTTTACTTGCAGATGAGATCGCAGAAGAAGCTGAGTTCTTCTCCTTCGGTACCAACGACTTAACACAGATGACCTTCGGTTTCTCCCGTGACGATGCTGGTAAGTTCTTAGATGCATACTACAAGGGTAAGATTTACGAGTCTGATCCATTTGCAAGACTTGATCAGGAAGGCGTTGGCCAGTTAGTAAAGATGGCTTCCGAGAAAGGCCGTGCAACCAGACCTAATATCAAGCTTGGTATCTGTGGCGAGCATGGTGGAGATCCTTCTACCGTTGAGTTCTGCCATAAGGTAGGTTTGAACTATGTATCCTGTTCACCTTTCCGTGTACCGATCGCAAGATTAGCAGCAGCACAGGCTGTATTAAACAACCAGGGAAAATAGGAAAATCCTTTAAAATAGCCACTTTCACGTTCACAAAGGACGATGCAATAGGGTATGTGAAAACTCATAATGAGGTCAATCGTATACTGAGATGGCAGGATTTGATTATTGAACTTTATATTTAAAATTTAGAGGACATTATTGCTTTTTATAAAAGTGATAATGTCCTTTTTTTAAATGAAGTCCAATTGTCTACTAAGTTGTGTCATATTAAACAGGATCAATTTAATGTTGAGTCAAGTATAGTTTTGGAAAAATACTACTGTATTTCTTCTGAAACATTATTTGTATTACTTCACTATTAATTGTTATATTCCAGCCTAACTTTTTGGATAGAATGCTGGTTGATTCCATGAAGTTATGCAATAGTGTATTAAAATATGCTGAATATCATGATGAAAGTGCGTTGAATTATGTCCGAAAAAGAAATATAATGTAGAAAGATGTTTTATTTAAAGAAGGAGCGTTCCTGTTAAGTAATAAATCATCGGTTTTAAAAAAAGAATACCCCGAAGTAAAATAAGGTTGTTAACAGGCCAGTTAATAAACCAAATTTTACGGAGGTATTCACAGATGAATTATAACCAAAATATCAGGATTGCTCAAATAACAGAATCAACTTTAATGGAGTAGACATTGGAAGCACCACACATTTCGCCAGGGCATTTAGCTGGCGAGGAATTGAGCTTGGTAAGGTATGAACTGTGCAGACAGATAACGGAAAGCAGTCAGATGCTTGCCATCAAGGGTATCGGATTAATAAGTGTGTCAGAGTTTCTTGCAGAGGAAGGGGACATCAGACGTTTTGACTCGCCCAAGCAGATACAGAAGCTGGCAGGGCTGTCGTCAAGGGAGAATAGTTCAGGGAAGCCGTATGCTGTAAACTAATTCGTATATTCGATGCTATTCTGAGTAAAGGAATTGCTTATGACAGCGTGAAAATGCAGGAGGATATCGTAGACCAATAGCAGCGTAGAATAAGTATAAAGCAGAATAAATGAGTTCTGGTAAAACGTCCGCTTTCAGCGCCAGAAGGAGCAATACTAAAAAGAAAACAGATAAGAGCCGGTAGTCAGATTTTCTCCATCAGAGCAAAGACTCAGCAATAGGAGCAGAAACGACACCCATAATGGATAGGAAGAACGAAGGATTTTAGGACACTGATACTCAGATGATTCCGTTGGATATAGGAGGTTTGTCGCCGTAAGAGAAGTGGGGGAATGAAAAGCCTTCATAGAGCAGAAGTAAAGACGTTCTATTAAGCATACCCTTTTTCTTATCAAAAGTATTAAATACGTTTTGTCTCTATAACAAACAGCTTTTATCTAAAAAATGAAAAACTGCGATACCGCTAGAATAAAGGAGATATCGTAAGATTATATGAGGAGGTAATTTAAATGAAAAAAATTTTGAAAGGTAAAGAAAGTCTTAAGAGTACGTTAATTACTTGTTTTGTCTCGATATTGGTAGTTTCATTGTTATCAATAGGGATTGTGAATTATGCAAAAGTTGTTGAGCA
>JAEZLZ010000014.1 GCA_023415055.1 Bacillota bacterium | reverse complement strand
AAAGGTGGCTTAAGAGACCACCGCCTTACTGGTAACAGTAGGGGCTATGTAAACCCCACTCGAAGCAAGACCGAACATAAAGCGATACGGTTGCCCGCCGTGCTTTAGGGTAGGTCGCGTAGTACCTGCGAAGCGTATTGCATACGCGAGCGGTGCTGGAGCCACATGGTAACATGTGGTCAAGATAGATGATCATCCATGACAGAACCCGGCTTATCGTGCTGCTCATACATTAAAACAGCTACCACCAACAAATTCTTTTAATATCGAATTCTTAGGCACTGACTCACTGGGTGCACCAATAAAATAATCTAAAAATTTTAACAGTCTCTTTGCTTCTACATATTCCGCACAATTCCGATCAATTCCAAACAAAATAGGCTCTGCATACTGCTTTAGCACGGATAGTTCATAAATTAAAGCCGAATTAAACATAACATCCGCATCCTCCTGGAACGGAAAGATATTCTCATCCTCCCCTCGTCTAACGGAAGGCCACATTGAAATCGTCTTCTGAGCGGAAGCTCCTCTTGTTCTAGCATCTCTGACCATTCTCCGAATTAATCGACCATCCGTGGTCGGAATTCGATTATGTTCATCAATATTCAGCTGCGTCAATGCACTGATATAGATCTTGAACTTACTATCTCTGGGCAGCGAATAGGAAAGAGCATCATTCAAACCATGAATGCCTTCAATCACCAGAATATCGTCCGGTCCCAGGGTAAGAAAATCACCCTTGTATTCCCTCTTACCGGATACAAAATTAAATACCGGCATCTCTACTGTCTTACCATTCATAAGATCAGTCATATCCTTATTGAACTGCTCAGTATCAATCGCTTCCAATACCTCGAAATTAAAGTTGCCATCCTCATCTCTGGGTGTCTTATCACGATCCACAAAATAATTATCCACAGCGATCGGATGAGGCTTGAAGCCATGCGCCTTAAGCTGGATGCTTAAGCGATGAGAAAAGGTAGTTTTTCCGGAAGAAGAAGGCCCTGCAATCATAATGAACTTTTTATGGCCGGCCCTTTTAATATTCTCAGCAATGTCACTAATCTTCTTCTCCTGAAGGGCTTCCTGAACCAGAATTAATTCGTTCATATTTCCCTTTGAAATAATATCATTTAAGGCTCCGACGTTCGAAACATCCATCATCCTGGCCCATTCATTTGCTTCCTTAAGAGTATCAAAAAGCTTAGGCTGGGGTACAAATGGTTCTACAACGGTCGGATTCTTTTTATTCGGTAAAAGCAATAATATTCCGTCTTCGTATAATTTAATATCGAAATATTTCAACATTCCTGATCTTGGCGGCATATATCCATAATAATAATCCTCAAAGCCGTCCAGATTGTAGATATTGGCTTTGGAAACTCTACGATAACGGAACAGCTTTTCTTTGTCGTACATACGATAGCGGCGGAAAAGTTCGATTGCATCATCCGTACCGATGCTGCGTTTCATAAACGGAATATCTCTCTGGACCAATTCTACCATTCTCTTCTTTATAGCCAGAATACGTTCTTCTGTCAGAGGATAGTTTCCCTTATAGTCACAAAAAAGACCATTGCTGATCGCATATTCTACCGACACCTTATTCACATTTTCATTGCCAAACTCTGAATAAATCGCTTTTAGCATGACAAGAACCATACCACGCTGATAGGTCTTATGACCGGCATCCTCGCTTACCGTTACGAATCGAATAGAGCAACTCTCGTTTACGTGCTTAAAAAGCTCTCTGAGTTTATTATTCACAAAAGCCAATACTATCTGACTGTTATAAACTTTCTGAAAATCTTTGCTTATTTCCATTAATGTAGTACCGGAAGGATATTCGTGTTCTTTACTATTAATCTCAATCTTGATCATACTTTGCTTCACGTCCATATGCTTTACCTCACTTATTTATAGTATTTAAGACCACAGTGAATCAGTGCTATTTTCTCCTCCAGCTCTTTCTCTCTGGCTTTTGCATTCGGTGTCTGCTTAAACATCAGATCTTTTTGAATGGTTTGAAATAAGCCCAGCTCCCAGTTAAGAAACGCAAGGAGTACGGGGTGTCTATGTTCCAGCAGAAGTCTTCCGTAATGAAAATGCTCCTGCATCGTTAATCTATATTGCTCCGGTTCCGCTACTGTTTCTTTTGGCACCGCACGCATCATCATATAATACTTTCCATCCTCATAAACCATGTTTTCCCGTACGATCAAAAAGCCCTGTTCAACAATCATCCTTCTTACTTTGTTGATCTCCGACTGCGGTTGAAGTATCAATTCGTGAACTCTGCTCAACAGCTCCGGTTTTTCTTGTAGTATCTGAATGGTAAGTGCTCCCCCCATTCCTGCAATCAGGATCGTATCCGTCTCATCCATGGTAAGTTTCTCTAAGCCGTTAGATTTTCGGGTTTCAATTCTTGTCTGATATCCGAATTTATTTATATTATCCTGCGCTCTGTCAATCGGTCCTTGATTGACATCCATGGCAATGACTTTACTTGCTATTTCATTTTCAACCAAATAGATTGAGGTGTAGGCGTGATCGCATCCAATATCTGCCACCCTGCTGCCCGGAGTTACAAGATCAGCTACTGCCTGTAAGCGTTTTGAAAGCTGCATACATTTCTCCTATCGTAAATAAATAATCTTTTCAGTCTCGAATAAAGGGATAGCTTCTTTCCCTGATGCATTGTCCTGAAAGTGTTTTGATATTACTATATTTTATCATTATTAACGATTTAATTCCATAAAAAAAATCTTAACCTATACAAAAACAGGGCGGTCATCCGGGACTTAAATACTCCGACCTCTTACACGGAGTATAACCACTCATGACCACCCTAATCTATGCTTATTTATTCTTATCTAATCAATTCTGTTGTCTTATCGATACAAATCATCACTTTATTCAAGATAATCCTTGAGTTTACGGCTTCGGCTCGGATGTCTCAGCTTACGAAGTGCCTTTGCTTCAATCTGACGGATACGCTCTCTGGTTACATTGAACTCTTTCCCTACCTCTTCCAATGTACGAGCACGACCGTCATCCAAACCAAAACGAAGTCTAAGTACCTTCTGTTCTCTCTCAGTTAAGGTCCCCAACACCTCCACCAACTGTTCTTTCAGCAGAGTGAAGGCTGCAGCATCTGCGGGAACCGGCACATTATCATCCTGAATAAAGTCTCCCAGATGGCTGTCCTCCTCTTCACCGATCGGAGTCTCAAGGGAAACCGGTTCTTGTGATATCTTCTGTATCTCGCGGACTCGGTCAACCGGCATATTCATGACCTCGGAGATCTCCTCCGGTGACGGTTCTCGTCCCAACTCCTGAAGAAGCTGACGTTGAACACGGGTTAACTTATTGATGGTCTCTACCATATGAACCGGAATACGAATCGTTCTAGCCTGGTCTGCGATCGCTCTTGTGATAGCTTGTCTGATCCACCAGGTAGCATAAGTACTGAACTTGTAACCCTTGCGATAATCAAACTTCTCTACAGCCTTAATAAGACCAAGATTACCCTCCTGAATCAGATCCAGGAAAAGCATACCTCTGCCGACATAACGTTTGGCTATACTTACAACCAGTCGGAGGTTGGCTTCTGCAAGACGCTTCTTTGCGTAATCATCACCCTCCTCCATCTTTCTAGCAAGTTCAATCTCCTCATCTGCATTGAGCAAAGGAACCTTACCAATCTCCTTCAGATACATACGAACAGGATCTTCTATACTGATTCCCTCTGGAATGGTCAGATCTAGGGGCTCCAAATCCTCATCATCCTCCAGGATTATGTCCTCTTCTTCATCCTCTTCGGATATTCTTAGTACATCTACGTTATGCTTGTCAAGGAAATCATATATTTTTTCAATCCTTTGTGGATCCAACTCCATATCAGCAAAGAAATCATTTACTTCCTGAAATTCCAGAACATTCTTCTTCTTTTCGGCAAAGACTAATAACTCTTTTAGTCTCTCCGTAAACTTTACTATACTTTCGTCCATAGATAATCCTTCCTTCTTCGACTCTTTTTATATTTTAACCATCATTTGATGAAATATGCAATTCCTGCCTGTCCCCGGTATTGCGAAGCAGTGTCACTTAAGTCTAGCTGCTAAAAAGGATACTTTTTTTCTTCAATTCTGTCTTCTCTGTAATGATTCTCATCAGCAGTGCTGTATCATTCGCTTCGATCGCCTTCTGACTCTGCATGTCGAGGCTGTTTTCCTTCAGCCTCATTACGGTATCCGTGAGAGCCTTATGCCATCCGGCCTCGTCCATATCTCCATGGATTCCTGCAGAAAACAGTGCGGCAACCTCTGATTGCTCCTCCTTGCTTTCAAAGCAATTAATGATCTTCGCCGGATTGACTGTCTGCTCCTTCTCATATTGCTCAAACACAAGTTTAGCAACCTCATGGTAAATACCCTCCGTAAAGTCCGCCGGTCCAAGTATTCCTTTAATTTTATTAAACAGGGAGGAATCTTCAATCAGCCAGGTCAACATAAGTTTTTGAGATTTTGAAATTCCGTCCTCCGATCCTCTTCTGCTTTTCGCAGTATCCCCCTTCATTTCTTTTGGTTCTCCTACTCCAACCACGATCTGTGAACCGATCTTATTGACCAGCCTTCGAAGCTGCTCTACATCAATCTGATAGGCTTTTGCAACCGCATCAATGTAAAAGTTGCGCTCCAGTTCTTCATAAAATCCGGTCAATCTCCTGGCTGTTTCATGAAAGAACTTCGTCTTTTGCTCCGGATCTGCCATATCATATTCCTTCTGCAAAACGTCTATCTCAAAGAAAAAACTGCTTCTGGCCTGTGCTATTCTTTTCTGGAATTCTTCTGCGCCAAGTGCTTTGATGAATTCATCCGGATCCTTGTAGGGCTTCATGTTGATAACCTTAATTGTCAAACCTGCTTCCTTTAATATCGGAATTGCCCTAAGGGCCGCTTGGGTACCTGCCTGATCACTGTCGAAGGTTAATAGTACCTCATTCGTATAGCGCTTCAACAAATTGGCATGAAAGCCTGTAAAAGCTGTTCCCAGTGCCGCTACCGCATTCGTAAAGCCTGCCTGGTGCAAAGCAATAACATCCATATAGCCCTCACAGATAAGAAAATATGTCTTTCTGGAAGCTTTCGCAAAATTAAGTCCATAGAGATTACGACTCTTCTCAAAAATTCTTGTCTCAGGCGTATTCAAATACTTCGGAACCTCCGGTCCAACATTTCCCATCACTCGTCCGCCAAAGCCGATCACTCTGTGGTTGGCGTCCATAATAGGAAACATGACTCGGTCTCTGAATTTATCCCTTCCTCCCAGTCTCTCATCTATGGTCACCAACCCGGATTGAGCAAGGAACTCGTCCTCATATCCCTGTTTCTTAAGATATCGGTATAAATCGTCGCTGTACCGATTCGAATAACCCAATCCGAAATGCTTAATGGTATCCTCACTTAAGCCTCGTTTGATTAAGTAATCATAGGCGGCTTGTCCATCCGAGTTTTTAAATTGGTAATAAAAATACGTTGCTGCCAGCTTATTCGTTTCCAGTAATCGGCCCTTCAGATCCGCCTGCCGTTTCTGTTCCTCACTGTATTCCTGTTCCGGAAGAGCGATACCTGCCCGCTCTGCAAGAAAACGTAGAGCTTCCAGAAAGGTATAGTTCTCATATTCCATTATAAACGTAAAGACATTACCGCCAACTCCGCAACCGAAGCAATGATACATCTGCTTACTGGCACTGACTGAAAAAGAAGGTGTCTTTTCATTATGAAATGGGCAGAGTCCCATATGATTACTTCCTTTTTTCTGCAACCGTATGTAGGAGCCGATGACGCTTACGATATCATTCCTGCTTCTGATTTCTTCTACTAACTCGTCCGAATAAAGCATCGTGCATTCCTCCCACTTTTCATGTCTCCATCTAAATCTTTCTTAGAAATAGTTATTTTTCATTTCAACGTCTAATATACACTCCAAGCGGACGGAATCATCAAATCCTTAAATTTTGTGACTGCATATCGGTCGGTCATACCTGCCACATAGTCGCATACCACTTGGTAGGAAGGCTCGTCTAAAGTCTTCATCCTCTGTTGGTATTCCTCCGGCAATTTATCCAGGTGCTCCAGATAATAAAGAAACAAAGTCTCTATCAGGCGTTCCGCCTGCTCCTCCTGACTTTTTGCCTTTTTATTCATATAAACGCTTTCAAACATAAATTCTCTCAGACGCTGCATCGCTGCCAGAATATCCGGAGACATAATGATGTCATTCTTATTCTCGCTGTTCGTGATAATATCATGCACTAAGGTATCCAGCCGCTTACCGAGACTATGTCCCAGAACATCGGTAAATTTGCCGGGTATCTCCTCCTCACGGATGATCTGTCCGCGAATCGCATCATCAATATCATGATTAATATATGCTATCTTATCACAAAGTCGGACAATCTTACCTTCCAGTGTAGATGGACTCCCTTCCGTCTGATGGTGTCTAATCCCATCCCGGACCTCCTTGGATAAGTTTAATCCTTTTCCGTGATTCTCTAATATCTCTACAACACGGATACTTTGGAGATGATGTTGAAATCCTCCGGGGCATACACGGTTGAGCGCTCTCTCTCCCGCATGTCCGAACGGAGTATGACCAAGATCATGACTTAATGCAATTGCCTCTGTCAAATCCTCATTGAGCAGCAATGCCTTAGCAATCGTTCTGGCAATCTGTGATACCTCCAAGGTATGTGTCAGTCTGGTTCTGTAATGGTCTCCCTCTGGTGCCAAAAACACCTGGGTTTTATGCTTTAACCTTCGAAATGCTTTCGAGTGCAGGATACGGTCCCGATCCCTTTGATAAATCGGTCGGATATCGCAAGGCTCCTCGTATCGGTCTCTGCCAAGAGATTGGTCCGAAAATGCCGCATAGGGGCTTAAAATCTCATGCTCTCTGCGCTCCAGCTTTTGCCTGATATTCAAGCTCTGTTCCATGTCAATTCCTCCTTTCCCTGCTTACAAGACAACATGTAAAAGGAATAATACCGTTATAATAGTACATTATGAAAGACGAATTTGAACCCATATTACTAATATTCTACACGTTACCTCTGTTTCCTTTTTTATTTTTAAACAAAATTAATGGTACAGAAAAGATGATCTGTCAAGCTACACAGACTCCTAACCATATCAACGGAAAAGTCTGTCATTGTAGGAACTCCATCAAATGGGCTATTGTACTGCATTCGAACATAACATAGATGCCAAGCAGTATAAATATGCTGCCAATGATGTATCTCTCCCTCCTCACCCTGGAGTAATATCTTTATTCCCAGAATTAAAGGGATCAATCCGATAAAGCCGACCATCCATCGCTGCGGCAATAGTAATAAGCTACGGGCTCCCAATAATCCAATTCCGATCAAAAGAAAGGTCCCCATATAATAGCTGAGGGTAATCTGTCTTTCCTCTCCTCTTCTCTTTGCCCTTGTATAGAAAAGAAACAGTATGGGAATCTCGTCAATACTGGTTGCCAGATAGGTAAGAAGCATTGTGAGCACCGTTAAAATCATAATCAACCTCCCGGTTACAAAATATTATTAATGCTATTGTAAATCTTTGAAATTATCTGTCAACCGCTTTTTCCCTATTCTGATTAAAGCAATAGAAAGCACGCTTCGCGAACTTTCTATTGTCATGAATCAAAAAGACCGTCATAAAACATAGTACGTGTACTGAAAGAAGGATAGCATCATTAAATAAAACAATATTCTTCCCTTAAGTTCACAATCAGTTTTACAACAGCCTTAATGACTTATTCTAATAGGTATGCTGACTGGTCGTTCATATTAAAATTTCAGCTATACCGGATCTGTTCTTAATCTATATCTGATATAATCATATCTCAGATGATATTCATCTATATATCCCATTCATATTCTACTGTAGTTCCTGAAATCTGTTATGAGGTTTCAATTCATAATAAACTCAGCTCTTGCCACAGCTACTTTTTGATGGACAGGAAGAGCATCCGCCGCAGCAGGATTTTCCCTCCTTCACATCCTTTGACTTCCTAAAAATCACAAAACCGGTATATCCAATGATTAAAATCCCGAGAATAATTCCTGCCATAATGCTCTCCTTTCTATGTAAATCCTTGATAAGCTCTAAATTAGAGCAGGGAACTATATAAACAAACTACCAATTTGAAAGATCAGTGTAGAAACCAACAACGCGACACCAAGCTGAAACAGAATTGTAAATACAGTCCATTTCGCCGACCGCATCTCCCTCTGGATAACGCCAATCGTAGCTGCACAAGGAATATATAGAAGACTGAATACCATCAATGCATATGCATTCAATGCTCCGAAGCCATATCCCGCGAGTACCTCGGTGAGACTCGACATTCCCTGGGGGGAGGTGATATTACCGATCTGAAATAGAACACTAAAGCTGGATACGACAACCTCCTTTGCTGCGATACCGGAGATTAATGCCACTACCACCTGCCACATGCCTAGTCCTGCAGGCTTAAGCACAGGTGCAATTGCCTTACCGATCATAGCACCGAAGCTTTCCGACATATCGCTGATCATTCCGTTCGGACCGAAGTTGAGGATAAACCATATGACCACCGAAGCTGCAAAAATTGTTGTTCCTGCCTTGGTCAGATATTCCTTAACTTTCTCCCAGACATAAATAAAGATCGTTCTGATATTAGGGGTCTTATATTCCGGCAATTCAATCAAAAGAGCATTTCCTACACTGCGGTCCGTCTTGCTGCTCATGGCGAAGGCAATTAAAATTGCCACCACGATACCAATCAGATACATGGAATATGCTACCAGCATTGCATTTTTACCGAAGAACATCTGTGAGAAAAGTACGTAAATAGGAAGTCTTGCGCTACAGGACATAAAGGGAGTAATCAGGATCGTCTTTCTTCTGTCTCTCATATTTTCCAAAGATCTCGATGCCATAATCGCCGGTACGGTACATCCAAAGCCCAAAAGCATGGGGATAAATGCCCTGCCGGATAAACCGAGCTTGCCCATGATTCCATCCATAACATAGGCAACTCTTGCCATATAACCGCTATCCTCCAGATAAGCCAGGGCAAGAAACAGAATGAAGATATTCGGCAGGAAGGTTAAAATTCCTCCCACACCTGCAATAATTCCATCCACGATCAGCGAGGTGATGAAATATCCTGCGTGGATATACTCCAGCAAATAAAGTGCACCACTTGAAAACGCTTCCAAGCCAATTTCAAAAACCCCTTTGATTAGGTCGCCGATTTGGAAGGTAAACAAGAAAACCAGCGCCATAATGCCAAGAAAAATCGGCAAGCCAAAGAAGCGGTGTGTCAGGATACGATCTAACTTATCCGTGGAGGCAGCCTTTTTATGCTTGTTTACCACAACCTCCTCGATAATCTCTTCGATAAAATCATACTTCTGATTAATGATATCTCCTTCATAGCTATGCTTGATCACCTTTGTTAAATCGATGGGATATTTTTTCATGACTGCTTCGTCCATCTCCATCAATTTGATGGCATGCCAGCGTATATTGTCAATTTCACCGTAATCCTTTCGAAGCAGCTCACTAACCTCATCTATCTTATCTTCGATCGCGTCACTGTATACGATAGCATATTCCTTATGATGCTCATGCTTGTGTTTATAATCGTGCTCTTTCTTCAAAGATTCCTGCTTTACTTTATGCTTGTCATGATGGTGTTCCAGATTATTATCCAGTTTCTTTTCTCTGTGATGAGATACGGTGTGCATCAGGATATCAAGACCTGTTTTTTTGCGTGCAGATACAGGAATCACCGGAATTCCAAGCATCTCAGGCAGACGGTGAAGATCAATCTCCATACCCCGCTCCTCTACAATATCCATCATATTCAAAGCCAGTACCACCGGTTTACCAAGTTCGATTAGCTGTAGGGTCAAATAAAGATTTCTCTCTAAGCTGGAAGCATCAACGATATTCACTATCACATCCACATTGGAATCCATGATATATTCTCTGGTCAGTCTCTCCTCCATAGTATAAGAAGTAAGACTATAGATTCCGGGAAGATCTACCAGCTTAAATCGATGGTCATGGTACTTGAAGGCTCCTTCCTTCTTCTCTACGGTTACTCCGGGCCAATTGGCAACCTTCAGATTAGCACCGGTATACGCATTAAATAATGTGGTCTTGCCACAGTTAGGATTGCCGACAAAGCCTACCTGAATCTCACTCTTCATCATGATGCCTCCTTCATGTGTATCGTTTCAGCTATTTTTCCCCCAAGGGCCAATCTGCTTCCTCTTACCATCAGAATGACTGCACCGCTGCGACTGCGATTCAGAATATTGATATCTGTACCTTTGGTCAGACCCAAAGCCTCAAGCCTCCGTCTGGTTACCATATCCAGATTCAATGAATTAACCGTATAAGTAGTTCCAATTTTAGCATCTCGTAAGACCATATGAAATCCTCTCTATCCTTATAGTAACGTAACAGCAAACGAACTCTATTTGTTAATGATATTAATTCTCATTTGCTATTACATTATAAAGCGGATAACTTTGTTTGTCAACACCGTAAAAAAGAAAAGCCAAAGGATTTATCATTCATCCTTTGGCTTTTCTGCTCCTTGGTTCTTACTATGTTCGGAATTTCTGACGGAATAGACACATCCGCAATAATCCTGACGATATAAATTATATTCTCTGGATAGCTCTATTGATCGCTTGTATCCGTTCTTCTTCTTAAAATCGGAAGGAAGATAGGATATACCATATTCAGCTGCCAGTCTTTCTCCAATTTCATTCAGCTTATCGGCATTCTTATGCGGGCTGATGGACAGCGTAGTGGTAAAATATTCAAATCCCTCTGCCAACGCAAGCTGCGCCGCTTCTCGAAGGCGCAGCTCATAGCAGACAAAACAGCGGTTGCCGCCTTCCGGTTCCCCCTCTAGGCCCTTTACCGCCTGATAATACTGCTGGGGATCGTAATTACCCTGGCAAAATCTCACCTTGGCGGAAAGTCCCATGGAACGGATCAATTCACTCTGCTCCTCTACTCTTCTAATATATTCTTCCTTAGGGTAGATATTCGGATTATAATAAAAAACCGTAATGTCAAAATAAGCGGATAAATATTCTAAAACATAACTGCTGCAGGGTGCGCAGCAGCTATGGATTAATAACTTTGGCCGATGTTTTTCATTTCCCAGCTTCTCTATGATTTGATCCAATTCCTTTTGATAATTCATCTTATCAACTCCAGCTTTCTAAGTACATTATCAAATTTGTCCTGATCAATGGGCTTACCTGCATAAGCAGTACAACCCAGATCAAATGCTTTGGTTACATTCTTTCCCTCATTCAAAGCAGAAGTCATGATGATCTTTGCCGCTTTTTCCTCCGGAATAAGCTTCTCTTTCTCAATCTCCCGAATCTTTTTAAGAGCTTGATAACCATCCAAACCGGGCATCATGATATCCAGACATATCAAATCATAGCCTTCCTCCGCTTCGAGAGCCATAGTAAAGGCTTCTACCGCCTCAATTCCATCCACTGTGATGTCACACTCACCGTATTTAGACAGAAAACGCAGCATGAATTTTCTGCTTAT
Organism: Bacillota bacterium; assembly: GCA_023415055.1. Taxonomy (GTDB): domain Bacteria; phylum Bacillota; class Clostridia; order Lachnospirales; family Lachnospiraceae; genus Mobilitalea. Next base: position 15,258 of record JAEZLZ010000014.1, on the reverse strand, counting down.
AAAATCATCTTCTGCAATCAGCACTCTCATTTGCTTACTCCTCCCGAAATAAAGTCTTTTAAGAATGTAAATAACCGGCACATCTCCTCCTCGGTCCCTATGGATATTCGCAGATAATTGTCAATTCTTGGTGCATTAAAGTAACGCACATAAATATGATTCCTTCTGAGAGCCTCAAAAATATCTTTTGCCGGTATATGTTCATGAGTTGCAAAGATGAAGTTCGCACCGGACATCGGATAGGAAAAGCCCAGTTGTGTCAACTGCTCTTCCGCCCATTCTCTTGTGGCAATCACCTTTTGTATTCCCTTCTTAAAATAGTCCACATCCTTTACCGCCTCAACTCCGGAATAAATCGCTGTCTGATTTAATGTATAAGAATTGATAGAATATTTTACATCATTCAATGTCTTGATCAGGGCTGGATTACCCATCGCATAACCGATTCGCATTCCTGCCATGGATCTTGCTTTCGAGAAGGTCTGTACTACGACAAGATTCTCATACCGGTCAATCAATTCTATTGCAGAAGCTCCGGCAAAGTCAACATAGGCTTCATCTACAATAACGATGCTCTCCTGATTATGTCTCAGAATATCCTCGATTACCGACAGCTCCTCATAGATTGAGGTAGGGGCATTGGGATTTGCCAATACAATACCGCCGTTGGTCCGGTAATAATCCTCCGGGCAGATGCGAAAGCTATCATCCAGCGAACATCTTTGATAAGGAATTCGGTATAAATCACACCAAACTGGATAAAAAGAATAAGTGATATCGGGAAATAGAACCGGCTGCTCGGAATTAAAAAAGGTTAAAAAAGCGGTAGCCAAAACATCATCCGACCCGACGCCCACAAAAACCTGATCCTGGGATAAATGATAATAATGCGCCAGTTCCTCAACAAGCAGCTTAATGGTTGGATCGGGGTATAATCTCAAAATATCTGCATCCAGACTCTCGAGTACCTTTTTTACTCCCGGTGCCGGCGGATACGGATTCTCATTGGTATTCAGCTTGATCATATCCTTATTATTCGGTTGCTCTCCAGGCACATAAGGAATGACAGTCCGTATATTCTTTTCCCACGGTCTCATACGTTATCCAGCAACAATATCTAATCCATATTGTCGCATTTTCCTTTCTCCAAAATGATAGACTATTTGCCATATTCCTTGGCTAGTAACTCAAATTTCGGCAAAGCTCTCTTTATCATATCATAATCCACACAGTAAGCAATTCTGCAATAGCCGGGACAGCCAAAGGAGGAACCGGGGACAATCAGCAGATTATACTTCTTCGCCTTCTCGCAGAAAGCTTTGTCATCCTCCTCCAAGGCTTTGACAAACAGATAAAAGGCTCCCTGAGGCTTAACACATTGATATCCATAGGATACCAGCTCACTGTATAACAATTCTCTGTTCCGGTTATAGATCTCAACCTCAACCTTCGCATTCAAGCATCTCGCAACCGCCCTCTGAATTAGGGAAGGGGCATTCACATAACCAAGAATTCGATTTGCAACATTTGCTCCTGCAACTACCTCCTCGTAATCATCTACTTCCGTGGGAATAACGAGATATCCGATTCTCTCCCCCGGCAAAGATAAGGATTTACTGTAGGAATAGCCGACGATGGTATTGGGATAGAATTTCGTAAGATAAGGAACCTCCACACCGTCATAAGCCAGCTCTCGATAAGGCTCATCTGCAATCAGATAGATAGAGGTGCCAAATTCCTTTTGCTTCTTCTCTAATATTGATGCCAATTCCCGAATGGTTTGTTCAGAGTATACAACACCTGTGGGATTATTCGGCGTATTGACAAGAACTGCCTTCGTCTTAGCAGTAAGCTTCTGCTCAAACTCCCGGAGGTTAGGCTGAAAATCTATGGTATTCGGACTGATGATAACAATCTGTCCGTCAAAATTACTGATATAATTACGATATTCACCGAAGAAGGGAGCAAATACAACAACCTCATCTCCGGGATTTAACAGAGTCTTTAAAATCACATTCAGACCGCCGGCAGCACCCACGGTCATGATGATATTGTTATAATGAAAATCCGTACCAAAATTATGATTGATGGAATTTGCAATCTTTTCTCTGACATCCTCATATCCGGAATTATTCATGTATCCGTGGACCAGATTCGGAGCCTCCTCAGAAATCACCTGCAGAAGTGCCTCCTTTATCTCCTTGGGCGGTTCTACACTTGGATTACCCAAGCTGAAATCATACACATTCTCCGCACCATAGATACCGGCAAGTCTTTTTCCCTCTTCAAACATAGCTCTGATTACTGAACTGTTTTTAACTAATCCCACCATCTTTTCTGAAATCATTGCGTACCTCATTTCCGGCATAGCCATCTCAAATTTTGCCCTAAAGTATATCATAATCCTGTATGGTTATCAATACCCCTGTTATATTTATGCATTCAGAAGGCATAAGTAAAATCAAGGAAAAAAGACTGTTGAAAAACAGGAAATCTTGCTCGAAGTAAGCCTAACGAATTCCTGTTTTGCAACAGCCTCTGAATTTCTGGGTTATTCCTATCGAAATCTGATTTGAAGATAGGATTTTACAATTTCAACACACTTATCAAATCCTAACTTACTGCTGTTAAGACACAGATCATAGTGCTTTGCATTCTCCCACTCTCGACCTGTATAATATTTATAATATTCTGCACGATGCTTATCGATCTCCAGAATCTGCTTTTCTACTTCCTTCTCGGATTTACCGGTCATCTCCACCAGTGTATTGATGCAATCCTGTAAGGGTGCATGAACAAATAACCGTACAACATTCGGATGATCCTTCAGAATAAAATCCGCGCAGCGGCCGATGATAATACAGGTTTCTGTGTCAGCAAGCTCTTTAATAATCTTAGCCTGATAATTGAATAAGTTATCGTTTGAAACAAATTCATCACTATCCGGTGGTATGAGTTCACCCTTATATATGTTACTGGCTATCTTAAACAGCAGGCTTTTCTTCAGCTTTTCATCCGCTTTTGCAAAGAGCTGTTCGTTGATTCCGCTATCATCCGAAGCAAGACGTAATAAGTCCCTGTCATAATAAGGTATCCCCAATTCCTCTGAAAGCATCTTACCGATGGTACGTCCGCCGCTGCCATATCCTCTGGCAATTGTAATCACATACTTATCCAATTGAAATACCTCCTTCTCATTACAATTCTACTATCCTACCCTTAGAATTAGCTTGTGCTGATTGTATATAGTACACTTAAAACAATGCAGGCACAAACTTCTACATGTGAATCAGTATAATTCGTATTATTCACCAAGGTAAGCTTTCTTTACCTGCTCATTATCCATAAGCCTCTTTGCATCATCCGTAAGTACAATCTTCCCTGTCTCAAGAACGTAGGCACGATCAGCGATGGACAATGCCTTCTTTGCGTTCTGCTCAACCAAAAGAACCGTGGTTCCGCTCTTACTGATGCTTTTTATAATATCAAAAATCTCAGCCACCAGAATCGGAGAAAGACCCATGGACGGTTCATCCATAAGTATAATCTTCGGCTTGGACATCAGTGCGCGTCCCATAGCGAGCATCTGCTGTTCCCCACCGCTTAAGGTCCCAGCCAGCTGATTCCTTCTCTCCTGTAATCTTGGAAAGCGCTTATATACACTTTGGATGGATTCTTCTATCTCCGCTTTATCTTTCCGAGTAAAGGCACCCATCAAAAGATTTTCATATACGCTTAGCTGCGCAAATACATGCCTTCCCTCCGGTACATGAGCAATACCTAAAGAAACAATTTTATGAGCAGGGATTTTCTGAAGATCCATACCTTCATATAGTACTTCTCCGCCCTTTGCAGTGATCAGACCGGTGATGGTATGCAAAATAGTTGTCTTTCCGGCACCATTGGCACCGATTAAGGCGATTACTTCACCTTCATTAACCGTAAAGGATACATCCTTGATTGCCTGGATCACACCATAATAAACTTGTAGATTTTTAACTTCCAGCATAGTTTTATCCTTCCTCCGTTATTCGCCAAGATATGCTTTGATCACTTCCGGGTTGTTCAGTACCTCCTGTGGCAATCCGTTCGCCAGCTCCATACCGAAGTTCAATACAAAGATCTTCTCGCAGATACCGGCTACAAGCTTCATATCATGCTCGATCAGTAAAATAGTAACATCGTATTTTTCCCGGATCAAGGTAATGGTTTTCATAAGCTCCTCGGTCTCGGAAGGATTCATTCCTGCTGCCGGCTCGTCTAATAACAGCATCTTTGGATTCGTAGCAAGTGCTCTGGCAATCTCCAGCTTTCTTTGCTTTCCGTAAGGAAGATTTGCCGAAAGGTAATGTGCATCCTTATCAAGATCAAACACCTTCAGGATATCGAAGGCCTTCTCATTCATCTGCTTCTCAAGCTTAAAGTAGGACGGCAAACGAAGAATTCCTGCTGTTGTCGAATACCGATAATTGTTGTGAAGTCCGATTTTTACATTATCAAGCACCGTCATATTCTTAAATAAACGGATATTCTGGAAGGTTCTGGCGATCCCCGCTTTATTAATCTCTATGGTACTAAGTCCGGTAATATTCCTTCCGTCCAGAGTAATAACCCCGGAATCAGGCTTATATACTCCTGTCAAAAGATTAAAAGCCGTGGTCTTACCTGCTCCGTTCGGTCCGATCAGGCCGTACAGTTCTCCTTTTTCGATTGTTATGCTAAAGGAATCTACCGCACGTAGTCCGCCAAAGGAAATGCCTAAGTTTTTAACAGATAACATTGCCATACGCTTATGCCTCCTTTCCGTTCTTCTTCATAAAGGATAACAATACTTCCTTAAATGAGTGGTTTTTACGCCATGCGATGCATGTCGGATTCCAATTAAATATCATCATAGCAATCAATACCAAGGCATAGATCAGCATGCGGTAATCCTGCATAAAGCGCAGATATTCCGGGAGCAGTGTAAGTATTACCGCAGCAATGATGGAACCACGGATATTGCCCATTCCTCCAAGAACGACAAATACCAGAATCATAATCGACATGTTATAACCAAAATTCTTAGGAGTCGCCACCAAAGTTGATATATTGTGAGAATACAATACACCGGCAACACCTGCCATTGCAGCAGATAAGGTGAAAGCTAAAATCTTAAACTTAGTAATATCGATGCCGACAGATTCCGCAGCAATACGATTATCACGGATTGCCTGAATTGCTCTGCCGGAACGTGAATTAATCAAATTTGTTATGATCAGATATACAACAATTAAGAACAACACTGCAATCGTGAATGTAGTATCATGCGGAGTTCCTGTGATTCCTTTGGCACCATTGATAAGAATGTCACCATCTTTCGCAAGACCAAGGGATATTGAATCTTTCATAGAAAAATGGAAACCGCTGTTATCGATACCAATGTACAAGACATTGATGATATTCTTAATAATCTCTCCAAATGCAAGGGTAACGATAGCCAGATAATCACCGCGAAGGCGAAGAACTACGATACCGATCAGACCACCGAATAATGCTGCAAAAACTGCTCCAATGATAACTGCCAGAGGGAAACGAAGAAACGGGCTGGTAATGGTGTTTTCGGTTAATCTCGAGAAAAATGCACTGGAAAATGCACCGATACACATAAAGCCGGCATGGCCCAAGCTAAGCTCACCCAGAATACCTACGGTCAGGTTCAACGATACTGCTAAAATCGAATAATAGCAAAGTGGAACTAAAAGGCCCTGCATTAAATTTGATAAGGCCCCGACAGCAGTTAGAAGCTGGCACAGCACATATACAAAGACTATAATTCCGATCGTAATCACATTATTACGTGTAGACTTATTTAACTGATTAAATACTTTCCATTGTCTCATCGTTCCCACCTACACTTTCTCTTGCATCTTCTTGCCTAGAATACCGGTAGGCTTAACAAGAAGAACTAAGATCAAAATCAAAAATACGATTGCGTCAGCAAGCTGGGAGGAGATATAAGCACGGCTTAAGATCTCAATCACACCAAGTAATATGCCTCCGATCATTGCACCGGGAATCGATCCGATACCGCCGAATACCGCTGCGACAAAGGCCTTGATACCGGGCATGGAGCCTGAAGTAGAGGTAAGACTGGGATATGCCGAGAACATCAATGCACTTGCAATCGCCGCAAGGGAGGAACCGATGGCAAAGGTAATTGCAATTGTCTTATTCACATTAACACCCATCAGTACTGCAGCTGCCTTATCCTCCGATACTGCAAGCATACTGCGTCCTGTTCTGGATTTCTTTACAAAAATGGTTAAGGAAACCATGATAATAATACAAATCGGAATGGTTACCAAAGTCTCTCCGGAGATGGTTAATGCTCCTCCTGCCAATTTTACAGCCGGTAAGGTAATCACGGAGCTGAAAGATTTTGTATCTGCACCGAAGATCAGCAATGCAAGATTTTGAAGCAGATAACTCACACCAATGGCTGTAATTAAAACAGCCAACGAGGACGCTCCTCGAAGTGGTTTATATGCAACGCGCTCTATGGTTATTCCTAATAGAGTACAGAATATGATCGAAATCAGAACTGCGATAACCGGGTTAATTCCCATCATGCTCATCACAGTAAAAATAACATAGCCACCAATCATAATAACATCGCCATGGGCAAAATTTAGCATCTTTGCAATTCCATAAACCATGGTATACCCAAGCGCTATGATCGAATATACACTTCCCAGGCTGACGCCTTTAATTAAGTAAGAAATAAAGCTCATAACGACCCCCGTCTGCATGATTTCATGCAATAATTTCATTAGAAAACATTCTCATAACCGCTATAATATAAGAGAGCAAATTCAAATAATAAGCTTTTATAACGTAACTATTGTATCATAGGCAAAACCTTGTTACAACAAAAAACACATCTCTTTTGCATTTTTATACTATGAAGAATATCGCTGCCGCGTAGCCACTTGCGGCCATCTTCCAATTAAGCATCGTGCGCATCCTGCACGGAGTGCTTTTTATATCATAGGACCTAATGTTCTATGATATAAAATATACAGAGGGACGACATTACCTGGTCCCTCTGTATTTATACTCAAAGAATAGAACGTTTTAGCAGTATTACCAGTATTCGCAAGTAATACTATTTGCAACAAACAGACCAATTATTCAGCAGATACATATGCACCATTCTGAATCACGATAGCTCTGGGTGCTTTATTCACTTCACCGGTAGCTGCCCAAGTCATACCTGCGCCGGTAAGGCCATCAACAGAGATCTGAGTCATTGCACCCCTTAAAGCTGAACCTAGTTCCTCAATGCTCATTTCCGGTTTTGCGCCGCTCTTCTCAATTGCAGCTTTGATAATATAGATTGCATCATAAGCATCGGCAGCAAACTGATTCGGAACCTCGCCATACTTGTCTTTGTAGCTCGTAACGAATTTTGATGTTAAAGCATCGGTTGCATCTGCTGCAAAGGGGGTAAGAAGCATTACGCCCTCTGCTAATGCTGTATCAAAGTTTTCTACGGCAAGAATACCATCAAGACCGTCACAGCCGAAGAAAATAGGTTTGTATTCAAGAGCTGCAGCCTGAGTTAAAATCAGTGATGCCTCAGAATAGTAAATCGGTAAGAACACAAGCTCTGCACCGGCATCCTTTGCCTTCTGAAGCTGAACAGAGAAGTCTGTCTTGCTGTCTGCAGTAAATGCTTCTGCAGCAACAATTTCAAAATTCTGGTTAGCAGCTTCTTCTGTAAATTTCTCATAGATACCAGAGGAGTAGATATCGGAGCTGTCATAAATTACAGCAACCTTTGTAGCAAGTCCCTTGGAACCTATGTATTGCGCGGAAGCAATACCCTGATTGGGATCGGTAAAGCATACCTGGTATACATTACCATATTTAATAACGTCTGTGGAAGATGCAGAAGGAGTTAATTGGAACATCTTATCCTCATTCGTCTTCTCAATAACGGATGCACAAGCACCGGAGGTAACGGTACCCATAAGAAGCTTCATTCCGCCATCCTTTAATGTGTTGTATGCATTAACAGCCTTCTCGCCGTCTGCTTCATCATCTTCGAATTTGAAATCCAATTTAACGCCGCTTACACCGCCTGCTTCATTAATCTCATTCACTGCTAATTCAGCACCGTTTTTAACGCTCTGTCCATAAACTGCGGCGCCACCGGTTACAGGTCCGATACCGCCAATATAGAATTTGTCATCTTTAGTTGCACCACCGCAAGCCGTGAGACTTGCTACCGCCACGCTCATTACCACAAGCAGGCTTAAAACTCTCTTCATGTTTTTCATAACTGACCTCCTGTTTTAATATACTTAGATACTCCTGTTGTAAAGAATAATAAGGCGTTCGTTTGCAGGTAAGACAAATGTCTTTTCTATGCGAACGTCTTTATCTTAGGTTATATAATAACCTCGGAAATACGATTTGTCAATATAATCTTTTAATGCGTTAAAGTATAATTTGCTAACGCGTTAAAGTAAATGATGTAGGTGATAAATCGGGTGTCAAAGCACCGTAGGTGCTTTCCACCGGCAGTATGCCGATATGCACGTTTGCTTGTATATCGGCATACTGCTGGCGGAAGTGTGCTGCGTACCTTGACACCCTATTCCTATCATTATATCAGCTGCAAACCAAAAAATGCTGATATCACTTATCTCTAAGCAATATCAGCATCTCCATACTGTTATTCTCTAATGCAGCTCTCCGCCGCATTTATCACAAAAATCCAAGCCCTCCAATGTGATACCACCACAGTCCGGACAGATTATCTTAGCTGGAAGTATCTCCCGCTCGACAATCTCATATTCATGCTCCGGATCCTCTTCTTCCTGTTCCTCTGCTTCTGCATCTTCCTCCGAAGTGTTATCTTCGCGATAAGCAGGGTCTTCCATCAGTTCTTCTTCCTCTTCTTCAAAGATCTCTTTCACCGATTTCTCTTTGTGATGTTCCGCACTCTGTTTCTTCCTACTAAATAAGCCGTCAAATATTGACATACAAATCTCCATTCTGCCGTAGATCTGCGATTAATTTCCCGTTGCGATCAGCTTCTGTTTGCTTACGCCACGCATCTCAATCACCGGGACCCCTTTTCCTTCAATATAATCTCTGGTAATGATCACTCTTCCGATATTATCATCCTTCGGTATCTCATACATGATATCTAACATAAGATCCTCCAGAATAGCACGAAGCGCTCTCGCGCCCGTCTTCTTCTCCATTGCTTTCTCTGCGATTGCTTCCAGTGCATCGGGTGCAAATTCCAGATCCACCTCATCCATCGCAAGAAGCTTCTGATATTGTTTTAGAATCGCATTTCTCGGTTCACTGAGTACCTGAACTAACATTTCCTTCGTTAAGCCCTCAAGAGAGAACAAAATCGGCAGTCTTCCGAGAAATTCAGGTATCATTCCATATTCCCTCAGATCGTCCAAATTTACTTTCTGTAAAATGTTTGGTTCATCATCATATTTATCCTTAAGATCGGCATGAAAGCCGATGGAGGACTGCTTATTGAGTCTGGTCTTAATGATCTTATCCAGATCCGGGAAGGCTCCGCCGCAGATGAACAGAATATTCTGTGTATTCACCGTTGTGAGGGGTACCATGGCATTTTTCGAGGAAGCTCCCACAGGAACTTCGACATTACTGCCCTCCAGAAGCTTTAGCAAGCCCTGTTGTACCGATTCCCCGCTGACATCCCGGCTATTGGTATTTCGTTTCTTGGCAATCTTGTCAATCTCGTCGATGAATACAATTCCTCTCTCTGCCTTCTCCACATCATTGCCTGCTGCCTGAAGAAGCTTAGAGATTACGCTTTCCACATCATCACCGATATAGCCTGCCTCCGTGAGGGATGTGGCATCAGTGATTGCAAGCGGTACATTCAATAATTTTGCTAAAGTCTTAACCAGGTAGGTTTTACCGCTTCCGGTCGGTCCAATCATCATCATATTTGATTTTTCTATCTCGATTTCTGTATCAGACTGATTACCGATTCTTTTATAATGATTATAAACCGCTACAGAGATTACCTTCTTAGCACGCTCCTGTCCGATAATGAAGTCGTCCAGACTTGCCTTTATCACATGAGGAGAGGGAATATTTCTTCGGTCGAATTCCTCATGTACTTTTTCTTCTTCCGGCTTTTTCTTCTTTAATTTCTGTGTATTCGGTAAGTCATTCGACAAACCACCAAGGTTCAGTATACTTGGATTTATGCCCATCATCTGCATATAGGGATTGTCTGTCTTATTGATGGTATCAAAGGTCTTTTGCATACAGTCGGAACAGATGCTGATCTGATTGGGTATGTGAATCATTTTCCCTGCCTTGCTTTCCGGCCTTCTGCATAGATAACATACCTCCTCATAGTCATTATGGTCCGTGTGCCTGTCTTTGTTCTCCTTATCCTGAGAATCCTTTTTATCATCTATATTATAATCATCAAAATTACTCATTCATTTCTCCATTCCTGCGCTCTATTGCGCTTCTTAAATGATCTTCACTCCGATCACATACTTTCAAGCAAACTTGAAGTATGTTCACTACGTTATTATAGCCTATCTGTTAATATCGCACAATAGCACAATCTTAAAGCTTTTATTAATATTTCGTTAAAAGTTTCAAGTGACACTGCCTTTAATTAACTAAATTTCATGAATTAAGGGAATGCTTTTATTACTGCATTCCCTTAATTCATCGTTCTATATAGTTTAATTTATTCCTCGGATGAACTTAGATTAGGATTCTTTCCTAAAGTTACCTTGACCTTTCCTTCTTTATACTCGCTTGAAGATTTCCTCATATAGGTTATGGTAACCTCAGCACCGATCCGTTTACTGGTCACATAATCACGTAACTGTGTTATCGAGGTGATTTCGATATCATCTGCCTTGGTTATGATATCACCGGGTAATAAGCCAGCCTTTTCAGCCGCACCTTCCTTTGCCAGTTCATTTACAAATACACCGATTGGCATATTATAATAAGAAGCCACATCCTCGGTAACATCATTTCCTACAATGCCAAGATAGCCTTGCTCTGCTTCCTTTAATATTTCACGGCTCATAAGCTCATTAATAATCGGAATTGCTCTGGAGATTGGGATTGCATAACCCATACCCTCGACTTCATTCGAAGCATATTTTACAGTATTGATACCGATTACTTCTCCATCAACATTCAACAGTGCACCGCCGCTGTTACCAGGGTTAATTGCTGCATCGGTCTGAAGCAATATCATCTTCTTTGATGTATAGCCGTCAGAAACATCCACTTCTCTGTCTTTTGCACTGATGTATCCAACTGTAACTGATTGGCCATAGCCCAACGCATTACCGATGGCAATTGACATCTGACCTACTTTTATGTTATCGGAGTTACCTAATTTCGCTACCTCAATTACATCCAGAGTAGCTTTATCCAAGGTGGAAATGTCCACGGTTACAACAGCCAGATCTGCTGTCGCGTCGGTGCCCTTAATTATGGCATCTGCCTGTTTACCGTCAATAAAGGTTACCTTAATGGTGTCCGTTCCTTCTACAACGTGGTTATTGGTTGCAATGAGCAGCTCCTTCTCATTTCTGCCGACAATAAAGCCTGATCCGCTTCCCTCAACCTCCTGGCTGTAGGGCTGGCCGAACCAATCCGTCGTCTGGGTTGCTGTACTGTTAATGGATACAATAGAGGCCATCGTTTTATCTACGATCTGGCTGATAGCAGATCTGTCTTTCGACTGAACCTGGCTGGGGGAGGTGAATCCGATCTCGTATTTTACTTCCTGGGTATCTGCCTGTGAAAGGCTGCTGATCAGTCTGCCGGAGGCTGAATTCGGATTCAATACGTAATAGAGCTGACCGAATCCGACAAAGCTGAGTCCTGCAATTAATCCGAAGCAAACCGCTTTGGTAAGGAACTTTACTACCTTATTCATTGGCTTGCGTTCCTTCTTTGGTTTGGTTGCAGATGATGTCCCCGGATTATTATAATTCCACGAATTCATATTAGGGTTATAGTTATTATAGGAGTAGTTCTGATACGGATTCTGTTGGTTCATATTCGGGTTATTTGAATAATAATTATATCCTCCGTATTGATTGGCTTGGCCTTGATTTGATTGGTTTTGGCTAAATTGATTTTGATTGTATTGATTTTGGTTGTATTGACTTTGATTGGATTGATTCTCCGCCCAGAAGCTGTATTCCGGCATCCTGTTGCTCGGATTCTGATTATTATTTATGTTTTTGTTTCCATCCATATCCTGATTGTTGTTGTCATATTCTGACATATGAATTCTCCTTTCCGTTCTATACATAGGAAAGCAAGCCCGCAGGCTCCTATTCCTAACTAGGATACACCTTTGTCTGTGTAAAGGCAATGCTGTATTCCTGAATTTTTATCATCCTATATGTCATAGTTTAGCATCAGATTGTGTTTAGATTGTGAAAATTTAAAGGTAAAATTGTAAAACAATCTTAAGAAAAAATTTGTTGTTGAAATTAGCGTAATCATGTATTATATTAGAGAAGTTAATCAAAAGTAAAATCATACAAAGTAGGTGCTGAGATGATTAAAGATAATCAAAAGATGTTTAACAGAGTCCACGTTCTTATGGATGCCTGTATTATTGTTATATCCTACCTGCTCACATATTATCTTCGTTTTTATAGTCCTTTTTCAAGATATTTTGCATTTTTAAGATTAGACGGGAACACGTCATTCTATTCCATGGGAGAGTATTCCAAGCGATTAATCTTTTTGGTACCGCTGTATCTGTTCATATACTATTTTGCACATCTTTATACTCCAAAGAGAGGCAAACGCAGATGGATTGAGATATTTAACATCATCCTTGCGAACACCTTCGGTATTGCCTTCTTCTTCTCTTTCCTGTATATTACGAAGGAATTCGATATTTCACGTTACTTTTTGGGTATTTTCTACTCCTTGAATATCTTGCTTAGTATAATTGCCAGAATGATCGTTACCCAGGCACTTAGAGTTGCAAGACGTAAGGGATATAATTTAAAGCATGTTTTACTTGTAGGATATGGACATGCTGCTGAGGCATACATCGATCGTATCTTTGCCAATCCCCAATGGGGCTATTATATTCACGGTATTCTGGACGATAATATTGAGGTAGGTACCATGTATCGCAAGGTTCCTGTCATCGGAAGCATCACCCATCTGGAATCCTTCCTGACCAAGATGACTCTGGATGAAATTGCGATTACCCTAAGCGTAAACGAATATGAAAAGCTTGAGAATATCGTAGCTATCTGTGAGAAATCAGGTGTTCATACAAAGTTTGTTCCTGATTATTACAGCTTTATTCCGACCACGCCTTACACTGAGGACCTCTACGGTCTTCCTGTCATTAATATAAGAAATGTTCCTCTGAGTAATACCTACAACCGGATAGTAAAACGTATCGTTGATATTATCGGTTCCGCCTTCGCATTAATCATCTTCTTGATTCCGATGATTATCGTTGCACTCATCATAAAGATTACGTCCCCCGGTCCGGTCATCTTCTCGCAGATCCGTATCGGCAGACACAATAAAGAATTTAAAATGTATAAATTCCGATCCATGGCGGTTCAGTCCGAGAAGGACGAGAAGAAAGCCTGGACCACAAAGAGTGACCCTCGAGTGACCGGCATCGGCAAATTCATTCGCAAGACAAGCATTGATGAATTCCCTCAGTTCTGGAATGTATTGAAGGGAGATATGAGCCTTGTTGGACCAAGACCGGAGCGTCCTTTCTTTGTAGATAAATTCAAAGAAGAGATTCCCCGTTATATGATTAAACATCAGGTATCCCCGGGGCTTACCGGTTGGGCACAGATCAATGGATACCGGGGTGATACCTCCATTCGTAAACGTATCGACCACGATCTGTATTATATTGAGAATTGGACCCTTGGTCTTGATTTTAAAATTATGTTTTTAACAATATTCAAAGGCTTTATCAATAAGAATGCTTACTAGAGCGTTTCATTGACGGCTAATCGGAAAGGCAAGGTTTATTAGTTACAATGGCACAAGAAATGAAAAACAAAAAGAAAAAAAACAGGCTAGCAGGAATCCTGTTTGTCGAGATCATCATTATTCTGCTGATATTTGTGGGAATTTATCTCTATGATAAAATGAATAAGATACAATTTGATGACAGTGAAAATGAAAATATTCAACAAAATGAAGAGGTTGAAATTGAAGGTTATCACAATATCGCCTTATTCGGTGTGGACTCCAGGGAAAACGCACTTAAGAAAAGCACACACAGTGACACTATCGTAATTGCCAGCATCAATAACCAGACGAAAGATGTAAAATTAGCATCCATTTATCGAGACACCTATGTTAATATTCCCGGTGAAGGTTATGATAAAATCAATGCTGCTTATTTTAAAGGCGGATACTCCTTAGCTCTTAGTACCATCAACACCAATTTCGATCTGGATGTAAAGGAATTCGTCACCGTTAACTTTTCTGCAATCGTTAATGTGATTGATAAGCTAGGTGGTATCGAGTTAGATATCACTGACAGCGAACTGAAATATCTCAACGGTTATGTTCGTGAGCTCAACCGGATCAACGGTTCACAGGTTCAAGGTCTGAAGTCTTCCGGAACACAGCTCGTGAACGGTACGCAAGCTACGGCTTATGCACGTATTCGTTATACCAAGGGCGGTGATTTTAAACGTGCTGAACGTCAACGTATCGTAATTCAAAAAATCTTTGAGAAAGCAAAGCATTCCGATCTTTCCACAGTGAATTCCATTATAGATGAGATGTTTCCTCAGATCTATACTAATTTGACTACCGCCGAGATTCTGAAGCTGGCATCGGATCTTTTCTCCTATAATATCGTTGACAACACCGGTTTTCCCTTTGAAAAGGATGCCCATACCTATGATCGAGTGTCATACGTGTTCCCGATCAATCTTCAGGATAATGTAATAAGACTGCATGAGTTTTTATTTGATGATACCGCTTATATCCCCAGTAGCTCCGTTCAGGAATATTCCTCTTATGTAGAAGGAATTCGCGGACAATAATACATATGCAACAAAGGGACTTTCGCATAATGAACCGCTCCCCGTCAAGTAGACAATTGAAAAAATAAAAACTTTTTTATCCAGCAGGAATAATTATCCTGCTGGATTTTTATGCTGCATGCATATATATTTCATGTTTCTCCATTGGTGTTAAAAC
>JAEZLZ010000115.1 GCA_023415055.1 Bacillota bacterium | reverse complement strand
CTGCTGAATAATTGCATATACGCTTGTTGCAATCCAGTAAATACCGATACCGGTAGGTAAAGTGACACAAAAGAAACCGGACATGATTGGCATTACAACATTCATGGATTTCATTGCATTTGCACTGGGGTCAGTATTGGCACCTTTATTCTTAACCTCCAGCTGCTTGCCCTGAACGAACTGCAAAGCCATCGCTAAGATTGGAACAAGAATTCCTGGGAATGCCCAGCCTGGCTTTTCAGAAATATTTAATCCTAAGAAATTATTAACATGAGCAATATTACTATAAGATGATTGAATTACATCCTTCATAGCAGGAATTGCATCAGTCAATGCATCCCACTGTGTCTTTTGGAATTTTGCCAATGCATCAATCACGAAATTAACAGTAGAAAAATCATTATTTCCTGATAATCTAATTGTTTTTGTTGCTGTTACTATTCCTTTGATTATATCTTGGAAACCGTTAGTACCCATAATGCCGGTAGCAACAGGTTCATATAAATCTTTTACAGATGTAACGTATGCCGGAATATTATTAATTACGGAATACAGAGCAAACATGACAGGCAAAGTGATCAGTAACGGGAGGCATCCGGAGGTCGGATTTGCACCGTACTTTTGATATAAAGCCTGTGATTCCTCTTGTTGTTTTCTTAAAGAAGCTTCATCCTTCTTACCCTTATATTTTGCTTGAATCTTCTGCAATTCAGGATTCATTCTGGAAGAAAGCTTCGTAAATTTCTGCTGTTTAATTGTTAAGGGGAGCATTAAAGTTCTTACGATAAAAGTAAAAATGATAATAGATAATGCGATATTCTGAATGCCAAACAAATGAAAAAACTCATAAATTGCATTCATAATCAAGCCTAATACAGATGCGATCGGTCCTAATATACCACCGCTTGCAGTTAATAATGTAACCACCAATTTTTTCCTCCTTAGAGCTGCAGTCCTAATGACACCCGATGATTACGGAACCGGGTCATAACCTCCCTTATGAAAGGGATGGCAACGTAATACACGTTTTACAGCTAAATATGTTCCCTTAAAAACTCCATACTTTTCCAGTGCTTCCATTGCATATAAAGAACAGGTAGGTGTATAGATACAACTAGGCATTCTCTTAAGAGGAGATATATATTTTCGATAAAGCTTTATCATAAATATAAATAAGTTCTTAATAATCAATTCTATACCCCTACAACAATCCTTCTATATCCGATCAGATGTTACTTGTTCTTTCCCAATTTTATGAAGTTTCATCAGGTGTAACAATGCACTTTCAATCTCACTGTAATCTTTTTCTCTGGCACCCACTCTGGCCACAACGACTATATCTAATCCATTAATAAAGCTATCCTCTGTTAGTCGATAGCTTTCTCTGATTAATCTGGTAATTCTGTGTCTAATTACACTATTACCTACTTTTTTACTTACTGATATTCCAATTCGATTAAATTCTGTATTGTTCTTTTTGACATACATGATTAAATATTTATTCGCAAATGATTTCCCGGTGCGATATATTTCTCTGAAATCCTCATTTTTTTTTATTGCTTCTGAATACTTCATTTACAGATACCTTTACTTTTTCTATTATACCTTTTGCGGTAATAAATTACCGCATAAAGTATAAAAAGATTCATAGAAGAAAAGGTCACAAAATTGCGACCTATGCAGACAATTGCTTTCTTCCTTTTGCTCTTCTAGCAGATAATACCTTTCTGCCATTAGCGGTTGCCATTCTAGCTCTAAATCCATGAACCTTGGAATGTGATCTCTTTTTCGGTTGGAATGTCATCTTCATTGCTCTGCACCTCCTTCTAACTGCACCGTGCTTTATGCTTAGCGAATCTTTTCTTATTAAATGCTTATAATAGGGAAATAGCAATCTATTCCGCTATTTATGCTATTTTGGAATATCACGTCTATTATATTCGCAATGGTCTGCTACGTCAAGTAAATATTTCGCTAATCGGCTATTTTCAGCCTGTGGATAAATCTGTTTCTTCCTATTTATATAGAAAGATGTTGATAATTCATGTCTCTATGTGGATAAACTGTTATTTTTCAGTCTTATTTTTAAGTCAAAGTATTGATTCTATTCACATTTTCGCCTTGTTAATAATGTTTACATACTTATCCAAAGTTTCCACAAGGGCATGAAAAATAAAGAAAGGCATATTAACCATTGAAAATTTAATAATTTTGTTATAATATATATCTATGTGAGTATTGATGGAGGCAACAATGAAGAATTTAATTCAATCTAAATGGGATGACATTTTGAAATATTTAAGATCAGAATATGGGGTAACAGACGTATCTTATAACACCTGGTTGAAACCACTTAAGGTTTATGATGTAGTTGACCATGTTATCACGATTCTTATTAATGATGAACGCATTGGACCTCCGAGCATCAACGTAATCCGTAATAAATATGAATTATTATTAAAAGTGGCTATTGAAGAAATTATGAATGAGCCCTATGAGATTCGATTTATTCTTCAAAGCCAGATAGATTCGATGGAAAAAGCTCCGGAGCCGGTACCTGTTAAAAAGAAAAGTAACGGCCCTAACTTTTTAAATGCCAGATATACTTTTGATACCTTTGTCGTTGGTGGAAATAATGAATTTGCAAGAGCAGCAGCTTTGGCTGTAGCTGAGAACCCGGGTGAAATATATAACCCGCTTTTTATTTATGGTGGCGTAGGTCTTGGTAAAACCCATCTTATGCATTCCATTGCTCACTTTGTACTGGATCAAAACCCGGATACAAAGGTTCTTTATGTTACCAGTGAAAAGTTCACCAATGAACTGATTGATGCTATCCAGAAGAATACCACAAATCAGTTTCGGGACAAGTATCGTTCCATAGACATTTTACTAATTGACGATATTCAATTTATTATAGGTAAGGAACGTACACAGGAGGAATTTTTCCATACTTTCAATACCTTACACGAATCTAAAAAACAGATTATCATCTCCAGCGATCGTCCTCCGAAGGAAATGCTTACCTTAGAGGACAGGCTTCGTTCCCGTTTTGAGCATGGTCTTCTTGCTGATATCCAGTCTCCGGATTATGAGACCAGGATGGCCATTTTGCGCAAAAAAGAAGAACTCGACGGTTTAAGAATCGATGAGGAAGTACTTCGTTATATTGCTACGAACATCAAATCCAATATTCGAGAATTAGAAGGAGCATTAACGAAGATTGTTGCTTTCTCCAGATTAAAGAAAAGAGAATTAAATCTTCTTCTGGCTGAGGAAGCCTTACAGGATATTATCTCTCCAAATGAGAAGAAGATAATTACTGTAGAATATATTGTAGAAGTAGTAGCAGAACATCACAATCTCTCCCCTGCGGAAATCTATTCTAAGGATAAGAGCAGAAACATCTCCTATCCTAGACAAATAGTAATGTATCTAAGCCGTAAACTGACAGATTTATCTGTAACAGAAATAGGCAAGAGCCTTGGCAACCGTGATCATTCAACGGTTCTTCATGGTTACGATAAGGTAGCAGGTGATATTGAAGCCGATTCTTCTTTACATAATACAATTGATGTATTGATTAAAAAGATTAATCCGGAATAGGAAATCTTTAATCGCTTAATATGAGATTCTTCCTATATATATGTAATCAGTTGAATATTATCTGATGTTGTGTTGATAGGAAGTTGATAAAAAGTTGATATTTCGTTGATACTCTGTTTGTATTTTATTTTACATTATTTGTATGACGATTATAATATTAATATCCACACCTCAAACAGGTAGAATCTTACTGCTTTATCAATAGCCGAAAACCTTGATTCTTAAGGTTGAATCTGGGATATCAACATTTTCACGCCCCTTATGAATAAGATTACTAAGAATCTTTAATATATTTCTATAAAAGCATGTGAAGGGAGATTATACACATATGAAAATCCAATGTCAAAAAGCGGATCTTTTAAATGGTGTTAATATTGTATTAAAAGCAGTACCGGTAAAATCTACTATGCCGATATTAGAATGTCTGATTATAGAAGTAACGAATGATTGCATTAAACTAATCGCTAATGATATGGAACTTGGTATCGAAACAATTGTGAAGGGTAATGTAGTTGAGGCAGGTATAGTAGCTTTAAATGCTAAAGTATTTTCTGAAATTGTTCGAAGACTTCCGGAAAATGAAGTCAGTATTACAACAGATAATAACTATATGACTGAGATTATTTGTGAGAAAGCGAAGTTCTCTATCTCGGGAAGATCCGGAGATGAGTTTCCTGGATTGCCGAAGATTGAAAAAGATAAACCTGTCGTTCTATCTCAATTTACCTTAAAGGAAGTTATCAGACAGACAGTATTTTCAATTTCGGATAATGAGAGCAATAAGATTATGACTGGCGAGTTATTTGAAATAAAGGATAATGAACTGAGAGTGATCTCTTTGGATGGTCATAGAATTTCTATTCGTAAGATCTTTATGAAGGATTCTTATGAAAATAGAAAAGTTATTGTTCCCGGAAAAACTTTGAATGAAATTAGTAAGATTCTTTCAGGTGAGGTATCCTCTCTTGTTAATATCTTCTTTACCGAAAAGCATGCTCTGTTTGAATTTGATAATACAGTAGTATTAACCAGATTGATCGAAGGAGAATATTATCGAATCGATCAGATGCTATCCAGTGATTATGAGACTAAGGTAACAATTAATAAAAAGGAGCTTCAAAACTGTATCGAAAGAGCATCCTTGCTGATTAGAGAAACAGATAAGAAGCCGATTATCATAGATATAAAAAATAACAATTTTGAATTAAAGATTAATACTGCAATCGGCTCCATGAATGAGGAGATTGATATCACTCTGGAAGGAAAAGATATCGTGATCGGCTTTAATCCAAAATTCTTACTTGATGCATTGCGTGTGATCGATGATGAGACTGTCGATATTTATTTGATTAATGCTAAGGCTCCCTGTTTCTTAAGAGACAAGGATCAAACATACATTTATTTAATTCTTCCTGTTAATATTAATGTTACGGCATAATGTGAAAATAAAGTTTCACATTGATTCGTTTGCGCCTGTAAAGCAAATGACCAGAGAACAGAGCGAAAGCAGAAAGATCAAACAGTCTTCTGTGATTTGCTTAGAAAGGATGTAATAATGCATCAGATTAAATTAAGAGAAGAATATATTAAGCTCGGACAAGCATTAAAGGCAGCTGGTCTCGCCGAATCCGGTGTGGAAGCAAAGGAAGAGATACTGGATGGTAAGGTTAAGGTAAATGGTGTTGTTGAAACTCAACGTGGCAAGAAGCTACATGATGGAGATCTGGTCGATTATAATGGTGAGCAGATACAAATTGTAAAATAGTAAGAAACAGGTTGAAAAAAATTGTCAGAATGCAAGAATGTTTTTAATTTAGAAAATTATGATTTGAAAAGGAAATATTGGTGCTTATATGATTGTTAAGTCATTAGAACTGAAGGATTATCGGAATTATCATGATCTTAATATGCAATTTCATAATGGCACCAATATCTTATATGGAGAAAATGCTCAAGGAAAAACCAATATTCTTGAGGCTATTTATCTATGTGGAACAACAAAATCACATCGCGGCAGCAAGGATAAAGAAATTGTCATGTTCGAGGAGGAAGAAGCTCATGTCCGAGTTATTCTTGAAAAAAATCAAATTCCTCACCGAATAGATTTACATTTAAAGAAAAATAAAGCAAAGGGAGTTGCCATAGATGGAATCCCGATTAAAAGACAAGGTGAATTATTCGGAATGCTGAACCTTGTGTTTTTTTCGCCGGAGGATTTGTATATTATCAAAAACGGACCATCGGAGAGAAGACGTTTTCTTGATTTGGAACTATGCCAATTAAATAAAATATATTTAAATAATTTAACTAATTACAACAAAGCTCTCGTCCAACGTAACAATTTATTGAAGCAGATTGGTAATAACAGGAATTTATTGGATACACTTTATGTATGGGATGAGAAGCTAATGGAATATGGCAGGAAGATCATTGAAGCTAGATATGATTTTGTACTTCATCTAAATGAGCTTGTACGAGAGATACATAAGAGGCTTACCGGTGGAAAAGAAGAATTGATTCTTCAATACGAACCCAATGTCAGAGCTCAGGATTTTGGAGAAAAATTAAAAAAATCTCTGGAAAAGGATTTATATTTAAAAATGACCCACATTGGACCGCATAGAGATGATCTGTGTTTTTTACTTGGAACAGTTGATATTCGAAAGTATGGTTCCCAGGGTCAGCAAAGGACAGCAGCTCTTTCCTGTAAACTTGCGGAGATTGATTTGGTGAAGTCTGTAATTAAGGAAAATCCAATTTTATTATTGGACGATGTTTTGTCCGAGTTAGATCGACAGCGTCAGACCCATCTGCTAAACAGCATAGGAAATATTCAAACATTAATTACCTGCACCGGGCTTGAGGAGTTTATTAATAATCGATTTGAATATAATAAAATTTTCCATGTGGTTGAAGGAACGGTAACAAGTGAGAATTAAAGAAGTCCTTTGAGAACTTCTATTAGATATTTTTACCATTTAATCATTGTATTTTACTTATTCAGTCATGAAAGAAGTATATATGACCAGAGAGTAGATTATGAATACGGAGGTGAAGTCCTCCAAAAAACTGGAGGAGAAATCATGGGTAACGAATACGGCGCAGATCAAATTCAAATATTAGAAGGGCTTGAAGCAGTTAGGAAAAGACCTGGTATGTACATCGGCTCCACGTCCTCCAAGGGCTTACATCACTTGGTATATGAGATTGTAGATAATGCAGTGGATGAAGCACTTGCCGGATACTGTGATACAATCGATGTAACAATAAACGAAGATAATTCGATTACTGTTAAGGATAACGGACGAGGAATCCCGGTAGGAATCAACCAGAAAAAGGGAATCTCCTCGGTTGAAGTTGTATTTACTATCCTACACGCCGGCGGTAAGTTTGGCGGTGGGGGATATAAGGTATCTGGCGGACTCCACGGAGTTGGTGCATCGGTAGTGAATGCTCTTTCCGAATGGCTGACCGTTGAAATCTGTGTGGATGGTAAGAAATATTTTCAAAGATATGAAAGAGGTAAGGCATGCGGAAGGCTGGAGGAGATCGGAGAGTCAGATTGCAGAGGAACTACAGTCACGTTCTTACCGGACAAGGAAATTTTTGAAGAAACCGTTTATGACTATGAAATTTTAAAACAAAGACTTCGTGAGATGGCATTCTTGACAAAGAATATTAAGATAATTCTTCGCGACATGAGAGAGCCTGAAGTAAAAGAAAGAGAATTCCATTATGCCGGAGGTATCAAAGAATATGTTGAATACCTGAACCGTCACAAGGATCCGATTTATCCGGAAATCATCTACTGTGAGGGAACCAGAGATGATGTATATGTCGAAGTTGCAATGCAGCATAACAGTACTTATACGGAAGGCTGCTATAGCTTTGTTAATAATATAACTACTCCGGAAGGTGGAACGCATATGGCAGGTTTTAAGAATGCCATTACGAAAACCTTTAATGATTATGCCCGTGCAATGAAGTATCTTAAGGACAGTGATCAGAATCTTTCCGGTGAAGATATTCGTGAAGGATTAACTGCAATTATTAGTATCAAGATTTCTGAGCCACAGTTCGAAGGACAGACGAAGCAAAAACTTGGTAATTCCGAAGCAAGAGGTGCAGTAGATGGAATAGTAAGCGAACAACTGACCTATTTTCTGGAGCAGAATCCTCAGGTTTCCAAGATGATTTGTGAAAAGAGTGTCATGGCACAGCGGGCAAGAGATGCAGCAAGAAAAGCTAGAGATTTGACAAGAAGAAAGACTGCTTTGGAGGGTATGAGTTTACCGGGTAAATTAGCCGATTGTTCCGATAAGGATCCTTCCAAGTGTGAAATATATATCGTAGAGGGTGACTCTGCGGGTGGATCAGCAAAGACAGCCCGTACCAGGGCAACACAAGCAATCCTGCCTCTCAGAGGTAAGATTCTGAACGTAGAAAAATCAAGGCTCGATAAGATTCTGGTAAATAATGAAATTAAAGCAATGATTACGGCTTTCGGTACTGGTATTTCAGATGATTTTGATATATCAAAGCTGCGTTATCATAAGATTATTATCATGACGGATGCGGACGTAGACGGAGCTCATATAAGTACTTTATTATTGACTTTCTTTTATCGATTTATGCCGGAGCTGATCAAGCAAGGTTATGTATACCTGGCACAACCTCCGCTTTATAAGGTTGAGAAGAATAAATATGTGCGCTACGCTTACAGCGATGAAGAATTAAATGCGATTTTATCGGAAATCGGAAGAGATTCCAACAACAAGATTCAACGTTATAAAGGTCTTGGTGAGATGGATGCAGAGCAGCTATGGGATACCACCATGGATCCGGAGAAGAGAATTCTTCTTCGCGTTAGCATGGATGAGGAAGAATCTTCAGAGATTGATATTACCTTTACTACTTTGATGGGTGATAAGGTTGAGCCAAGAAGAGAGTTCATCGAAGCAAATGCAAAATATGTAAAGAATCTTGATATTTAGTATTTTTTGCATATAGAAACATTTTGTAATAGCTGAAAAAGCAAGCAATCGGAAACGAAAAACAGTTTCTCTTGCTATAAATAACGGAGGAATAACAATGGATGAGAATATCTTCGACAAGGTGCATGACGTCGATTTGAAAAAGACGATGGAGACCTCGTATATCGAGTATGCCATGTCAGTTATCGCAGCACGTGCCCTGCCCGATGTAAGGGACGGTTTAAAGCCGGTACAAAGAAGAATTTTATATGCTATGATAGAGTTGAATAATGGTCCTGACAAACCGCATCGTAAATGCGCGCGTATTGTCGGTGATACTATGGGTAAATACCATCCTCATGGAGATAGTTCTATTTATGAGGCATTGGTAAAACTGGCGCAGGATTTCTCAACCAGATATCCTTTAATTGACGGTCATGGTAACTTCGGATCTGTGGACGGAGACGGTGCAGCTGCGATGCGTTATACGGAAGCACGTCTTAGTAAAATATCTATGGAGATGTTATCTGACATCAATAAGGATACCGTCGATTTTTCTCCAAACTTTGATGAGACGGAGAAGGAACCGCTTGTATTGACTTCCAGATATCCAAATCTTTTGGTTAACGGTACCTCCGGTATTGCAGTAGGTATGGCAACCAACATACCGCCTCACAATCTCCGTGAGGTTATTAACGGCGTATTAAAAATTATTGATAATCACATTGAAGAAGACAGGGAGACAGATATCGATGAATTATTATCGATTATCAAAGGACCCGATTTTCCGACGGGTGCTGAAATTCTCGGTGTTGCAGGAATTGAAGAGGCATATCGTACCGGTAGAGGTAAGATCCGCGTTCGCGCGGTTACTGAAATTGAGCCGATGCAAAACGGCAAGAACCGTATCGTTGTGACTGAGTTGCCTTACATGGTAAATAAAGCCCGCTTAATTGAGAAGATTGCAGAGTTAGTAAAAGAAAAGAAGATTGACGGTATTACAGAGCTTCGTGACGAATCTGACCGTACCGGTATGAGAATCGCCATTGAACTTCGAAGAGATGTAAATGCAAATGTAATATTGAATCAATTATATAAACACACTCAATTGCAGGATACCTTTGGTGTAATCTTACTGGCACTTGTGAATAATGAACCCAGAATCTTGAATCTTTATCAGATGCTGGATTATTATCTGCAGCATCAGAAGGAAGTTATCACCAGACGTACCATTTATGATTTGAATAAAGCAGAAGAGCGCGCCCACATTTTAAAGGGCTTGCTTATCGCGTTGGATAATATCGATGAAGTAATCCGTATTATACGAGCATCTGCAAACGGTAATGCTGCGAAGGAAAAATTAATCGAGCGTTTCGGATTAACCGAGGTACAGGCACAGGCCATCATCGATATGAGACTTCGTGCTCTGACCGGTTTGGAAAGAGAAAGACTGGAAGCTGAGTTTGCTGAGCTCATGGTTAAGATAGCCGAATATAAGGCGATTCTTGCTGATGAGAAAAAATTGCTCGGTGTAATCAAGGAAGAGATCACATTGATTCGTGATAAATACGGTGATGACAGAAGAACTAAGATCGGCTTTGATGAGTTTGATATCTCCATGGAGGATTTGATCCCGAATGAGACTACCGTAATTGCGATGACAAGACTAGGTTATATTAAACGTATGACCGTTGATAATTTCAAGAGCCAACATCGAGGAGGCAAGGGTATCAAGGGAATGCAGACCATCGAGGAGGATTTTATCGAAGATCTTTTGATGACGACAAATCATCATTACATTATGTTCTTTACTAACAAGGGAAGGGTTTATCGTCTGAAAGCATATGAGATTCCAGAGGCCAGCAGAACCGCGAGAGGAACTGCGATTGTGAATCTTCTTCAGCTCTTACCGGAGGAACGAATTACAGCCATCATTCCGTTGAAGGAATATAAGAATGATCGTTTCTTATTCATGGCGACGAAAAAAGGAATTGTGAAGAAGACCCCCATCCGTGATTATGAAAATATTCGTAAATCAGGCTTACAGGCAATTAATTTAAGAGAAGAGGATGAGTTGATTGAAGTTAAATCAACGAATCATCTGAAGGATATTATTCTCGTAACAAAGAATGGGATGTGTATCCGATTTAACGAAAGAGATGTCAGACCTACCGGAAGAACCTCAATGGGTGTAATCGGCATGACACTGAATGAAGAAGATGAGATTGTCGGAATGCAGCTTCATACACAGGGACAGTATCTCTTGTTCGTATCGGAAAACGGTCTTGGAAAACGTACCGAGATGGATGAATTCAGCGTACAGCGCCGTGGCGGTAAGGGTGTAAAATGCTACAAGATAACTGAGAAGACCGGTTATGTAATTGGTGTCAAGGCAGTAAATGATGAGAACGAAGTGATGTTAATTACAAACGAAGGTATCATCATAAGAATCGAAGTAAAAGATATCTCCGTACTTGGAAGAATAACATCCGGTGTTAAGCTGATGGATATTGATGTTGATATGAATATCAAGGTTGCAAATCTTACGAAGGTAAGAGAGAGCACCACAACATCAGAAGAAGAGTTGATCAAGAAATTGGAAAGTGAGCTCGATGAAGAAGATCAGGTAGTTGATACCAGCGAATTCTCAGAGGAGGAGTTGTACGGCGACTATGACGAGGATTCCGTAGACGAGGAAATAGATGAGAGCGAGAACCGTAATGAGAACGATTAACATCGAGGAAATTATCAAAAATATAAAAGAAATGTGCATCGAAGCCAACTATACGTTGGCTTCTGATGTAGAAGAGAGAGTCCGAGGCGCACAGAAATCGGAGAAAAGTGTTTTAGGAAAACAAATTTTAGGCCAATTAAGCGAGAATCTTAATATTGCTGCCTTAGATCATATCCCGATCTGTCAGGATACCGGAATGGCAATTGTTTTTGTAAAGCTCGGCCAGGACCTGCATATTGTCGGTGGAGATCTGGAGACTGCGATTAATGAAGGTATCCGTCAGGGTTATGAAGAGGGATATCTTCGTAAGTCCGTGGTCGGAGATCCTTTGATTCGTATTAACACGAAGGATAATACCCCCGGTATTATTCACTATGAGATCGTTCCCGGTGAACATCTCGAATTAACGGTGGCACCAAAAGGCTTTGGAAGTGAGAATATGAGCAGGGTATACATGCTTAAGCCGTCGGATGGCATCGAAGGTGTTCGTCAGGCAGTTCTTGAGACAGTTAAACTTGCCGGACCCAATGCCTGCCCTCCCATCGTGGTTGGAGTCGGTATAGGTGGAAGCTTTGAAAAGTGTACACTTTTGTCCAAAAAGGCATTAACCAGGAATATGAATCAGTCTTCGCCTTTGGAACATATTCGCAAGCTGGAAGAGGAATTATTAGAAGAAATTAATAGGCTTGGAATCGGACCCGGCGGATTGGGCGGTAAGATTACTGCACTTGGAGTCAATGTTGAGACTTATCCAACCCATATTGCAGGTTTACCTGTTGCAATTAATATCTGCTGTCATGTGAATCGGCATGTGAATCGCATTCTATAAAAACATGCGATAATAGAGGAACGCACATATTGAATTAGGTAGAGCACCTTCAAGAAGTTAAAAGCTTATTCATCTGAAATAAATATTTATTAAATTAATGTGAATGAAACCATAACATTATGGATATATTAAGGAGAGCCTTTAACTGTATTTTAATACACTGAGGCTGTATTACAAAGGGGAACAGAATGGATAAATATATTACTACGCCACTAACCACGCAAAAGGTAGAGGAGCTCCAAGCAGGCGACTATGTGTATATAACCGGAACTATATACACAGCCAGAGATGCAGCGCACCAGCGTATCTATGAGACGATGCTTCAGGGGGGTGAAATTCCGATCGATTTAAAGAATAATATAATTTACTATCTTGGTCCTACCCCGGAACGGGAAGGTCAGGTCATTGGCTCTGCCGGACCGACCACCAGCAGCCGTATGGATAAATATACGCCGATACTGCTTAAGCAGGGATTGAAGGGTATGATAGGCAAGGGTAAGAGAAGTAAAGAAGTTATTTCCTCCATGATTGAGAACAAGGCAGTTTATTTTGCTGCAGTTGGTGGTGCAGGAGCTTTATTATCGAAGAAGATAAAGACGAGTAAGATTATCGCATATGAAGACTTAGGGACCGAAGCAATCCGGGAATTATATGTAGAGGAGTTCCCTGTTATTGTAGTAATTGATAGCAAAGGCAACAATTTGTATGAAATAGTGATGCAAAATTGTTGACAAAGCGTAAGTCATTTGTTATACTAGATTTTGCTTCTGGGAAATTACAGAAGGCAAAGAATTTCATATAGCTTAAGAAGTTCGGATCTGGAGAAATACTCAAGAGGCCGAAGAGGCGCCCCTGCTAAGGGTGTAGGTCGGGCAACCGGCGCGAGGGTTCAAATCCCTCTTTCTCCGTAATAAAAGCGTACCAATAGGTACGCTTTTTTCGTATAAATAATTTTTGTAAATACGGTTGACTCTTGGGTTACCCGAGGGATTACAATCATTTTAGACGACAGGGGTGCACACCTGGAAAGTTATTGATCCTAGGAGGAGTAATATGTATCGCATCGGTGAATTTTCGAAGCTTAGTGGGTTATCCATAGACACCTTATATCATTATGATAAAATGAAGATTCTTGAGCCAGCCATGGTAGACCGGTTCAGCGGATATCGTTATTATGAAGCCAGTCAGTTGGTAACGGTCAATAAGATTATAGCGCTAAAGGATGCTAATTTTACTTTGGATGAGATCGCTTCGGTACTTCATCGCAAACTCCCACTTTCTACACTCATTCATTTGCTGGAAGATAAATCCTTACAGCTGGAGGATGAGTTGAACAAAGAGATCAGTAGACTGGAACGTCTCCGAACCAATATTTTTCTAATTAAGAATGGAGGCATACCCCAAATGAATGAAATTACAATAAAAAGCGTGGAACCGATACGAATCGCATCGATAAGAAGAAGTTTTCACAGCAGCAAATTTGACGAAGAATTGACAGATATGTGGACAAAGGTAAATGAGTATATCGATAAGATGAAAGGAAGACGAACGATTCCTTGTATGATGCTGTATCATACCGGATGGTCTGAAATGGATTCCACAGAAACGTTGGATGTTGAAGTTGTTGAGCCAATCTCTGTGAGCTTTGCGGGAAATGATCAAGTAAAGGTGTATGAACTTCCAACCGTCGAGAAGATGGTCTGCATCGTCCACAAAGGACCCTTTTCCACGATATCAGGTACCTATGAAGCTCTTTATGACTGGATCAGGCAGAATGGTTATAAGATAAGCGGACCACTCAGAGAAATTTATCATAAAGGGGAGTGGATCACTGACGACCCGGAGGAATATATTACAGAGTTACAGGTACCAATCGAATAGAAATAATATATTATAATGCTGTATAGCAGAAAGAAATGCTGCTATACAGCATTAAATCAATCGCATTTTGAATTACACCTTATACACAATCTTATTTAATAGAGGCAAAATCACAGAGGATTAAGTACCGTAAGAAACGCCGGAAAGCTATTATATTACAGGCATTGATTAAGTTTGATAAATTGTTTTAAAAAAATAAAAAATTTAAGCTAAAAAGTTGTTGACAAAGGACTATGCATGTGATATCATTAATTTTGCTGACGCGCTAAAGAAAATAAACGCAAAGCAAATCGAACCTTGATAATTGAACAGTGAAACAACCCTGAAAATTCTAAAAAACTTGAGACTTACACATGAGTCTCAAAAATAGATTTTCATAAATGAATTGGTTTAACCAGTTCATACGAACTCGTATCTGG
>JAEZLZ010000071.1 GCA_023415055.1 Bacillota bacterium | reverse complement strand
CCGGACTTGCCAATGCAAGAAAGCTTCTGGATGATGTAAAATCAGGTAAGGCAAACTATCAATTCATCGAGATCATGGCATGCCCCGGCGGCTGTGTAAACGGTGGCGGACAGCCTCAGCAGCCCGGTACGGTTCGTAACTTCACCGATCTCAGAGCGCTTCGTGCTAAGGCTCTTTATGATCAGGATGCTAAGATGGAAGTCAGAAAGTCTCATGAGAATGAAGCAGTTAAGACTCTTTACAGCGAATTCCTCGGTAAGCCTGGCAGCCACAAGGCTCATGATGTTCTTCATACAACCTATGTTAAGAGAAGCGTTAATATCTTCTAATACTTACCAGATTTAAGATAATAAACGATAGAAAGCACGCTTCGCGAACTTTCTATTGTCATGAAAGAAAAGGTATCTGTACCGGTGAATTCCGGAACAGATACCTTTTCTTTCTATCAGAATGAAAATGTCATGAATATCTTTGATGCTTTCCTGATACAATATAATGCTACTGCAGGCATGCTTGTTATTGACAAAGAACTACCCGAATCTTATACTTAAGATAGATAAAAGGAATAAAAGATTTCGATGTAAGAACCGGTCAAAAATCATATTGTTATGACAAAAACAGCTTGTCCTCACCGACAAGTCCCATCAGGAAGGAGCGATGTTTCATGGCAACAAAGAAGCTTGATAACCCGTTACTGCTGCTTGATAATAGTAATATGAATACTTTATTCAACGAAGGTGAATTTAAATGTACCAATATGACCTTTGAGGAAGCCCGAGAGATTATCGGAATGTATGACGCGGACGATATCCTTCTCTGTTTCTCCCATCCGGATACCTACGATATCATTTTCAATTACATCGGTATCCCTAGAAAAGATTATGAATATAAGTCGATACGCAACATGAGAGTGAATCAGGACGGAATTATATTCAAACAGTATATTACCCCTTCCGAGACACAGCCCATCATTCATATGGATGGTGTTGAGGCAAAGAAAATACAGAACATCTACATATATTGTGTTCACGTGACCAAAATCAAGTAAACTGTAAAGAGCCTTCGCAAACAATAACTTTATCCTCCAAACAGCGGATAAGTATTGAAGCGAAGGCTCCAGAGGTTCCGCTGATATAGCGAGAAATCAAACTCCATCTTCCTTAAGACCAATGAAGTCCTGGAGCAGGCGAATATGAACAAGAAAATAGCCGATAACCTGAACGAGCTGGTGCAGCTTTTCCAGGTGAAGGTGTATCATAGAAAAGTGCGCCCGCCGGGCGCACAACGCAAGAAACGCCCTTTTACAAAGGCGTTTCTCTTTTTTCTGGAATAAATATATGAGGAGAGTATATAATGTGGGGATTATATACAAGAAGCTGGCTATTTCATCTACATGAATATATTTAATGCCAATAATTCTACCAGACCTACCGCCCATGCTATCGTGGTGGTAAAGGACCATACTCTGACCTGCTCCTTAGTCTCGGTGATACCACTCAGACGGTTAACAACCCAGTAGAAGCTGTCATTGAAGTAGGAGAAAAATAAAGCACCGATACAAGCTGCAAAAGCACCAAGTAACATATTTCCGCCGGCTGCTTCCACGATAGGAGCAGTAATACCAGCTGCTGTAATCATCGCTACTGTACCGGAGCCCTGTACGAAACGAACTAAGGTAGCGATAATGAAAGGTAATAAGATTACGGGAATTGCAGTTGCTGCGATACCGTTTGCGATATAATCGCCAACACCTGCTGCCTTAAGTACTTGTCCGAGAGCACCGCCGCCACCGGTTACAAAGATAATGATACCGGCTGACTTCATACTATCTTCCAGTTCAGTAATAACAAATTTTCTATCCTTGCCTCTGGTTAAGGTATAAATTGAAATCAATAAACCGATACCTACTGCGATGATAGGTTTACCAAGGAAGATTAGTACGGAAAAGATACCTGTGTTTAGCTTTAATGCGGATAGCACCGTATTTAAAAGAATTAGAATAATAGGAAGAATAATCGGTGTAAATGCTAAGAATGCAGAAGGAAGATTACGATCTGTTTCATCGGAGACCACATCATAGATTGGTTTCTGATAAGCTGGTCTTTCCCATCCGTCACCCGCCTCATTCGGTAACTGGTAGATCTTCTTGCCTATGTATTTGCTATAAAGCATAACAGCAATCGCCATAGGTAAAGAGATACCAATACCGAGTAAGATGAACTGTCCGACATCAACTCCGAAGGTTCCTGCTACACCGAGAGGACCGGGTGTCGGAGGTACTAAGGAGTGTGTGATAACAAGTCCGCCGGCTAAGGCAATCGATAGACCTGCGATGGATTTCTTGGTTTTTCTTGATAATGCCTTTGCCAAGGGAGATAAGATAACAAAACCGGAATCACAGAAAATCGGGATGGATACCAAAAAGCCGGTTAAGGTAAGTGCTGCTTCTTCTCTACCTTTTCCGAAGAGTTTTAAGAAGGTACGTGCCATTCGTTCTGCAGCACCTGAGATCTCAAACATTTGTCCCATCATGATGCCTAATCCAATAATGATACCGATATTACCCAGCGTCCCACCAAAACCTGCTGTGATTGCATCTACGGTTGCTGTTGTTCCAAGTCCGCCAACAACTCCGACGATGACCGCTGCAATTAATAATGCTACAAATACATGAACCTTTGTCTTTAAAATCAAGAAAATTAAAACTGCTAAGCCGATACCCAGGCCAAGAAGCATCTGTGCTCCAGATACTGTTACTTCTGCGTTCATATGAAAACCCCTTTCATTTTACAGTTATTTAATAAAGTTTGCAGAATACTTTGCTCCTAATAAGATTGCTTCGACCATACTGACTTCGCTGGCTATTCCCTTGCCTGCGATGTCCATTGCCGTTCCGTGATCCACAGAGGTTCGAAGAATAGGCATGCCCCCTGTGATTGCTATCGTACGTTCAAAATCAAGTGTCTTGGTTGCGATATGTCCTTGATCATGGTAAAGGGACAATACGCTGTTGAAACGTCCTTGTAATGCCAGATGGAATACTGAATCTGCACCGATGGGACCAACGACATCATAGCCCTCCGCCTGCAGCTCTTCTACAGCCGGTGTCACATGATTGACTTCCTCGTCTCCAAATAATCCATGTTCACCACTATGAGGGTTAAGACCAGCAATAGCCATCGTTCCTTCCGTAACGCCTAACTTCAGGAGTACCTCCTTGCATCGTTTCACATAGTCTTTGATTCTTTCTTTCGTAACGAGATCGCAGGCTTTACGAAGAGATACATGCCTTGTTAGGAAGAATACTCTCATTCCATGAACTTCGAACATGGTTAACGGATCTTTTGTATCCGTTAATGCACCGAAGATCTCAGTATGTCCGATAAAGTTAACTCCACCGGCCTTAAGCGATTCCTTGTTAATAGGTGTGGTGGATACTGCTGCCACCTCTTTATTATTGGCCAGCTCAATACTTTTCGCAATGTATTCATATGCTGCCTTGCCACACATTCCGTCCACCTGACCAATCTTAAATGCGCTCATATCTACATTGTCCAGGTCGATCAGATTGAGTATACCTTTCGAATAATCACCATCCTCTACCTTTTGAATTACTCTTATTGTCAACGGTACCTTTGTAAAGCGGATTGCATCCTGCAGTACCTTTTGATCTCCTACTACTACACAGTTGGCAGCCTCTGTCACCTCTTCCTTCACCAATGCCTTCACTACAATCTCAGGGCCAATTCCCGCCGGGTCTCCCATTGGTATTGCTATAAATGGTTTCAAATTATCATCTCCGTTTCTTAATTTTTCTGGATTAATATACCCACTATATATATAATTTCTCTTTCAAGTACCTCATACAGGTATTCATCGCATAACGATCTCCTGCCATTCCGCCTTTTGTAATAATCTTTAGACCGTCAAATTCTCCGGCGATGAATTCACCGAAAGCCGCTAACGGTACCACCTCATCAAGAAGCTTAATTCCTGAGGTCGAGAATCTCTTACTTACTGCTACGGTTACATCACCGCCACTGGTATAGATTCCTTTGAAAGCTTTGTTCTGTGATAATATCTGATAAGTAATCTCAGCCAATGAGCTGTTAATCCGATTACTTACCTCATCTGTCGTGCACTGATATTTCTTAGCATAGGGAGTAAAATCAATCCGATTCTCCGGCATGATACCATCACCGATTACCGAACAGATCTCATAATCTTCACAGTGCTTCAGAAGCTCCTGCACCACCCGGTCAACCTCCTGCTTTCGAATTAGTTCCTCCTCAAGCAGTAATTTTGTATTTACAAAGACATTAAATACCTTTTGTGCCAGGAATAATTCGTCCATTTGCGTCTTCGCTACCGGATTCACACTTCCTACCGTTGCAAGAATTTTATATCTTGCCTTTTGGTTTCTGGGTACCACTAACTTTCGAGTAACCGTTGCTGTGAAGCTTCCGGGATCTACGCAGACAAAGGGGATCTCACTGTCGATCACTGCATCAGCGATCAGCTCCATATCCTCCTGGGAGATGCTGTCGAAAATAATTGTTCGTACTCCGGCCTCTTTGTAATCCTTGATCTTCTCAACCAGATGCTCCTTACCGAGCATCAGATCATTGATATAAATTGACCCTACCGGATACTTCGATTGTTCGTGATACAGCTGTGCTGCCAGGGACGTCCTTACTGGGTTCTTGGGATCCACCGCTGCTTCGGTACGATGGAGCGGGATGGTATTCACCAGCAGATATCCACCTACCAGAATACGCTTTGCTTCCGGAAAGCAGGGAACTACCATGGCAATTGCCTGATTGTCAAGTGCATCTAACAACGCATCGGTTTCACTGCCAAGATTGCCTCGCAGCGTACTGTCGATCCGCTTTGAATAAACCTTAACACGATCATTCATCAGTAGCTTTGCCACATTGAAAACCCGGTTATAAGCAATTTTCGGATCAATCGCTCTACTATCTGTCGGATATAATACACAGTCACTTTCCGACAGCTTCGACAGCTCCAAACGTTCTGTGTTCATAACCGTATAGGATACATAATTTAATTTGCTGATCAGTACACCGGTTGCATTTGCTCCGGTCAGATCATCAGCAATCACAACACATTGGGGCATTTTACTTCCTCCTTATACAGTAATTACAGTAGCTCTCAATTCTCTCAGCTTCTTCTCCTCTTCCGGAGTAAAGCTTTTATTAGTGATCACTGCCGTATAATCAGACAAATGATTGATTTTAATCAAGGCCTGACGGCCGAATTTGGAGCTGTCAACCACCAGATACTTCTCTTTTGCATTTTTACAAATAGTCTGTTTCATCACAGCCTTATCCATTGTGGGAGTTAGAACATTATATTGGTCATCGATGGACTGTGCACCCAAAAATGCAATATCTACTCTAAGATTGTCCATCATCATATTTGCAAGAGCTCCAATCATACTTCCTGTGGACTTTTGAACGAGTCCTCCACAGATCAAGAGATTTGCGTTCGATTCTAATAGCAAACGTGCAATCTCAAGATCATTGGTGATTATGGTCAGATTAGGAATATCCATCAATCGTTTTGCAATCTCATAGGTGGTTGTTCCGGCATCCAGGTAAACTACTTGTCCCTTCTTGATCAACCTTATACTTTGTTCAGCAATCAGGTGCTTCCCTTCCGTCTCTAATACCCTCTTCTCGGTATAGGGGACTTCTCGTTTCACGATCGCTCCACCATGGCAACGATCTATCTTGCCCTCCTGCTTCATCTTCTCCAGATCTCTCCGAATTGTCATAAGGCTGACATCCAGCATCTTGGCCAACTCATCTACCTGAACGGAACCGTTCTTACTGATTAAATCAATTATTTTTAGTTGTCTTTCTGCTGGCAGCACTTTATCACCTCAATCTTTCTACTCTTAAGTCCTTTATTCGAAGATAGTTTCTCTGTTAACCTATGTTCTGATATTCTTCTCTAAAATCTAGTATGTTCATCATTGCTGATAAAGTGTTTGAACTTGTCCTTGTTCGTTCTCATATGTGCTTTTTTGATATTATTAGTGTTTGTTTATGTTCTTATAATAGTATCAAAAAATAACTTCGTCAACAAAATCGACTTATTTGTTCGTTTTTCATGAATAAATATAATATATCTGTCATAATCGATCATCCCCTCCATGCCAGCTATTATTAAATCACCGATACCCGTTTCGCTATCGAACCTTTAAGCGGATCAATTCAAAAGAAGAGTCTGCAATAGATGGCATATCATCTGCAGACTCTCTTTCCGTGTTTCACTGTCAGTTATTTTATTATTTTATAGCAAAAATATATAACCCTGAGGGTGATTTTTAGCATATCCCTTATGCTGCCGCCAAATATATCGCCTAATCGAACAATATCCCGCCCATGGCGGGCTAACCAAAAAAGATACGCCCTGTGGGAGCAGGGCGTATCTCTATGCTGGGAACAATATATAAGGGGAAGTATATATAATGAGGGGTTATATATACTGTAGATGTAAGCCAATTAATCATATAGGGTTTTTATTTTTTGATTGTTATCTTAAACTTATGTTAATATAAAACCCAACGTTATGTTGTAGCTATCGCTACATTTAAGAAAACTTATGCGCTTATGCAAAGTATCTATCCAGCAATCCCTTGAACGCACGTCCATGTCTTGCTTCGTCCTTCGCCATCTCATGAACAGTGTCATGAATCGCATCTAAGTTCGCTGCTTTTGCACGAACCGCAAGATCCTTCTTGCCCATACATGCTCCATTCTCAGCGTCAACTCTCATTTGAAGATTCTTCTTTGTACTGTCAGTAACAACTTCGCCAAGGAGCTCTGCAAACTTTGATGCATGCTCAGCCTCTTCCCAAGCTGCCTTCTCATAATATAGGCCGATCTCAGGATAGCCTTCTCTATGAGCGACTCTAGCCATTGCAAGGTACATACCAACTTCGGTGCACTCTCCCATGAAATTATCTCTCAGGTCCTTGATAATATCTTCGCTGACACCCTTAGCCACGCCTACTACGTGCTCATCAGCCCAAAACATATCTGTGGATTTCTCAGTGAACTTCTCTTTCGCAGCCTTACAAATCGGGCATGCATCCGGTGCGCTGTCTCCTTCATGAACATAGCCGCAAACCTGGCAAACAAACTTTTTCATAACAAAAATCTCCTTTTACTGTTATATTATAGTATTTTTATCTGCATTCTTTGATAACAATAATAGTAACTGTTACTGATAAATATATATTACTACTTGATTAATCGTTTGTCAATACCAATCTTGATAAATTATCAAAAAAAGGACTATGAGTTCCTCTGAATCCAGATGTTCTCATAATCCCTACGGTTTGTTTCCTTAGCAGATTCGGCTATCTATAACGCTGTTATTGGTTGCAATCTGGACATATACCATAAAAATAGGTTACATGACCTTCCACCTTACCGCCAAATCCGGCACCGGCGGTATTCACGATATGGTCAATTGATTCCATCTCAATATCGAGTACTCTACCGCAGCTCTTACACAAAAAGTGATAATGAGGCATTGGATTGCCGTCAAAGCGGTCACTGCCATCCTGACAATTGATTTTAAGGATCTCTCCCTGCTCAGCCAGTAGATTCAGATTACGATATACCGTTCCTAAGCTAATGTTCGGATGTGTTGCTCTAATATTCATATAGACAGTATCTGCAGTAGGATGTTCCTTGGTTTGCGCCAGATATTCCTTTATCGCTTCCCGTTGTCTGCTGTACTTATTTGCTGCCATAATAAATACACTCCAATCAATAATAGTAATTATTATTATAGACTGCTTTCCGTTGTTCGTCAAGACAATTCCTATTTGCGGTTGGCCGGCTCGATATTAATGCTCTTTCCTTTGATCTTTGCTGACTTCATTACCTGGATTACATCGGATGCATGTTCTCTTGGAACTTCAACAAAAGTATATTTATCATACATGTCAATAGACCCGATCAACTTACCGGGCATACCGGTCTCACCTGCGATCGCGCCAAGGATATCTCCTGGTCTTATCTTCTGATTCTTACCGAGATTAATGAAAAGTCTTACCATGCCCTCTTCCGCACCGGTGTTGTCAAAGTTTTGCGTATTCTTAGAATCATCCTCAGCTTTCATATTATCTTCGCCCATGCTCATTTTCAGAAATGCAGCTGCAATATCAAGTGCAGTGAAATCTTCTTCGTTCAGTCTTTCTTCGATTAAGTCAACATATTTGGAGAAATCATCATTTTGGATGATTTCTTTTACTTTATCTAAAATCTTGTCCGCTTTTACTGCTGCAACATCATTTATGGACGGTATCGGCTGTGCCTTAATCTTGGTATTGCAATATC
This sequence comes from Bacillota bacterium, assembly GCA_023415055.1. Classification (GTDB taxonomy): domain Bacteria; phylum Bacillota; class Clostridia; order Lachnospirales; family Lachnospiraceae; genus Mobilitalea. The sequence goes on along the minus strand of JAEZLZ010000071.1, from coordinate 30,231 downwards.
TCATGATATCCTTAAGCTTATAAATATCTCTGCCTACAATCAAGGTAAATGCTCTACCCTCACGGCCTGCACGGCCGGTACGGCCGATTCGATGAACATAATATTCATCATCCTGTGGAACGTCATAATTGAATACAGCTTCTACATCATCTACATCGATACCGCGGGCTGCCACGTCAGTAGCTACCAGAATCTCAGTTCTCCCATTACGGAAGCTATGCATAACGCGATCTCTTTGCTGTTGCTTCAAATCTCCATGGAGACCTTCCGCAAAATATCCTCTGCCCTGAAGTGCTGCTGTCAGCTCATCTACCTGTTTCTTTGTGTTACAGAAAACCAAGGACAGCTTAGGATTATACATATCAAGAAGTCTGGCTAATACATCTTCCTTATTCTTGTGGGTTACTTCATAGTAAAACTGTTCGATCTTAGGTACCGTCAGCTCTTTCTTAACCACGCGGATTGTTTCTGCGTTTTTCTGATAGGTTCTTGCGATCTCCATAATCGGTCCGGGCATAGTTGCAGAGAAGAGAACGGTCTGTCTTTCCTCCGGTACCTGGCTGAGAATTGTCTCGATGTCCTCACGGAAGCCCATGTTCAGCATCTCATCCGCCTCGTCAAGAATTACAGTATTCACAGAATCAAACTTAACCGTTTTTCTTCTCATGTGATCCATAACACGGCCGGGAGTACCGATAATGATCTGTACACCGGATTTTAAGGAACGAATCTGCTTGGAGATCTCCTGGCCACCATACACAGGAAGGATTTTAATGCTGTGCATGAAGGATCCGAGCTTACGAATCTCCTCTGCTACCTGAATCGCGAGCTCTCTGGTAGGACATAATACGATTGCTTGTAAATGCTTTTCTTTGGGGTTAACTTTCTGTAATAAGGGAATACCAAAGGCTGCTGTCTTGCCTGTTCCTGTTTGTGCCTGACCAACCACATCTTTTCCTTCTAATAATGCAGGAATCGCTTTTGCCTGGATGGGTGACATTTCTTCAAATCCCATCTCCTCAATAGCACGAAGTATACTGGGGTTAAGATCTAATGCGTCAAATTTTGTTATTTCCATTCTTTATTTCCTTTCTTCGTATCTCTTATCTCATATATTTCCCACCGACGGACAAGCCTATATACAATAAGCTCATCTGTCCTGTCCAAACAAATATTTATCGATCAATTATAATAACATTTTCCGTTGTTACTATTATTAAAATAAATCGTTGATTATCATTCTGAATATATTTAAATATTTCTTCAAACATCCGTAAAAACAGCTCTTAGTCCTAAAGACCAAGAGCTGATTCATCTTAAAATAAAATTTATTATGAAACAGATACTTTGCGTAGTATATCATTCATAGCGCCTAATGTCAAGGAAATTCCATGACAGGAGTATTGGATAGCCCGTTTATCTAGACGATCCCGGCTTTCTCCGTGAATGATTATTACTATGATTACCACCGGAGGAACGGGGCTTATCCACCATCGGTCGACTGCCTCTCGTACTACTATTTGTCCTTTGACTCTGTTGTTTCTGATTGGCATCATGATTGCCTGGACGATAATCTCGGGTTTCTTTCGGCTTATTACTGTTACCGTTGATCGATGATTTATGAAAGTTATCCGGCCTCTCCGTCTTCTTTGCGGTAGGCGCTTTTTTCTTCCCTTGTCCCATTCGCTTAGTATCCGAGGTCTTTCCTTTGCTCTGTCCCTGTTTCTCCTTGGCTACCCATGCTTTTTCTGCTGCAAATTGTCTTGGACGTACGAGACACTTCTTATCAAACCCGATTAAGTCCATTCGGTCTGCCTTCTTCAGTGCTTCTACGACCAGATCATAATTCTTCGGGTTACGGTATTGGATCAGGGCACGCTGCATCGCTTTCTCATGCGGTGACTTGGGTACATAGACTTCCTGCAAGGTACGAGGATCAAGGCCGCTATAGTACATACAGGTCGAGATGGTGGAAGGGGTCGGATAGAAATCCTGCACCTGCTCCGGCATATAGCCCAGGTCTCTCAGATATTCGGCAAGCTCTATTGCCTCCTTCAGGGTAGAACCCGGGTGGGAGGAGATCAGATAAGGAACGATAAACTGGTTTTTACCCAGCTTCTGATTCATCTTCTTGTATTTTTCCTGAAACTTTTCGTAGACTGCGTTCTCCGGTTTACCCATGAGGGATAATACACTGTCACTGATGTGCTCCGGTGCAACCTTTAATTGGCCGCTTACGTGATGCTCGCAAAGCTCTTCTAAGAATTTATCATCCTTGTCGGCCACCAGGTAATCAAAACGAATACCCGAACGGATAAATACCTTCTTCACATTCGGTAGACTACGAAGCTTACGAAGCAGATTAAGATAATCACTATGGTCCACCTTCAAACTCTTACAGGGTGTTGGGAACAGACATTGCTTATTGATGCAGGCTCCCTTCGTGTTCTGCTTCTCGCAGGCAACCTGCCTGAAGTTTGCAGTCGGACCTCCTACATCATGAATATAGCCCTTAAAATCCTTATCCCAGACCAGCTGATTTGCCTCTGCCACGATGGATTCATGACTTCTTGTCTGAAGGATACGTCCCTGATGAAAGGTTAGGGCGCAATAATTACAGCCGCCAAAGCATCCACGGTTGCTGACCAGACTAAATTTTATCTCCTCTATGGCAGGTATTCCACCGGCCTCCCGATAAGAAGGATGATAGTCCCTCATATAGGGGAGAGCATAAACCCGGTCCATCTCCGCCTGCGTCAGAGGCTTAGACGGTGGGTTCTGTACTACATATTCATTTTCTTTATAGGGCTCGACAAGACGTTTGCCAGAGTATGGATCCGTATTGGAATATTGGATTTGAAAGCTTCTTGCAAAATCCTTCTTACTCTCCAGAATACTTGAAAAGCTGGGAAGCATCACCGCATCATAGACCGATTCCAAGCTCTTTGCCTTATATACAGTACCGTCAATAAAGGTAACATCCTTTATCTCCAATCCGCTGTTTAAAGCATCTGCAATCTCTACAATGGAATGCTCGCCCATTCCATAGGAAATGATATCAGCCTGAGAATCCAAAAGGATTGACCGCTTCACCTTATCACTCCAATAATCGTAATGGGCGAGTCTTCTTAAACTAGCTTCTATACCACCGATTATAATCGGTGCCTTTTTGTATTTCTTTCGGATCAGATTGCAATACACAATCGTAGCATAGTCAGGTCTTTTTCCCATCTCTCCACCGGGAGAATAGGCATCTGTTTGCCTTCTTTTCTTAGCAACAGAATAGTGATTGACCATAGAATCCATATTACCGCCGCTTACCAAGAAACCTAATCTTGGCTGCCCCAGTACCGCAATACTTTCACTATCCTTCCAATCCGGCTGTGCAATGATACCAACCTTGTAACCATTACTCTCAAGCACTCGGCTGATTATCGCCGGACCAAAGGAAGGGTGGTCCACATAAGCGTCCCCTGTCACATAGACAAAGTCGCATTCGGTCCATCCTCTTTGTTCCATGTCATTGATACTAATCGGTAAAAAATCTCTTATCATTTTATTCTACTTTCTATTAAGCTTCTTTTGCCTGGCTTAAAATGAAGTCTACTGCCTTCTCCCAGATTAAGCTTTCTCTAACCTGATCCTCAGTAGCGCTCTGGAAGAACTCCTCTTCCGAAGCATATCCGTATTGCTCAATATATTTCGCAACACCTGCTTTATACTCATCATCGGAAATCTGCATGTTTTCTGCTTTAATAATTGCATTGAGGGCTAATTCCTGTGCCGCTCTATCTTCGGCATAGGACTGTTTTTCCTTTGCGAAGCTTTCCTCGGTCATATTGTTTGCTGCAAGGAAATCTGCCAGCTGAAAGCCATACATTGCTGCGAACTGAGAATAATAGCTTTCCATCTCATAAGCATAGTAATCAATCAAGGTTTGAGGATAGGAGCTGATCTTGGAACCATCCACAATTGCTGTGATCAAGTTCTTGATCTTCTCATTTTTCATGGTCTCTTCGTTATCCTTCACAAGGTTTGCGCGAGTGCCTTCCTTGTAAGCATCGATGCTGTCATAATCAGTATTGCTTTTCACATAATCCTCGGTTAATTCTGGAACAATCGAAGTCTTTATAGAATTTACCTTTACATTAAATACCACTGCCTGTCCTGCCAATTCAGCCGTACTGTAATCTGCAGGGAAGGTAAGATTAAGCGTTACCTCGTCGCCGGTCTTAGCGCCGATGAGTCCATCTTCAAAGCCAGGGATAAATTTTCCGGAGCCTATCTCAAGATCGTAGCCCTGTGCTGTACCGCCTTCAAAGGCTACGCCATCCTTTAAGCCTTCATAATCGATATTAACGGTATCACCTTTCTGTACGCCTCTATCCTTAACCTCTTCTTCGGTTGCATTCGCTTCCAAATCACTCTGGATCGCTGCATCAATATCCGTATCCTTAACTTCTAATTTTGTATAGGTTAAAGGAAGACCTTTATATTCACCTAAGGTGATATAATCACTAACCTCATAAGCCTCTTTTACAGGTGCTTCTACTGCTGCCTGCTCCGGTGCTTCGGTTGCTCCGGGTGCACTTGTAGGTGCCGGTGTTGCTGTGCCCGTTGCTGAATTTATATCATCCGTAACACTCTTCTTGCCACATCCCCATGCCAGCAGCATAATGCTCAGGCACATAACTAAAAATAATTTCTTCTTCATTCTATTAATCCTTTCCTTTTACAATCGGTAAGTGTTTTCCCCTTTTCCGAAAATATTTTACAGTACTATATTCCGTTATACCATATTTCAAGGGAAAAAGAAAGTAAAAAACTTTATTTCACAAATATTTCACCAGTAGACAGTTTCTGAACCATAACGTTAAAAACTTGTCCGTAGTGTTTTACAGCCTCGGATTTAGGTGCCATAAGTCATGATAAGGTTGAATGGTGATTATTCATCCGACTTATGGTACCTGAATCTTTAATAACAAAAAACCTCCGGGTTTATTGTTCCCGGAGGTTGAAGTTTCTATTTATAAAGATTGCAAAAAGCAGTATAGAATCCGATTTCTTCTTAATCCACACACTGTACTAGATTTTTTCATAACGATCGACATCCATAACGAATATGGTTGCTCCGCCAACGTTCACCACCACATTCATAGATGCATATTCGACTGCTCCAACTGGGTTGGATATGATCTGCTGTCTTGGTCCGCATTCTTTCTTGACAATCTCAATTACACTGTCTACCTTGTCTTCTTGCGTACCAATCATAAGAGTGGTATTTCCTTCCCGAAGAAATCCTCCGGTTGATGCAAGCTTTGTTACATAAAAGCCAGATTTGTTTAATGCCTCTGTAACATAACTACTATCCACATTACGAACGATTACATAAATTAGCTTCATAAAATCCCCATCCTTTCTATAAAAGCTGCCCGTATCGCAGACACCTTTTAACATGTATATAATTCCGTGAAAACGAATTACCTAAAGGCTGCATCGACTTACGTTTATACAAAAAATATAATCTTCTTATGATTTCATTATAGTATATATAGCTAAGAAAGTAAAGACTTAATGCTTTTACATTTACATAATATCCCATTTTTTGATTGTCTCAACGATAGAATGCACACTTCGCGTACTTTATATTGTCACGAAAAGAGGAAAAGCCAGCGGGGGATCGCTGGCTTTTTGGGGGAGGGGAAAATCTTATGAAAAAAGCAATCTATGTTAATTTTACTTGTTGGTAGGCGAAGCCAGTAACCGCTTCTGCGATCGTGGCTTCTCTCATTCATGCTGCCTTCGTTTCCTGTGGTGCATGTGATCTGTAACTGATGTTATATTTGTATTATAAAGTGTAATTGTGTTCATTCTATTACCGAATAGTGAATTAATTATGAAGATTATAAACAAAATGAAACGATTAATTGTTACACTAGTAATGAATTTAAAATAAAGTCCCCGTGAGGCATCTTGGCTTAATTACAAACCAAAGTACCGACTGACGGGGACTTAATCCTATATTCTATCTTAATTTTCTTGTAATTCGGCTAATAAGATCAGCTACAGCTTCTCAACACCAAGAGATACATCTTCACCGTTTAAGCTCCAGTTCTTTGTAAAGCCTACCGTACGGTCAAAAAGAATTTCTTCTGCAAGAACTTGCGTCTTGATCTCCTCTTCGTTACGAAGGATGATCTCTTTGATCTTATCATTTCCGCTCTGTGATACACGGATATGATCCATAACTTCAAAATCTGATTCCTTACGCATGGTCTGTAGCTTACTGATGATCTCGTTAACAAAGCCCTCTTCAATCAGAGCCTCCGTTAAATTGGTGTCCAAAACAACGGTGATGCCATGGTCTGAATCTGATACAAAGCCTTCTGTCTGAGCAGCCTCGATCAGTAAGTCTTCTTTATCAAGCATTGCATCCACGCCTTCCAGAGTAATCTTTAAATGACCGGTTGCATTGATTTCATCCATTGCTTCGTTCCCGTTCAGCTCAGCGAGCAGGGTACGAAGCGCACCGATCTGCTTACCGAATTTCGGTCCAAGGGTCTTAAGCTGCGGCTTAAAGCTATAAGAAGTAAAGTTACGAACATCATCGGTAAAGACAACCTCTTTTACATTCAGTTCCTCTGCGATAATTGCGGTATAGAAGGCGGATAGCTCTGCATCAGCCTTTACATACATCTTACCTATGGGCTGACGGTTTTTGATATTGGCAGCATTACGGCAGGCACGACCAAGTACAACGACCTCCAGTACCTCTTCCATATTCGCCTCCAGCTCGGTATCGATCCACTCTTCATTATATTTCGGATAATCACACAGATGGATACTCTTCGGTGCATTCTTATCTACATTTCTGACCAGATTCTGATAGATGTCTTCGGTCATGAACGGAATGAAGGGTGCTGCCAGCTTAGATACGGTAACTAATGCTGTGTATAAGGTCATATACGCATTGACTTTATCCTGAGGCATTCCCTTTGTCCAGAAACGTTCTCTGCTTCTTCTTACATACCAGTTGGAAAGCTCATCAACGAAGTCGGCAAGAATTCTTGCTGCTTCTGTGATACGGTAGTTATCCAGATGCTCATCCACGTTCTTTACCAAGGTATTCAACCTCGATAAGAGCCATTTATCCATAACTGCAAGCTTATCATATTCCAGCTCATACTTCGTCGGATCAAAATCATCAATATTCGCATACAATACGAAGAATGCATAGGTGTTCCAGAGTGTTCCCATGAACTTTCTCTGTCCCTCGGTTACTGCACCGTGATGGAAGCGGTTCGGAAGCCACAAAGCAGAGTTGATATAGAAATACCAGCGGATCGCATCGGCACCGTGCTGATTCAATGCATCAAACGGATCGACCGCATTGCCCTTGGACTTCGACATCTTCTGACCATTCTCATCCTGTACGTGTCCGAGTACAATAACATTTTTAAAGGGTGCTTTATTAAAGATCAAGGTGGAGATTGCCAACAGTGAATAGAACCAGCCTCTGGTCTGATCCACTGCCTCACTGATAAAGTCTGCCGGGAAGTTATCATCAAAGATCTCTTTATTTTCAAAAGGATAATGCCACTGTGCGAAAGGCATGGAACCCGAGTCATACCAGCAGTCGATTACCGGCTTCACACGGGTCATCTCTTTCCCGCACTCCGGACATTTGATCGTAACTGCATCAATAAAAGGTCTGTGAAGCTCGATGTCATCAGGGCAGTTATCGGACATGGATTTGAGCTCTTCTATACTGCCGATGCAATGGCGATGGCCATCCTCGCATTCCCAAATCGGAAGCGGTGTACCCCAATAACGGTCACGGGATAATCCCCAGTCCTGAACATTCTTCAACCAATCACCGAAACGACCCTGGCCGATGCTCTCGGGCATCCAGTTGATCGTATTATTATTGGCGATCAGCTCCTCTTTCACTGCAGTCATCTTGATGAACCAGGACTCTCTTGCATAATAGATAAGTGGTGTATCACAACGCCAGCAGAAGGGATAGCTGTGTTCAAATTTAAGTACTTTAAAGAGCAGGCCCTTTGCAGCAAGCATCTTCATGATCGGTTCATCAGCCGTCTTACAGAACATACCTGCAAAATCGGTAGCCTCCGGTTTGAACTCACCTTTTCCATCGATCAACTGAACGAAAGGCAGATCATATATCTTACCGACACGACTATCATCCTCACCAAAAGCAGGTGCGATGTGAACGACGCCGGTACCATCGGATAAGGTTACATAATTATCACAGGTGACAAAATGTCCCTTCTTATCTAATTTGGCATAATCGAATAAAGGCTCGTATTCTTTGTACTCCAGATCCTTACCAACATAAGTCTCTTCCACCTCATAATCGCCTTCCAGTACAGAAAGCAATGCTTCCGCAAGGATATAATGCTCCGTGCCGGCAACTACGGCTGCCTCGTGCTCATGACCATGATCATGACCGCAGGAACAGCTTCCGTCCTTTTTCAGTACATTCCCTTTGGCATCAACACTTACCTTTACCTTAACATAGGTCTCATCCGGGTTCACACAGAGAGCCACGTTGGAGGGCAGGGTCCAGGGTGTTGTGGTCCATGCCAGGATGTATTCATCCTTGGTTCCTTTCACGCGAAACTTAGCGATTACAGACTTTTCCTTTACATCCTTATAGCCCTGAGCAACCTCATGGCTGGAAAGCGGAGTCCCACATCTCGGGCAGTATGGAACAATCTTGAAGCCCTTATACAGGAGTCCCTTATCCCAGATCTGTTTTAAAGACCACCACTCGGATTCAATATAATCATTATGATAGGTAACATAGGGATCCTCCATGTCAGCCCAGAAGCCAACGGTTCCGGAGAAGTCCTCCCACATCCCTTTGTATTTCCATACGCTTTCCTTACATTCCTGTATAAACGGCTCCAGACCGTATTGCTCAATCTGCTCCTTGCCATCGATGCCCAGCTTCTTCTCTACTTCAAGCTCTACCGGAAGCCCGTGTGTATCCCAACCGGCTTTACGAAGTACCTTACTTCCTTTCATCGTCCGGTATCTCGGAATCATATCCTTGATAACTCTTGTCAGTACATGACCGATATGAGGTTTTCCGTTTGCAGTAGGCGGTCCGTCATAGAAGGTATAGGTCTCCCCATCCTTGCGCTCATTGATGCTGGCTTCAAAGATATTGTTATCCTGCCAGAATTTTAATACTTTTTTCTCGCGGTCGACAAAGTTTAAATCCGTAGACACCTTATCGTACATATTAATTCCTCCTATATAAATTTATTGAATTCAATGTTAATGAATAAAGTGTCAGCTTGCTGACACTTTCGATGCCTGCTTCGCAGGCATTGCCTGACTGCGGATTGCGAAGCAATAATTACCTCTCCGCGAGGTACGCAGCCTGCATGGAGTGCTTTTTTTTCATAGGATGTATTTTCCTATGAAACGATAGAAAGCACGCTTCACGAACTTTCTATTGTCGCGAATAAAAAAGCTCCCATCCGAAATAGGATGAGAGCAATAAGCTTTCATTATACCACCTGTTTCATGTACTCCGATCCGCTAAACGCGAATCTTGATACATTATCTATATAACGGTAGATACCGGCGTAACCTACTTGGCCGGTTCAACCACGCCTTTGGGTCTTGCTACTAGGGAGTGATTTTCCGTCATATGCTACTGATACCGGACTCACACTATCTCCGGCTCGCTGAGACGTTTGCAATATGCTTACTCTCTCCGTCAACGTATTTATTGATTTTTGTTTATATTAGTATAAATAATGACTATTGTCAATAGTTTTCTTTCCGTATGGCTGTTCCCAGAGTAATTGCATTTCCTTCATAATATATAACAGCAGCTCAAGAGTCATTATTAAGCCTGCGTTCAGCTATCATTTCTTCCCTGCAAGCATATCCCTGCATTACGCTCACTCTGACTGTTTGATCTAGTTTGTTTTGATTGTTTGCTTGACTTATTATAGATTATGGTATATGTTTTTTTATGATATAAAGGATGTACCCTGGCTGCAGCTGCAGCGAAATGGAGGAAATTATGAGCAAACAAAATTTAACTCTACTGACTGACTTTTATGAGTTGACGATGATGCAGGGTTATTACAACAACAATAATAATGAAACAGTTATTTTCGATGTGTTCTACCGAGAGAATCCAAGCGGAAGCGGCTATGCTATCTGTGCCGGTCTGGAGCAGGTGATTGAATATATTAATGACTTAAGCTTTACCAGTGATGATATTGAGTATTTAAGAAGCCTGAAAATATTTGAAGAAAATTTTCTCTCTTATCTGAGAGGTTTTCATTTTACAGGCGACATCTATGCCATTCCGGAGGGAACGGTTGTCTTCCCGATGGAGCCGTTGGTTAAGGTTATCGCTCCGATCATGGAGGCTCAATTAGTCGAGACTGCCTTATTGAATATTATTAACCACCAAAGCTTGATTGCGACTAAGGCTTCCCGTGTTGTCTATGCTGCAGAAGGACAGCCTGTCATGGAATTCGGTCTTCGCCGCGCTCAGGGGCCGGATGCCGGAACCCTTGGTGCGAGAGCTGCCGTAATCGGCGGCTGTATCGGAACAAGTAATGTTTTATCCGCTAAGCTATATGACCTTCCCGCTCTGGGAACCCATGCACACAGCTGGATTATGAGTTTTGATGACGAGTTGTCCGCCTTCCGTAAATACGCTGAGCTCTATCCGAATAATACTACGCTTTTAGTGGACACCTATGACACCTTAAGAAGCGGCGTTCCGAACGCAATCAAAGTGTTTGAAGAGCTGCGCAGTGCCGGGAAGATGCCTGTAAAATACGGTATCCGCCTTGACAGCGGTGATTTAGCTTACCTATCGAAAAAGGCCCGTAAAATGCTTGACGTAGCCGGCTTTACGGATGCAAAGATCACAGCCTCCAGCGATCTGGACGAATATCTGATTGATTCCTTGAAAACACAGGGAGCCAAGATTGATTCCTGGGGCGTCGGCACGAAGCTGATTACCTCAAGAGACTGCCCCTCCTTCGGTGGGGTCTATAAGCTCGCCGCAATTCAGAAAAACGGTCAGTTCATACCCAAGATTAAGCTGTCAGAAAATCAATGGAAGATAACAAACCCGGGCAACAAGAAGATTCTGCGAATCTACGAGAAGGAAAGCGGAAAGGTAAAGGCAGATCTGATCGCACTTGCGGATGAGACCTTCTCCGAGAATGAGAGACTGCTGCTGTTTGATCCGATTGCCACTTGGAAAAAGACCTATCTTGAGCCGAATACCTATACGATAAGAGAGCTTCTGGTACCTGTATTTCAGTCCGGAAGATGTGTCTATTCCTCTCCATCCGTTATGGACATCCGGGAATACTGTATCAAGGAACAGGATTCTTTGTGGGATGAAGCAAGGCGCTTGATTAATCCGCACATCGTGTATGTGGATCTTTCCACAAAGCTTTATCGTATGAAGACGGAGCTTTTGGACAGTCTGACCTAATGAGTCCTTTTATCGATAACTTACCATATATTTACTCGAAAATTATCCATAATCTACTGTCTTTTCCGGGATCATGTGATATACTAAGTTATGACAATTACAGTGGATGATACTCCCCATTTGTTTTCGAAAGGAGCAAAAGAATTGAAGAAAAAGAAGCTGATCATAATTATTACATCCGCAGTAGCACTTACCCTGATCAGCGGAGTTGTTGTTATCAGGGCTACAAAAATCAGAGCCTCTGCCTCACAGACCTATGATGTTGTTCAGGACTTAGAGGATATGACCTCTGATACATATGATGCTAATGCCAATAATAATTCTGACTACACATATATTCCTCCCACACCGGTTGAGGATAATGCACAAGAAGAACTAGAATCATTTGAAGCCAAGGAGGAAGAACCCTTCGTACCCGCCACCGAGATCGATCTTGATCCCAGCAGCATTACCGTTTTTGTTAATAAAGAATATGCTTTACCAAAGGATTATAAGCCTGAGAAGTTAGTTACTCCGGATGTGGTATTTAATCTGATCACCTATGACGAGCGAACTCTGATGCGTCCCGAAGCTGCCACTGCGCTTGAGAAGTTGTTCGAAGCTGCCAAGCGAGATGGTATCATACTCTATGGAATCTCCGGATATCGCTCCTACCAGCGGCAATATGGAATATTTACGAATAACATCGTACATAAGGGAAAGACTTATACCCTGCGTTACAGTGCCGTCCCCGGCACCAGCGAGCATCAAACCGGACTTGCCATCGATGTCTCGGCAAAATCCCTGGATTATAAATTATCCGCGAACTTTGCCTCCTCTCCCGAGGGTATCTGGCTGGCAGAGAATGCGCATAATTATGGCTACATCATCCGTTATCCCAAAGGAAATGAGCAAATCACCGGTTATGCTTATGAACCCTGGCACATTCGATATGTTGGTACCGGACTTGCAGGTTATTTATATGAAAACAATCTGACTCTGGAGGAATACTATCATTATACTCCGAGCCCCGGTTTTAATTTTGAAGCCCTTTATTCAGATATTATTAATTACAAACCGCCTGTCATTACCGATATTCCAACCGAGGAGGATGGTGTAATCGTCGGCGAAGACGGACAGGTCGTTGAAGGCGGTATAGATGGTACTCTACCTGAGAATCCTCCGAGTGAGGACGGTTCTGACACCGATCCTGCCAAAGGGGAAGAAGATACCCAGCCTGAGGAAGATAATTCCGAGGTAACGGGCGATGATACTCAAACGGAACAGCCGTCTGAAGAGAAAACCGATACAGAAGATGAAACCGATACACCGGATAATCAGGATTCTGCGAATGAGGTACCGGAAGATGACGGAACCTTGACGCCTTCTCCTGCACCAACCCTGGCCCCGACTCCAACGCCTCCTGCTCCGGAGACCATCGGTAATTAATGCCTCTGGGTTATTATGTGTTCCGCTGAGTAAAATCTTGAGAATAAGATATCGTAAAATTTCATATCATAATCAGGAGGACTTGATTTTATGCTACGTTTAGTACTAACCGCTCTTTTTTTGCTCCTATTTTTTATTATCAGCATCCCGCTTTACCTGATTGAATACATCATCGGCCGTTTTAACCATAGGGCAATGGTGGCAAGCTCCCAGGCAATTGTCGTGACAGCCTTTCGGGTTGTGCTATTTATCTGCGGTGTCAAACGTACCGTCATCGGTCGTGAGAATGTTCCAAAAAATGAGGCGGTATTATATATCGCCAATCATAGAAGTTATTTTGACGTTCCCGTTGCCTATTCCTGCATCCCTACTCTAACCGGGTTTATGGCTAAGAAGGAGATCGCAAAGATACCTTTTCTCAGCTACTGGATGCGCTTTCTGCAATGCCTCTTTCTCGACAGAAAAGACATAAAGCAGGGATTGAAAACTGTACTAAAGGGTATTGAGCAGGTGAAGGCAGGCTACTCTGTATTCATCTCCCCGGAAGGCACACGAAGTCAGGGTACCGAGATGCTGCCCTTCAAGGAAGGCAGCTTTAAGATTGCCGAAAAAACAGGCTGCGCCATTATCCCCGTAGCAATCCTGAATACGGACGAAGTATTTGAGAACCACGCTCCTTGGGTACATTCGGCTCATGTCATCATCGAGTACGGCAAGCCAATCTATCCGAAGGACCTAAGTAAGGATCAGCTGAAGTTCCTTGGCGCCCATGTACAGGGAATCATCCGTGAAATGCTGGTCAATAATTCTCCGCTTATATAATCGATCTTCCACTCCGGATATTTTTTCTAATATAAATTTTGCTATTTATTTTTTAGGTAAAAGATGATACAATTAACGTTGCCTAGCTTGACTGGGAATACCATAGGGACTACCAAAAGCATGGGGAAAGAATTTGTAGATGAAGAGGAGGTACATATCTCATGGAATCATGGGTTATCGTATTAATAGTCGTAGCAGTCGTTGTGGTTGGAGTACTCATCGCACTTTATTTTGTAGGAAAGAAGCTGCAGAAGAGACAGGAGGATTCAGAAGCACAGATGCAGGCAGCTGCACAGTCTGTTTCCATCCTTGTGATTGATAAAAAGAAAATGAAGCTAAAGGAAGCGAATCTTCCGAAAATTGTACTTGATCAAACCCCGAAGTATCTTCGTGGTTCCAAGGTTCCGATTGTGAAAGCAAAGATTGGTCCCAAGGTAATGAACCTTGTCTGTGATGCTAAGATCTACGACTTAATTCCGGTTAAGAAGGAAGTAAAGGCTGTTCTCAGCGGTATCTACATCATGGATGTGAAGGGCTTGAGAGGTAATCTTGAGCAGAAGAAGGAAAAGAAGAGCCTGTTAAGCAAGATAACCGGAGTATTTAAGAAATCCGACAAATAGTTGGAAGCAAGTTTTTTCTCTTCCTGTTGTATGAATAAAAAAACAAATAATCCTCTTACCTTACAGGCATCAGCATTACCAAGGTAGGAGGATTTTATTATAGGTCCGAAAGGAGTATACCATGAAAAAGAGAAATCTAATCTTACTGTCCGTCATATGTATTCTGTCTATTATAGCCTTCACCGGCTTACTTGTCATTGCCTTTGATCAACAACACAAAAGGGATACCACAGAGCCTGCCAGCACCGTGACCCCCACTCCCTCTGCCGCTCCAAGCAAGGTGGTAACTCAGGCTCCTACCCCCAGCCCCGCCCCCACACCTACACCGGCAGCTTCAATAACTGAGCCCGTGGTCCTGGGATTTGCCGGAGATGTGAACCTGGATGAGGACTCCTATCCGGTTGCTAAATATGATGAGGAAGGAAAGGGTATCCAAGGCGTGCTATCCAAGGAGCTCATCGAGGAAATGACATCCGCTGATATTATGATGTTGAACAATGAATTCGCATATAGTACTCGGGGAACCGAAGAATCTGATAAGTCCTATACCTTCCGTGCTGACCCGAGCCGTGTGAACATCCTGAAGGAGATGGGAGTCGATATCGTTTCACTCGCGAATAACCATGCACTCGACTTTGGTCCCGATGCTCTTCTCGACACCTTCTCCACTCTGGACAATGCAAAGATCTCTTATGTCGGAGCCGGCGAAAATATGGCTCGTGCAAAAGCGCCAGTCTATATTACTGTAGGAGATAAGACAATCGCTTTTGTTGCAGCCTCCCGTGTAGTCTTCGCTATGGATTGGTATGCTACTGATACTACCCCCGGTATGATCGGCACCTACGACCCTTCTTTATTCCTGGAATCCATCAAGGAAGCAAAACAAAACAGTGATTTTGTCGTAGCCTTTGTCCATTGGGGTGTAGAAAGGAATAACTATCCAGAGAATTATCAGAAGGTCTTTGCACAAAACTACATTGATGCCGGAGCAGATGCTGTCATTGGCTGTCATCCTCATGTGATGCAGGGTCTCGAATTCTATAAGGGTAAGCCGATTGCTTACAGCCTCGGGAACTTTTGGTTTAATCAGTCCCATAAGGAATCCGGGATGGTAAAGCTCTACCTGGAACCGGATGACGGTCTGCGTGTTCAGATACTACCGGTTATGAATCAGTACGTAAAAACATATCTCTTAACGAAGGATAAGGAACGCAGAGCATACTTTGACTTCATGGAAAAGCTATCCTTTGATGTAAAGATCGACGACGAAGGCTTTGTAACTGAAGATGGGAAGTAATTTTGCAACAGATTCTTTAAAACTTGCGCCCGCCGGGTAAGTGTGGTCCAGCTACGCTGGACCACATTAAACCAGGAAAAGGAAGGCGGGATTTCGTCCCGCCTTCCTTTTCTATGTGAAAAAATAGTAGGAAAAAAATAATTTTCGTTAATATTTCGCTGTGATCTCTATCATTATGATTATAACTTAAATGGCTGTAATGCGAATTATCGTCCTATTGTCTGAAATAGGTTCATCATTAGAATAAAGTGAATATTCCAGTGTTGCCTCAATTAATCTTTCCGTTTCTGTTATTGTTAGCAGTGTCGTCTTGGCTTCAAAAAATAAATTTCCGTATGGTGTCTGATAGATAATCTCTGTCCTGCGATTTAAGTCAAAGCTCATCTGTGAATTCGTAGCACTCTTCTTTATCATCTCAACCTGAGTCATGGAAAGCTTGATTCTATTCTGTACACTTCCATGTCCCTCCTCCGACATTTCTTCATACTGGATATAGTGCTTATCATTATGCAGATGATAGGTTCCGGAAGCAGTTATGATAATCGGTTCCTCTTCCGATCCCAGCTGGACTCCTTCAATGATAATGGATACTTCCTTCGTCATACTAATAACCATGCCCTTCTTCAAAGCTGTAGTGTGAAAAATCCTGATTTTTCACACTACCTCCTGTTTATACTTCTGAAATCATCACATAGATGTTTCATTATTGTACTACCTGATGGCAATAAGTTCAAGCCTCATTGTCTTAAGCAGTATGTATAAACCTCCTAATTACGGTAACACTTCAACTAGAATAATCATAACAGGAGGTAATTATGAGATTTTTTCATCAGAACAATACAACAAATAAGCCAAATATGCTACCATCTGCAGACAGGACCTCTTCCATCACTAACCGGAAGCTCCTTCCCATTTATCTACATAAGCTCCAATTCAGTAATCATTTTCATACCATACTGCTGCTTCTTATTCTTCTCTTCAGCGGTATCTCTATGTGCTTAATTAAGACCTATGCAAAAGCAGATACCTCTATTCAGGAAGGCATCGCTCAGAAGGTTCTACGCTTTCATGTAATTGCAAACAGTGACCGTGAAGAAGATCAGCAGCTTAAGCTGAAGGTGAAGGACACACTGGTAGAAAGTCTCTCTCCGCAGCTTAAGGATCTGGAGGATATTACGATGGTTCGGGCTGCCGTATCCGAGCGGCTGTCTGAAATAAAAAAGATCGCAGAAGCCGTCATACAGCAGCAGGGCTATCACTATACCGTGACTGTTTCTTTAGAAAGATGCTATTTCCCTCTTAAGGTATACGGTGCATACACCTTCCCGCCCGGCTACTATGAGGCTTTGTTAGTCCGGATCGGTAAGGCGGAGGGTAAGAATTGGTGGTGTGTTATGTTTCCACCCCTGTGCTTTGTGGATGAGACCTACAGTATTGTGGACGAGAATTCCAAGGAGAAGCTGTTAAGTCTGTTAAGTGATGAGGAATATGATGAGTTGATCAGCGGCAAAGCACCGGTTAAAATCAAATTTAAGCTTTTTGAGAAGATTAAGGATCTCTTATCTCAATAATTGTATCTGGACCTCTGATGTGATAGAATACTAATTACGAAGAAAATCACGGAGGTTGTCATGAATACTATAACAATGAACGCCTATGCAAAAATAAATCTGGGACTGGATGTTCTTAGAAAACGCGCGGATGGATATCACGATGTTTGCATGATTATGCAATCCTTGGAGCTACATGATAAGATAACGATTCGTAATACGAAGGAGAAGGATATCGTAATTCGAACCAACCTCTCTTACCTTCCAAGCAATCAGGATAACCTGGTCTATAAGGCTGCTGCTTTATTTCTTCAGACTTTTACCATAGCGGATGGCCTGCAGATCGATCTGGAGAAGAATATCCCCGTTGCGGCAGGTCTTGCCGGGGGAAGTACCGATGCCGCAGCCACCTTAATCGGATTAAATCAGATGTTCCAGACCAATCTATCCCTAACGGATTTACAAGCTCTTGGGGTAAAGCTGGGTGCAGATGTCCCCTATTGCCTCATGCTTGGTACGGCATTAAGTGAAGGCATTGGTGAAGTACTGACAGCTCTTCCTCCTATGCCAGCCTGCTCGATTTTACTGGTGAAGCCAGATATAAGCGTATCCACTAAATATGTCTATGAGAATCTGAAGCTGAATGAGACTTCTTCTCATCCGGATATCGAAGCCATGAAAGGCGCCTTGTCTAATAAGGATATCTATACCCTGACAAGAACTATGGACAACATCTTACAGACCGTAACTATCAAGGAGTATCCAATTATTTCAGATATTAAGGATAAGATGAAGGAGCTCGGTGCGCTGACCTCCCTGATGAGTGGCAGCGGTCCTACCGTATTTGGTATCTATCAGAACCGTGAGATGGCAAAGAAAGCATTGGCCTATTTTCGAAAGCATCAGCATTATGGCAAGCAGGTGTTCTTAACCACTCCATACTGGCCGGCGACAAAGCTATCATAGTTTAGCATTACATGAAAATAGCTCTTAGGAAGGATCGATACCATGTCATCAAAGCAGTATACTTACCGTAATACAACCTATTCCTGTTACCGCGGATACATAACACAGGCGATTATTAATAACCTGGCCCCATTGCTATTTATCATATTTCAGACGAATTATCACATCTCTTATGCCAAGCTTGGTCAATTGGTCTTGGTTAATTTTGCAACGCAGCTGCTAACGGATCTGTGGGCTTCCAGATATGCCGACCGTTACGGTTATCGTAAATGCATGGTTGCTGCTCATGCACTTTGCTGTATCGGCCTCATCGGCCTCGGAATACTTCCCTTTGTTATGCCCTCTCCCTATACCGGACTGGTCATTGCCGTAATGCTTTATGCCATCGGCGGAGGATTGTTAGAGGTAATTGTCAGCCCGATTATCGAAGCTCTTCCCAGTGATAATAAAGAGGCCTCCATGAGTCTTTTGCATTCCTTCTATTGTTGGGGGCAGATGCTTGTGGTACTAGTCAGTACTTGTTTACTGTGGCTGATCGGCAGAGACCTATGGTTCCTGCTTCCGATATTATGGTCCTTATTTCCGCTCTATAACCTGTTCCAATTTCTTCATGTCCCCTTGCTTCCTCTTGTTCATGAAGGAAATGGACTGAGGCTGAAGGAGTTGTTCTCATTTCCTATGTTTTATCTGGCTCTGCTTCTCATGATTTGCGCAGGCGCCAGTGAACTTACCATGTCACAATGGTCCTCCATCTTTGCAGAGAAGGGCTTGCAGATACCAAAGCTTTATGGCGATTTACTTGGCCCCGGTCTCTTTGCCTTGCTCATGGCAATTGGACGTACCATCTATGGGTATCTGGGGGACCGTCTTCCTTTGAAGCTATGCCTCTTTGGCAGTAGTATCCTATGCATCATATCTTATCTTGTTACCGTATTCAGTCCGTATCCCCTGATATCCTTACTTGCCTGTTCGCTATGCGGATTTTCGGTAGCCTTGATGTGGCCCGGTACCTTTAGCCTTACTTCCGCAGCCTTTCCCAATGGTGGCACCTTAATGTTTGGTATCCTCGCCGTCTGTGGAGATTTGGGCTGCTCCTTCGGACCATGGCTTGCGGGTAAGATCTCCGATTATGTCCAATCAAGCGGCCGTACACTCTCTATCTGGATAGATGCCTCCCTTGATTTTGAGAAGCTTGGCCTTCGAAGCGGCCTGCTTGCCGCAGTGATCTTCCCACTTCTGATGACCATCAGTCTTCTGATCTTTCCCCGCCGAAAGGCGCGTTTATAACAAATAATCTTCCGGTTTCTGGCACAGCCACGTATCCGAATCAAAAAACAACGGCTGTTTCATAGTAAGAACATAGTAACAATGTGGGGGATACTGATACCCACATTGTTACTGCTTCATACTCATAAAACAGCCGTTGTTTTATTTATCGCATCTATTTTTTGTCGGTACCGTCCCGCCAAGCTTCCAGCTTACTGATTGCTGTATCCATCGTCCGTTTTGATATTTCGGGAAGATCTCCGCCCCAAGCCTTAGTTGCTTCATCGAAGCCCTTCTTGACAGCATCAATCAACTCATTTGCCCTGGAAGTGTCACCACCGGAGAGCGCTTTTGCAAACTCCACCATACGGTCTGAAGTCTGTTCTACACCCCAATATCCATCCTCAGCAACATCCTTCTGTGCTTGTAATCTAGTCTCATCATCTACCTGTACCTTGCCCTCACGAAGCAGGGAATAGATGTCTGTTGAGTTTGTATAGGTCTCACCCTGTGCCACCAAAAGTTTTTGAACCAAGTCTCTTAAGCTCTGTGTTCTGCGGTCTGCCTCTGCCTTCAATCGGTCCACTGTAACCTGATCTCTGGTATAGATTTTCTTTGTGTCCGTACTTTGCTCACTTTTCTCGTATACTGCAGCAGCCGCGTTCTCGGATGCCTTCGTCTGCTCGGATCGCTCCGATTGGTTTGATTTTGTCTTTGTGGTGCCTTTGTTCTCGTACGTCTGATTTACATTCGATATTCCATTCACACTCATACACTTCATCCTCCATGATCGTTCGGAGAATCTCTCCTCCTTGGTTATCGGTATAAACTACCTGTGTTCCATCGTCCGCCTTCCGTGGCTGTTCGATTTCTTATTTCTCTTACAAATTCATTGCTGTAAAGTATATTTCGGTATAATATCAAAAAAAGTTAATAGTAACACTTCAAAAAGTCTTAAATATCACAATATTTTTACAGAAAAATACATTCTTCTATTTACATAAAATGTATATTGGTGTATGATATGATTTATAACACTTTTTCTATATTGTATTAACTAATCTGGTCTACTAACATTAACAACCAATAGAGATGCATGCAGGTTAATGTAAATTATATTCCCCGTACTAATAATAGTCATATTATTAGCAACCTAACAGCATGTGGAAAATGCCCTCACATATTCTTATCGGCTTACGCCTGATTGTGAGGGCATTTTCTATAAACTACCAATTAACATTTTCTACCTTTTTCAAGATAACTAACTTATCGCCTTCCTTGATACTGTCGTTCTCCAACTCATTTACCGCCATGATATTATCCACGGTGGTATAATATTTCTTTGCAATATTCCACAATGTATCGTCTCTCTTCACCACATAGCCTATAATTCCGGGCATTGCCTGAAGCTTCTCAACATCCAACGTATTTACAATTACATCAGTGATTATCGCCTCTGTAATAACATCAAATACAATTGTATTGAGATTAATTGTCGCCTTAACCTCTATCTCCTCACTGTCCAGCATCATTACACTTAGTTGATCGATACAAGGCTTTACTTCATAATTGCTGCCAGGCTTCATACCCTTTAATTCAATCACCTGCGTAAAGGGAATGATTCCCTTGATGGAGTTCATCGGTCTGGCATCATCTTCCGTGATATACAGAATATTTACCTCAATTACTCCTTCTACCTGAAGCTCTGTGCCGACTGCATTCACATCATCCAGCTTTATATCACCGCTCGCATGGCAGATCTGTAATATACCGGGCTGATCATTGGACACACGGATACGATCCGCAATACGATATTTACTGTTATTCTTAATGACCAGGTTCTCATAATCCGCATTACGAATAATCGGTGTTATCTCCTTCATCGGACTATAAATATCACAGAGTATCTCCGGCTCACAAGTCTCATATACCTTGATACCCAGATCCAGAATGACCTCCAGATCAATCACTCTCATCTCACCGTCCGAATCCGGCTTCAACTCCAAACTCTTACTAACAATACTAAAGGTGATATCCTCAATCATATCCTCGGTGCAGCCGTTGCATTCCACGGTCCCACTGAAAGGTATCTCGGTCTCAAAATATTCCACCGGGTTATCTTCATCCTCCGTAGTATAAAGGACAAATACCGGCAGCTCTCCCTTCAACGTGAATTTATCCTCAAGAAGTCTTACTTCAACATTGCTGAGGCTTACGTCCTTATAAAGCAGATTACTGATATTTCCTTTGTTTGTGGGGAGTGTGATTTCATCCTTAATGCGGAAGGTGTCCTTTTTATTAATGGCTACGTTGGTTACTTCAATTTTCTTATTTATGTATTGCACATCCTCGGAGTCCTCAACCATGACAGCAGTCTCTTCATCATAGAGCTCCTCAACAGCGACATATAAGCGTACGATGGATCTTACACTCAGCTTTCTGGAATTGATCAGACCAGTGGAAAGATCCTCCAGCTCCCATTTTACGATGGGTTCATCATCGGAACAGTTGGTATCCATATTGATTACCTCATCAAAGGGAATCGTTCCGGAGATATTATGGATCGGCCGCTGGTCTCCATCACTCAGATAAAGTGCATTAAAATCCAGGGCACCCTTCACCAAAAGTTTTCCATTCATCGCTTTGATATCATTAACTTTTATTTCGCCCTGCCCAGTTATAATCTGATCAATGTCCGGTTTGACATCAGGGACATTAAAGTCATCGTCTAATGTAAGCTGCAGGGTGCTCTTACATTTCAATTTATTCATATGAATATTCTTTTTAATCAAATCCACGTTTCAATCCCTCCTTAAATTTGGACATACGATGGAATGCCTCTGTCATATCTTATTCGCATTTTAGAGGTTTTATGATAATAAAAAAAGCTAAAACCTTGAAAGGCTTTAGCTCCGTTTTATAATATAAAATATCTTTTATCTTAACTGCAAAGTATGAGTTCAACGTCTTTTGTTAATACATCTGTATAGCTATAGGATACGGTTCTTACCGGCAGATCATCGGCTTCCTGGATCTTGATTAAGAAGATGCTGGGATAGGTCTCGGAAATAATTCCTTCCGTTATATCAACCTTATGTCTTCCACGGTTAATACGAACTTTAACCTTTTTTCCGGTCTGATTCATAACAGCATTTCGCACACAATTTACATCATTTTGCTTCATCATTATTTTCTCCTCATCAATGCTTCCTCTTGCCATAGCCGGGCCCCCAGGTTCCCATCATGGTTTTGTAAACATTCTTCTAAATAAATCCGTAACAAACTACATGCTTCGCATGCAGTATAACATAAATTGTTGTTTCCGTCAATGAATTTTCAGACAATTCAAGGTCATACGCATTAGTTGTACACATAAATTTGCACATGAAATCTTGCTTTTTTTGGTTACTTTTATGGAATAATTTCACATGTCTAGTACCTTCAGACTATGCTGGTTTTATATAATGCACAAAAACGTTTTGATAAATTAATGAAAAACCGACATATCTCCAAATTTTAACTTACCACAATATATTGTAATATGTACAACTTCATTCAACAAAATATTGTTATTTTACACCGTAGTTCCCATTTTATTCCTGTTTTAGAAAGCGATCCGTACCTTAATTCTGCCCTGTTATTCGAAAACAATTCGTTCCTCTCTGAATTCCAGCTTTACTACCACATAGGGGTAGGTTACTCCCTGAGAAACCATATCCTCCTTGGACGGCCCGATCAACGTGGTATTAATATAGATCGCATTGCTGGTCAAGTACAATTCATCGACCGAAATACTATAACCGCCGCTGTTCTGCTTACCGTATCCCACTACAATATACAGATTATCTTTGTTGGAATAAGAAAGCTTAAAGGGTTCTTCCTTCTTCTCGTCTATGATTTCTTTCAACTCTCCAGGTAGCTCAGCATCCTCCACTGTAGTAAATTCCAAATCCTTGATTTTCTTAACCTCTGTATTCTCTTTCTTACAGCCGGTAATGCCAAGGCTCGTTATCAATATGGTAAGAAGCAGAAGCAAATATAAAAACCTTCTCATCTTAACCTCCACAGATTCATTCCTGATTGATTCTATGACTCGTACTTAAGAAACATTCGGATTTTACAAAATTACGTCCTTAGCACACCCTACAAATTGACCGTGCTTTCCCTCTGGCGGTATTCACCGGGTGCAAGGCCAAAGATCTCTTTAAAGGCGCGATTAAAGGTTCGTTGGCTCTCAAAACCGGAATCCATACTGATTCTTGTGAGTGTATAATTGGTCGACTGAATTAGTGTCAATGCATAATTTGCGCGAATGTAATTAATATACCTGTTAAAGCTGGTATTTAGTTTGGAGGAAAATGTTCTCGACAGATAATATTTGCTGACATTTAAGTGCTTCGCAAGCTGTGTCAGGGTGAGCGGCTCCTGAAAGTGCTCTGCAACATATCGAACGATATGATAAGTTAGGTCATAATCCTCGATATTACGGTTCTTGGTCAGTGGAGTCACCGGAAGTATCCGGGAGAGTATCAAAAGCACGAAAGCCCGACATGCATTCAGGTTCTTGCCTTCTCTGGCTTCCTTCTCTAACTCCAGCATCGCCATGCTGACATTCGGGTGCAATTGGCCTGTGAGAATAAATGGATCTGATGATGTATAGCTGGTCAGCTTCTTAAAGTAATCACCGGTCAGCTCCAGACTGCAGATTGCAATTACTAGCCGGCAGGCTCCTTCCTCCTCCTTCGTATCATAGCTATGAATGGTATTCGGGAAGATTATCGCAAAATCACCCATGCTTAATCGACGGGAGTGATTTGACACGTTTACATTGGTGACTCCGCTTTCCACATATAGAAGCTCCAGCTGACTGTGGAGATGAGCCGGAAAATGTAATCCATCGGAATAGAATACGCGTAATTCATCAGATAGGTTTTCATAAAATGGTTTCATCGTAAGTCTCCAATACAGCAATATTTGACCAGGTTTTTATTCATCTTGTCCCCCGTCTCTCTCTACGAATGATATAATACAATCATAAGTATTCTAAGATATTTCAACAATATCACAGACTATGCAATTAGAAAAGGGGTTTATCATTAAGAAGCAATCGAAAGCAATCATCGGCTATGATTTATTCGGTAAAGTCATGATGACAAGGCTTTCACTTGACTAAGAGGAGGTTATTGCTATGGATTCTAGTAAAAAGGTTTTACTATTACAGGGTGGTTGGGATGGTCATGAGCCAAAGCTTACTTCGAAACGTTTTGCAGGATTATTGGAAAAGCACGGCTATTCCTGTACTATCTCAGATACTCTCGAGGTTCTGGCGGATGTAGATCGTTTAATGGAGCTTGATCTCGTGGTTGCTTGCTGGACGATGGATAAGATCGAACGGGATTATGTAGTGAACTTGTCCAAGGCCGTCGGTTCCGGTGTTGGTCTGGCCGGCTGTCACGGAGGAATGTGTGACTCTTTCCGGGATGATACAGAGTGGCAGTTCATGACCGGTGGGCAATGGGTCAGCCATCCGGGTGGCGACGGAATCGAGTATATGGTGAATATCAATCACGGCTCCAGCCCAATCACAGAAGGCTTAGAGGATTTTAAAGTATACAGCGAGCATTATTATCTGCATATCGATCCTGCCATCGAGGTACTTGCTACCACACGTTTCCCTTCCGTGAATTATTATCATATCTCCAACAAGCCGGTGGATATGCCGGTGGCCTGGACGAAATTCTGGGGGAACGGCAGAGTGTTCTATACCTCCCTGGGTCATCACGATGATGTTTTCGATAAATCACCCAACGCTCAGATCATCATGGAACGAGGTCTGGTTTGGGCTGCAGAGGGTAAACAATATGCTCTGACCAACGGACTTACTACAGAACGGTTTGAGAATCAAGCTAAGATGTATTAATACATCTCATCCATAACAGAAGGGAGGTTGTAATCCGGTGTTGTTTCAAGGATAGTCTACTACAGGCTATCCTGATTGCATAAACCTGATTACGATGTATACGATGAATAAAGTAAAGATTGCAATAATCGGTGTCGGTGCCATCAGTGGCATTTACCTTGAGAACATAACTAAAGTATTTACTGAGCTGGAATTAATCGGCGTCTGTGACCTGGTGCGGGAAAGGGCAGAACAGGCTCAGGAGAAATATCAAATTCGTAAACTGTATGAAAACATGAACGAAGCCTTTGCTGATCCGGAGGTTGATATTATCCTGAATCTGACACGCCCCTATGAGCATTTCGAGGTCACCAAGGCAGCACTCATGGCAGGGAAGCATGTCTATACCGAGAAGCCCTTGGGTGCCAGCTTCGAAGAGGGCAAGAAGTTAATCGCCCTGTCAAAGGAAAAGAACCTTATGCTTGGCGGTGCACCGGATACCTTCCTTGGCTCCGGGCTCCAGACCTGCCGTAAATTAATCGATGACGGTTATATCGGAGAGCCGATCGGTGCCGCTGCCTTCATGATCTGTCACGGACATGAGACCTGGCATCCGGATCCGGAATTCTATTACAAATACGGCGGCGGACCGATGCTTGATATGGGACCTTATTATGTTACTGCACTTGTAAATCTGCTTGGCGGTGTCAAGGGTGTTACCGGTGTCACTAAGAAAAGCTTTCCTACAAGAACGATTACCAGCCAGCCAAAGAGCGGCACCATAGTTGAGGTGGATGTTCCGACTTATATCACCGGTACCTTAAGCTTTGATAACGGTGCGGTCGGAACCATCTTTACCACCTTTGACGTATACTATAATCAACAGGCAAGATTTGAAGTCTATGGAACAAAGGGTACCTTAATCGTTCCAGATCCGAATACCTTCGGCGGCCAGGTCAAATTACTTCGTCCGGAGGATGGCGAATACAGAGAAATGCCTCTTCTCTTTGATTATAAAGAAAACTCCCGTGGACTGGGTCTCGCGGATATGGCAAAAGCACTTCGAACCGGTCGAGATTATCGGGCTAATAATCAACTGATCTACCATGTACTTGAGATACTGACAAGTTTTGAGAAGAGCAGCAATGAGGGTCGTTATCTGCCTCTTGAAACGCATTATGAACGTACCTTACCTATGAAGAATAATGAGATCCATGGAATTCTTGATTAAGTCTATTTTCCGGTAATGCCTGCATGGCTTTACACCGCTATCAATACAACATAATAATAGCCGCAATATAAGCGCCTTGATATTCCTCCTCTTATGGATTATGGCTTATATTGCGGCTATTCTATTGTTTCTGCTAACACATTATTATCTTTGCTCTGAAATTCTTCTGTCCATGCCTCTTTACTTTATTTCTTCTGCTTATACCACTTCTGACAGAGTCTGTACTGTAGCGACCAAAGCATTGTTTTCCTCATCAATGATAATCGTATCCTCCGGTTGTACCTGATCGCCAAGGATAAGTCTGGCACTTAATGTTTCTACATTCTTCTGAAGATACCGTTTCAAAGGTCTTGCACCGTAGACCGGGTCATAGCTGCGTTCTACAACAAAGTCCTTGGCACGATTCGTCAGGCGTATTGTAATTGCTTTATCTGCAAGACGTTGATTCAAGTCTACGATCATCAAGTCGATGATATTATGGATGTTCTCCTTCGTTAATGGCTTAAAGAGGACGATTTCGTCCAGACGGTTTAAAAATTCCGGGCGGAAGGAGGTCTTCAGCTCATTCATTACCATCGTCTCACATTGTTCACTGATCTCGCCGTTCTCTTCAATACCCTCCAACAGATAGCGGGATCCGATATTAGAGGTCAGGATTAGAATAGTATTCTTGAAGTCCACAGTTCTGCCCTGCGAGTCAGTGATGCGTCCATCATCCAGTACTTGAAGTAATACATTAAATACGTCCGGATGTGCTTTTTCCACCTCATCAAAGAGAATCACAGCATAGGGTTTGCGGCGAATAGCCTCGGTCAATTGTCCGCCTTCTTCATAGCCTACATATCCGGGAGGCGCTCCGATGAGTCTGGCTACCGAATGCTTCTCCATATACTCACTCATGTCAATACGAACCATATTGTGCTCATTATCAAACAGATTTTCAGCAAGGGCTTTCGCGAGCTCTGTCTTACCGACGCCTGTAGGTCCCAGGAATAGGAAAGAACCGATCGGTTTGGTGGGATCCTTGATTCCTGCTTTTGCGCGCAGGATCGCATCGGATACCTTCTCCACGCCTTCGTCCTGTCCGACCACCCGCTTATGAAGCTCTGCACTCAGATGCAGCGTCTTATTACGCTCACCCTCGGTAAGCTTGGTGATGGGAATGCCGGTCCAACGGGAGACAATCTTCGCAATCTCCTCTTCACTGACATTCTCATGGACCAGAACGTTTTCTTCCCTCTTAAGACGTTCTTCCTCTGTCGCAAGCTGCTTCTTAAGCTCCGGCAGTCTTCCGTATTTGAGCTCTGCTGCCTTATTCAGATCATACCCGCGTTCTGCTACCTCTATCTCATTATTCAGCTCTTCCAGAGCTTCTCTCAATTTATGCACCTTACCCATAGAGGCTTTTTCATTGTCCCATCTTGCCTTCATTACAGCGAAACTGTCACGAAGCTCCGCCAGCTCGCGCTGAAGTTCGATTAAGCGGTCTGCGCTGAATCGGTCATTTTCCTTCTTGAGCGCCGCTTCTTCTATCTCCATCTGCATGATTCTTCTCTGCATATCATCAAGCTCCGTGGGCATGGAATCAAGCTCCGTCTTGATTAGAGCACAGGCTTCATCTACCAGATCGATCGCTTTATCCGGCAGGAAGCGTTCACTGATATAGCGATCGGACAGGGCTGCCGCACTGACCAAAGCGCTGTCGGTAATCTTCACTCCGTGGAATACCTCATAACGTTCCTTCAAGCCTCTCAGAATAGAGATGGTATCCTCCACCGTCGGCTCCTCCACCATAACCGGCTGGAACCTGCGTTCCAGTGCCGCATCCTTTTCTACATGCTGCCGATATTCATTCAGGGTCGTTGCACCGATACAATGCAATTCGCCTCTCGCAAGCATAGGTTTGAGCATATTTCCCGCATCCATGGAACCTTCTGCTTTTCCAGCACCGACAATGGTGTGCAGCTCATCGATGAACAGGATCATCTGTCCATCACTATTCTTTACTTCCTCAAGCACTGCCTTCAGTCTCTCTTCAAACTCACCACGGTATTTCGCCCCGGCTACCAGTGCTCCCATATCCAGAGCGAACAGTTTCTTATCCTGCAATGACTGAGGCACATCTCCTCGTACGATTCTCTGCGCCAGCCCCTCGACAACCGCCGTCTTACCTACACCGGGTTCACCGATTAGTACAGGATTGTTCTTCGTCTTACGGGAAAGTATCCGGATTACATTTCTTATCTCGGCATCACGGCCGATCACCGGGTCGAGCTTTTGCTCTCTTGCCCGTGCAACCAGGTCATAGCCGTACTTCTCAAGCGTATCATAGGTTGCCTCCGGATTATCACTTACCACCTTCTGATTACCTCGAACGGTCTGCAAGGCCTTCAGAAAGTCCTCACGGTTAATTCTGAAATCTTGGAATAATACCTTCACTTCCCGGTCCGGCTGCTTTAGCATACTTAAGAATAAATGCTCCACCGACACGTAGGAATCTCCCATCTGTTTTGCCTCATTCTCCGCATAGATCAGAATCTTATTCAGATCATTGCTGATATAGACCTGGCCGCCGGATACCTTAGGGCGTTTGTTCAGAAGTCCCTTCACTTGCGCGATAAACACTTCGGTGTTGATCTCCATCTTCTCGAGCAGCTTCTTGATCAGACTCTCCTCCAGATGAAGCAGGCTATAGAGAAGGTGCGCGACCGTAATCTCCTGATGTCCGTATTCATAAGCCAGCTTCTCACAATCCTCTACTGCCTGGATGGAATTCTGTGTAAATTTACTGATATTCATATGGTTATTTTTGAACAGTACCAAAGAATTCTTCGATACAGTTCATCCTCCTTTCTCAGAGTCTCTATGTTGATCTGTAAGACAGACGCTTCTCTGTCTGTTCTACATCAACTATAACATGTGGAGCAAAGTTGTCAAGAGGATTTTTATAATTTTTATCATTGTCCGAATGCTTCCTTCAATTCTGCAATCGAGAGCTTCTTCATCCTAAGTAAGGCCGCTGACATTGTTGCCACTCGTTTCGTATCCTCACTCTGCATCATTTCATTGACTATCGTAGGAACGATCTGCCAGGATAAGCCAAACTTATCTTTCAGCCAGCCACATTGCTCTGATTCCGGAACCGCAGAGAGCTTGTCCCAATAAGAGTCAACTTCTTCCTGGGTATCACAATTGACCACAAAGGAAACTGCGTCATTAAAGCCAAAGTCATGGCCAAGCGCGCTATCCATAGCCGCAAACAGCTGATTGTCAAGAATAAACTCCTCATGCTGGACCGTACCGGACTGATCCGGGGCAGCTTTCTCACCGTATCGTAAGATAGCACCGGGTTTGGAATTCTCGAAGACAGAGGTATAGAAGTGCATCGCCTCTTCTGCTTTACCACATTGCTCACCGACGAACATCAATGTTGGAATGATCTTCGGCCGATCCTTCTTATTCTCCATATACATCACCTGCCAGGACAGTCCGTACCTGTCAATTACCCAACCGTACTTTTCGCTGAAGGGATAATCACCCAGAGGCATCAGTTCCTCTCCATGCTCCATCAGTTTCGCCCAGATTGCCTCGACCTCCTCCACACTCTCATAGGTAATTAAAAAGGAGATGGAAGGGTTAAAGG
>JAEZLZ010000039.1 GCA_023415055.1 Bacillota bacterium | reverse complement strand
GAGGTATTCGGTTACCTGGGACCCAATGGTGCCGGTAAGACTACGACCATCCGGCATCTGATGGGCTTTTTGGCACCGGATAGGGGTAGCGCTCATATTCTTGGCAAGGATTGCCGGCTTGAAACCGCTTCCATCATGAAAGATCTGGGCTACCTTCCGGCAGAGATTGCCTTTTTTGAAGGGATGAACGGAATGGATTTTCTAAAATTCATGGGAGAAATGAGAGGTCTAAAGGATACTTCTTATCGGGATAAGCTGATAGAGCAATTCGAACTGGATACACGAGGCCGCATCCGCAAAATGTCGAAGGGGATGAAGCAAAAGCTGGGTATTATCTGCGCCTTTATGCATGACCCGAAGGTTTTGGTTCTGGATGAACCCACCAGTGGACTGGATCCTTTGATGCAGCGCAGATTTGCAGAATTGATATTAAGCGAGAAGGCTAAGGGCAAAACCATTCTCATGTCTTCCCATAGCTTTGAGGAAATCGAACGAACCTGTGACCGTGTTGGAATTATCCGACAGGGTGATCTGGTAGCAATTGAAGATATCCATGTTCTGAAGGAAAAGCGAAGAAAGACCTACCTCATTACCTTTGACAGTCCTGTTGCTGCAAAAGCTTTTGAGCATCAGGATGGCTTTGACCGTATTCAGGTAAATCATGCAACTGCCAAGGTAAGCATCCTCGGTAATGTATCCTCCCTGGTACAGCAGCTAAGTCATTATACCGTCCTTGATCTCGATATCGAGAACAGCAGCCTGGAGGATGTCTTCATGCAATATTACGGTGATTCATCTATGAATTCCACCGTTCTAAAATAGGAGGGAGCCGTATGATAAGTAAACCATTATTGAAAGCAACGATGAAGCAAAATTATATCGTCTTCTTAATTATTATTGGCGTGCTGATGATCTATCTGCCGACAATTGCCAGCATGTATAACCCGGAAACACAAAAGAGTCTGAACGATATGCTCAAGATGATGCCACAACAATTAATCGCAGCGATGGGTTTTACCGGTGAGATGGGAACTCTTCTCAAATTCCTTGGGACTTATTTCTACGGTTTTCTGATTCTGTTGCTGCCGATGATTTATACGATCATTGTTGCAAACCGCAGTATTGCTTCCCATGTGGATAAGGGTTCCATGGCTTATCTATTGGCCACCCCGAATACACGGGCAAGAATTGCATGGACCCAAGCTCTCTTCCTGTTAGTTAGTACGGCACTGCTTCTAGGTTTCGTAACTCTGGTAGGAATCGGGATGTGCGAACTATTATTCCCCGGAGAATTAGACATCAAGGGGTTTCTGCTGCTCAATTGCGGAGCCCTGCTGCTCTATTTTGCTTTGACCGGCATCAGCTTTTTCTCCTCCTGTCTATTCAACGATACGAAGAGTTCCCTTGCCCTGGGAGCCGGACTCCCTGTTGGTTTTCTCCTCCTTCAGATGGTTGCCGATACAGGTGAGAAGTTTGAATTTCTTCAATACCTCTCTCTTTACACCCTGTTTGATCCGGCAAAAATCGCCTCCGGCGACGGATACCTTCCTTCCTTTATCGCACTGGCTGTGATTGGTGTTGTTCTGTATGGTCTAGGCATCTATACTTTTACGAAGAGAGACCTCCCGCTTTAATAACGGAACCACCCTCGAATAAATGAAACGGTAGAAAGCACGCCTCGCGAACTTTCTATTGTCATGAATAAACAGGGCTTTCTCACAATATCCCGGAATTGCCTTTTGGATAAAATATGAGAAAGCCCGATATTTATTCCCTATATATAACTCTGTAATCGTTCCACCGATCTGGTCAGACCCTCGATAGTCTTTGTCTCCAACACGCAGCTGCAGTCACATTCCTTCGCCAGTGCAAATTTATCTTTAAGATCAATTTCCCCGTCTCCGATTGCCAGATGATTGCTCCGGCCCAGGGCATCATGAATGTGCATATGCCTAAGCCGATTCTTGTGACTTCGGATAAAAGGCTCATCACAGCCCCCTGCCGAATGATCATGCCCTATGTCAAAGGTCAAACCAAACACCCTGCTTTCCAGCAACAGTTCGATTCCCTTTCGTGCAAACTCCGGGAAACCGTCGGCATTCTCTATACAGATCTTCAGATCACCATCACCGATTGCTTCTTCACACATACTACGAAAATAATAAAGCTTATCCAAAAATAATTCCTTATATTCCTGAAACAAATAGACCTTACGCTCCGGTAGTGTAATATAGATACCGGAGGATAGGTGCATATTAATAATCGGAGCATCCAAACTCTGTGCCATCTCAATTGCGGACCGCACCGTACTTAAGTATGCATGCGTGACCTCTGTATTATAACCGCAGACATTCAATTCCTCCTCGAGATGAATGGTATAGAAGAACTGATACCTTTCACTCAACTCCTTATAATGGTTCCGATCCATAGCATCCGTCTGATACCATGGAAAGTTATTGTTAAGTTCAATAAAATCCAACTGCAATGTTCTGCATAACCTGGCACAATCATCGATCTTCGGAGTCTCGAGCAATGTAGGCATTCCAAATTTCATAATCTATCCCCTCCAGTAATGAAATTGATAAAGCAGCGCAAATAATCGTCAGCTTACCCAACGTTAAGCTCTAGAAAGCCCACCTTGAAGGGTAGGTGTTCGAACTTTTTCGTCATGGTTGGTACAAAGCCATATTTGATATACCAGTTTTTTAATACCAGATTTTCATCAATGATGCCTATGGATATCTTATCTCCCTGCCATTCAACTACTCTGGCTTTCGCATAATCCAGCAATGCTTTTCCAAACCCCTGATGGCGATAATTCGGCAAAACCACCAGCTTTTGCAGAAAATAGAGCGACGGTGTACTCTTCTCCAGCTGCATATAACCAACAATTTTTCCCTCAGATATCAATGCATACATGATATGTCCCAAGGCTCTCTCCTCCACAAGACGTTCCTTCTGTAAAAATGCACCGTTCGTTGGTGCATTTGCTCTCGTAATTCCAAACTCCTCAGCCACTGTAAGAAAGCCGGTGCGAATTACTGCAGCACACTCCTCCAGATCCTGTTCCCCGACTTCTTCGATCTCGTAATTCATAACTGGTCTCCCCCTTAATCCTTTCAGGCAAGATAATTGCGAAACACAATAATATTATTCTTTATTCCGCAATTATATCTCCTTCCGGGCTATAAATTTCACTCATTATAAAACAGTTTTCACTTAAATTCAAATATTTCCATGATTTCTATTCAAAAAAATAAAAAAGCCTTCCTATGCCTCATAAAAATGCTGTAATAATCAGAAACTAAGCATGTTCGGATACCAAAGTCATCCTATAAGCAGACAGGAGGAATCTTATGAATTCAGTACATTTTCAAGTGAATGGGTTAGTGAATGTTCCTATGAAAACACAGGTAAAGAATGCTTTAGAAAAGCTTGATGGAGTTCAAAAAGTGAATATTGATCTACATCGAGGCTCAGTTGAAGTCGATTATAATGATCCGGTGAAGGAAAGTGAAATAAGATCAGAAATTGAGCATGTCGGCTGTCGGATTGTATAAGTCAACTCGCTTAATCAAGCATAAGGGCTGCTGCAAAATGCAACAAATTCATTTTACAGCAGCACTTCGTTTTTATTCTCGATCAGACTTTGATATCTGCTTTAATTCCCAATAAATTCTGATTTTCCTTCAGAATAGGTTGAATGACCTCTTGAATAAATTCTTCGGTCTGTTCCTTTGCTCTTCCGGTATAAAGTGAGGGGTCCATCGCAGACTTGAGCTCGTCAAGACTCATATTGAAAGCCGGATCCGCAGCAATCAGCTCGAGGAGGTTATTATCCAAACCTTTCTCTTTGACATTTCTGCCTGCTTCCATGGAAAGAGTACGAATTCTCTCATGGAGCTCCTGTCGATCACCGCCAGCCTTCACTGCTGCCATCATGATATTCTCGGTTGCCATGAACGGAAGCTCTGCCATAAGACGCTTCTCGATCACCTTTGGATACACCACCAGTCCATCTACCACATTCAGATACAGATCCAGAATACCATCCACTGCAAGGAAGGCCTCAGGAATGCTGATTCTCTTATTCGCGGAATCATCCAACGTCCGCTCGAACCACTGAGTGGCTGCGGTAATCGCAGGGTTCATCGCATCCGCCATAACATAGTTTGCCAGAGATGCGATACGTTCGCTTCTCATGGGGTTTCTCTTATATGCCATTGCAGAGGATCCGATCTGATTTTTCTCAAAGGGCTCTTCAATTTCTTTTAAATGCTGCAGCAAACGAACATCATTCGAGAACTTATGGGCACTGACTGCAATTCCGGATAATATATTAAGTACACGCAGATCTACCTTTCTGGAATAGGTCTGTCCGGATACAGGATAGCAGCTTTGAAAGCCCATCTTCTGAGCGATTCTGCGGTCCAGTTCTTTGATCTTCTCGTGGTTACCATCGAACAGCTCCATAAAGCTTGCCTGGGTTCCTGTCGTACCCTTTGAACCTAACAGCTGCATACTGTCGATCATATAGCACAGATCATCATAATCCAGCTTTAATTCCATCAGCCACAAAGCCGCCCTCTTACCAACCGTTGTAGGCTGAGCGGGTTGAAAATGTGTGAAAGCCAGGGTAGGCATAGCACGGTATTCCATGGCAAACTTAGATAACTCTGCCATCACATTGACCAGCTTCTTCTTCACCAGCTTAAGGGCTTCGGTCATGATAATAATATCCGTATTATCCCCTACATAGCAAGAGGTGGCTCCCAGATGAATAATACCCTTCGCCTTAGGGCATTGTTCACCATAAGCATATACATGGCTCATGACATCATGCCTTACTAAAGTTTCTCTCTCCTTCGCAACCTCATAATTGATGTCTTCCTGAAATGACTTAAGTTCATCGATCTGTTCCTGCGTTATATTTAATCCCAGTTCTTTCTCTGTCTCAGCAAGTGCTACCCAGAGCTTTCTCCAGGTTCTGAATTTCATATCCGGTGAAAAGATATACTGCATCTCCTTACCCGCATAGCGCTCTGATAGGGGCGACATATATTTATCGTAACTCAATCTCTTCTACCTCCTTTTTATTTGCTTTTATGATTAGTGACTCCTAAGCTTCATACTCGCCTCGAATATCCTCTCCCGGTGGTTCAATTGGGTATTTTCCGGTGAAGCATGCATCACAATAGCCTTTGTCTCCACCTATCATATCACTTAGCCTCTCTACCTCCAGATATCCAAGACTATCGGCTCCAATCATCTCACAAATCTGCTCGACGGAATTATTATGGGCGATTAATTGGTCTCCTGTCGGAACATCCGTTCCGAAATAGCAGGGATATAAGAACGGCGGCGAGCTGATGCGGACATGAACCTCAGTAGCTCCTGCCTTTTTTAACATTTTTACAATCTTCGCACTGGTGGTTCCCCTGACAATTGAATCATCAATCATAACAACTCGTTTTCCACGGACTACTTCAGGGAGAACGTTCAGCTTGATCCGTACACTGGATACACGCATGGATTGCTTTGGCTTGATGAAGGTTCTTCCCACATAACTGTTTTTCACAAAGGCCATACCGAAGGGAATCCTTGACTCGAAGGAATAACCCATCGCAGCCGCATTACCGGAATCCGGAACACCGACTACCACATCTGCCTCCACCGGGTGTGTCTGTGCCAGGATTCTTCCTGCCATGATTCTGGAATTATAGACACTGACACCGTCAAAGATAGAATCCGGTCGTGCAAAGTAGATATATTCAAAGATACATTTTGAAATTTTGGGCCCGCATTGTGAAGTGTCGGAATGTATCCCCTCCTCATTGATCATAACAACCTCTCCGGGCAAAACATCACGAACAAATTCTGCGTCTGCAGCATTGAGTGCTGCTGTCTCAGATGCTAAAAAGTATGCATTATTCCTTTTGCCGATACAAAGCGGGTGAAAACCCAGAGGATCTCTTGCTCCGATTAGTTTTCGAGGGCTCATTATAACCAGGGAATAGGCACCGCTGAGCTTCTTCATCGCTCTCCCCACCGCTTCCTCTACTGTTGCACTATTCAGACGCTCTCTGGCAATATGATAGGCAATAACCTCTGAGTCAATGGTTGTCTGGAAGATCGCACCGGTATATTCCAGTTCTCGGCGAAGCTCCGGAGTATTAACCAGATTACCGTTATGAGCAAGGGCAAGGGTACCTTTCACATAGTTAAGCACCAATGGCTGGGTATTATTGATATTGCTTCCTCCTGCCGTAGAATAACGTACGTGTCCAACCCCGATGTTGCCTCCGTTCAGTCCTTCCAGATGCTCCTGACTGAAGACCTCACTCACAAGTCCCATTCCCTTCCAAGCCTTCACCTTACCCTTCGGTCCTTTGGTATCACTGACTGCGATACCGCAGCTTTCCTGCCCCCTGTGCTGCAAGGCAAATAAACCATAATAAATTGAGGATACGACATCGCCGCCATCCAAATCATAGACGCCGAAGACACCGCATTCCTCGTGCAATTCATCCGGACTATAGCTATTGTATTCCAAATCCATAAGTTTCGTCCTTTCTTTACTAACCTGATCGGTTATCTCTAACACCCCGTTTAAAAACCGAACGAGGCTGTCCTAAGGTAAGCTTTCATCCTCATTGATGATAACTGCAGTAATTCCCTATCTCTAAGGAAACCAATATCATTTTTTGAAGTATGAACATAATCCTGAAGACACCAGAATCATTCTATCCTTAAAACAGCCCCGTACCTGTATTAGTGAATTCCCAGACGCTTAAACACTTCCTGATAAGCATCCTCAACATTACCAAGATCTCTGCGGAAGCGGTCCTTGTCTAATTTCTCATGTGTGTTAATGTCCCAAAGTCTGCAGGTATCCGGCGAGATCTCGTCCGCCAGTATGATCTGTCCCTTATATCTGCCAAATTCTATCTTAAAATCGATTAATTCTATCCCAATGCTTTCAAAATACTTACAAAGTACTTCGTTTACCTTAAATGCATATTTTGTAATCAGGTCAATCTCTTCTCTGGTCGCAATACCGATGGCAATTGCATAATAATCGTTAATCATCGGATCACCCAATGCATCATCCTTATAGGAAAATTCCAGCGTGGGGCTGATGAATCGAATACCTTCCTCCATGCCCATTTTCTTAGCAAAGCTTCCTGCGGATACATTTCTGATAATTACTTCAAGGGGAACGATCTCCACCTTCTTCACTGCAGTTTCACGGTCGCTTAATTCCTCAACATAATGTGTCGGCACGCCTTCCTTCCCAAGCAGACGAAATACGTGATTGGACATTTTGTTATTAATTACACCTTTTCCTACAATGGTACCCTTCTTTAATCCGTTAAATGCTGTTGCGTCATCCTTGTAGTCTACAATTAAAACGTCTTCCACATCCGTCTTAAAAACCTTCTTTGCTTTTCCCTCATAGAGCATGTCTAATTTTTTCATTGTAATTGCCACCTATCCTTTACTTTATTTTCTCATGCAGCACCTGAAGAATATTCCTACCTAGAGTGAATTTTTACCGCTATAGTACGAAAAGTTCACTATCATTCATGACAATAGAAAGATTGCGAAGCGTGCTTTCTATTGTTTAAGTAGCCTTGATTACTCTTCCTATTATAGTGAAACGAAGTAATTACGCAATAGTTTTTTGGCGGTTAAAATGTCAGTTAATATAATTTGGTCTAATTGCACAAAATTAGACAAAGAACCTTTAAATCGTTGCATAATTACTCACAAATAAAGAAAAAAGGATGATAAGTTACTCATCCTTCATTCATTAGTAAATATAATAGATCAAATTTTACTGTAAATCAAATACTCTTTTGGCAATATTTTCCGACGCATGTCCATCCTCAAGTGAACAGAAACGTTCATAAAATTCGGAATATTTTTCCTTATATTCCTCATTAATGTCCTCGATATTCTTAATCGCATCCACTACTTCTTCACTGGTGAATAGTAACGGTCCTGGAACCTCGGTATGGATATCCATATAGAAGCCACGCAGCATATCGCGGTATTTATCCAGGTCATAGGTATAGAACAAGATTGGACGCTTTAAGTTCGCATAGTCAAAGAATACGGAGGAATAATCGGTAATCAGCAAGTCAGAAATCAGATAAAGCTCGGAGATATCATCATACTTGCTTACGTTGTACGCAAAATCCTCCAAACCGGTAACATCCAGGGAGTCTGCGATGAAATAATGCGTACGAAGTAATACCACATAATCCTTACCAAGTTCCTTCTTCAGCATATGCAGATCAAGCTTTAGTGCAAATTTGTAAGCACCATGACCATAATACTCATCATCACGCCAGGTCGGAGCATAAAGGATTGTCTTCTTATTCTCCGGAATATGAAGCTTTCTCCTAATCTCAGCAGCAATCTTCTCTTTATTCGGATCGTGCATAATATCATTTCTCGGATAACCGAATTCCAGCATCTCCTTTTCATAGAGAAAAGCTCTGCGGAATGTCTCGGTAGAAAACTGGTTGGCTGCCACAAGATAATCCCAGTATCTGGACTGTTTGTAGAATTGAGCCTTATGAAGCGGAGAAGCTCCCATAACCTCTTCCTGATCAAACACCAGCTTCTTTAACGGTGTTCCATGCCAGGTCTCCAAAAAAACGGTTCCTTCTCTCTTCTTCATCCATTCCGGTTGTCTTACATTAAATATATCATATTTACAGCGAGCCAGATAATAGCAATAGCGTATACTAAAACGCTTTACCTTAGTATGACTGTAGGGAATCTTTGCTTTTTCGTTGGTGACCCAGATAAAACGGTATTTTCCGGGATAACTCTTGCTTAAATATTCATAGATGTATTTGGGGCTGTCCGAATAGCTCTTGCCAAAAAAGCTTTCACAAAATACCCAATTTTCCTTGATGGACATCTTAGAAAAGAATTTGTTATATAAGTAGTAGGCAAATACACGATTGTTCTTCTTGATTTTCCTGAACTTCTTCAAGCCCAAGTGTCTAGTGACAATCATAGTTGCTTTTTTAACATTATTACTTAAAAGAGCATTGACAATTTTTTTCTTATACTTCTTCAGACTTTTAATTTTCTCCGGATTTACTTCTGCCATTTCACGGCGCATCGCTTCGAAACGCTGTGTACGCCAGATCTCCTTCTCACTGCGGCGTAGTCTCGGCGCATAGGTTCCTGCATAATAAGCGATCAGCTTGTTCTCCAGATAGCCTCGCAGTGCAGTATTCTCATCGGTATATTCCTTTGCCTGATGATATGCCTGAATATACTCCTCAAACTTATCCTCAGTCTTTGACTGGGATAGTGCAGGATAATGAATCGGGTCATTGTGCTTTCTCTTTATGTAGATTGCTTCCGGTACGTAGGAGCAGATTCTCACGTTCTGTAATGCCTGCACCACGAAGGTGGAATCCGAGAAAAAGATATAATTATCATTAAAGCGAATGTCATTTTCAAGTAAAAAGCTTCGGCGGAACAGGATGCCGAGCACCGAGATATTACGAAGTCCCTTTCTGGTTACCAGGAGCGAGTGATAAGCCTCGGCAATTCTGGCAAGAGATTCTGCATCAACATTGGTAGCTGCAGCTAAATTCTCCTGAACCTTAAGGATCTTCTTCTGGCGACGTGTCAGTTTGGGTGTTTCGCTCTCTTCTGTAATCTGATTCGATAACTCCTGCTCACTTTGATCCTGCTCACCTTGTTCCGGATCACCCTGGTCTTGATCCTCTGCCGCCTGCTCCTCTGCCTCGGTAATCGAAGCCAGATATACCATACGACCAAACCAGGTCGACTTCTTCTTACCATAAGTAAAGTCAGCCATCTGTTCTTCCGCTTCCTGAAGCAGCAAGGTCAGAGATCCATTCATGATATAATCATCGCTATCCAAAAAGTAAACATATTCACCAACCGCTGCTTCCAGACCTGCATTTCTAGCACTGGCAACGCCACTGTAGCCCTTAAACTGCTCTTCAATCTTTTCTTTTCCGAATTTGCGATTTGCAAGCTGAGAATCACTGAGTTCAATTACATTCAGATTCAAATCCTGATATTCATTGATCAGGTCAGCTACATCCTCCTTCACATGATCCAGTACCAGAATGGTCTCATAATTTGAAAGTCCCTGATCTCGGATACTTTCCAGACAATCCCCTAGAAAATGTATTCCTTTATGAAAAGGAACAATTATACTTAATTTCACGATAGCACCTTGCCTTTCTTAAGCTGGAGTATAAGAAGCAGCTTTTCCCTATCAAGCAGCTTCAGTTGAATAATATATTATTTTTCTTTCATTAACACAAGTCGTGTCAGTCTCGTCATAAGGCTGTCATATGCTCGCTTCACTGTATTACGCGAATAAATAAAGGCAATCAGCACCGTCATCAGAAAGGAATAGCCAAGATAGAGATAAGGTTGGTTCTTAAATAGCTCCAGCTTCTCTAGCGCAGGTATCGTAAAAATATGTAGAACATATACGGTCATGGTGCTTGTCCCTAAGTAGGTAAGAAAGCTCTTTTTTTCACTAGCAAGATTAATCAAGGCGGCAAGCATCGCCAGTGCCACCACATAGATCAACAGACGGAAAAGCATCGTTCGGGTCTCTTCTCCCTCTGGATAGTAGCTGCGAAGAAACAAAAGTTCTGTATCAAATACGTCTTTAAACACGATAAAAGCCGACAATACTCCGGTAATCACAGGAATTAACAGAAAGAGTGGCTTCGGCAATTTCCTTAGCCTTACGATATGTTCCGGTGTAGCATAATAACCCAACAAAAAGAACGGAAGAAAGCAGACCATTCTTCCCAGTGCCAAATACTCTGAAAATTCCTTACTAAAGCCGCTCAGAAGTGCAAAAGCAAAGCTGAACGGTAGTATAAATTTAATCTTAATCAGGTCTTTAAGTAAGAATTTCCATAAAAACAAGGTCAATAGATACCAAAGCCCCCAATTGGGATTAAAAAAGCGGAAGCCAAAATATTCTTCTCTAAGGATTAGTATCTTATAAAAATAATCGATCAAATTAAGTATCAGATATGGAATTAGGAGTGTCACCACCGCGTTATTCCTGATCTTATCCAGATTTTTCGAAAAATAACCTGAGATAAATACCATTGCAGGCATATGAAAGAAGAAGATAAAAAAGTAAATACCTTTTATCACATCACTCTGCTCCCTCATTGAGGCGAGCAAATGCCCCCATACTACTAATATAATTAAAATTGCTTTCAGATTATCAAAAAGATATTCTCTGTTCTTATCATTTGTATTCACTGAATTTATTAAATTACTACTCATATTACCTTCGTTATACCTACTCCTTAAGCTCTTATCAATCATGGAGGTTGCAGGTTATATTTTCGAAAGCAGGTCATATCCTCTATCTATGTAAATGCTGTTCATTTTCATGCAAATAGGTGGACATATAGATTTTAACAAAGAATATACCATCCTGCAATAAATTTATTCTTCCATTGATTTTTCCACTATTTTGCTATAAAATCATCTCAGTGCCTATGCACAAATATGTATTTTAGCATCATTTCTACAAAATGCAATATAAAAGGAAGCAAATCATGAAAAATTTTCGAACAAAGCTGTTATATTTTATTAAAAAAGAAACCGTTCTATGCATCGCCGGCATGGCTGCTTTACTTACGATGCTTTTCGTTCCTCCATGCCTAAACTACATTAATTATATCGATTTCAGAGTCCTTAGTCTGCTATTCTGCCTGATGGCAGTCGTCGCTGGCTTTCAAAAGACTGGCATCTTTGTTCTTCTATCCGAGAAAATATTGATGCGGGTGGCAAATGTCAGATCCATTACGCTAATGCTGGTATTGATCAGTTTCTTCTCCTCGATGTGGATCACAAATGACGTTGCCCTTATCACCTTTGTACCTTTTGGTATCCTGATACTTACTATGACCGGACATGAAAAGCATATTCTGAAGCTTGTCGTACTTCAGACGATCGCTGCTAATCTCGGCAGTATGCTCACCCCCATCGGCAATCCGCAGAATCTATACCTTTATTCTGAATTCAACCTGCCCCTTGCCGAATTCATAAAAATCACTCTGCCTTATACCTTATTCTCTCTTCTGTTACTATGTATAGCAGTGCTGTTCCTCCCCAAGGAGCATATCAGCTTCACACTTTCTGACAGCACAAAAACAGACCGAAAGCAGCCCCAAACCCTATTCCTGTATAGTGGTCTCTTTCTAGTCTGTCTGGCATGCGTAGTACGCATCGTTGATTATCGGATTACACTGCTGGTGATTATCCTGTGCCTTCTTGTCTTTGATCGGGACGTAATTAAGAAGGTAGATTATTCCCTACTTTTTACCTTTGTATGCTTTTTTATTTTCGTGGGTAATATCGGTAATATTCCGATGATCCGTAACTTTCTTGCCTCATTATTAGCCGGAAGGGAATTCGCGGTTTCCTTGGCAGCGAGTCAGATTATCAGTAATGTTCCGGCTGCCGTACTATTATCTGCCTTTACCGATAATTATAGGGCTATGATCTTAGGCACGGATCTTGGTGGGCTTGGAACTCTGGTTGCTTCTCTGGCCAGTCTGATCTCCTTTAAATTTTACAGCCGAACCAAAGACGCGAATACCGCGAAGTATCTTCTCCATTTTACGCTGTATAATCTTGGTTTCTTGGCGCTGCTACTTCTTCTATATATATTTATCCGTTAATTGATATTTTGCACGCCTTGAGATACACATTGAGATTTCTTAGCTGATCCAATTTCCCTCCTTGGTTATGCTCCAGCTGCCATCCTTTCGCTTTGCTG
This sequence comes from Bacillota bacterium, assembly GCA_023415055.1. Taxonomy (GTDB): domain Bacteria; phylum Bacillota; class Clostridia; order Lachnospirales; family Lachnospiraceae; genus Mobilitalea. The sequence goes on along the minus strand of JAEZLZ010000039.1, from coordinate 12,425 downwards.
TAACCTCATTTGATCCGATGGCTCCGAGTCCGCTTCTCCACTTTTCGATGCTGCAGTTGATCTCTTCTTTGTCCTTATTGTATTGCATCTTTGTAATCTTAATCAGTACTCCCTTGGGAAAATACAAATTATCCTGATCAATGAGTCCCTGCTCCTTTAATTCTTCAAAGGTTCCTTCGACCACCTCATAGCCATAAGTCTCCTTTACCTTCTGAAAGATCAGTTCCTTCTCGATCTCCGTCAGTTCAATCCATTCGCTTGTATCGAAAGCTAAGGTATCTATTTCACTATTTAGTCCTTCATCCACTTGATAGATGTCATCAATCAAGGCAAGATACCCGTCTATCAGGTAATTATGGTCAACCTTCTCGATTCTTTCTGCTCCGATCTGAGCCGGATAGGATTCGGCGATTGCTCCGTTATAAGTTATCACCAGGATATCTCCTGCCTTCAGTTGATCAACTGTAATATTCTCTCCTGATTCATCGACAATGTTTGCCGCATTCAACCCAACAGATATCTTATCCGAGGATTTTGCTTCATTGCTTTCCTTGCTTGGTGTTATCAATAAAGAACCCCCGTTCTCTATCACTTCCGCACGAAAGGAATATTGTTCTTCCTTCTGAGCAAGTGGTGCGATCTTAACCTTATCAATTTCTTCTCTTTTTTGACATGCTCCTAAGAGTAGAGCAAATACCATTATAATTATTAATCCAGATAATTTTCGCATCGTCTTCACCATTCCTTTATTCTATGGTCTGCTTTATTCAATAGACGAGATTAGCCAGCGAATCGTTCCATATAATATGACTTATTCATTTTCACTGCCATAGATAAAACTATGGATCCTGCTTCGTGTTTCGGACCAGCTTTTCGGAACAAGTACATCCTGCTTATATTTACCGATTTGTACTCTTTCACTGTTATAATAACCATCTTCCGGGATGCGAAGGGTCTGGATGGCATTCTTCTTCAGATATACCGCCTGCTGGAGATATTTGTTATAATCTTCCTTTGAGATATCTGTCTTTATATCAATATTGGAAAGAATATTGTTCATGATTAATCCAAGCTGAATTACATTTTTCTTTCGAAGTTTTTCAAACATCTTCTGTAAAACGATACGCTGCCGCTGAGTTCTTCCGAAATCACTGTTCTCCGTCTTCGTAGATACCTTCCGGATCCGGCAGTAGCCTAACACCTGGTTCCCGTTCATATGCTGTACTCCTTCGACAACATTCCTGTATCTGGGATCCGAGATATAATTGGTATTCCGTAGATACTGTGCCTCCGTGGCGGTCAGTTCGATGTCCACTCCTCCCAAATAATCCACAATCTGCTCAAAATTATCAAAATTAACGAGAACAAATCCATCCATCTTTATTCCAAAGTCCTGCTCTATGGTATCATATAAAAGACTGATTCCCTTTCTTGCATAAACTGAATTCAACTTATTATTCCGATACCCCGGAATCTCTACATACAGATCCCTCATTAAGGAGGTCAACTTTATCACATTGTTCTTAGAATCTAAGGAAGCCACAATCATTGTGTCCGTATTTTCGGCTCCCTCAAAGGTCTCAACACCGATCAGCAATATATTCGAGATATATTTTTCTTCTGTCGCATTCTTATCCGTATCATCCGTAGTTCCCGGTACAGTATTCGGCGTATCGGTATTTTCCGGTACAGTTTCAGGAGGCTGATAATTTAATTTCCCATAACTGTAATTACCGATTATTCTTATAATCATACTTTGTCCAAGATTCGTTTGGGTAAAAAAAGCAACCAACAGTAGGAGCAGTACGACCGGAAGTACTACATATTTTAACACCTTCTTCCGCCTGTTGTTATTCGGCTTCCCATCTGTCTGCTTCTCAGCTTTGCCCGCATTCTCTGTATGTGAATAATCAGCCATTCCTTCCGACCTTATGGTATCGTTTACCTGTTGGCTTAGGGATTGTTTCAAATCATCCATGAATTCATTCGTATTGTCCTCGTTATTTTCCCGAGGCTTCTGATTATTTGTATTATCCATGTTATTTTCATCTGTTTTATTCATATTGTTCATCCTTTTCGTCAATCATTCCGACCTGGCTACTCTTCATAATAACGTTAAAATCTGCATTTAATCTTCATTATATGTAAAAATTAACTGCTTTAATCAACAAACCTTTCCAACTCCCTTCGACCATAGATAAGGCAGCAGTAAGTTACACTTGATTAAAGCAGTTGATTATATTATAATTCTAGAAATTATACTAATAGAGTCTCGGTGGTGCGGAAAGTCTGATTACCTATCCGATCGCATTTGTTATCCAATATTTTTCGTTACTATTGTTTTATTACGACCCATAGCCTTGGCTTTATAAAGCTGACAGTCAGCCTGATAAACTACTTCACTAGTGTCCGAAAAATCGGATCGTTTACCCCATATTCCTCCCACGCTGATCGTCAAATTATTTTTATACTCTTCCTTACTTAGGTTGATAGCCATTGTCTCCACCTGTGTACGAAACAATTCTCCTAATTCCAAAGCTTCATAAAAGCTGATATTTATTGCAATATAGATGAATTCTTCCCCGCCATATCTTCCGAAAATATCCTTCCGCTGATATTGTATACACTTTAAGCAGTTTGCAACCTTCTGAAGACATTGATCCCCCGCACAATGTCCCCAACAATCATTAAATTTCTTAAAATTATCAATATCAAAAAGGGATTCTGCAGTTTCATGTTCTGCAGAATCCCAATCATACTTACTTTCTATTGTCTTATCTTTCTTCCGAGCTTGTCCGGTATTCTTCACTGCTCAATCTTACATGATTAGTAATATATCATTTATTTCCTTCATCATGCTTTCCGGCAGATAGTTTTTCTCCAGCTTCACACCGTTGACATAGAACTCCTTGAAACCACTTTCGGCACCATTCGGGTTCTGTACTTTAATATTCAGCCTCTTACCGCGGAAGTTCTTCTCGATGGAGAATTCCTTCCAATCACTTGGAATACTCGGTGCGATCAGAAGACCGTTCAAATCAGGACGCATACCGAGAATACCTTCTACACTGCCGACCATCACAGTAGAGGCGGTACCGGTTAACCAGTGGGTATGAGAGCGTCCAAAGAACGGGCTATCGGTAGCCTCCGTGAATTGTCCGTGAGCATAAGGCTCAATCACACGAATCTCTGCATGATCATTCTGAGTCGCAGGGCAGCACTCTGTGTAATATTCATAAGCACGGTTACCATGGCCCATCAGTGCTTCTGCAAGAATGATCCAACCCTGCGGCTGTGAGAAGATTCCTCCGTTTTCTTTGGTGGAAGGGTTGAACAGAATCGCAAGTGCACCATCAAAGGCATGATCCACATAGGAAGGAGCCATCGTCCTTACACCGTACTTCGTGTTTAATTCCCGATGAACACTTTCCAGTGCAAGCTCCGCCTGTTCCTTGGTAGCATGACCACTGATCACCGACCAGGATTGAGGATTCACCCACATGCTGGCCTCCGGATCCTTCTTAGAACCGATGACCTGGCCGTCCTCCTTAAAGCCACGGATGAAACGATCTCCTTCCCAACAATTCCTATTCAGAGTCTCTCCTAGCTCCTTCTGTACCGTATCAAGATATGAAATATATTCCTGATCCTTCCGGTCCATCGCAATGTTACGGATTACATTCATCGCATAGTATAACTGGAAAGCAACAAAGGTGGACTCTCCCTTCTTACCAAGTCTCAGACAATCATTCCAGTCCGCATGAAGGCCGGCAGGCATGTTGTGGACACTAAGCCGTTCCATCGAAAATTGTATCGCACGCTTTAAGTGATCATAGACATCTCCCTGATCCTTGTTCGCATAAGGAATTACTTCATCTAAAAAGTGCTTATCACCTGTCTCGGCCATATACTTGTACACCGTCGGGAACAACCATAGGGCATCATCTGCACGGTAGGCAGGATGTCCGGTAGCCTGTACGTAGGATGCATCATCCGGCGTATCTTCCTGTCCTGCTTTATGATCAAATTTAACTAAAGGCAAACCTCCACCGTTATCCACCTGTGCAGATAACATAAAACGGATCTTCTCCTTCGCCATAGCCGGATCCAGATGTATGATACCCTGAACATCTTGTACTGTATCACGATAGCCATAGCCGTTGCGAAGTCCGGCATAAATGAAGGATGCGGCTCTGGACCAGATAAAGGTGATAAAGCATTGATATGCGTTCCAGGTATTGAGCATAGAATTGAAGTTCTCATCGGGAGTCTTTACCTGGAAGTTAGATAACTTACCATGCCAATAATGGATTAACTCATTGATCTCTGATGTAACTGTCCCTAAATCTGCATAGGCATCCAGGATCTCCTTTGACTGCTTATCGTTCTTCTGCCCAAGCAGAAATACGAACTCCCTGCTCTCTCCGGGCTGAAGTGTCATCTTAGTATGAAGTGCACCGCAGGCGTTCGAGTTATAATTCAGTACATTATCACACATTCCCTTCTCTACTGCGATGGGGTTATGGAAGCTGTGATAGCTTCCGATAAAATGTGATTTGTCACCGTTATAGGAAACTACCTCCGCACCGGCTAGTCCAAAAAAACGTTCCGTGGAACTTTTTCCGTCTTCATTCTTATGGACATTTTCATTTATTGTCTGTATTATCTTGTTGCCCTTAAAATAGGTCTTTGTGATGAATAGTGTATATTGTAGATTCACCTGATCATTCTCGTAATTACCCTCATTCGTAAATTCTACAAACCCAAAAGCAGAGATATTTCGAGGCTTATCCCCTGTATTCTTTAAGGTTACCTTCCATACCTCGTGTGCCTTATTCAAAGGAACATAATAAAGCACCTCAGATTCGATTCCCTTATACTGCGCCTTAATCGTCGTATATGCTGTACCATGATGGCATTGACTGGAATATTCGGATAATGGTTTCCCGACGGGCTGCCAGGAAGCGGACCAGTAATCGTTCGTATCATCATCTCTTAGATAAACATATCTCCCCGGTTTATCCTCCTGATTAAAGATGTAACGGCAAATTCTTCCGTTTGCGCCGCTCTTTACGAAGCTGTAACCACCCGCATTGTTCGAGATGATTGCACCATACTCCGGAGAGCCCAGATAGTTAGCCCAAGGTGCCGGTGTATCCGGTCTCGTAATGACATACTCCTTGTTTTTCTCATCAAAATAACCGTAATTCATATTTTCCCCCTTTTCTGCGCTTTTTGCGCTTCCCTTATTAACATATGAAACTTATGAAAGAACCCATAAGGGTATTTTCCAAATATTTGATATAGAACTGAAAATATATCCATTATTTTGGAACATGTTCATCGTGATACATGCTTTCCTGATCTATGAATTTGATACTATTTAAATATTCTGTAGTTCCCACTTAAAGCCATAAGCGCAAAAAGATACAGACAGTTGTCATAATAGCGACGTTCTCCCTTTCGAAGCGGTGTATTCCAGAAAAGGTCTACGCACTCCTTTTGATATTTTCCCTTGCTGGCTAAGGATGCTTGTGCATTTGTAGCAATAATTGCAACCGGATGCAGCGCTTTCTCTTCGATTATGGTTCCGTCCAGTTCGTATACCATATCATTTCTGCCCTTTACTGTCTCACAGAAAAAGGTTTGGATCTTATCTGCACACTCGCACTCCCATTCATCTGCTGCAAACCATGTAAAATCGAGGCCCAGGTTGGCAGGAACACGATAAGAATCACTATAATAACGCTCCCTATTATCTTTCCTATAGGGACTTCCGTCATAAAATGCATATTCCGGTGCAAGACCGGTAACGGGGTGGCAAGCCTTCTTCAGATACTCTCTGCTTGCATATGCGGCTTCCTTCCAAAACTCTCGATCCTCTTCATTCGCCCATAAAGCAAACAGCTCATAGAAGTGAGGCAGATGATAGGACGGATCCGAAAAACTGCAATTCGGTATAAATTTAATCAATTTATTTGTTGGCTCCCATATCGGGTCTCCCGGAAACCCCTCTTCTCCCTTATGCACACAGGCATGTAGAATATCCTTTGCCTCCTTGGAATAATTGTAGATTCCTTCGCCGTCTTCCCATCGGTTGGAAGCAAAGAATAATGCCAGAGCAAAGTATTCCTCTCCATCCGGAGCAGGACCCCTCGAATTCTTCGTTCCGTCCGGCTGAACCGACCAGGCAAAGTATCCCTTATTCCAACCATAATCCATATACATATAAGTCTTTGCAAACTTCCAGAGCTTATCAAATTCCTTCTTCCAGCCTCTTTGGACACACATCATCATCGCATAGGACATACCCTCGGTTCTGGCATCAAAATTGCCGGTATCCTCAAAATATGCCATATCGTCGCCAACCTCATAATAGAACTTCTCGCCTTCCGGTCCATAGAATATCGTCTGATAAGCCTCTTCTATTCTTCTCTCGATTTCCTTCTCATCATAACCCGCTTCTTTAAAAAGGTTACGGTATTCCCCGCTATAGAATGCCCCTTTCATGATTTACCTCCAAATATTATTATCCGCCCTATTTTATATTGATAAAACAGATAATATTCTAATCCGATAGGCTGCAGATAGCAATGGAGTACCTTATCCTCCTTTTGTGATATCTATTCTTTATCCGCGGCTAACGTTTGCTCTGAACTAAGATATTCTTTAATTCTTCCACGGAAAAATGATAATGGGTATTGCAGAAATGACAATTTACCTCGATCGGCTTGTCCTCCTCAATCATCTCATTGATTTCCTTATGGCCTATGGAAATAATGGCCTTTTCTACTCTCTTCTTGGTACAATTGCATTCAAAGGATGCCGGAAGCTTATCCATGATCTCAAGACCAAAATTCCCAAGGATATGCTCTAATATCATCTCCGGCGACATCTCTCGATCTAAAAGCGAGGTGATGCTTGTAATTTCACTGACTTTTTTCTCGAGACGATCGATGACAGTATCCTCTGCAAACGGCATTAATTGTATGATAAATCCGCCTGCCTGCCTTACGGTATTCTCTTTATTCATTAGGACACCAAGGGCGACTACTGAGGGCACTTGTTCACTCGTTGCATAGTAATAAGCGATATCCTCCGCTATCTCACCGGACACCAGATGCGTCTGTCCCGTATAGGGCTCCTTCAGTCCAAGATCCTTGATAACACTCAGAATCCCAGCCCCGACTGCCCCGCCGACATCCAGCTTTCCCTTGTTGTTCGCCGGAAGGATCACTTCGGGATGGTAAGCATAACCCTTCACATTTCCCTTTGAATCCGCGGTTACCGTCAGCCCGCCGATGGGTCCGCTCCCTTTGATCTGAAGTGTCAGAATATCCTCCTCACCCTTCATCATACTTCCCATCATTGCACCTGCCGTAAGAAGACGCCCCAAGGCCGCCGTTGCTACCGGGCTTGTATTATGAATGCTTCTTGCATGCTCAACTAATTCTTTTGTGGTAGCTGCAAATGCTCTGATCTGGTTCTCTGCTGCACTTGCCCGAATAATATAATCGTTCATACTTTGCTCCATTTCTGTACCGTTTTTGAACATGATACTTCTTTTCTTCCTGTTTATAGAGACTTCTAAATTGCTGTGCTCTAATAATATCTTATGGTATCTGTGTTTCTATTCGCTGTCACTTTTATCACTAGCCTATTCTATATTGGCACTCCATCTTTGTTCAGTAAGCGAATTACAGATACAGCTTATTCTCTTGCCTTTTCTCTCTGGCTATGATATAGACTCTCTCACTATCCTTTTTTGGCTTCTTTTCCGTCAGCATGTCATAGATAGCTACGAGCTCCATGCCTGCTTCTTCCATCAGACGAGTGATCGTGTCGATGGAATACGCCTTACGGTAATGCGTTTCTTCATACTTACGATACAGCTGATCACCTTCGGGGATAAAAAGAGTCAGGTTAACTTCATTCATCATCTCTTCTTCATAATAAGTATTCTCCCAAATGAAGCTGCCTTCCTCCCGGTTCTCGGCAATCGTATTATCTACGAGTACCTCTCTGTATGCATACTCGGTATCCAGGTCAAAGATAAATAAACCGCCCGGATCCAGATAATTATTCACCAGACGGAATACCTTAATTAGATCTTCCTCTGTCAGTAGATAATTCATACTGTCACAAACACTGATCACTGCAGCAACCGTTCCATATAGTTCAAACTCTCGCATATCCTGACACAGATAAAGAATATTATAATCCTCGGTGCTGTTCTCTCTTGCTATGGCAAGCATCTCCTCAGAGTAATCAATACCGATCATATCAAAGCCCCGGTCAGCCAGGCATCGGGTCATACTTCCCGTTCCGCAACCCAGTTCCAGCAAAAGACCTTGTTCAATCTTATTCTTTTTCAATATTTGTTGTACATAATCAGCCCATTCCTCATAAGGAACATTGTCCATAAAGAGGTCATATACGGCTGCAAATCCACTGTATGGCTGCATCTTTAGCAGCTCCTTTCTAATCATGAATAGGCAGCAGGCTGATGTTACATAACTAAGCTCTGCTGCCATTGATGTTATATAGGTTATTATTTCTGTTAAATTATTCTATCATACCCTAAGATAGTTATCAATTCAAAAATGGTCCGTATTCCAATTCAAACATTTATTTTCCGGGATTCACTTTTCTTCTAGCTGGCCTATACCATAAAAGCCCTCTAACATCGAATTTATCAATAAATCGTATTACACATAAGCTATAATCTGATGCGTGCATTGGTAATACTGTTGTACTTCCAGCCTTACTGTATTTTCATAAGGCAATTACTCATCACCTGCTCTTCTTGAATTACTTGACATAATTTATATGTTTCAAAGACAATAGAAAGCACACTTCGCGAACTTTCTACTGTCATGAATAAAAAACTGTTATAAAGCTATTCGTTATACTGAACAACTTCATAACAGTCTTTTCTTATATTAGAATAATCTTAATATATAGTATTTACAACAACTATATTCCTAAGCCATCTTATCGTAGATATTCTTCAGTGTTGGATAAAGTTCCTTGAATACTTCATATTTCTTGTTATATAACTCAACCTCTTTTACATCCTGATCAGTAGTCTCAATTACCTTAATCAGCTTATTGGTTGCTTCTTCGACATCTGCATACTTACCGCAGCCAACTGCTGCAAGAATCGCTGCACCAAATGCAGGACCTTCTGCAGAATTGATTTTATCTACCTTGACATTAAGAACATCAGCGATAATCTTACACCAGAGAGGACTCTTTGCACCACCGCCATTGATGCGGATACGCTTTATATCCACTCCCAAGGATTTCACAATCTCAAAGGAATCACGAAGTGCAAAAGCAACGCCTTCCAATACCGCCTGCGTCATATCCGCACGGGTGGTATCCATGGTCATACCGATGAAGGTACCTCTCGCATTCGGATTGTTATGAGGGGTTCTCTCTCCCATCAGGTAAGGCAGGAAGTAAACATTGTTCTCGCCAAGCTTTGTAATAGCCTGTTGCTCTTTACCATATTCCTTTGTTCCGATAATCTCATCCATCCACCACTTATTCGACGCCGCTGCGGACAGCATAACACCCATGAAATGATATCTTCCGTCTGCATGCGCAAAGGCATGAAGAGCATTCTGATCATCCACCGCAAATTCCTTTGTAGAGATAAATACAACCCCGGAGGTTCCAAGGGATACATTACATTTACCTTCACCTACAGTTCCTGTTCCTACAGCAGCAACTGCCTGATCACCGCCGCCTGTGATTACCTTGACCTCAGTAGATAACCCAAGTTCCTTTGCCGCCTTCTCAGTCATGGTGCCTACTACCTGATAGGATTCATGAATCTTTGCCATCTGTTCTTCCTTTAATCCGCACAGATCAAGCATTTCCTTCGACCAGCGTTTATTCTTTACATCAAACAGCAGCATACCGGATGCATCGGATACGTCAGTACTGTGAACACCGGAAAGCATATAGGCGATATAGTCCTTTGGCAGCATGACCTTCTTAATCTTAGCAAAGTTCTCCGGTTCATGCTTTCTGACCCATAACAGCTTCGGTGCTGTGAAACCGGTCAGTGCCATATTTGCTGTGTAGCTTGATATCTTCTCTCTTCCGATTTCATGATTGAGGTAATCACATTCTGCCTGGGTGCGTCCGTCATTCCAAAGAATTGCAGGACGAATCACCTTATCGTTTTCATCCAGAATAACCATTCCGTGCATCTGTCCGCTAAAGCTGATACCATCAATCTGTGATTTATCGCAGTCCTTGGTAAGTTCCTTCATTCCATCCACCAGAGCAGTATACCAGTCCTCTGGATTTTGCTCCGACCAGCCGGGCTTCGGAAAATAGAGGGGATATTCTCTTGTAACGATACTCTTAATATCTCCTGCTTCGTCCATCAAGAGAAGCTTAACGGAAGAGGTCCCTAAATCTACACCAACATATAACATAGCATTATCTCCTTTTATATAAAGTCTTTTGTCAATTGATTTGATGAATAAACTAATGTTTACACTAACTATATCAACTTGTATCTTCTATGTCAAGAGACATTAAGAGGTTCTTTTTATATTATGGTATTATCATGAAATACCTGCCTGACTTATTCTGCTCATGAAACACTTCCTGTACTAGGATTTCTTGTTCAATTACGAAACAAAGTGAATAATTTCTCTTTCCAAAAAAAAATTTTTATGTTAACATAAAAATAATTAAATTTATTACGAAGGGTGACTGTGATGGTAACAGGCAGTAAAGAACTCATACGAGATATCAATATGAATCTGGTATTAGAGACAATTATAAATAATACAGCAATCTCAAGAGCAGCGATTGCAAAGCATCTTGGGTTAACAAAGGCTACTATTTCCGCGATTGTTCAGGAATTAATAAATAAAAAGCTCGTTATCGAAATCGGAAGTGATGATACGAATTTGGGCAGAAAACCGATATTATTAAGCCTTCATAAAAAAGCAGGCTTTGTCATCTGTATCGATATCGGTGTTGATACCATCTCCGCCTTGGTGTCTGATTTAATTGGTGAGGACTGCAGCTTAAAGCAGATCAGAACACCAAAGAATACAGGTAATATTATCAGTGTATTAATTGATTTGATAGAGTCTATGAAGCTGCCAAAGAATACTCCATATGATCTGGTTGGAATTACACTCGGTATTCACGGTGTAATCGCCAATAACCTGGTTTCCTTCGCTCCTTATTATAACCTATCCGGAATTAATATTGCGGAGGGTCTCGAAAGTCATTTCAATGCTCCAGTTTATCTTGAGAATGAAGCTAATCTCTCCGTAATCGGTGAGAAGACCTTTCAATATGACTATGCAAATATCGCCAACATCAGTGTCCATTCCGGTATCGGTCTCGGAATTATCGTAAATCATCAACTCTATACCGGTTACAACGGAAGAGCCGGAGAATTTGGACACACGATTATTGAGATTGATGGAAGACAATGTCCCTGCGGTAACCAGGGCTGCTTTGAGCAGTATGCTTCTGAGAGAAATCTACTACGGGAATATTCCAAATTGAAGAATACCGAGGAACAGAGCTTCGAGCAATTCCGGGTAGCTTATGAAGCAGGTGATCCTGATGCCCATAAGATTATGGACGACTTTGTAAAATATATGTCCATCGGAGTGAACAACATCCTGAATGCTTATAACCCGGATATTGTAATCATCAATAGTTCCTTTACGATCTACTTCCCTCATATTACTGAGAAGATTGAAGCTGCTTTGACCAGCCGGATGAATAGTTATATCCGTATCGTACCCAGCGTTCTTCAGGATACCTCCATTCTTCTTGGCGGTATCTGTGTAGCAATTAAAGGCTTTCTTGGAGTTGATAATCTCAAGCTGAATCACATTGACCTCAGAGGCTGAAGCGGTCTCGTATAACAAAATAATACAAGCTGCTATAAAAGAATTCTTCTAAATTGAAGTATTTCTTTTACAGCAGCTTTTTATTTAGGTAATAATAATTTATATTGTATGAGTTGTCAACACAAGGCAGGTTATCCTAAATGATCAATATATTCTATTAATTCAGTCCAATCATCAACAGTCAGACAATCCTGCTCCGGAACCTGTTTATTATGCTTTTGAATTGCACCGCGATACCAAATCGGGAACATCCCTACCTTCGAGGAACCTTCCACATCAAAATAAGCATTGTCACCGCAATACCATACTTCACTAGGAGTAAGCTTTGCTTTTCTTAATGCAAGTTCAAAGATTCGGTTATGTGGCTTACGAAATACATACTCACTGGTAGCCAGTACAAATTCAAATTCGTAATATATAAGTGAAGGTTCAAGCAGCCTTCACTCTTTTATTTTATAATGAAGGTGATTGGCTGACGGAATTTCAAATTGGGACAACACGCCCGTAGATAAATGTGTCAGC
>JAEZLZ010000032.1 GCA_023415055.1 Bacillota bacterium | reverse complement strand
CCAGATACGAGTTCGTATGAACTGGTTAAACCAATTCATTTATGAAAATCTATTTTTGAGACTCATGTGTAAGTCTCAAGTTTTTTAGAATTTTCAGGGTTGTTTCACTGTTCAATTATCAAGGTTCATTGTGCTTTACCGGCTTGTACTTTGATGTTTCGTGTCTCACCAGCAACTTTTATAGTTTAGCACATTCGCTTCCGTTTGTCAACCACTTTTTTATTTTTTATTTCTTTTTCTTTTTTGTGGCTGCCATGTTTCAGCGGCGAAATCCATTGTACCTTCTCGAGAGCAAAATGTCAAGCATGTTTTTAAACTTTTTTGCAACCAATTTATTACATCCGAATTTACACCAAACATCCATTGTTATATAAGCATTATTGCTATATAAGCGTGCACCCTCCAAGTGTACATAATAAAAAACCGCTTTCCAACTTATAGTCTTGGCAAAGCGGTCATTTATTATTCATACTATTGCGATATTCCTCATGATATCTATATAATTGGTGCTTTTTATACTCTACGGCTGTTATAATTTACTTTTGTACCAGATGTACCGCAAATCCACCGAAGTCTTCATCAAGGTAAATTGCAATCAGCTTGTCATTCTTATACTTCTTGCTTTCTTGGTTAAAGGAGTAGCCCCTCTGCTCCAGATGGAAGATTGCACGGTCTATATAATTGGTCATGATAGCGATATGGCCATTCTTACCGAGATATGTTTCTTTCATTACTTCAATTGCTGTTCCCATAAAGATAGAAGAATTTCCTGCATTCTTAGCAAAACCAAAGGCGCTGCCGAATTGATCTGCAACCTTGTCCGCTTCTGATTCGTTTGGCATATTAATGCCTACGTGGCGAATCTCAAAGCCCAGCATTAAAGCTACTGCTTGCTTTGTCAGTGCTGTTATCTTGTCAAAGTCACCTGCTTTTACAAGCTCATCGCTGACCATCCAGCTTCCGCCACAGGCAATAATTTTGGGAAAATCCAGATAAGAAATGAGATTCTTCTCATTAATTCCGCCGGTAGGCATAAACTTCATGTTCACATATGGGGCAGCCATTGCTTTGATCATAGCCAGTCCTCCTGCCGCTTCTGCAGGAAAGAATTTTACAACATCCAGTCCCAGTTCAATGGCTGCTTCGATATCACTGGGATTCGCACAGCCCGGAGTAATCGGAATATTGTTGTCAACACAGTACTTAACTACTTTTGGATTTAAGCCGGGGCTCACGATAAAGGTAGCTCCTGCTGCAACCGCTTTATCCACCTGTTCTGTAGTAAGAACAGTACCTGCACCGATTAGCATATCCGGATAAGCCTGTCTCATTAAACGAATGGCTTCCTCGGCAGCCGCAGTTCGAAAGGTAACTTCAGCACAGGGAAGTCCTCCCTCTACCAACGCTTTAGCAAGCGGTATGGCATCCTTTGCATCATCCAATTTAATTACAGGTACAATACCCATTTTTTGAATCCTATTTAACATGTCATTCATTATTGATCTCCTTTAGTAATTTGTTATGTATTGTTACAAGATAAGTTTCGTTGCTCCGGTTATAAACCTTAACAGGATATTATTATTGTAGATGATACTCAATATCTCATTTTCTCCAACCAGCTTCAACATACTCTGACCAAACTGAGTACTTGCAAATACATTGAGTAATATAAAGAATAGCCACACAACGATTAAACCGTGAAGCAGCCCTGCTAAAAGTCCTGCGGTCTTATTCACCTGGTTCAGAAGCGGCAGCTTACTGACCAAATCCAGTGCCATAAATATGACCCACAGCAGTATCAGAATTAGGACAAAGGTCATTATAAAAGCCAAAGAATTAATGATAATCCCGGTCAAATAGTTACTGACATATTGCTTAAAGCTGGTAATCGCCATCTCCTTATAGCTTTCTGCTGTGTTGTTCTCCAACAAACCCTTTTTTATAGATTTTGGTACCTTAAGCTCCTCTATCGCCTTCGGTTGTTCTTTCTTGGCAATCTCATCTTCACCAAAGGGAAGCATCTTTTCTATCTTGGAAGAAATACCGTTATGAAACTTCTCACTCCCATTCATGTAGTTCTTTACCATGGGACTGATCCAAAGCGTGAGAATCAATGCAAGAATTATGGAAACGAGTGAAAACACCGTCTTGATAAAACCAACCTTCATCCCAACAATAGCATTCCCCAACAATATCATTAATACTACAACCAATAACCAATTCATTTAACCCGCCCTTTCATTATGCTAATACCTGTTGCTCTCATCCATCCCTTTTCTTTGTATTCATCGGAATACGGATCCCTGAATTCCAAACTTCTATGTGAGTTTTATATTCTCAGGCACTCATAGGAATACTATTCCACTAAGCTGATCTGAGCTATTGCTTTATCACTTACAAAGAGGTAACGGTCCAGGTCATTCACCGGATATAATGCTGCTATATTGCTGTCAAAGGTATAGCTGAATTTTACTGTGCCATTTATCTTCATAACAATGCAGGAGGAATTGTCATACATTATAATCTCTTTCCCTGCAAGATAGATATTTGTGTAATCAAAATCCAATTTTTTATCTAGTACCTTCTCACCTTTCAGATTATAAATGAGCAATTCCCGTGTGCCTGTCTCACCTGCTTCCAGAACAACGCCGGTATATTCTTCATTATGTAAGATACTATCTATCTTGTTATCAAAATTAAATTCTTTAATCAGTCTCGGCATTTCGGCATAAGAAAATAACATCAGGCCGTTCTCCTTGAATACACAAGCAGTACTGTTGTTATTAAAAATAACACGAGGTGCGACTAATCCATTAAAATTGAAGGCACCAACCATTCGATCCGTCCAGTTCTGACCCACCTCCCCAAAGTTATAGAAGGTAGCAATTCCGATTAATTCACCGGTGGTAACTGATAGATAGCTGGTAATCAGTTTTTCTCCATCATTCGATAAAGTAAAATCAATGGGGTATCCGTCCTCCATTGCATTGGTTGCTATCTCTGCAAGCTCTGTTCCATCTAAGTCATAAAGCTTGATAGAATTATTTCCCTCGGTCTCAAGAAGTGCTGCAACTACTCCTTGATTTGCAATTTCTACCTTAATGATGTTATAAACAGTGGAGATGCTTCCGACGACACCACCATTATCAAAGATCTGTATCGTGGTCCCTCCCCGGTCTGCAACCACTGCATATTGCTCGCATACATCAGCAATCGGATCTTTCATCTCATAAGAGCCGTTCCACTTCAGATTACCATCTTTGTCGATCGCAGTCGCTCCGTCCTGACTTATCTTAAGAACACCACCGCTATATCGCAGGTAATTTGCTTTGATGTCAACCGCATTGTCCATGGTTTTTATCACTTCATAGCCCTGATAATTCATATTGTATAAGCTATATAAGTAAATACTGCCTCCGATTAAAATCGCAATCATTGCCAATACAATAATGATTCTACGCCTTTTTCTTATTCTGCGTTTGCGGTCGCCATAGTCTCTGATCGATTGTCCGTCCTTGTCTTTCGCCATAACCTACTCCCCTGTTCTTTACTTTATAGAGATTATACCTCATTTGTTATTACTTGGCACGTACTATTTTTACGTAAAAATGTTCAAAATCAGCAGTACTTTAATGACCTTAAAGGGGCATACCTCATCCAATTGCGAACTAAGATTCGCAATACAGAGTGCCTTTTAATTCATAGGACGCATTTTCCCCTATAAATTAATAAAAAGAGGTGCTATCCGGTAATATACCATAGGATAGCACCTCTCAAATATCTATGGAACAATTAATTTCTGCCCTACATAAATAACATCCTGGTCTTCGATATGATTCAGTTCCATTATCTTTGCTACCTTCGTATAGGTTTCATATAATTTATAGCTGATACCGGCGAGCGTATCTCCCTCTACGACGATATAATAATTAACCGGTTTCTCATCTTTTACGTTATTCTTAACCTGCTCCTTACTATCATCCTTTGGCTCTTCTTTACCATCCTTCTCCTGTAACACTTTCTCTTCATCATTGTCGGCAGCTTCATCGGAATCTATTTGCTTTGTATCCTCTTCTTTCTCTAATGGTTCTACATCTCCCGGAACAGCTTCCACATCGAGGCTGTTCTTGTCATCCTTTGCCTGTAAATCCTTTGCTGTTTGTTCTGTAGAGGTCTCAGCATCTCCGTCGCTGATATCATAAGCTTGTCCTTCCACAACCGCCGTTTGAGAATCGATGCTGTCCGACATTCTGTCCTCAGCTACGATGGTTTGTACCTCTTCCATATTCTGTGACAAATAGTTCAAGGTGTCCTGCATACTCCTCATCTGATCATAATTGTTCAATATCGCAGCTCCTACTACTAAGACAATCACAGCTAGTAGCGTTCCGGCTGCGTACATCAATCTCGTGATACCTTTATTCTCCTCCACCGGGGGCTTCTTGGTCTGCAGCACGGTACGAATCTCCCGGGAGACATGGTCATCATAGCCAGCCTCAATGCTTTGGGGTTCCTTATGCTCGATCATGTAGGTCTGCATCTCTTCATTCTTCTCATAATATATGTAGTAGCCCTCCAGCTTAGTCAGGCGATTGCCTTCATAGCTATAGAAGCTCTCTTCCTTTTCCATATTGTCAAAGGTAAGAAGAGTCTTATCCTGTCCCGCAAAATTATCAATATGAGCTTTCGTTATTTTATCCTTCTCCTCAAGGAGATAGCCAGGACCGCCGATGAACCAGCCGACAATCTCTGTCTCTACAAAATACTTCTTAATCTCCTCGTAGATCTTACTCCAGGCTTCATTGGATAAGATGGGTTCTGCTGATAGATCAATGTTGCCCACCTCTACAGCTCCGGAGACAAAGATATTCCGACAGTTCTCTATGCGTATGCACTGACCGACCAGTACCGCTACCTTACAGGCAGAATAATCTCCTCCTGCCAATTGCTTTATGTACGTCATAACATAATCTTCAACGTAGATCTTCTTATTACTGTTATCTTTACCAATCTGTCGTACATTCTTTGGCATCTTAAAGGAAGTCTGAATTCTATTTGCAGGATTACCTTCTTTACTCTCGTTACTGTATATTGTTTCTATCATGCAGTTCACTCCAATCCGATACTTTTTGTACTGATCACCCCAAAATATAAGTAATCATATCACAAGTCGGACAGGCTTTTTGTCATATCCGGTTATTATGTAAACATAACTTATCCTCACAATTCCATGAAAAACCCCCTAAATCCTGCTATTCTGATTCTAATTTTTAATCTGAAGGAGCTTCTTAATCGAAATAGCTTCTTTTTTGCCTGATATTATCTGTATTTTAGCATATTTATAGGTCTAATTTTTTATTTTTACGGTAATACTTAATTTAAGCTCTCGGATCGCCACGAAGAACTGCCTACCAGGCTATCTGTATGCGAACATAATGACGAAAGGTATGTGTTACTCGATGAATCTTTTTTTTAAAACCAAGAATAGAATATCCTATTACAACTCATCCGAAAAAGCTGCTGCTTATGAAATGGGAAGCACCTTGTCCGAGCTCATAAAGGAACATGTGCTGCTTAATCGGACTATTATCTTCCTTTGCATCGGTTCTGACCGGGCAACTGGTGATTGCCTGGGGCCTATTATCGGATATAAGTTATCCATTCAAAATGAATTCGAACATAAATACACAAAACAAGAGAATAATAAAAATCATAATTTTTATGTCTATGGTACCTTAGAAGAGCCAGTTCACGCGAAAAACCTAAAGGAGACGATTAATCTGATCTATCAATCCCATGATGATGCATTTGTGATTGCCATCGATGCATCCCTTGGAAGATCTGATCACATCGGTTATATCACACTTGGAGAAGGGCCATTAAAGCCGGGGGCCGGAGTAGACAAGGATCTTCCTGCGGTAGGAGATATTTTTATCACCGGAATCGTAAATTTCTCCGGGATGCTAGACAACATGTTGCTCCAAACCACTAGGCTAAACGTAGTAATGATGATGGCAGACCAGATCTGTCTTGCCATTAACTATTGCCTCAACAAGCTAAAGACTCCCTCTCTGACTTATTCAGAATGATCGAAATACACCAAGAGGCTGTTTCAAACAGTATATTTCTGACGGAAGAATAAAACAACCGAACCTCTCACACAGATTCGTACCTTCCATCATGATATATGTTTTGACAGCCTCTTGGTTTCATTTATGTTGTATGGTTACAAATAACCTCTCTCTAATTCCTTATACTGCTGCACTCTCTTCCTTTTCCAGGGTAAGCTTATAGAACGCAATTGCTTCTGATACATTTGTTGCACTACCCGCTTCGAGAATATTGATTAAAGCATCTATTCGTTTTATAGTCATATATTCCTTCCCCAGAAAGGGTTCATATTCACTGGCCATCTTAATCGTCAGTGCCTTCATCTTTTCTTCCGCCTTAATCGAGGAGTCTCTCACCTTATCATGCTCGGTTTTTAGTGTAGTTAACTTATCCTTATAATTTGCTTCGATCTCCGAAGCGATAATCTGATATGTGGAATTATCAAAGGCTGAAAGCGCAACTTTCTTTTGAGAAGCAACTTCAGTCCACTCCTGCTCTAGCTGTGCCAGCTGAGCATCATAATCCTGTAAGCCGTATGCACTTTCATCCCGATCCTTTCGAATATTTTTACGAATTACAGCAATCTTCTTTTTATTTATCCTAAGCTGCCGTCTGATTCCTTTCACTTTGTGAATCTCTTCGTTAAATCTTCCTTTGGTTCGATTACCGATCAGTAGATAAAGCCCTCCGAAAATAATAACAGTAAGAACATAGGTCAGTACTAAATACATCGTTCTATCTTGCCGTAGGATTAAAAAATAGATTCCGCAGGGGATCAGTAAAAGGATTACGATCAGGGTACAAAGGGTCAGGATGAAATCAGTGAAACAGGAAGGAGAATAAAGTGCATAATAAAGCTTGGTATTACAGAAGCCCGGGATATGCTTCTGCGAAAATAGTGACTTCGCATCCAGCTTCCACTGGGCATTCTCTGCCCGAAGGGGAGCCGTCTCTGCTTCAATGCGTTGGGATACCTTTTCATTCTTACTTCGTTCCCTTTTTTCTTTAATTCTCTTCATTCTGGTCTGGAGCTTGTCCTCCTGCTTTTCAAAGGTTTCCTCGATTTCCTGCCGACGTTTCTTTGTCGTTTTTTGGATCTCCTCCTTCATGGCTTGTTCCTGATCCGCTATACTGTTCTCCAGCGTCTCCTCCTCTAATATAAAGGAATCATTATTTGCTTGATAGCCATACAGCTCTAAGAGACACTCTTTTATCTCATTTAGCTGCTCTCTGCCACCATATAATAAATTACTGCCATCCATCGGACTGCCTCCTTAATATACCATTTTATTCATTTTACTGCTTTTTCCTGCACCGGTCAAGTAAAGCAGTGATTGATTAAGGTATCAAAATACTACAATTACAAAAGCGCCTAAATGCACCTACAGATACATCTGACTTGCCTTTCCCTCATACGGAAAAAACATCCGCATTCGGCCGGTCTGCGTCATCTGTATCTATAGGTATGTATCTGTACCAATCTACTTAAAGGGGCAATCTGACGCCCCGATCAAATTCAGAGTCAAAGAAAAAGGATCATACACTTCCCGCTGATAACGTTATATACGGAAAGGATATGATCCTTTAATATTGTAATATTTTAAAACTCTTTACTTATTAATAGTTCGGAGCGGGTTTTTTCTTCTCTTCGAAGAGGATATCATCGCCTTTTTTCTTCTTCCACATTACCCAAAGAGGACCTGCGATACAGATGGTGGAATAGCAACCACTGATGGAACCGACCGCCATGGGAAGAGCAAAGCTCTGAATGGAGCTGATGCCGTTACCAAATGCAAGAATATAAACCAAGCTGACACTCACCATAACTGCTACGTTGGTATTAATGGAACGCATCATGGACTGAGTGATGGAAAGGTCCGTTACTGCCTCCAGCGGATAACCGATATAGCTCTTTGCGTTCTCACGGATACGGTCATAGATAACGATCGTATCGTTGATGGAATAACCGATGATACTTAAGGCTACGGCTACAAAGGACTCACCGATCGGTATCTTGAAGATTACGCAGGTGAAGAATACCACCAGTACGTCATGAATCAGCGCAACAATCGCCATAGCACCTGCGGATAGACCGCCCATCATCTTAAAGCGGATCCATACATAGATCAAAACCAGTACACCTGCCAGTAAGATGGAGATAATTCCATTTCTTAAGAAGCGCTGTCCAAAGAAAGGTTCTACCATGGAGGACTCGGACTGTTTCAACTGGTTATCCGGAAATGCTTCTCTTAAAACATTATCAAATTTATCACGCTCCGAGGCATCCACACCGTAGTTGCCAGCAATATTTAAGATCAATCTCTGTTCTCCGCTGGCGATATCTTCGGTAATCTGAGTGGTTACCGGTCGTCCCAGCTCCTCTGTTGCTACATCGGCAGCCTTCTCAGGGTCAATCGTACCAACATAGGTGTATTTAATTAATGCTCCACCCTTAAACTGGATATCTAATTGTACGCCGTTAATGAACATAAAAATAATACCAATAAGCATGATGGATAGGGATATTGTAAAGTAAATCTTGCGTTTTGAATAGAATGGAATGATTTTATTTTCTTTATACATCTCAGGAGTTACTTTAACTTCCTTCACGTATTTCTTCTCTTTTATACTACTCATAGTGTAACCCTCCTTGACCAGCATGTATAGAGCTTAGGATTGCGCAGGAATTTATAAGAGCTTAAGGAACTGGTCATCAGACGGGAAGCAGTTACACCAGCAAGGAAGTTGAACACAATACCTGTGAACAAGGAGTATGCAAAGGATAACATGGTTCCGGATCCGAAGATCATTAATATAAACGCAACGATAAGCACTGTGATATTTCCGTCGAAAACGGAGGAAAATGCATTCTTAAAACCTGCTGCAATTGCAGAGGCAACGCTCTTGCCAGATTTGATCTCCTCACTAATTCTCTCAGAGATAATGACGTTCGCGTCGACACCCATACCAATCGATAGGATGATACCGGCGATACCCTGAAGAGTTAAGGTCATCTGAGGAACGGAGAGAGCAAGAATCTGTCCTGTTACCTGAATCGTAAGAGCGATGCAGGCAACCACACCGGGAAGTCGGTAATATGCAATCAGGAAAACGCAGATCAATGCAAACGCGATTGCTCCTGCCATTAACATGATATTTAATGCACCTGAACCCAGCGTAGGGCTGATGGTGTTATAGTTCTTTGTAATCATAGAGAAGGGCAACGCACCGGAATTGATCTTGTCTGAAAGATTCTTTGCTTCATCATATCCATCCATACCGGTGATCTGCGCAGAACCACTGGAGATATGCTCATTTACCGTGGCGGACTGGATCAGATTCTCATCCATATAAATGTTGATTACTTTACCTACCAGCTTCTGTGTTGCATCGCTGAATAGTTTGGTTCCTTCGTCATCAAAGCTCAAGCTAACTACATATTGATTGATGCTCTGGTCTACCACCGGAGCAGCCTTGGTTACATGAGAACCATCTAGGAGTACGTTACCATCTGCATCACGGAAGGTAAGCTGTGCGGTCTGACCAAGCTCAGCGATCGCTGCCTCGGGATCAAAATCCTTCTCATCTGCTTTCCACGGGAAACGTACGATAACATATCCGTTATCCTTGTCGATAGTTACATCACGGTCCATGATATTCTGTTGATCGAGACGTGTCTCGATAATGGAGCGAGCGATCTCCAACTCATCTCCTGTCGGTTTACGGTCTAATCCCTCGGGCTCAAACGCAGCATCTACACCGCCGCGAATATCGATACCATAACGCATATCCGGAGCGCCCAGTATCTTCTTCGGAGAATTGCCCAGAGGAAGTGTGACGCCATTAATAGCCGTATATACCATAAGTATTGCTACGATTAATACAATAAAAAATGTTGGCTTCTTATTCATTCTTTCTGTCCTTTCCATTGTAATTTGATATGTTCATACTGATTCATACAAGGCGGTGCATGTCCGCCAAGAAAGCACGCGATCAATGATCTCTTTCGTCTGGTCTTCTTAAAATATGTTAACGTATAAATCAATAATATTGCATAGGTAACAACCGGAATTACACGGACATCAAGCACCTGCTTTAATAACCGCTGGAAATCTCTTAGATTCCTGTTTAGGATACTGTTAACCCGGATATCACTTAATATCTCATAATTTTTGACTTCATTAATAATATAAACGTCATTGTAATGCAGCAGAGGTGCATACTGCCTTCCCGTAGCCGGTTCGAGATTCTTTGTATATGCCAAAGGTGTCAGGGCCAAGTGAACCAGTATCGTCATGCCTAAGATCAGAGCTATCCTGGTGATATGTTCTGCTTTTCTCATAAATCGGCTCATTCCTGCACCCCTTTCTCATCGAATATTTCCGCTATTAATCACTATATTTTTATACCGGTAAAATACACCATAAATTTTATACCGTCATGAAATAAATTAACACAATCCTTGCCATTTGTATACAACAAAATAATTCATTTTTGCGTATTCTATTCCACAAATTCCATACCTAGAGGTATATTCCTTCTCATTATCTCCTATTTGCGATAATATTAGTATCTATGCTCGCTCATACGCACCTAAGACAAAGAAGCTTAATTTTCATTAAGCTTCTCTGCATATCTATTATTCCTCAATATAAGGTAAATTGGCTATATCTGATCGACGATAATTAGAATATCACATTATCTCTATAAAAACCATTTACCGCACGAATCGTATTTCCTAGCGCACGAATCGTATTTCTATTACTGAATAAGAAGGCCAAGATCGGATATCCGGATCTTGACCTTCAATAACAATCGTCATTCTTATTCATGACAATAGAAAGTTCGCGAAGCGTGCTTTCTATTGTTTTGGTCTGCATCGAAAACAGTATATTCCGCTTTTTATCTTGGTTTTGCACTTTGCACATTCGAACCAGGCGCTTTCCGAATCATCAGAGAATTCCAATCTTTCTTCTCTGACCCAGTCCAAAAGACGGTTTGCCG
This sequence comes from Bacillota bacterium, assembly GCA_023415055.1. GTDB lineage: Bacteria > Bacillota > Clostridia > Lachnospirales > Lachnospiraceae > Mobilitalea. The sequence continues at coordinate 36,957 of JAEZLZ010000032.1, read as the reverse complement.
AAACCTCATTTGCCTCGGCAATCTGTGCGACAGTTGCTTTCGGGTGATTCAGTATGTATTCCTTTACCTGGTTCAGTTTTCTCTCTTCTTCAAGGATAAGTGGCTTAAATGCCGTTCTTTTCTCTAATATTATTGTCTCAGGAGGAGAATCACCCAACTTATTCGCGCAGTCTGGACACAATTCCGGTCCGTAGATATATTTGAACAGCCTTCTGCAGTTCTTACATACCTTAACTTCCATCGTATTTCTCTCTTTCTGTCTTAGGAATTCCATTTTACATTTGCTTTCTTACTATCTTATATTCATCATTCAGTTGGAAATGCGGACAATGAAATACGGAGTAACTCATAAACCGTTCCATATCATCCTCATCCAGATTCACCAAGCATACATAGGTATCATATTCTTCATCATAAGTATAATGACTACAGCTCTCGCAGCTATTTACTCCACTCATTGATTACACCTCCAATCTATAATATATCACATAAAGCAGTACGGAACAATCGCCCTAATGCGCTATTTTGAGATGCGTTCTACGAAAGCAGATCTCCCAGCTTCAATTGATCCAAAGTAATCTTAAGCTCACCAATCCTAGAATACCCAAAGTCTCCATGGCAGTCCGAGCCGGTAGTTATTAAGAGTTTTCGATCCCGACATACCGATAGACAAACATTCGTGATCTCCTCGTTATGCGTAGGATAATAGCACTCAATTCCGTCAAAGCTGTACTCAAGCAGGCTTAATAGTCTATCTTGGAACAATTGCGGATCCAATTCTTTTATCGATACCCCCGGATGAGCCAGCACTGCTTTACCACCTGCACTGTGAATCTGTTTGATTACCTCCGGTATCGACGGATAATCTCCACTATCATTTGTGATTCCATATTGATTATAAATCACGAAGCCGTCACGAAGCTTATCTGTCAATCCCTTTGCTGCAAAATAATGAAGTGCCTTCCAGCCTCCCCGTTCCCGGTCGTAGGAAAAGGCTTTGAAATCCTCCAGGGAGATATTCTCATAATCCTTCTCCATATCCGTAATTAATCGAATGCTAATATCATCCAGGATCTCTCGGTTCTTCTTAACAAATGCCGTAAAGCTCTCTTTCCCGATATCCATTCCGTAACCAAGGATATGAATGTCCGTTCCCTGATCGATGGAATCCAGTTCCACTCCGTTGATAAAAGAGATGTCATAGCTATCTATTAACTCCTTCAGCTCCTCGGTTGCAGTCAGTACGTTATGATCCGTGATGGCAATCAATCCTACCTGGTTCGCTGCAGCAGAACGGACAATCTCTTCCGGGGACATGGTCCCATCCGAATAGTAGGAATGAAGGTGTAAATCGACGTAACGATCTGTTTGATTCATATTCTTGTGCTCCTTACTTCTTGGTTTACTTTGTTGCATTATTCATTTCCTTTTTAATTAATGATATTCATTGTGTTATGCTCAAGCTGTTCCTTTGTTGCACGCTCTGCACATTCTTTTAAATGAAACCGTCAATTTCATACCGGAGGAGTCATAGATTAAAACTCGTCGGCTTCGGGATGGTATGCACCGGTAACTTCAATTACATTGTCCTCAGGGTCCAGTAATTGAAAATAATAATAGGGTTGCCCCGCATTGATGTATTTTATCGGTGTAACTTTACTCGAAATACCTGCTGCTACGATTCGCTGCTGCTCCTTGCGAAGATCCTCTGTCCAGAAGTTAAATACAAATTTACGGGTATTGGCTTTCTCCGCAATGGCTCCTATATCATCAAATTCTTTATCATAGCTGCCTTTTCGAATTACCTTATCTGGATGCTCGGAATCAAAGCAGCCATTCATAATAGATATATTCTGCTGTTCAAAGAGAAACTGCGCAAATCGGTCCATGTTGCGACGCGTCACCGGTATCTGCAGTAACTGTTCATAAAACTGAATTGTTCTATCAAAATCCTTTACGATCAAGTAAATAGATCCCAGATGCATACGATCCCCACCATGGCATATTAAAGTTATTATCTATCATTTTATCATTATCGCCAGATTTGGCAACCCGAACATTGATAAAATTGTAATACGTTCAGGTTAAGGAGTCAAATTGTGACTATCAGAAAACACAAAAACCTCAAGGTTTGTGAAATGACCCCAATAAGTTAGATTATTGATATGTACCCCTTTACTTGTATTGTCCAGTAAAGGGGTACATATCATTTAGGTCTAGCATATTGGGGTCTGTTCATTTACTTCCTTGAGATTTTGTATTTCTGTTTTATTTTCTTATAAGTTCGAAATAAGTTCCACCGCCTACCACAATTAGTGTATTCTCATCCTTTATTAAGAAGGTGCAGCCATTCCCTTTGGAATCTGCCGCCGTAATCTCAGTCACCTTATCTCCTGTAATCCCCAACAGATCAAAGCTCATACGATAATTACCAATAAAATCTGCACTGGTATAATCGGTGGCTGAATAAGTCGGTTTCTTTGCAGTTGTATCAAGATAGGATGCCTGATCACCAAAGCAGGTGGCACTATCAGCACTAAAACTCATATCCTTACCGATGAGACTTTCTGCATCCTCTTTACTATAGGTTCCGCTTTGACCGTAAGCCAGTACCTTACTGATCGTCCAGTTTCCGTAAAACTCTGACTGCGCTTCCTGGGGTGAATCAGATACGCCCTCCGGTTCCACACTTTCCGCAGGAATAGGTTCCGTAGAAGAGCCCTCAGCTGTCTCTGCCGGTACCGGTTTGGTTGTACTTTCTTCCTTTGTAGAATTATTCTCTTCGGAAGCGGTATCATCCGGTTGTTCCTCCTGAGCCGGAGCCTCTGTAATCATCGGTGTCGGTGTTACTGTGATCTCGTCTCCATTCCCTGAATTATCTTCTGTTGATGAGGTTTGATCGTTCGTCGTGTTGTTTTTATCCGTTTCTTTTAAGTTACAGCCGGTGAGTCCCACTAATCCAACTGCCAGAATTAGAAGCAAGGTTGCTAGGGTATGGGTCCAGCGATATTTCTTGAATTGTTTAATCATAATAATTCTCCTTCGGTAGCTTGACTTATGTTTTCCTATTCCTGCAGTCACAGGAATAAACCTGGAGTCAGCCTGTAGTCTTAACAGTTTTAAAATAGTGCTTCCGTATTCCTGATGTTCGTCTTCCCCAAAGTATTTTAGTACTTCTGCATCGCAGGAGATCTCACAATCCTCATGGATCTTGAAGAAGGCATACCATAATAAGGGGTGAAAGAAATAAATAATCTGAAGGAGCATCAGCAGCCAGTTCACCACGATATCCTTTCTTTTGTAATGAGTCAATTCATGAAGGAAGATATATCGGATCTCCTGGTCCGACAGCTGCTTCATATGTTCTTCGGATAAGAGGATACTGGTATGGAGAGCGGTATATAGGGATGGTGTTCTGGCAATCGGTGAGGTCAGCAGCTTGATACCCGCGTTTATGTTTAACTGCCTTTTACACTCCTGAAAGATTGCTTCGATTCTGGGATCATTTAACTCCCGGTAGTATCTTCGCAATTTTACTGCAAAGGTGATATTGGCATACAGGGTATAGATACCGAGCACTACCACACCAGCCAGCCATAAAACTGCGAACACCTCCTGATAGGATAACTTTCCTGCCGTTTGCGTCTTGTCAGGTAAGTTCACCTGCTGCGGTAATTCATTCTCTTTGTCTGTTCCTGCGTTAGCCGTCGGGGCTTGCAGCTCCTTTGATGGTTCCCCTGCTGTGCCATACAGTCCGTATAATAAAGTGTTCTCCATCCGATTCTCCAGCAGATTGCTTTGCTCGGTCACAGCATAGACAAGATTAAGCACACTAAAGGAGCTATCCGGCACATAGGGTACCAGAAGTCTTATGATCAAAAGCGCCCAGATATAATAGTGCCATTTGGGGCTCATGGTCTTACGAAACAGCTTCTTGATCAAGAGTATCATCAATGTCAAAAGGCTGGCGATTGCGCCGAGATATACGATTTCCTGAACTATATGTATTAGTTGATTCATGGGTAATTACCTATTCTTCTTGGCTTTCAGAAGTCTTTCCAGCTCCTCGATCTCCTGATCGGAAAGCTTGTCATCCTCGATAAAGTTTGATAGTAACATGTTGAAGGAGCCGTTAAAGCATTTCTCAAGAAATGTCTTCGTCTCTTCTCTGACGCACTGACTCTCGGAAACTGCTGCAGAATACAGATAATATTGATTTTCCTTCTTTGCATCAATGACTCCCTTGGATACCAGTCTTCGAATGAGTGTATGGATGGTCTTCGGGTTCCAACCGGTATCCGCCTCTAGTTCGTCCACTATCTCACTTCCAAGTCTCGGTGATCTTCGCCATAGCACCTTCATAATCTTCCATTCCGCATCCGTTATATTGTTCATCTCATCCTCCATTCTGCTGCTTCGCAGCATCTTCATGCTAATCCTGCATAGTAAATTCTATCTGCGGTATCTGCGGTGCTGATAAATTAAATCTTCTTATTAAATGTTGTATTACATATGTAGTACCACGCGACACATATTACAACCGTAATACCGTATTGTCAAGCGATTTTTATAATTTTTTTGAATCTGTAAAATAGTCTGACAATTTTTGAAAAACAACAGATTATTTTTTTCTTCACTATCAAAGAATTATGTCGAATTGTACAAGAACAGATAAAAATTTTACATGTACGTGGAGCCATCCTCTGCTAAGATAGGTTCATAATCATTTTACCTTCTCCCCCCTCATTATAGAATGTGTTCCCCCAAAAACAGAAAAACCTCAAGGCTCTGCAAAGCGTCTTGAGGTTTTTTCATACTTGCATACATTTTTATCATGTTTCTTCCAGTCTGACATGAATCCGGTTACGGCAATTTTCTTCTCCGAATATCATCTGATACAGCTGCTTCAGCTCTATCGCAATACCATTGTCCATCGAATGTGAACTATCTCCGGTAAAAAGTTTCTCATTATAATATATAATGATGTATTCATCGGTAAAGACACGGCACCATACCTTACTTAGCCTAAAACCGTTTCTTAAGTAGAACTGAATTCTCCGGTTCATAAGGTCTCTACTCTCTTCCTCACATGCATAAGCCGGATTCTCCACTTCAGCAAACAGTGCCAGATCCTCCTTAATTACATATTTCTGCAGCTCACGAAGGAAACATCCACCCAGACCTTCATTACGGTATTCGCGTAACACAGCAAAATAATCCAGAAACAATGTCTTCTTATCCTTTACAAAGAACGCATACCCCTTCAGCGCACCCTGCTCAAATAATCCATAGCATGGATATTTTTGTTCTGCTGCCAGCTTCTCCATCAAGGAGTATGACTTTATCTCACTTGAGTGAAAATCCTTTTGTAATTGTCCATGATATATACTACGACGTTCCTCGTCATCTAATAATCTGATTTCCATTCTTTCGTTACTCCTAATCCTGTTGTATATTCTTATTCTCCCATCTTACAGGATAAGTCAGACGGGGTCAACCTTACCTGCCAGTAATACAGGAATACATTTTTTCCACCTTCATACGAATCTAAAAGAAGCCAAGCAACACTCCCATGTTAACCAAGGTGTATTGCTTGACTTATATTGTACTTTATTTCATGCAGGTTTTTTCACAAGAATGCCGGTTTCAGGAACGCTACTCTTTAACACTACTTCCTAAGCAAAGAAATTTCTCTCCTTCAGCACAATGAGCAGATCCGCGAAGAGAGAATTTGCCCAGGCAAACCAGGATCTGGTGAAATCGGTCGGATCATTTGGATTAAATGCCTCATGCATAAAGTTTGTTCCAGCATGAGTCTTCGCTAACATTGCAAGGCTGTCTTTGATTTCCTCGTCATTATTCGAGGTAAGGGCACGCATAACGATACCGATGTGCCAAATCATACCTTCGGGGGTATGCGGACTTCCTACACCGGATGCATAGGTACCGCTGTGATAATATGGATTGTCCTCAGAAAGTACAAAGCTTCTGGTATTCTGATATCTTGTATCACTCAAATCGCAATAGTTCAGATAGGGCATCGCCAGTAAGCTGGGTGAATTGGCGTCATCCATTAAATTATAATTTCCATAACCATCGGTCTCATAAGCATAGATATCGCCGTAGATCGGATGCTTCACGATACCATAATCTTCGATGCCGTCCTGGATCTCTTCCTTCAACGCCCTGCATTTTTCAGCAAACTCCGCATTCTTATATACTTCACGGCAGATTTCCTCACCGTAACCCAGTGCGACCACTGCCATCATATTGGCAGGAATCAGATAGCCGAACTTGCAGCAATCATCGGACGGACGAAAGCCAGACCAGGTCATTCCCGTATGATTCACCGGCCTTCCTTTTCCCTGATTCACCAGAGTATCTGTCTTTACACAGTCGTGTCTCTGGAAGTAATAAGGAGAACTCTCATGATGCTGTTCCGTTGTAAAGGTATCTATGACTGCTTTTATCATCTTAAGATATTCTTCATCAAAGATAGCGGTATTACCAGTTTGCTTCCAATATCCATGGGAGAGGTAAAGAGGCGCACATAAGGAATCGACCTCATATTTACGTTCCCATACATGTGGATGCAACTTGGTATGATCCTGATGACCTTTTCCGCTCGCGCTCTCGTTAAATGCATTTGCATAAGGGTCCAGAAGGACGAACTTCACCTGCTGTTTTATTACTCCTTCAATGATATCGCTAAGCTCCGGGTCCATCTTTGCATAACGCAGGTAATGTCTTACCTGAGCTGCGGAATCCCTCAACCACATCGCCGGGATGTCACCGGTGATTACGAAATGGCTGCCATCCTCCAATTGCTTTACGGTTGTTTCAATTGTATTCAGGAAACACTGCTTTGCTAACGGTGCGAGGTCCGGATACTTTGCTTGATAATACTGCTCTAGCTCTATTGCCTTTTTTTCTAGTATCTTGGGTATCTGTTTCATGAAATTCTGATCTCCTTTTTATCATCCCGGGCAGGAATGTCTATTGCTATTATTTTCTATTTTCCTACAATAGTGTTAATAGATTTCGCAAGTATTGCATATATTGCATATATTTATTGGACAAATTGTCATCGTTTACTCCTTCTCCACCGGACAATTAATTAGTACCGATACCGCCGCAGAGCACCCCCAAGCAGAGTGGAAGCTGTCTTCTGTCTTCGTATTCAATAAGGTCCACATGATTCCCTTGCTGTTTTGGTTATTCCATGCAGTTATCGCATTTTTCGTATACCATTCTGTATATTGTTCCTGATCGCATTCGCGTATGAATTTGCCCATCCATCTGGCAAGGATTCCTTTGAATCCAGGAAGATCGTTACCATCACCCTCCGTATTCATTACTTGCCCGGAGAACATGGTGTTTACGGTGTAATCGGCAGCCAACTTTGCATCCTGCAGATAGCTTTCTTCACCGGTATATTGATACAGCTTCATCGCAGCACCAATAAAGGTTCCCTGATTATAAGTGGAGCACCAGTTATTGATTCCTTTTTCCAGGTCGTAGGCATCAAACACTGCACCCGTGGCACCAAAGAGATTCTCTATCTCCCAGGTATAAATCCGAATAGCTTTATCATAATAATCTTTGTTCTTCGTAGCCTCGCCTAGCAGACAAGCCGCAATGACCGCAGGACAATTGATACAGGAGTTCTTTGTCTTATTTTCGATTCTCCAGAACAATCCACCACCAAGATCCTCACTCCATGCACGGTCGAATACAAGGTTGAAATGCTTTTGGGCCTGCTGCAGATACTTGGGATCCTCCGTGATCGTATATACTCTGGCACAGGCGATGGTCATCCACATAATATCATCATTGAATTCATTATAAGACCAGTCTTCACCATGACTTTTAAGAAATCCCTGATACATATCCTCAATTACCTGTAGATATTTCTCATCCTTTGTCTGCTCATAAGCGTCAATGACAACCTCAAAGATCTCTGCCTGCTGCCAAAAGTCTTCTCCTACTATGTAACCGCCCTTGTCTTCCTTTACATAAAAGCTGTTCAAAAATGTATCCATTGAGCTTTTCGCCATATCAATCGTAATCTTATCAACTACCGGCTTTTCAGTAATCTCATCTGTATAATCCGGAGTCAAGGCCTCTGTTTCTTTACTCATATCTTTTCCCTTTCCTTTTGCGTTATCTCTGTCAGCTTTGAACCAAATCAGACCAAGTATTATTGCCACAACAATTACAACCGCAGCCGCGAATACCCATCGATGCCAGCCTTTACTTGCGATTTTTTTATTTCTACTCATTTTTGTATCTCCTGCTGATCTTATTCTATATGATAAGGAGTTTTGCTGCCGTTTCCAATAACATGATTCCGCTCAGATGCTGTGCCAGATCCACTTCAGCCATCTCCCTCACTTCCCAATTTCCACCGATCAATCCATGCTCATTGATTCCCTTCTCCATAACACACTCCGCATTTTGAAGAAGCATTTCTCTCAGCCCGGTGAGATCAGGTTTAATCTCAATCAGGTCATAAAGGTAGCGTACCAGAATCCCTTTGAACAAACCACAATCATCTTCACCCTCGTAAGGAATAATTCCATGGTTCGTATCAATCAGTAATTCCTTCGTTATTTTTGCAATTTGCTCAGCCTTGGCTAAGCACTCCTGTGAATGTTCAATTTTATACAACTCCACCAGTGCTCCTATAACCACACCCTGATTATAGGTAAATTTCCAGTTATAATCGATTTGCTCGTCTCCCAGACGGTTCATCCCGTCCCACACAAAGCCGGTTACCGGATCGGTCAGATTGGCCAGATTCCAGTCTAAGATTCGTTTTCCCCATACCAGATCATCCTTATTTTCAAATCTTTGGTACAAACGGAAGGCTAAAATAGCAGCCGGTGCATTGGCCGGTGTATTCTTGTAATCCAGCTGATCCTTCTTCCAGGCCATACCTCCGCCCATTTGATCGTTCCATGCCGTTTTGATATCCTTCCAGATAAGCTGAACTTGATCTTTATAGGTATCCTCCCCGGTTGCGTCCCATAGCCTTAGCTGCGCCAGTGCCATCCACTCCATGTCATCATACCAGTTATGAAGAAATGTTTCACCATTACGGGTGTAGGTACCCTGATATTCCTTCTTAATTCTATCCAAGTACTTTGGATCCTTGGTGCGTATATAGGCATCGATCAGGCAATCCAGGGAATGTGCATGCCACCAATAAATCCAATTTTCGTTTTCTCGAACAGGAAAATGATTGACAAAGGTGCCCTCTGCATCACTCCAAAAATTATCCATCAAACTCTCCTGCACCTGATTGCATATTTCCTCGATTCGCTTCATTCTCATGCCTCCTTATTATTACAGTGGTTAGAATTTGTGAATAAGGATGTAATAAACCCGTTCGCATTATTTACGGTACCCTCGTAGTATCGGTATTCGTAGTAATCCCGTCAGGATTTATTACATCCTATTTCTAAATTGACTTAATTATTTCTTTGCGTCTGCAAGAATCTGATCGCCCTGGGACTGTGCTGCACTAAGTGCATCCTGTGCACTGATCTCACCTGCTACATATTTCTGCAGCTGAGGAATTAATGCTAAGCCTTCTACATCAGAGTAGCCCGGAACCTTGGAACGGATGGTTGCATATAACATTGTCTCGGAGAATACCTTCAAAATCTCATCATCCATAAAGTAAGGATCGTTAGCTGCATCCTTATTTGCCGGAAGGTTACCGCTGATCTTAGCGAATTCTACGCCGTTTGCAGGTTGTGTTGTCCACCATTTGATGAAATCCCATGCGCCTTCCTGATTCTTAGCTTTGTTGGGAATGATTAATCCGAAGCCGCCCATCATCGCTGATTTTGCACCGGTAGGTCCTGCGGGCTGTCCGATTACACCGAAGTCAATACCTGCTTCCTTGTAGCTCTGCAGTGTCCAAGGTCCGTTAAAAGTAATCGCTACCTTACCCGCCTTAAAGCCGTCACCACCGAAAGCATCCTCAAAGCCCAGTTCGTAAACCTTATCTTCGTTTAATAACTGATTCCAGTATGCTAATACATCAAGTCCGGACTGAGTATTGAACGCGGTAACTGCGGGGCTTGCGGAATCATCGATCATCTTGCCGCCTGCCTGCTGGATCCAGTTGTTAAATAAACCAACATCCTTTAAAGAGAAGCCTGCCTGAACTAATTTATCTCCATCTCTCTTTGTTAATTTGATTGCTGCCTGTCTTAAGCTCTCCCAGTCAGTGATGGTAGCCGGATCAATTCCCGCTTCACTAAACATTGCTTTATTGTAGAAGAGAATTCTAGCATCTACCGTTAGCGGAATGCCGTATAGCTTGCCGTCGTAGGTAAGCTCATCTACTGCGGGCTCATAGAACTTGGATAAATCAACGCTGTCTGCTTTCACCATATCATCTAAAGGTGCAAGAGCGCCCTTGGGAGCATACACACCTGTGTTAAAACGATCCCAGAGAACCACATCGGGAGCTTCATTACTTACGATTGCTGTTAAAAGCTTCTCTTCCATGCTGTCCTGAACCGTGTAGGTTATGTGATACTTCGTTTGCGATTCATTGTAGATTTTTAACTGGCTTTCCAATTGTCCTACCTGATCTCCGCCCCAGGAACCCCACATTGTGATCTCGGTCGGTGCTCCGCTTTGATCCTCTGTGCTGCCTGCATCCTCAGTTCCTGCATTTTCAGTCTTTGTTCCATCTTCTGTCTTACCGGTGTTATTGCTAGAGCAACCGGCAAATGCACTTACTACAATTATCATAGCAAGAACCATAGCCATCATCTTTTTGTACGTAGCTACTACCATTTTTTTCATATCATATCCTCCTTTTAATATGCCATGTGCCAGACTCAGGGAAATAGCTATGACACATGAATGATTTATTATTTATTGCCGGTTAAGGCAATACCCCTTACATAATATTTCTGAGCAAAGATAAAGATCAGAATCGTCGGCAGCGTCGCAATGACGGTACCTGCCATGAGCGGACCATAGCTCGTATTATACTGATACTGGAATACGGATAATCCAACCTGGATCGTCATCATTTCCTTGGAATTTAGTACAATCATCGGCCACATGAAGGAATTCCATCCCGACTGGAAGGTCATAATTCCAAGCGTGATTGCTGCCGGCTTGATGAGCGGCAGATAAATCTGCCAGAAGATACGAAACTCACCGCAGCCATCCACTCTGGCTGCCTCTGCCAGATCATCCGGCAGGGTCTCAAAAAACTGTTTCATAAAGAATACGGCAAATGCACCTACTGCACCCGGAAGTATGATTGCCGAATAGTGATTGATAAATCCGGAACCGCCCTGACCAAAGATATTGTTACCACCTACGAAGGGGAAATACTTCAGTACCAAAAACTGTGGGATCATCGTTACGATACCCGGTATCATCATCGAAGAGAGCAGCATAGCGAAGGAAATCTTCCTCCCTCTGAATTTTAACTTAGCAAAGGAATAACCTGCCAAAGCGCCAAAGAATATGTTGGTGATCACACCCGCAACCGCAAGGATCAGTGAGTTCATAAAATATCTCATGAACGGGATCGTATCAAAAACCTTCTTATAATTATTTAACGAAAAGTGATCCGAAACCAGCGAGAGGGAATTTGAGTAAATCTCACCCTCGGGCTTTAGTGAAGTCGCGATCATCCAAAGAAAAGGAAACACAGTAATCATCGCAATTATGACGGCACCCACGTACCACGAAACATTCAGTACTTTTTTCTTCATTCTCCTACCTCCCTATATCTCAGCCTTATTTATTTTCTGATTGATTATTGTCATAAACAGAATAATGAAAAATAGTATCAGAGAAATACTGGAGGCATAACCCATGTTCAAATTATTGAAGCCGTTATTATATATGTAGTAAACCAGGGTGATGGTTGCATTGCCGGGTCCGCCCTTCGTCAAGATGAACGCTTGGTCAAACACCTGTAAGGTACCGATGATCAACATGGTGGATACTAAAAAGGTCGTCTTGGTGAGCGCGGGAATGGTGATTAGTCGAAACATCTGCCAACGGTTTGCACCTTCCACTCTGGCCGCTTCATAAAATATCGTCGGGATACCCTTTAGCCCGGAGAGGAATATCATCATGTTTCCTCCGAAGCCAGCCCATAAGCTCATCATGACAATGGCAATCATCGCTAGCTTTGAGTCATAGAGCCATGCCGGTCCGCTGATATGGAAGATATTTAAGATTCCGTTCAGGAGACCAAGCTGCGGATTCAAGATCCAGAACCATAGAGTTGCGGTTGCTACACTGGAGGAAAGCACCGGCAGGTAGAACAAGGTTCGGAACAACCCTACCATTCTCTTTTCTGAATTCAGAAACAATGCTGCACCCAAGGACAGAAGCAAACCTGCTGGCACATACAATACCGTATAATAACAGGTGTTCCGTAAAGAGATCCAAAAGAAATCATCCTTGACTATCTTCAGAAAATTATCAATCCCAATAAAACGAGGGGGATTTAAAATATCATAATCAGTAAAGCTCAAAACAATCGCCATGATCATGGGCAATAAGGTAAAAGCAAGAAACAATATCATCGGAGGTGCAACGAAAAGTCCTCCTATAAAATTCTGCTTTTTGATTACTCGATTTTTCATCCTCAAAATTAACCTCCTTCAAATAGTTGTGACGAGATTGCCAAACATCGTTGAATTCCGGCAAGCGTCATGATATGCATCTGACATATTGTCTATTTTATACATATCCTTTATATCATTTAATATTGTAATATTTTCATTAACAATTTTGCATGATTTTGCTAATTTCCAATAATTCCTTATTTTGTTTATACATAACGACTATATTATCCTCTTTTTTTGTATATGTATTTGTTGATTACAAATACATATTATCATCATATATATCATTTGTCAACGACAAATATATCATAAATATATTTACTATATGCATTATATCATATATACATGTCAATAATGCATATATTTACCGATATAAGCTCGATAAAACGCAGAAAAGTCGCAACAGCATAAGCTATTCGCTTAAACTGTTGCGACTTTTCGCATCATTCACTCTTATTCACTTCTATTATTACATAGATTTCCCTTCGATAATCTCATAGGGTATCAATCTGATCTCTGCTCCTGTTTTACCATTCATCTTATCCGTAATCAGGTTTACACTATTGATACCAATTTGATATTCATCCTGTCTGACTCTTGTGAAGATCGGTAACGGATCATAGATCTCATCAATTCCATCAAAAAATACCACGGTCTTCGTCTTGTCCAACCCCAACATCTTTAATGCTTTATACACCAGGATACCGATGGAATACTCCACCGCAAAGAAAGCTGTGACGCCCGGATTCTCTTTTATGTAGTTCCGGATCAGATTAAGATCATTCTCCTCACTGGTATCCCCTCTGTCCACCGCCGGCAACATAGAGCGAAGATTGGTAATCCACATGCTTTCATTCGTAACGATATTATGCTCCAGGTGGCAATCCACAAAGCCACTCTTTCGCTCAAGTATCGTCGGTGTCACCATCGATGCATGCGTAGTAAAGCAAATATTAGTATGTCCGTGCTTAAAGAGCCATTCCGTAAGTTCCTTCGACGCTTTGTAATTATTCGTTCCGACAAAAGGAATGGGAATGCCCTTCAGCTGTCGATCAATCAGCACGATCGGGAAATTCTCAACGATCAGCTTCAGAACCTCTTCATTATAAGTCTCATCATGGACGCACATGATAATGATACCGGATACTCCGATCTTAAGTAATTCATCAATTGCTTCTACCTCGGCCTTCTTACTGCCGAAGGTACACTTAAGCACAAACCCAATATGATGCTCTCTGCACGCCCGCTCAATTCCCAGTAAAAGCTGATATCCGAAGCTCGCTCCGAAAGCATCCATGATTACGCCGATTGTCTTCCATTGGCCCTTTGGATCCGCTTCCTTCACCGGAAGCTCATCTGCTGTACGCGTCTCCTCCAGTACATAGGAACCCCTGCCGACCATCCTGGTAATCAAGTTTCGTTCTTCTAACATCTCTAAAGCTTTCTTACTGGTAATCCGGCTGACCTTGTATTGATCCGCCAATTCCTTCTCTGAAGGCAGCCTGCTTCCGGGCGGATACCGGTTAGTCCGGATCCCCTCAACAATATCATTATATATTTTTTGATATAAGGTTTCCTTACTCATTTTGTACCACCTCCTTTGTAATATGTCATATATATCATATTATATATACTATTTAAATGATATGTCAACTGTGAACTCAAAATAAAGTTCTTCTTACTATGTTCAAATCGAGTGTATCATGAAATCATTCACCGCTTTATTCCATTGGCTGTAAAAACCCTTCACTGAATCATAGCGTTTCTTCGGATCCGGATTGACTGCTTTACAGGAGATGTCGTACAGCTTCTGTCCTAATTCCCATTTCTCCGGGGAACAAGGAAATACCCCTTTGTCTTTGTACATCCGTTGAAGTTCCTCCTCCGTATAACTGCCAAAAAAGTGAAAGGTCATGGCTCCTAAGGTAAATACATTGGTTGCTCCGTTAATCGACGCTCCATAGGTATATTCTTCCGGTGCTTTCAGTCTTTTGGTCCCCCAGAAATCAGCCCCGATATTATTATAGGCAGGCTTTTTGCGAAAAAAATCGATATCACAAATCGTCGTAGTATCACTCTCAAAATCATACATAATACTTCCGTCATAAAAGTCAACCGCAACATATCCCTTGCTCTCAACAAGCACCAGAAACTCGATCATGATTTTCATCGAAGCTAGTCGCTTTTGTACCGGCAGCTGCCGAAAGCGTTTCCTTGGTGAAAGCAGCTTCGGATTCGCGGCATATTTCTCAAAATTCCAGTGATCATATAAGCATTCCCCCTCTGCCCATCGAAATACGGCAACATACAAATCATTAAGCTCATAATGCTCAACAAGCTCAATCAATGCCGGATGCTTACATTCTTCATATAAAGGCATAGCATTCTTCAAGACTTCTACTGCTTCCCTCGTGTCATTGCAAGCTTCTGCCGTTTTTGCTCCTGCTACCTTAACGAAATATCGCATACTTCCGTCGCTCATACCAAAACTGATATTACCTGAGTCATTCTGGTCAAAAGTACAGAATGCTTTCCCATGTTTTGATAAAAACGAGAAATCATGAGGTTCCTTTAATTGATACGAAATATGATCAATCATTTGCGTTACCATAACATCCTCCTTATTTCTCAATTCCAATACACCTATCTGCTTCAAAGGTCATCTTCACCATCCACGGCATCCGAGCTCTTATCTTATTAAAATCCTCATAACCAAAGGAGGGGTCATAATAGTTGATCATTGTACTTAACGCCGTTCCATGACTTCCTATTACCAGATTCTTATCCCGATACTCTGCAAGGACGTTCCGAAGCGCAGCTATGTTACGGGACTGCACCTCCCTTAGGCATTCTCCGTCACTTAATCTATAATCGAAATCCTCCCATTGCTGCTTCACAAAGCCGCTAAAATCCTCGATCCAGCAGCTATCGACCCTTCGCTCCCGAAAATCCTCGATTAGGATTACCTTAGCATGGATCTGCTCTGCAATCCCGCTTACCGTGTCGATTGACCTGTAAAAGGGGCTCGATAATACTGCATCAATCTGCTTGTCTTCAAAATACTTTACTAATAGCTGTGCATCCTGTTTGCCTTTTGCAGTTAATGGCCTTGTCATATCATCATGAATATTGAAGTCCGGCTCTGCATGCCTTACAAAATAAATCGTTGTCATTGGTATCCCCCTATGTCTTCCAACAGCCTATAGTCTTTTTCCGCGGCCCAAACCGGCAGATTACCTTCAAACTGCATCCTCACTACATAACCGCTTTTATATTGCTCCTCGAATTCAGAAAGGCGACCATCAAATTTTTCGTTATTATTACAGATTTCTTCGTCTCAAAATAGATCCATATAAATTTATCTGATTTTGAATCTAAATTATTATACATTATCAAAAAACTGTTTTCAACTTTTTTCCAATAAATACAATGTTTCTCTAAGTGCAAATTCTGCAACGGATTCATTTTACCATGAGATGCTTTTATATAATAAGAATCTAGAATCCCTGGATTTTCTCTACTATCTCCGATTAATGATTCCTCTCTGTTACGTATAAATTACGCAGGAGAAAAATAGCATGATGCACATCTTTCTCCTGCGTTATAGATATCTTTATCTTATTTGATCCTATTCTTTTATTATTCCTTTTCCAATCTTTCTCTTTTTGTGTATTTCAAAATAACGATACCATTATCTACGATATGCTCGTCCAGATGTAGCTTAATCGTAGGGTTATTATT
Source organism: Bacillota bacterium (assembly GCA_023415055.1). Lineage (GTDB taxonomy): Bacteria > Bacillota > Clostridia > Lachnospirales > Lachnospiraceae > Mobilitalea. Next base: position 20,593 of record JAEZLZ010000032.1, on the reverse strand, counting down.
CAAAAATAATGGGATCCCTTTGCCCAGTATGATAGGGATGATTCCAATAATGTATTCATCAATCAGATCCTCCTTTATAAAACGATCTGCCAGAATTCCGCCACCAAACAGATATATCTTCTTACCCTCTTTCTCCTTCTCTTCCCTTATAAGCTATAATAGTTGACATCCATTGTCATGTATCAGGAGATGGGAACAAAAGAATTTTATTTTTTTTCCTCAGCAAGTTTGTATCTGTACTGCGTTCATAAACTTTTGTCTCGCATGCCAGACTTTAAACAGCGCAGAAATGGAGAATTTATGAGAGCCGATCGATTGATTTCTATATTACTATTATTACAGACAAATAAGAAATTAAAAGCCTCCGAGCTGTCAAAAAAGCTGGAGGTTTCAATAAGAACGATTTACAGAGATGTTGATACGCTGAGTAGCATCGGAGTACCGATCTATGCAGATAAAGGTATGAATGGAGGGATACGGCTTCTCGGAGACTACAAGACAACTCTGACCGGAGTAAGTAAAAATGAGCTACTATCCTTATTCATTCCAACCAGCGATAAGGTATTAGCTGATTTGGGGATCGAAAATCTAGCGTAAAGCATCCGAAGTGGTTGAACTGTACTAAGATAACCCCTATGGTCCTTTTACACACAAAAACAGACCTAAGATGTGCGGCCGGGAGAAACTGTATCATGGTTTAGCCGCTTTATTAGGTCTGTTTTTTCTTATTCTACGGGGAGATTGTAGAATAAGATTCTACGAAAGATTGCAGAATAATCATATATCTATCAGAAAACGAGGGGGTTTACTTTATATAAAAACAAGGGGAATATTAGTTTTAATAACGATCTCTAATACTTTAAGCTAATATTTAATTATTCTTTTGAAGACTTCCGATTGCTTCATCAATCAGTTTTTTACACTTTTCAATTTGAGGTATGTCCTCCGCAATGATTCCTGACAACGGAGAACGTACACTACCAAGCTCCATTCCGTTCATTCTCAATATCTCTTTCATCACAGCATATAGATTTCCATGGCAAGAGCACATCTCACCTATGATCTCATCTGCTTTAAATTGAATGTCCATAGCCTCTTTATTGCGTCCTTCTTGTACTGCTTGGTAAATAGCAAGATACAATTCCGGCATCACCGCATAGGTACCACCGATACCGGCATCTGCTCCCATACCTAGGCCACCAGCTAATTGCTCATCCGGCCCGTTAAATACAATACTGTTTTCTCCGGATATTGCTTTAAAGGATTGTATGTCCTGTACCGGCATAGATGAGTTTTTTACTCCAATGACACGCTCGTTTTTCAGCATTTCTCTATAGAGCTTTGTTGTCAGCGCCACCCCTGCCAGCTGCGGGATGTTGTAAATGATAAAGTCCGTATTAGGAGCAGCCGCACTGATTGTGTTCCAATAATCTGCGATCGAATATTCCGGTAAGTGGAAGTAGATCGGCGGTATCGCTGCGATTGCATCAACACCTTGTTCTTCGGCATGCTTTGCAAGAACGATACTGTCTCTCGTATTATTACATGCCACGTGAGCGATTACGGTTATTTTTCCCTTCGCTACCTTCATGACATTTTCCAATACAATTTTTCTTTCTTCAACGCTTTGATAAATACACTCGCCTGAACTTCCGCAGACATAGAGTCCCTGTACACCTTTACGAATTAAGTATTCTGTAAATCTTTGAACTCGTTCCGGGCTAACATCCCCCTGCTCGTCATAGCAAGCATAGAACGCCGGGATAATCCCTTTATATTTTTCTAAACTCTTCATTTATACTTCCTTTCAGACCGCTATTTAATTTCGGACACTTTTACTTTTCTACCCTCTTTGATCGATAAGGTAAGTGCATCGGCTGTTGCAATTGCTGCTCTGGCTGCAGCACCGGTTAATAATGGTTTGAATTCTTCATCCGCTTCAGCACCATGCATAATCTTATTGAAATAATTCATTTCCTTTTTCATGATGCTATGTAACCACATCGGAGGCTTTTTACCAGGCTTTCCGTACATGATTGCTCCATCCATCTCTATACTATGATAGATTCTGGTACGATCCTCATCCTCCTCCTTGGTTTCATGAACCAGATAATGCTCCTCACCCTTTTCCGTTTTAACCGTCATACAGACATCTGCCATATCAATCCGAATGGCACCTTTCGTCCCTTGAATTAATACATAATGCTCTGGCCAATGGAAGGCGGATCCATATTCAAGAACTGCAAACTTATTATTTGGAAATTCCAGATTGAGGAATAACATATCATCTTCATCTCCAAATTGCTCTCCCGCATGTGCTACATTTCCACCTGTCATTGTTACCGTCTCCGGTTCGCCCATTATAAACTGAATGCAGTCCAATTCATGAATATGATGGTACAGATGTCCTCCTGATTTTGATCTGATTTTCTTCCAACTAATCGATTCCTGTGGCTCTTCCCAGCCATTTCTTGCAGAATGACAGTACAGTACCTCTCCGATCACACCTTCATTAATTAATTGCTTTGCATGTCTTACACTTCGAAAGAAGTTCATTACATGTCCTGCCATAAATGTCACACCATTTTTTTCGCAAGCTTTTACCATTTCATCACAATCTGCATAAGATAAGGCAATTGGTTTTTCACAAAATACATTCACACCATGCTCAGCTGCTTTGATAACCGGTTCTTTATGCAGATAATTTGGTGTTGCAACAATTACTGCATCCACATCCTCGCGACTATAAAGCGTGTCCAAATCTGTTTCAATATCACAGCCCAATTCCTCTGCGACTTTCTCTGCGTTTTCAGGATCATAGACTGCAACGATACGTGCCTGATCCTGTTCTTTCATTATTCTTCCAAGCTCTGCTCCAAAATAGCCTGTTCCAACGATTGCATAACCTATATTTTTCATTTCTTAATTCCTCCAAGTCTAATTATTTTACTGAACCTTCTGTCATACCGCCTGCTATATATTTCTGAATAAACATAAAGAATACAACAGATGGAATTACAACTAAGGTCGATGCAGCCATCATACTGCCCCAATCAAGTATTTCTGCTCCTTGTAAGGATTTTAATGCAACTGATACTGTCATTAAATCCGTACTATTGATCAATATCAAGGAATATAGGAATTCATTCCACGCATTGATAAAGGTGTAAATAGCCGTTGCTACAATACCGGGTGCCACAAGGGGTAATACAATTCTAACAAATGTAACCACCTTATTTGCACCGTCTACTCTTGCCGCTTCTTCTATGCCAATCGGTACTGTTTTAAAGAAGCCGACCAGCATCCATACAGCATAAGGTACACTAAAGGAAAGATAAACTATAACTAAGCCAATACGAGTGTTTGTCAATCCTATCTTTGCCATTACCATCGAATACGGAATTGCAAGTAATATGGGTGGAAACATATAGGTTGTTACCAAAGCTCTGGACATAATGCTTCCAAACCTAGGGAAAAACCTCACAATTCCATATGCCGCCATAGAAGAAATGACAATTGCAATTAGTGTTGTTATTAGAGCAATTACTAAACTGTTCCCGATATTTGTTAAAAATCCGAGGTTCTCAATAACATTTTTATAATGATCAATCGTAAACACTTTAGGAATGATGGAAGTTGGTCTTGAGGTCAGCTCTCCTGCAGATTTCACTGAAGAGATAATGATCCACAGCAATGGAAAAGCGGCTAAAACCGATAAGATGATTAAATACAAGTGGCATACTCCATCACCGATTTTTGATTTCATCTTTTCAAACATCTACTTGTCCTCCTTTTCCCATTTTCCGATGACATAGAAATATATTGCACAAATGATAAGGAGAAACAGCAGCAGAAGTATCGTTACTGCGGAAGATTTACCCAACAGCTTCGTTCCCCAACCCATCTTATACGCATAAATCGGTACAGTCGTAGTTGCATTTGCCGGTCCGCCTCCTGTTATCAAATAGATTAAATCAAAGTTATTAAATACCCAAATCGTCCTAAGTACTACAAGTAATCCGACGACCACTTTAATATGTGGTAATGTAATATTAACAAACTGCTGCAACTTACTAGCTCCGTCAATCTGCGCCGCCTCATACTCATCCTGTGGAATGGTCTGCAATGCAGATAATACATTTACCATAATCATTGGTGCTCCAAACCAAACATTAATAAATAAGAGTGTGCCCAACACCAAATTGCTGTCACTTAAGAATTGGGGCAATTCAGAGACAAGACCTAAGTTCATTAATAAATTCGGTAAAAATCCAGATACTCCATTTAAGATCCACTTCCAGGATAGTGCAATTACTATGGAAGGAAATGACCACGGAATAATTAGCAATATCCTGTAGATACCTTTAAAATGTTTTATTCTATTAATTGCTAATGCTGCTGTAAAGCCGATTAGGATTTGTCCAAGCAAGGATAAAATGGTCCATTTAATTGAAGTTAAAAAAGCTTTATAAAAATTCGGATCCGATAATACTGCTTTGTAGTTATTAATTCCAATAAAGTCATAGGCCGGCTTTATCAGATGCTTTGTTGTCATACTATAGTAGAGACTTGAAAAAATAGGATAGATCAGAAGCATACCAACAATAATCATAGCAGGTAATACAAACAACCACCTTGCGTAGTCAAATCTTAATTTTCGTCTCACCTGTTCATTCCACCTTCCTTTTTATAAAAAGTTGCCTCACCCTTACTCTGAGGCAACTTTTTATACCAGCTATTATTGTACTGTACTAAATATCTCATTCAGACTGTCTTCTGCTGACTGTGCTGCTGTTTTCACGTCCGTACCATTGGTAATAATATCCTGGAACATTCCTTCGATAATTCCCTGGGATGTTAATAATCCAGCTTGTACACTGGGTCCATGTTCAAAACCAATCGCCGTTCCTAAGCTTACTGCGTTAGAAATAACTTTTTCCGCACTCGCAAATTTCTGAACAATTTCATTGGACTGATATGCTGCAGAGTCAGAGATTCCTGTGATAGACGGAAGCATACCCACCGGTGTAGCTGCTAAAAATTGTGTATAAGTATCGGTCTCATATAATGCTTTTATAAATGCCTTACAAATTTCAGGATGCTCAGAATTAGCCCATACTACCATAGGAATATTTGATGTTTCACCAGCATAGTCCGGATCTCCTGCATTCATCTTAGGCAATGGTGCACAATCAATCTGATCAACTAAATCCGGAGAGTTTGTTTCAACTCCACTAATTTGGAAACCACTATTAAAATCGAATGCAGTCTTTCCTTGATAATACAGAGTAGCCTGATCTAATACCGCATAGTTCACAGAGTCCTTTGGTGAGCAGTTCTGATAAATATCTAACCAGTAATTGATACCCTCAATGGCTAAATCACTTGTTAAATCCGCCTTCAAATCATCGGTTAATAAGCTTCCGCCGCCACTTCTTACATAGAAGTTCAAGAATCTGGTTGCCATTAAATCATTTGATCCGCAGGGGAAGGAACAGCCATATACACCGTCTTTCGTAAGCGTTTTTGCAGCTTCTGCAAATTCTGCCCATGTTGTAGGCACTTCAAGGCCTGCTGCCTGAAGTAAATCTTTTCTATACCACATTACCTGTGCGTGAGAATATAGAGGTATGGAATAGCATACTCCATCCTTTGCACCTTCTGATAAGGTTGCTGCTGCAAACCGATCTCTTCCGATATCATCTATTAAATCGTCTAACGATATGATTGCATCCGCATCCATCATTTCAACTACATGTCCTGGTTGTGCTGTACTCATATCAGGTACATTACCGGAAGCAAGACCGGTTGTCCATTTCGTATAAAAGTCGCCCCAGGAGAAGGTCTCAATATTAATCTTAACTTCTGGGTTATCTTGCATAAACTTGTCTGCTGTTGCTTGAATTACTTCCATTCTGGGACCCTGCGTAAAGGAATGCCAGAAGGTTATCTCTCCACTTAATTTTACGGGTTCGGTTTCTGTAGCCTCGCTAGAAGCATTCTCTGCTGTGCTTGAGTTATCCGGCGCTTCTGTTACCGCTGCTGCATTATTCTCAGCTTCCGTATTGCTGGTGCTTTTCCCACAGCCCGCTGTCATTGTAGCTATCATTGCAACAGCCAACAAAACGCTTATTATTTTCTTTCTCATACCATTTCCTCCTTTTAATCGTTCCTGTTTACTTTCCTTGCTGTTTTTACTTCCGAGACTCAGTCCTAGGCAAGTAGATTAGAGTCTCTTATTTTTATTTGTTACATTTGTTGTTCACAGCCTTATAATACGATATTCCATTGTGCATTTCTACTGAATCAAATCTTAATAATAGCACAATACGCTCATGAAACAAATGTCATTGGTAATATTCATACAAGACTTCAACTTATAAACCGGAAGAAATGCCCTATGTAAGCATCTCCGATGCTTGTTCTATAGGTATTATTCACAAGTGAGGATTCGAATATTTATAATCAGTTTACCATGCGAGCATTTTCTCATATTATGCACTTTACTTGCTTGTAAATCAAAACAAAGACGTAAACTGCATAGCACAGTAAGCGTCTTTGTTTTATAAGTGCCTTAAGCTTGGCCGAATATACTGTAATACATTCTTTTGGTAGGTTTAAGCAAATTAATAGCATAATACGCTTATCCTATGTTGTTTCTATTCCTTTGCTGCTTGTCGATACTGCTTTGGCGTATACCCAAATGCAGATTTAAATTCCCGTATAAAATAGTTCGGATCTTCATAGCCAACCTCATATGCTATGTCACTGATATTATCATTACTTACCAACAGTTTTCTTGCTGCAGTCATTAATCTAAGCTCTTTAATATATGCCATAGGTGATTTACCGATTTGCTCTTTAAACAGACAGCTAAACCTTTGTTTACTCAATTCAGCCATCTCCGCCATTCTATCCGGAGTGTACTGTTCGGACGGATGTAATAAAACATAATCGACTACGACTTGAATTCTCGGATCAATTTGATTTCCTGCTTTATGGATTCGATGGCGGATCTTTTCCAGGCTATGCATATCGGCTTTTTCTTCCTGCTTATTATCTATCCGTTCATCTCCGTTTACACGTGCTATTAATGTTCCGATCAGTACTTCCAGATATCCTCGAACAAAATACATTCTTGCCGGATTCTCTTTCTTTATCCAACTGTTAATTAGATCAAAATATTGCTTCTCATCCTTGCAATCTAAAACTTTAGGCAGCCCATAATAATCTGCCAGGAAGTCTCCACCCTCAAAGTAAACAGAAGTGGTAAAGCGAATACTTGTAAACGTAAAATTATCCGTTTGAGCATAGCAGGACAACCTGCTACCTCTTGGGATATAAGCAATTTGATTTTTATTTACGACAATTTCTTCGTCATCAATAAAGAAAGTCCCTGTACCCGCTTCTATATAACGAAACATATTATATGGTACTACACTTTCCGGAAATACCCACTTTCTTCCGAACGAATAAGTATCAATATACAAAAAATTGAATCTAACATTATCCACTACACCATCCACGGTCAAATGTCCCTCCTTGCGACAAATTTCGTCTAGTTTCGATTATTATAATTCTAATTATCTCATGTTGCAAGCGTATTATGCTATGATTAGTTCTTTCCCTTATTTTTTTCATCTAATCTTCATTTTATAATAAAACAAAAAAGCTCATTTCGATAGGAGGTATTCATCAAATGATCAATGCGAATGATAATTACGAAAGATTGGGATATTTCTCAGAGACAGTTGCTGCTGACAGCCGGAGAAAAGAATTTGATATAAAGAATCATTCCATCATTAGAAATGGAATTCGACCTGACTTTCTGTTTATTGGCGATTCTATCACACATTACTGGGAGCTTAATGCATACTTTAACCATCCCGGGCAATTAATCATCAATCGAGGCATAGGTGGTGATACCACCAATTACCTCAACAAACGTTTTGAAGTGGATGCACTCCAATTAAACCCCAAATACTGCATCCTTAGTATTGGCATCAACGATAGTATTGATCTGGAGGGCGATTATTGGAAGTTGATTCCTCCGGCTTCCTTTGAAAAAGTCCTCGATCGTGCAAAGGAGAATATCAGTGAGATAATAGAAAAAGCAAAAAATTCTTCTACTACACTGGTTTTAGCTTCATTATTGCCAATCAGCATAAAATTAGCTCTGCACGAGACTGAACGTAAAAGCTTTATATGTAATCTCAATCAATGGCTGGCAGCTACTGCTAAAGCGGAAAATTTAATCTTCGTCAACTACTATACTGCTACTACCTATCCCGGTACCAATAAATTACTTGATCATATTACATATGACGGTTTGCATCCAAATGCAAGAGGATACGAGCTAATGGCCGCTGTATTGCGAAGCACACTTCAAAAGTACAATATTACTATTTAATTAAGGAGGTCTATATGATATTCGATTCGATCAAAAGTAAAGACTATTATAAATGTTTTCCATTGTTATACCAGGCTCTATGTTATTTGGATAGCCTTCCGGCGCTGGAACTTCCGGATCCAAATACTGTTCTTATCGAGAACGAGCTCTTCTGCAATCCGGTAACTCTTATATCAAAGCCGGAAAAAGAATGTATCTATGAAGCGCATCGCAAATATATCGATCTACACTATATTGTAAGTGGTGTGGAAAGGATTGGGACATCTCATATCGCAGCGCTTACTACCGCTACTCCTTACTCTTCAGAAAAGGATATTGAATTCTTAGAGGGAGAGGCGGATGGATATTACGATCTGAAGCCAGGACAATTTATGGTTTGTTTCCCAAATGATGCCCATAAAGTTGCTATTATGAAAGACCAACCAGGAGACATACAAAAGGTGGTTTTCAAAATAATTTGGAGGTAGAACAGAGCGGCAAAGCAAGCCGGTACTCCATGCATCCGAACAAGCAGCGTCCGTAATGTTATCGCAATCAAGGAAGAGATCAATCTCCCTGTCATTGGTATCATAAAGATCAAATACGATGGATATGCTTCAAATAGTAAATGCGTGGATAGCCACCGGTATTGTAAGCTTAGTTCTTTTAGTTAAGTCCTTTACTGTTTAAATCCTGTGCTATCCCGATTCGCTTCAACATTGCTTTACAGAAGCTTACTGCTTCCTGCTCGTTCAAGGCCAGCTCTTCCCCTGTTCGATATGCTTGCAGCGCGCTTTGAATGAAAGGCCGATCGTCTGCCGGTAAATTCTCAAGACCCCAGGAACCACCCTGTTCCTTGGATAATACTATACCCGATTGTACATAAGCTGCCACTCTGCAAAGATTAAGAATGATGTAGACAGGATTCTCCAATATGGCGGTCGCAGCTTCCTCCATATCCGCCTTGATACTATCGAGATATGCCTCCCCCGGCACCTTGGAGAACACCTCTTCTATCTTCTGTCCGCATAATACAATTCCATAATGATTAATAATTGTAAAATGCGCCGCCAGATCCGGGTCCACACCGTTCATATTCCTACAGTAACCTTGTGGATCCTCACCAAACCATTTTAGATGCATATTGGAAAAATGTAATTCAAAGGGAGTAGGATGGACAAAATCCCTGCAATGGCTTTCGAGAACTACGCTCATCTCGATTCCCTTAGCCGGTGCTAATTCATTCAGTTTAATCGTGGCTTGCATCAGCTGAAGCTTCTGCTCCTCAGAGAGCTTTTGTTTAATCACAACAATATAATCGATATCGCTTGTAGCCCAGCGAAAACAATTCATGGCGATAGAGCCATGAACATAGATTCCTACCAGATTATCTCCCAAAATCTCTGCATAGCTCGTTTTGATGTGATCTAATATTACGTTATAATCCATAAATCAACCCGTTACCTTCCCTATAATTTTACCTATATAATGTACTGTAAAAACCAAGTAATAACCATAACCTTCTTGCTTAAATTAATCTACACTCTGAATATGATATTTCATGGGAGTATAGTAAGGCGCCTCCTCAACAAAACCTAATTTCTAGATCGGCAGCTCCCGCTCCAGTCTCGCCAGGTGTTCCGGTAACATTCCGCCGTGGTCCTCCATAAGATAAGCCATTCTCATCCGCACAAGCTGAGGGATGTCCGATACTACAGCCGTTCTAGGATTCATACTAGTGCCTCCCCCTAATATAATTTATACACAACGAACTCATTTTGAATGTGGTTTATCCACAATCCATCTGCTTGTTCCACAAAGTTTTAAGATATGGAACATATTATACATTAACTGTTAATTATCAGCAAATACTTCTTAATTAACTCCGAACAAAGCCAGATTTACATAGCCCGCAGCAAATATGATATAGGCATCTTGTTTTATCCTTAAAAACGAGGTAATATAGGTATATCGTTATATTTTTCATAATATAATGCTAAAACGACTCTAGGAGGAAGTTATGAAAAAGAGACTCTTTACACTGTTATTCGTTATTGTTTTAACGATGTCATTCGTGGCATGTGCAAAATCATCTACAGAAGGTACTAAGGTGACACCAACTCCGGTAGTGCCGGAGAAAACAACAGAGCAAGCGGTAGAACCGACTGAGCAACCGGCAGATATAAAGGATCAGACAACCGAAGTTACAGAACCGACTGCTGAAGCACTGTTCCCGGTTACGATAACCGATCACCTTAACAGAACTGTATCCATTGAAAAAGCACCTGAGCGTATTGTAAGCGGATATTATATATCGACCTCTGCTCTGATTGCATTGGGATTAGAGGATAAGGTGGTAGGCTTGGAGGCAAAGGCAGCATCAAGACCGATATATTCTCTTTCTGCTCCAAAGCTTTTAGACCTGCCCAATGTAGGTACCGCAAAAGAGTTTGATCTGGAAGGCTGCATCGCCTTAAACCCTGATTTAGTAATCCTTCCCGTAAAATTAAAGGATCAAATCAGCACTCTTGAACAAATGGGAGTAACCGTAATTGGCGTAAAGCCGGAAAATGAACAATTATTGATTGAAACAATTACAATGATAGCAAAACTCACCGGTGTTACCGATTATGAGAATTTGATCAATTATTATACCGAGAAAGAAAATGAATTGAAAGCAGTATATGAGAAGGTTACCGATAAACCGCGAGTTTATCTTGCAGGTAACAGCAGCATGCTTTCTACCGCGTCTGCTGACATGTATCAGAACGATTTTATTGAAACCGCAGGCGGTATCAATGTTGCTTCGGATATCGAGGATTCTTATTGGGCTACTATTTCATATGAGCAGCTGATTGCGTACAACCCGGATTATATTGTTATCGTGCCCGAAGCAGAATATACTAAGGAAGATCTTATGGGAGACAGCAACCTGTCAAGTCTCGATGCTGTTAAAAACAACAAAGTATATGTGATGCCAAGCAGCTTTGAAGCCTGGGATTCACCGGTACCCTCCAGCATTCTGGGTGAAATGTGGTTAACCAGCGTTCTCTATCCGGACCTGTACTCCAGTGAAAATTTTGCAGAGGATGTTGCTTATTTCTATAGCACCTTCTATGATTTTGAGATCGATAAAGAGGTATTGAAGAAATAATGAAGAATGCAGGGAAACATTATATTTCACAATCAAATAAAGTAAATATAATTGCATTCCTACTCGTGATGGCTTCCTTTGTATTGTCAATTACGATTGGTAAGTACAGCTTAACCATCGATGATATTGTTAAGATCCTCAAAGGAACTCATGAGAACCAGATGACCGTCAATGTATTCTACATGCTAAGATTACCAAGAAGCATCATGGTAATCTTAGCCGGCATTGGCTTAAGTGCAGCAGGAAGCGTCTACCAGACATTATTCAAGAATTCTCTTGCTTCCCCGGACATCATCGGTGTCACATCCGGAGCGAGTGTCGGCGCTGCCTTTAGCATCGTGTTTGTTTCCGGTACTATGTTGTCCGTAGCGTTCGGAGCCTTTTTTGGCGGAATCATTGCGCTGATCTTTGTTATCGGATTGGTTAAATTATCAAAAGCAGACAACGTATTAAACTATGTAATGTCAGGAATTATTATTAACGCCGTTTGTAATGGAATTCTTATGGCCATCAAATATTTCTCCGATCCCGAAAATGAGCTGGGCGCGATCGAATATTGGACCATGGGCAGCTTTGGAGGCATTACTTCCGATAAATTAAAAATAATACTTCCGTTTTTTATTATCGGTCTGGTCGGTATCTATTTATTGCGTTGGAAGATATACGTACTTTCTGTCGGAGATGAAGAAGCAAAATCACTCGGTGTATCGGTAGAACAAAGCAGATACTTGATCTTACTGTTTTCAACACTTGTGGTTGCAAGTATTGTCAGTGTAACCGGATTAATCAGTTTTATCGGCCTGATACCTCCGCATATTGCCCGGTCGATTCGAAAGAGAAATGATTTCAAAACGGTGGTATTCAGTGGACTGATCGGCGCTATCTTAATCGCATTATCCGATTGTATCGCCAGGACGGTCCTTCCCTCTGAGCTACCGATCAGTATTATTACATCCTTTATAGGGGCTCCCTATTTAGCTTTACTGGTTTGTAAAAACAAGAAAGTGTGAGGATTTGCAGCAGAATGGAGAACGAATTTATATGGTAATCAATCATATTTCGAGCGGGTACCCCGGCGAGTTCTGTATCACTGACCTAAGCTTTACCATAGAAGAAAGAAAGCTATATGCTCTTCTTGGCCTGAACGGCGCCGGTAAGACCACCATTATTAAGACGATCTGTGGATTATTGAAAGCCATTTCGGGAAATGTAATGATAGATGATCAAGATATACTGACTCTAAAAGAAAAAGAAAGAGCTAAGCTGATCAGCTATGTTCCTCAGCGAAGTAATCTGGTCTATGATACAACGGTAATTGATGTTGTCCTCATGGGCGTTACCCCTTTTTTGGACATGTTTCAAACGCCAAACCGGGAACATACCCTGCAAGCCAGAAAATGTCTTGAAAAGCTGGGAATTGCAGACCTTGCCGAAACAAACTATTTGAAGTTAAGCGAAGGGCAGAAGCAGCTCGTACTAATCGCAAGGGCTTTGATACAGAACGGGAAATATATGTTCTTAGATGAACCCGAAAGCAGCTTAGACCTGGTAAACAAGCATCGTCTTATGCAAAAGCTGCGAGAGATCATTCGTGACTACGATAAAAGTGCTTTCATCTCCATGCATGATCCGGAGTATGCACTGAACTATTGTGATAAGATGATATTGCTAAAGAACAAGCAAATAACAGAGATTGACTTACAAACAGAAGCATTAGCTTCCATCGAAGAAAAGTTAATTGAAATTTATGGACCAGTTAAGATATTGAAGCACGATAACCAATATATTATGTATTATAATGGATAGGTGAGCGAATGTATTTCAATAGTAAAATATTTTTAGTCAATAACAATGTAAAGTTTTTTGGCCCCGGACCATTGACTCTGCTTAAAAAAACCGAGGAGTTGGGCTCTCTGAATAAAGCCGCCATTGATATGAATATGTCGTATAGCAAGGCATTCTCTATGATCAAAAACGCCGAGAAGGAATTATCCATGAAGCTCTTGGAAGGACATGCCGGTGGAAAAAGTGGAGGAGGATCCATAGTTACGAAGGAAGCAAAGGAGTTTATACAAAAATATGAAGAATTCGTTAATCGAGCAAATCATGCAACGAAAGAATTATATTATGAAATCTTTTCATGACAGTGGCAAGCCACATCTGTTGATCACCGGAAATAGAAAAAGCGGAAAGACTACCGTATTAAATGAAATCCTCAAGGAGCAAGTATCCTATGGAGGAATAATTACTTTTGCCATCCGTGATGACAAGCACGCTCCAAAATGTGTCGTTCTTCGTGATATCAATCATCCGGACATCAATGGAATCATAGCGATCAGGAACGAGGCAGGCACTTCCTTGCTTCCGCTGCCGGATACCTTTGATCAGCTTGGTGTCGATATTTTACACAAATGCTATCAAAGCAGTGACGAATTAATCGTAATTGATGAAATCGGATTTTTAGAAAACAACGCACTTCAATATCAGGATGAAGTGATCAAATGCTTCGATAAAAGAGTAATCGCAGCCATTCGAAAAGAACCAAACGACTTTACTGCAAAGCTGACAAATCGACCGGACGTGTTTTTTATTGATATCGATACGATTGATTTTGGTATCACGGATGAAATTTGAATCAATTTCTATATTTAGCTCGAAAATTTTTGTGCAAAGGATATTAACTTATTGTACAAGTAAACATCGCTTTTATCAAAGTATTGATCCGTGAATTTTTCAACAGGAAACCATTCCACTCCACTGTTTTCTTCCGCGCAAATTCGTACTTCATTGTTCTCATCTGTTATTAATATATATGCAACCGATAAATGCAGGTGAACATTGACATATTTCGATTTTTTAATATGTCCATATACCGGCAGTATATCGATTGAAGCTACTGCGTCCGCGAGAGGATATATGTCTGTAATACCCGTTTCTTCTGCTGCCTCCTTCATTGATACCTGCAGCAAATCCTCCTCTCCGTCAGCATGTCCTCCTGTCCATGACCAAACATTTCGAATATTATGATGTACTAATAACACCTTATCCAAGGATTTATTCATAATAAACCCGGAGCTTGTTATATGTGCAATTTCATTCTCTCTAAACAAAACATTCTTACCAAAAAATCTGATATAGTCTAAGATAACCTTCTTATCCTGCATCTCCTGTTCATTCACAGGGTTATAATCTTCTATTGCTTTAATGTACTCCATGATATTTTCTCCATATAATACTTTTATCAATCATACTGCCTGTGTTTAACCGAATATCCGTTGGTGCGATATTGATTAGTTCTGCATTGGTTACCCTAATATCCGTTCGTACGGTATTGATTAGTTCTGTGTTGGTTACTCCGGTCTGAATCAGATTTTTCGCTCCATGCAGATTGAATTTGGCATATCAGCGTATTGTCCGTAATTCGGTATTACCTGATATCCGGCTTTTTGATATACATGACAGGCTGCCTCCAGCGGTTTTCCGGTTTCTAAGATGCACCACTTGTATCCTTTGATTTTTGCCTTTGCCTCCAGTCTTCGGACCAGCTCACTGCCCAGCCCTATATTACGAGCAGATGGATCGGTGAAGATACGTTTTAATTCCGCATGGTCCTCATCATACATTTTAAAGGCACCACAGGCAACCGGGTCTCCTTTACGGTAGGCTACAATCACATCATGGATACTATCTCTTTGATTATATTGGTCATATTGGCTTCTCTGAAATTTCTTGCCGACTAATTCATCCAGGGAAAGATCGAGTCTTCCACAAAGCATTGCAAAATCTGGATCGTCCCCATCCGTATCCCTAAATTCCAGTTCAGACAAGGCTAATCGCTGCCTTTTCTCCTTTTTGCTGAGTTTTGAGACAACCGCGTCATAGGCTTCATCAATCATCTGAAATAACATTTCCATATCAATGAATGCATCCAAATCAATCGTATTCCAATATGGCTGCTGAACAGGCGGACAATGATATCCACGTACGACCACCTCTGGATATATTTCCCGGTAAAGGTACGCTTTTCCCGGTTCGCTTTTTAAGGTTATCTTATAAAAATGCTCTTCCGGGTTGAGCTGTGCAAATATTTTACCCATTACCTTATAACAGATCGGATACCTTCCAAAGGGCCTTGCTTCATACACTGATGGCTTCTTCAGGCAATATTCCTCTATTCTCTTTATTACATTTCGATTATTCTCCATCCCTTATCCCCTATGTGAAATTGAACTAAATCACATTATAATATCAACAAGTACCCCAACATAGAACGCTTTACGACAAGAATTGTGTCATTGCAAAAAATCATGCCCCTCGTTGCAATAGAAGATCGTTTATAACGTCAATGTCCATTTGTATTTCAATCCTTTTTGGTTGTTATAAAGATAAGACCTTATGCTTTTTATCAACGTATCCTTATTTTGCATATCTACTTGTACCTATTGAATGAAGCTGCTGCCGATCACCTTCCTCTTCCAAGTAGCATTTCAAAATCCCTTTCGAATATTTTGTCACCAGTCTTCCACCATGTCCAAAAATAGGTTCCAATTCATAGAGACGAAGACTTTCCCAGTCTTCAATTCGATTACTTTCCCTTTGTCCGCCGTATATGTAGGGAGCATAATCAGAGTCTGTGAAATACGACTTTACGGATTTATCATAAACCTTTGCATTGATCGTTTTCGCAGAACCTTTTTTCTTTACCATCACCAAAAATACATCGCAGTAGGTATCATTATATCTGTAGACAATCGCAATTCCCGGTTTAACTCCTTTGATTGATCCATTCTCCACTTTTACTATTGAGGTATTGGAAGAGTAAAGATTGTTATTCATATCACTGGAGGATAAGCTTAATATCTGTCCTTCACTAATGACCTGTAGTTTTGTGTCTTCTCCAATAATCCATGCCGGTAGATGTGTTCGATTATAAATACTGTCTTTATCCTCTGCACTAAAATCATATTCCGATGTCAATTTATTCGTTGCAGAAAACTCTATCGTCTCGAACTCTCCTTTTTTAATCTCAGTATCTAAATCATCCTCATCCAATTCGCCATATTCCTCGCGGAATTCTTCATCCTCATTATACTGTCTGAAAAATTCATCTCTATCTTTTATTTGCTCCTCATAGCTTTCATTCCTCATATAAATCTCCAAATAATTGCATGCCGAGCCGGGATCATCTTGATCAGCCTCACATCGAAATCCCATATTACTTAACATTATTTTATTCGCTTCTGCATATCCCTGGACAGTTGCATTCTTATCAATTAATCTGGAGTACGCTGTAAGATAGCGGTCCCCTAAACCATCTCCATACTTATCATCTAGTTTATTATATTCCTTTTCAGACATTATTTTTCCGCCGTATGCTATATTTGCATCCAGAGCAGCTTTAATTCTTTGATTTGTTGTAGTGTATTTCGCATCAGCAGCTTCCATGATAAATTGCTTTAACAGTTTCTTTTCCTTTGCTAACGCACCATCCGAAAGATGCTCTCCGTCAGTACTAACAAAGCTGCTTGGTGAATATGCGATATCTGAAACGACTGTAAAGGAGTAAGAATCGATTAATTTCTTCCCGTTGTATACTTTAAGGGTTGCGGTTCCAGGGCCCAATGCATGAACTTTTATATCGTTGGGAGCAATGCAAATCTGATTTCCGTATTTATCTTCTTCTAATATTTCACTGTTAAAATTAACATTACCATTAATTCTTAACCCGATCACACTATCGTCGGAGATTTTATAGGTAAACTTCATGAATTTTTTGTAATCTTTATATTTGTCATTTGGATACAAATAATAATAGCTACTGTCCGTATCATCATAAGAACCATAATAATGGTCCTGCAGTAATGTTACTTTTTTTGTGGCTCCTTGCACATTGGTAGGAATTAGCGCAATTAATAAACATACTACTAACGCAGTGAAAAACACTTTACCTATGGATTTCATTCGTTTCATATCCTTTTGCATCATTTGTATAACATCCTCCTTTTTTTCGAAACAGCTCCTATGTGATGGTGGTTGTAAAGATGTGTTGCGTGATCTGGTAGATCGTGTTAATTTCAATTCCTACCATTTCTCATAAAATTTGATATATACAGAAACATCCTTATTCTATATAAGGTACGCTTTACCTGAATAATCATCATTCTACATGGCAAAGGTTTGATTAAAAGCTTCAGCAAAAGCCTGGAAGAGTCGAACTTGCATCATGTTTATCTATCTCATTAACAATAACTATAAATTCATCTCCCGATAGCCATCGATATACCTTATCCTCATCTTTTATAGTATTGGTCATTATTTGGCTTAGATATCTAATCATCTGATTTCCCGACTCATAGCTTACTTGATTATATCTCTTTAGATTATCACAATCAATAAACATTACACAGAATCCCTTACTCTTTTGTGAATACTCTCTAATCAATCCTGCAAGATATATTTTTCCAGCTCTATTGTTTGATAAACCTGAAATATCGTCAACAAGTGCAAGACCTTTTGCTTCAAGATAAGAGTCAAGCATATTTTTGATGTTTCTGGTAAAAGTCCCAACAATATGCCTCAGTAATCTTCTTGGCGTAATACTATTCTCATCTAATGATAGGCTAAAAAATAAGAACTCACATGGTCTTTTTCAATACCATCACTTATTTTTTCTTTAAGCTTTACAATATAAAAACAACCTATTCCATTCATATATTTGTTTGCTTTTGTAATATGATACAGAGTAGCCTTACCAATATACTTTCCGATTGAAATCTTATATCCTGTCTCCTCCATAAATTCTCTATGAAGGCACATTCTGTGGCTCTCTGTATTCTCCTCCAGGCAAGAAGAGCCCTCCAGGTGTCTTGATTAATGCAATTTTTCCCTCGTTATTAAAAGCGATACCATAAACTCCTATTCTATTAACATACTCTATTCCTTCAAGTTTCTCGCCAAATATTATTAATTTCCCCATACTTACCTCAGCGTTCGATTTATTAACTACTATTATATGGTATTTCTAGTAAAGTTTCTACCCAATATATCTTATATTATTTAATGATTTGTTCCAGAGATCGTTCTATTTCATGCAAAAAACGCAGGAGAAAGAGGTGCCCGGGGCACGGCTTAATCCTGCGTTGTTGTACTATTTCATTTCGTTGTTGAATAATATTGGCTCGTTATAAAGATTTTTTCTATCCGAAACATTCCTTTTTCACTATTCATCTCTATTACTTGTATAGCAGTATAAAACCAAATACATATATCCCTATCCCAATAAATACTGACTTTCTCAAAATGCTCCCCCTCTCATTTCGTATTTGTAATGAGAATGCGAACTATGGAGTGTGCTCATTTTACTTCTTAGCTTTTGTTTTTATCATTCTTATAATAAAAGTAGTGGAAACACATATCGCAAAGTAAATAATAGCTGGAGCAATCAGCGTTGTCCAATGTGAATATGGCTTAGGATTTATATCTAATGCTATGCATGACAGGAAACGTGCAAGAAACGGACAAATTATCCATAATGATATAGAATAAAATCTTCTTCTTACACTAAATTTTCTTGAAATACTACATCTACTTTGCATCAGTTCAAATATAATAATTCCAAAAATTTGCACAACAATTCCTATGCTTACTGCTATTTCTGTTTGGTATTCTCTCCAACTAATAAAAGAAATTAAAAGCCCTATCACCATTATCCCAATTCCAATAATAAAAGAAATTTTTATACGCATTTCAGCCTTCATATAATTTTCATTGATTTTTACAGCAGAAATATCTGAATCGTTTTCAATTTCATCGTTAAGCAAGTAATCAGTTGATACACCGAATAATTTACTTAGTTGGATAACATTTTCGATATCGGGTAAAGAACTGTCTAATTCCCATTTTGAAATAGCCTGTCTTGATACAGTCAGTTGTGAAGCAAGCTGTTCTTGCGACATACCCTTTTGTTTTCTTAATAATTGAAGTTTTCCTCCAAAAGTCATAATGACACCCTCCTGTTTTTCTAAATTCAATTTTAACATTCGGTGCGGTTGCATTCCACCAAATCGGCTTTGAACTTAAGCAACTGGCAGTTGCAACTCTACTTTTTAGGCGTTTTAAGGCGTGGACATATAAAAAATCTTTATATCCCAATATTTATCAATTCCGATTTAACTTTATTGTTATTGGCTCTGTCACAACATATGGTTGAAAATTAATATTATTTTAGCAGGGCATAAAATGCTCTGCTAAATTGGGTTCTTTTATTACACATTAGATAAAAAGCACTAAACTGCTTGCGCAGTGGTTCTCTTGCTACAGGTAATTCTTACCTTTTGTACATTTTATCACAATTTTCCAACCTGATACCCAAACAACGTTAGTTTCGTAACATTTATATATCTAATTGTTCTAACCAAGATTAAGCTCAAAATATGGTTCATCCACAAATCCTGTATCTTCATACTGCCTGAAACCACATTGAACAAGACCACATTTTCTTGTAATGTTTAATGAAGCATGATTATCTGGGTGTACTGAAGCATATATACATGTAGCCCTATTTCCGTCCTTGAGCCATTCAACATATGCTTTCAAAGCCTCTGTACCATATCCTTGATGCTGGTATTCTTTTGCAAGGTGAATAACCAGCTCAACGTGAAGTGGATCATCCTCGTCAAGTTTTCCTCCACAAATTCCCAATAGCTCATCATTTTGGGTTACCGCAAAAATTGCATTGCCGTACGTGTTATACTGACAGAGACTGTATTCTATAATTTGAGAAATTTTCTCTTTTGAAATCACGCCTCCACAGAATCGCATTGTCTCACTGTTGCCCCATATATTATTGGAAATGTCGTCCAAATCCCCCTGCTCAATTAACCTAAAGCTTAATCTTTCTGATTCAAATATCATTTCTTCCACCTACAAATTCAAATTCGTAATATATAAGTGAAGGTTCAAGCAGCCTTCACTCTTTTATTTTATAATGAAGGTGATTGGCTGACGGAATTTCAAATTGGGACAACACGCCCGTAGATAAATGTGTCAGC
>JAEZLZ010000114.1 GCA_023415055.1 Bacillota bacterium | reverse complement strand
ACCCTACGGAACGGATGTAACCGCACTGGTTCCAACCATAACTCATACAGGAGCAAGTGTATCACCAAATACAGGGTGGGCACAAAACTTTACAAACCCTGTAGAATACACAGTAACAGCAGCAGATAGCTCAACACAGAAATATACTGTTACAGTGACAAGGGGGGCCAATCCGGCAAAAGCAATAACAGCTTTTAACTTTAATGGATTAACTCCAAAGGTGACCGGAACAATAAATGAGGCAGGCAAAGCAATAGCTCTGACAGTACCCTACGGAACGGATGTAACCGCACTGGTTCCATCCATAACTCATACAGGAGCAAGTGTATCACCAAATACAGGGGTGGCACAAAACTTTACAAACCCTGTAGAATACACAGTAACAGCAGCAGATAGCTCAACACAGAAATATACTGTTACAGTGACAAGGGCGGCCAATCCTGCAAAAGCAATGACAGCTTTTAACTTTAATGGATTAACTCCAAATGTGATCGGAACAATAAATGAGGCAAGCAAAGCAATAGCTCTGACAGTACCCTACGGAACGGATGTCACCGCACTGGTTCCATCCATAACTCATACAGGAGCAAGTGTATCACCAAATACAGGAGTGCCACAAAATTTTACAAACCCTGTAGAATACACAGTAACAGCAGCAGATAGCTCAACACAGGAATATACTGTTACTGTTACAGTGACAAAGGCAGCCAATCCTGCAAAAGAAGCAATAGCTGGAATAGCAGTACCGATTACCGGAGAAGTTCCGACAGCCACAATAGCTGATACAACAGAATATACGGCGACAATATCATGGTCACCTTCCGATGCGACATTTAAGGGCAGCACGGTGTATAAAGCAACAATTACAATTATACCAAAAACAGGCTATACGCTAACGGGCGTGACAGGAAACTTCTTTACAGTAGCAGGAGCGGTAGCGACAAATGAAGCTAATTCAGGAATTGTAACAGCAGTATTTCCCAAAACTGCATCAGTACCGCCGGAGGCCACACCCAACGTGATCTTTACTGCGACCGGCCAGGATAGCGGCAAGCTCTCCAACGTGACTGCTGGAATGAAGTATCGAATTGACAACGGAGAGTGGGAAGCTATAGACTCCAGCGATGACGTAAACCTGACTGGCATTTCTACCTGCACCATCTCGGTGATAAAGAATGGTAATGGCTCCACTACAACAGATTCAGATGCTCGGACCATAACGGTTACCAAGGCGGCAAAGCCGGCTCTGACAGCAACCCAACCTGGCAACATTGGCGGAAACGGCAGCATACTCACGACAGCAATACATGAATACAGCGCTGATAACGGTAGAACCTGGATCACTGCTTACGGTACCACAAGCCTTGCTTCTGGTACTTATCTGGTACGCGTTAGGGCTGCGGGCACTGTACTGGCCTCCGACTATCAGATCATCACAATCATTGCATATACTACTCCATCTACCCCTAGCGGCGAAGAAAAAATACCAACTCCCGAGTCCGAGGGAACAGTGGAAATAACCCAACAGCAAACTGACGATGCACCGGCAATAGAGGTAAACACCAACAAGGATGAACTAAGGACCAGTGTATTGACTCCCGAGGAACAGAAATTAGTTGCCGGAGGAGAGGATGCAAAGATAATAATTAAGGTTAGCGACATCGGCACATCGGTCAGTGAGGAACAGAAAGAGCTGATACTAGAAAAGTTGGCTTCGGAGAATGGAGCGTCAGGAAATGATACTTCAGACATATCAGTCCTATATGTTGACTTGTCGTTATATAAGCAGATTGGAAACAGGGAACTGACAAAGGTTACCGAAACACGGGGTAAGATCAGAATCACCATGGAGGTACCGGAGAATTTCCGGAATACGGATGTAGCAAAAAGCAGAATGTTCTATGTCATCCGGCTTCATGACGGAGAAATAACCAGGATAGATGGAACCTATGATCCGGTAACACATCTGTTTACTTTTGAAACCGACAAATTCTCGACTTATGCTCTGACTTATCTGGATAGTAGCAGTATAAAGACTTATTACGATTTCCATCATCTGCAGTTGAAAGTAAAGGTAGACAAGACCTCACAAACCTTATCCTATAAGAGTGTTGAAAGCGTGGATGGTTATCTGATCTACGGTGGAAAATGCGGGGATGAGATGATTCAATTGGCGGACCTTCCGGCTAATACCACAAGTTTCACGGTTAAAAACTTGAAGCGGGGGACTTACTACAAGTACCAGGTCAAGGCTTACCGGACAATCGGTGAAGAAAAGCTAGTCATAATAACCTCTAAGGTAGTACATTCTATGACTGAAAGCAAGACCTATGCTAATCCGACCAAGGTAACTTCGGATACAGCATCGGTAAAACTGACGGTAGGAGAATTCAAAACTATGACCTACCAGGTGGTTCTACCGAAAGGTAAAAAGCTGAAGGAGCATACAGCAATTCTTTGTTATGAATCCGCCAACGAAAAGATTGCAACCGTGAACAATAAAGGTAAGATCTCTGCAAAAGCAAAGGGTACCTGTTATGTGTACGTTTATGCGCAGAATGGGGTGTATAAGAAGATAAAGGTTACGGTGGTATAAAGGTTCTAATCCTGCTGCTGGCAGATGGGTTATGAAGCCTTGGTATATCCTTTAAGTTATCAAGAGTTTAGCAATTAACTACATATTATCACATATTTATGCGAGCAATAAAATTGTTGTATATCAACGATATTTTAGATGATATTTTGGAATTATATGTGTTTTGATTACACTCCTGATTACACTTCAATTATGGCATGCGGGAATGCCCTTTCTATCAGTGTTTGCGGATAGGGCAGATGATTCAAATCCTACTGCCCCTGTAAACAGCGTCTGAAAGGACTCCATTAGAACCAGAAAGTCTTGAAAATCAACGTTTTCAAGACTTTTTTACGTAAATAAATGACGAGTGTAATCAAAAACAGTAACAATCCTTTATTGAATTTTTCGACCAAAAGTTTTATAATATATCCAATAGTTACCAATTGCATTAGAGAAAGACTCTGGTTACAAGTCAATAATTACTATTATGGCGTACGGGGAGGATTCGTTTTGAAAAGTTATTCTAAAATAATATCCATAATTATATCTGTTTCAATTTCACTCTCTATTTTGTCTGGCACATCATTTGCCGCAACTGTAAAGATTAATAAAATCAAAGATTTAACTATATCTGTTTCTTTAAATGAAAGATTTTTGCTGCCGAATACAGTAGTTGCTATTATGAGCAATAAAACCACCCAAAAGGTAGCAGTCACATGGAACCCCAAAACAGCAGAGACGTCAAAAGCCGGAACCTTTGTATATAAAGGGACTGTCAAGGGCTACGCAAAGAAGGTTGTGTTGACGCTAAAGGTTGTAGAGGTGGACAAAGAAGTGCAGCGTGCCATATCCTATAGCTTTGTGCCCAAGGAGATACAAGGTGATTGGAACAAGACTATCACATATGCTGAGTTTTGTAAGATGCTAACAAATTACGTGACGCTCTATGATAAGGAGCTTGCTTCAAAATGGCAGAAGGTTGCCGCGCTGGCACTTAAATCAAATCAGAAAATGCAGCGGGATGACGGTATGCTGGCAATCCTTTATGCTGCACAGATTACAAACAAGATCTATCTTGACAGCGGCGCCATGGACCTGGAGCCATTTCTTGGAGGTGATGGTGTAGGGTGGTGGGACGGCGTCAAATGGGACTATCCCCTGTTTCCCGGCTGGGACAAAAAGTGGTATAGTCCGATTGAACACAAACGGATGGATTATAATTATATACAGGCTGCCTGTTATCTTGCAACCAGACAGCCCTCCTGTGTAGATGGAGCTTCTATATTAGACTTTGACGAAAACGGACTGATTCACTTCGGTAGTGCGCTGACACGCGAGGCTGCCATCAAGGCAGTATTGCGATTGTATGAGAGCGACTGGGGGGTAGCCACCAAAGTGGATTATACAAAGTGGTGTAGCGAAAAGAGCCTAACTTATTTTAGGCTGGTTGACGAACGGAGTAAAGAAATCCAGAACAGCCCCACGAAGGTCACCTATACTGGTACCTCGTATTACGTCTCCAACAGCGGTAGCGATGCAAAAGACGGTAAGACGCCTGCTACCGCGTGGGCGACGGTGGATATGGTCAACAATGCAAATCTAAATCCCGGCGACGCTGTGTTCTTTGAACGTGGCGGCCTATGGCGCGGCGAATATTTGCTCTGTATGGAAGGCGTGACCTATTCTGCCTACGGTGATGGCGCTAAACCTGTTTTTACCCTGTCGCCCGAGGACGGTGCAGACCCAAGTAAGTGGATACTATATTACGATGGCGCGAACGATGAAAAAATATGGAAGTTTTATCGCGATATGTACGACTGTGGTAACCTCTACTTTAATGGTGGGGAAAGCTGGGCTTACAAGGTTGCCCCACATTGGCGTAAAGGACGGTGGATGAACTCCGACGGCACGAATTT
Organism: Bacillota bacterium; assembly: GCA_023415055.1. GTDB lineage: Bacteria > Bacillota > Clostridia > Lachnospirales > Lachnospiraceae > Mobilitalea. The sequence continues at coordinate 46,249 of JAEZLZ010000114.1, read as the reverse complement.
CAATGTGAAGAAGCAGCTGGACCGCAACCATGAGTTCTTTTCCTGCGTTGACAGCGGTCTGCCGAAAACGGATAAGGTGGAATATATCTGGTATCCGGACATTGTCACGGATGGATCGCTTTATTTCCGCTGTGACGAAGGTAACCCCGGTAAAATATTTGATTCAATCGAATTTGGATGCAGGGGCAAGGGTAACAATAGTTCCTTTATAGAACTGCAACCAGGCTGTACAGTGGATAATCTTTGCATCCGGTATGTCGGTACCACGGGTATCTCATCCGGTAACTCTGATAGTACGATTCAGAACTGCGAGGTCAGCTGGTGCGGCGGCGCAATGCTCTCTGACAATGGAAATGAGCTGTTCGCGCCGAACAAAGATATAGTCAATGTAAGTGGAGGAGGCATGTCTATTGGCGGTCAGAACAATGTCATTGCAGGTAACTATATTCACGATACATTCCAAGAAGGTATAACTCTAGAACCAGACAATGCAGGAGCACATCACAACAACACAGTTGCTAGGAATCTGATTGAGCGTAGTAACTATGGTATCTTAATTGTACATTATAATATGGATGAGAATGCCGAACCGTTCTGGAATGACATCGACGTTTCCGAAAACATCGTCGTAATGAGCGGATTTACCTGGGGCAATACGCAGGATACCCAAGGTTATCCGATGGGAAGTGGATTGGATATACCGGAGTATCCCAACACTAACCGCAATTTGCGCATCCATGATAACCTGTTCTTTGGCTGTTATGGTACCCTATTCAAATGCCGGTTACCTGATAAAAATCTACCAAATGTTTATAACAATACATTCTGCACCTTAACAATGAGCTCCTGCCCAATTTCCGGCAGAACTTATGTCCAATACCCCGCTGGGCAGGCGGAGAAATTCATTAGTAAAAAATTCGGCAACAATACTAACAAGGTCGTCATTGCAAACTGACGATGCTCTGAAAGAATATACTGATCTGACAAAATTATCATTATGCTAAGATTACTTGGAAATACTATAATATTCTTCTTATTCTTATTTGATTACACTCCTGATTACACTTCAAAATTGGCATGCGGGAATGCCCTTTCTATCAGTGTTTGAGGATAGGGCAGATGGTTCAAATCCTACTGCCCCTGTAACATAAAAGTCTTGAAAATCAATGGTTTCAAGGCTTTTTTTGCGTATAAGAATCGAGAGTGTAATCAAAAGTGTAATCAATTATTTGTAAGCGTTTCCCGCTTTTTGATACTCAGGTTGGTGTTGGTCGCAACCTATTAGTTGAAGTTTATTCAAGAATAACTCTTTTTGTCCTTTTTTGTTATGGACAGAGACATAAGTTGGGGATTTTGTGTTATTATGAAGCAAAGGTCTGATCTTTATCAATTTAATATGGAGAAATAGTTTCATGAAATATTTAAAAATATTAAAATTAACCTGATGGAGTTACATTTTCATTTTTCAATCGTTTATTAAGTGAAGGGAGGAAGTATATGACTAAAAATTCATTAGAAAAACTATATAGGCTATACGCTAATGAAGTATATCTGTATGCTTTTTCGCTTTGCAATGATCATCATGATGCTCAAGAATTGGTAAGTGATACTTTTTTTAAAGCGTTGATTTCTTTGAAGCAGGAAGATGGAAATATTAAATATTGGCTATTCCGAGTATGCAAAAATTCCTGGTTAGATGGAATCAAAAAGAAAAAATATTTACTTGATAAACCCATAGAAGATTATTCTATCACTAATGATGATGTATTCAACCATATCATTATAGAGGAAAAACGATGTATATTATATGAGGCTATTCAACAACTTTCTCAGACATATAAAGAAATACTTATCCTATATTACTATTGTGATATACCGCTGGAGATCATTTCAGAGATGATGAACATTTCTTATGGTGCAAGTAGAATGTTAATCAGCAGAGCCAGAAAATACTTAAAGGAGCGATTGAATAAGGAGGATTTCATATGACATTTCGTGAACTTTTAGCAAAATATAAAGACGGTACATTAACAGAGGAAGAAAAACTATTGGTAGAGAGGGAACTTGAAAAGAGCGAAGCAATTAATGAATATCTAGCTGAAGAAATTGAAAAATTCTTGTTACCGGGAACAGCAGGAAAAGCCATTGTAGCGAACGAACAGTATAAAATCGAAAGATCTATTAAGAGAACTGTATATAAAAGACTTGCAGCTGTCGTAGGAATATCGGTAGTATGTGTATTTGCAATCGTTTTAATAATCCAATATATCATATCTCCGCTGGTGTCCAGTCAATATTATGACCCCACAAGAAAGACGGCAGAGCAGAAATACCAACAGGACTTTTTTAATGATATACGAGCTATCACTGAAGTATCCAAGCCGGGATATGCAATAACCGGATTGGCTCATGGCGAGAAGCTAGGTTTTGGAAAATATAACATAATCTATCAGAGAAAGAATCTGTTTACGAAGGAGTATGAGACAGTAAGGGCACAATTGGATAAAAATATGCGTGTGGGTGATCACGATAGTTTTTATGCCAGCCGAGGCAACTTTGCCTTTACAGAATTTTGGAATGCCGAGGGAGGAAGTAGTGAATATGAAACTTCATTAGATATGCTGAGGATGAATACTGTAACACAGATAGAGCATATCAGAAAATTGCCCTCCACCTCTTATATTTCTGCATGGGTTCGCTTTACAGATGACTTGACAATCGAGGAATTGTGTAAATTAAAGTTTATCTCTTTTAAGAATATTGATTTTAAATGGATCGCAGTACGTACAGCAAAAGTTCAAGGACAGCAGTTAATGGGCTTTTACACAGGCCCGAATGATAGTGTTGTATCAAGTGATAAAATTGATCAGGATAAATATCCGGGGTTTGAACTTATTGATCTAATGGTTTCTCCTATAGATATAGCTTATGAAGCTTATATGGCAAAAAATTATGAAACGCATTATACCAGCCTCCTTAATTATCTGGTAGATCATCAAGAAGCGGTTACTACATTAGTTGGAAATACAAAATCGTATGATTATAAGAGCGCATTAGAGTATGCAGAGGATAACGGAATAAGTACCTATGGAGCATTGGTTTACGGTGAAGCGGATGAACTATTGAAGTTGTATGATTCAGGGAATATCATGACCTTAACAATTGATAATGTAATTGCATCACAATATATTCAATGATTTCGTGAAGAAGATAAATGAGATAAGATTAAAGTAGTGAATTTTGATTACACTCCTGATTACACTTCAATATCGGCATGCGGGAATGCCCTTTCTATCAGCGGAGTGGGTCTAGAGCGCAGTGTAACTGCGCGCTTATAATAAGGCACTTCGCGTTTTTATGTATTAGCAAAGGTTATGCCTTCTAGGGGTTCGAGCCGGCGAAATGAATAATGGAATTATTTACATTATTGATGATTATACCAAATGATGTTATATTACTAAGTGAATGGACAAAGTCTTAAAAGTAAATGTATTAAAAGGATATTTATTATTAATTTATACAATAGGAGTAAAACTGTGATCAAAAACCATTTTGAAAATGAAGCACTTAATATGGTGTATAATGCAATTCCCTATATAAATACCTTTTTTGATAATGACATTGAAATTATGTTAACGGACCGTGAAAAGGTATTGTATTACCAGGGTAGTAAAGATATTAATGGTAATATAGAAGTCGGATCAGAAGCTGGTAAATTTGTAAAAGAGGTTATGAATTCAGGTAAAATTGATGTAAATGTTATCCCTGAGGATTTTTTGGGTATAGCTTTTAAGTCATACATGATACCAATAAAAGATGAAAATAATGTTGTAGGATCCATTGCCATTGGTAAAAGTCTCTCAAAAAAAACTGCTGTAACCAACATTGCAAGTGAGTTAATAAAAGCTTTATCTATTATTGAAACCAATATTAAGGAGATATCAAGTGGTAACAAAGACTTGGCTAGTATGAATAATCAAATATTAGTAGAAACAAATCTAGCTAATGAATTTGCTCAAAATTCGGATAATATTGTAAATATTATTAAAGGAGTGTCATCTAAAACAAATCTCCTAGGTCTAAATGCTGCTATTGAAGCATCCAGGGCAGGAGAATTTGGAAGAGGTTTTAATGTAGTTGCACAAGAAATTAGAAAGTTATCAAAATCAACAAATGATTCTATTGGAGAAATAAAATCCATTATTACAAGTATTTCAACAGCTATTAAAACAATAAATAATAAAGTAGCCAATGCAGAGACTGTTTCTCTTAAACAATTAGATGCTTTACAAGAAATGACCATCTCTATTGAACAATTATATTCTACTGCTCAAGTATTAGGTAAGTTAGCAGATGATTTGTAATACTAGTACACATTTAAGTACATGCTTTGCCAGTTCTTACCCAAAGGTCTTTTTGTACCGGATAGTTGTACTTGATGTTCCTGCGGCAACATGGGCTATCTTTGAAGTGCCCGACTATGAAATGCAAGAAATAGTCATATTTTTCAGTACAACTATAAAAAGAAAGACAGCGATAGAAATAGATGCCGGAAGGTGTCTATTTCTTTTTAGTACAGGACTTGATTGAGAATGAACCAGAATTATTTCTCTAAGCTATGGGTTGACTGTATTCTGTAAATGAATTTAACTCCTCAGTTGTGTGATGATTAGTAATCGCATCAACTGAGGAGCTTTTTGATATGAATTATTTCTTGAATCTGAAACAGGTCTGATATGCAACATAATATGCACCTCCTTGTAATCATAATATTATTATAATTATGATTTTTATACAAAGCATTTCCTTCTAAAAATATCAATATGTTGGTAAAATAATTTTAGTCAGTATAAAAAATATCAAGGAAATGTATCAATAGGGTTGGAGGGAGAAAAATCTCATCTTACCATAAATAATCTGCCGGTTACCATATTATACAAGACGAATAATCTTTACATTTATATAATGCAAGAGAAGCAAGAGAAACCGGAATATTGGGTTTTCGAATATCGTAAGACGAGATGAGGAGGAATTTATGCCAGTGGTTATTGAGATAAAAAGCTTGATAAAGAATTATAAAGTCATTCAAGCTGTTAAGGGAATTGATTTCACAGTACGAGAAGGAAGCTTCTTTGCATTCCTTGGAGAAAATGGAGCTGCAAAATCAACAACAATCAACATTATTGCTACACTGATAAAGAAGACTTCCGGTGATGTAATTATTAATCAACATCATATTGATAAAGATGATGACTTAATTAGAAATGACATAGGCGTAGTATTTCAGGGGAACAACAGAATCTCCAAACCGAATTGGGTAATTCGGTTGATACTAAGCAACTGGTTTACTCCTGGATTATTGGTGGGTTATTATGCATTCCGGCAGTAAGTGTACCGCTATTTACATTAACCTTTAAAGTAGAGGATGTTGCAGAAGGCACTCAGGATGACTTGTTTGTTACACCGGTAAAGCGTTCCCAAATTATGTTAGGATATGTGATCACTGCATGGATAACAGGGATAATCATGACGGTGCTTACTCTTGTATTTGGAGAAGTTTTTATCGTTGCAAAAGGCGGAACATTATTATCCGCAGTTGATTATTTGAAAACATTTGGTATTATTGTATTATCCGTATTTGCTTATACTGGCTTTTCCTTCTTCTTTATTATACGATTGAGAACAAACATTCTTATCTTCTTGGAATGAGCTACAAATGGCTAGAATTTTTATTGCGAATACTAATGTTCAGCCAATTTCAGTTATTCCAATACGATTTGCGCAAACTATCTCCAGTCGCGGTTTTACGCAGGAGGTTATGTCTGCTGCTTTGGTTATTTGTTTACTTCCCATCGCTATATTGAACCAAAGATATGCGGGAAAGATAGTATTATCAGTTCATCGAGTTAAAGAAAATGAAACGTATATAGAGATTAATCTATATGATAATGGTGCTGGACTAAGCGACGATAATTATAATCAATTAGAGAAAATGTTAATAGAATTAAAGGTCGATTTTTGGAGCAAGGATGATAATGAAGATAATCATATTGGAGTTATGAATGTTCAACAGCGTCTAAAAATGTACTATTCTTCTGAGTGTGGCCTTAGATATTATCGCAATGAAGAGGGTGGTATAACAGCATCTATACTCATTAAAGATGAAATCGACTATATGACATGAAGTGTTGATCGGAAGCTTTGCAAAATGTAAATTCATAATAAAAAATAAACTACTACAGGAGGGAAAAATAATGAAATTAAGTTACTCTGTGTACAAAGATAAGGTTATGGGATGCTGGGCAGGAAAGAATATCGGCGGAGTTTTGGGTGCACCCTTTGAAGGCTTTAGAAAAATCAATGAGGTTGAGTTTTATACACAAGATCTTTCAATGGGACCACCCCCAAATGATGATTTAGATTTACAAATTATTTGGCTTGCTGCAGTAGAGCGCTACGGCCGTAATGTAAATGCTTCTATATTGGGAGATTACTGGCTTTCCTATGTTATACCGAATTGGGTAGAATATGGTACAGGAAAAGCTAATTTAAGAGCTGGGTTACAGCCTCCGTTATCTGGTATGATAGATAATACCTATAAGGATAGTTGTGGATGCTTTATACGATCTGAGATATGGGCTTGTTTGGCTCCCGGACATCCGGAAATCGCTGCTAGGTTTGCCTACGAAGATGCGATTGTAGATCATGAGGGAGAGGGAATGTACGGAGAAATCTTCTTCGCTGCTTTACAGAGTGCAGCCTTTGTGGAGATGGATCGCAATAAATTAATCGACATCGCCTTGTCTTATATCCCACAAGAGAGCAAAACCTCATTAGCAATAAGAAAAGCGATAGAATGTTATGAAGCTAAAGTTGAATTTTATGAAGCTAGAAAACAGGTACATAATACTGCTCCGGGAACATTCGGAATTCAGGGATGCAAATTGTGTGAAATACCAGTTGAAGGTAATGAAGGAATGGAAATTGGACAGCCTGGCTTTGATGCACCGGAAAATGTTGCGTTTACAATTTTAGCATGGCTGTATGGAGAAGACGATTTTGGTAAGAGCTTATGTCTTGCAAATTCATGCGGAGAAGATACCGATTGTACCTGTGCCACACTGGGTGCAACGATGGGAATTATTCTTGGAAACTCTAAGATACCGGAGAAGTGGGCAAAACCCTTGGATGACAAGATTGCGACCCTTTGTATTGATAAAACCAGCCGTGGTATCTGGGTTCCGGAGACAGTTACAGAATTAACGGAACGAGTTATGAGAACGACTCCCTCTTTTTTGGGCCAAGATCTCTGTGACATATTTGCTGATGGTGGAATGATAATTGAGTGTGCAGAAAAACAAGACCTTTACTGTAACAAAACTACGGATTATTTAGATAAAATTAATGGTAATAACAAAAACCTTGAGTTGCCGGTTCATGATTTATGTAGTTTATCACCATACATTGTAAGATATGATTTTCCTGCATTCAGTGTTATGATAGATTATAATGAATCAGTGTCATTTTCCTATGGAGAAACACGTAAAATTAAGGTTAAAGTTATTAATTCATACACAATGCGTCAACAGCAATGGGCTAAAATCACGGCGTATATGCCGACGGGAATTGAGATGAAGGGTGCCAAGTCTGTCTTACTTCCTTTGAATAACCTATATGGTTCATCGGCCAATACAGAATTCGAATTTAATGCTGACCAATTCGAAAGCAGCAAGTTGGAATTCGTTATTGATGTTTCGCTAGAGGGGCGCCATTCCTCCGGATCCATGAAAGTGACACTGATGCGTATATAAAATCACCTTAAATGATATCACCAGTAGATTGTCGTGAAGAAAATTAGAGTAATGCTAGTGGATGATGAGGTTACTATTCTATAAGGATTTAAAAAACTTTTTAACTGGGATAAATATGGATGCGAGGTAGTGGGAGAGGCACTTGATGGAGCCATGGCAATTAACCAAGCTGATTTGCTGGCTCCGGATTTGATGATTGTAGATGTAAATATTCCCATTACGAGTGGTCTAGAAGTAGTTGAAATCCTCCGGGCAAAATACAGTAAAATGGAATTCATTATTGTTAGTGGGTATGGTGAATTTGATTACTGTCGAAAAGCTCTTCGGCTGGGAATAGCAGACTACATACTTAAGCCGGTCGATTTTTCTGAATTTGGGAGAGTAATTAGTAAGCTGCGAGCAGATATATTTCATGAACAATTTGTAAATGAGCACGAAAATAAAGGAAACGCTACAGAGGATGATGGAACACTTATTTTTCGCATGACATCCTATATGGAAAATAATATTTCAAAAGATATTAGTTTAAAAGTACTTTCAGATGAATTTCACCTAAAATCATCCTATATAAGCCAGATGTTCAAAAATAAGACAGGAATGAATTATCATAATTATTTAGAATATCTTCGTGTTGTTAAAGCGAAAAAGATGCTAGTTACAACATCAAAAAGCATATCAGAAGTATCAAATTGTGTAGGATTCAGTAATTATCGAATTTTCTCAAAGGTATTTAAGAATCATCAAGGTATGCTTCCTTCACAGTACAAGAGATTGAATGAAAACAGATGAGATTACGAAATCTTGCTACATTCCTTGATGAGATTTCAAAATGTGAAACTCAATTACAAAACGGGAAGCTCGGATTACATTTGACCCATAGGAAACTATGATTTAAGTCAAAATCATGTTTCATGTCAAAAAAATCACGCTTCATGTAACGAATGGTTTTATAAGAGGAATTTATGTTAGACTAAATACTAATATACGATATTTCGTTCAACTAAAAATGATGGAGGAACAAGATTATGAAAAAACGATTGATGAGCATCCTGCTCACTCTCTGTATGGTACTGTCACCGGCGGCCACCCATTTGTCTGCTTCCGCGGCTTCGTCTACTTATAAACCCCCAACAGTAGTTGTTGAGGGAGTTGAGGTTTTAGCGGATGGTGATTACTATTTGCAGCTCCTTGGCAAGTGGGTTTACCCTGTGGTAACAAACGCTGTATGGATTGTACTTTCGGACAGAAAACCCGATAAACCGTTTACGGTAAGCAGGATCAGCTACGATAAAGACCGTGGACCGAAGTATTCCATCACCTATGACGGAAAAGGCATCGGGGTGCAGTCATTGGAAGGAGTGCAGCTAAGTTCGTTGTACGCACCTAATTGGAAAATCAGTGTTTATTCCGGCTTTTGCACCATAAGGGATTATACCAACCAGGCACTGCTGGTCACTGCTAGCGGGGCGAGCAGCAAAAACGATACGAACGTAATTGTTTGGACAAAGAAAGGCTCTGCTCCTGAACATGGAAAGATAACATTTTTAACTCCCGAGGACGCACCGGAAGAAGATCCGATCCCGATGCTGTCACCTAAAGAGGCCCCATCAGGCACACAGACTAAGGTGGCCGATGGCTGGTACAGGCTAAAATTGGATGGAGAAACCATATGGGATATGAATGGGTATGCCGATTTTGATGCCAAAGGAAATGTAGAGATGCACGATCGGGGTTCTATGGAAACCACATATGATGGTGCTCGAACTGATAAACAGAAATTCTATCTGAAGAATATGGGCAAAGGACAAATAACGCTGAGAACAACGGATGGTAAGTATCTGGGAATTGACGGTAGCATAAAAGACGGTGCACAGGTAAAAAAAGTGGACAAATCATTTCTATGGAATGTAAACTTCAGCAAGGTTCAGGGGAAAGAAGGGAACTCAAATATAACCTATGGGGGATTGCGCCCGGCTGGAAACAAAAATTTTGTTGCGGCAGCCACTTTGTCTATGGAGAAAGGTAATTTCCTAAGTGATAATTATAAAGTCATGGAAGGAAGCAATATCTTTATGCGGCTATCGCCGAAGACCGTTCCCCAAAATGCCGGATTTGCGTTTATTCCTGTGAATGCGCCAACTTCTGCAAACTGGTACAAGGCACCCAAGTCCGGATCCGGCGGTCACACGAAATCATTAACTGTGGGAGGCGCGACCTTTAAAATATCAAATGTATATTCGATGGGAGCCAATTTAAGTGTACCCGGCAAGCAAGATATGAGTGGTTATCTTATGAATATGTATTTTATTATAGCTGCCGCCCCGGGAACGATTAAGATAACAAATTCCAGTAAGAAAAGTATGAACGGCGATATCTTGTATTGGCCTTTGAATAGCATTGGATTTTCAAACTCGTCTATACCGAAACCAATCTATCCGGATCGTGATTATGCCGCTGACTATGATGATGCGGAGTATCTTCCGTTAAAAAAAGGTACCACTTCCATTGCAAACAAAACTTGCTATAGCATATCATACTCAGATGGAAAAGCTATCCCCGGTTATCCAAAGGGCAATTATTGGAGTATACAGGTGTTCTTTGTAGATACCGCTGTAGCGGCTAAATCCGTTGGAACCCCCAAGAAGTATCCTTCAGGGAAGGGCACGAATGGTGGAACATATGTTGTGTTCTCAGTAAAATAACACGATTGATTCCCGATAGAAGTGATAACCTAAATGAAACTTGTGATAATCCTAGGACAACCTGACACAGAAAACCGTTGCTGACTCGTTGTTTAAGCTCAAATGCATCCGAATCATTATCGCCCCCGGGCTTTCTACCATCAAGGAGTTCATTACTATAATTCCTTGATAATGGATTTTACAGAGCTGGAGTACATCTCTTCTGCCAGTCTGCCTGTACAGTTCTCTGCCCAGAAGTGATGAACAAATTCATAAAATGATGCTTCACCATTCTTTTGGATAAAAATATTGTTGTATCTAAATTTATCACACGACAAGAAATAATTATTGAGAAGGCAACTGTGAGAACTTTGGATGTGGTTATATCTTTTTTGATTACACTCCTGATTACACTTCAAAACAGGTATGCGGGAATGCCCTTACTGTGTTTGCGGATAGAGTAGATGGTTCGAATCCTGCTTCCCCTGAAAAAAAAGAAAGCCTTACAACGATTGTAGGGCTTTTCTTTTTGCTTAATTTCATATTATTTTATATCAATAAATGACTCTTAATTGACAAATTGGATTAAAAGCTATTTCGCTTCGTTTCCTAAACCATTATTCCGATAAAGAAGAGACGTTATCTTATCAGAGGTTCTTTCATCCGCATCTCTCATGATATGGCCATAAATGTTGAGAACTAACCTTTTTGTGCCCAAGTCTTTTGGATCTGGTAGGGCCGAAGCGGCAGTAAATATTAATCATATGAGTTAAGTTGTTTAGTATGGAGGAAGCTTATAACGGGATTTTAGGACAACAAAAAAGGATCACTAAAAAAGTAATCCTTTAAAATATTGCTATTAAGCGATATTAACGTTGACTGCTTGCATACCACGAGCACCCTTTGTCACTTCAAATGTTACAGCCTGACCTTCATCGATGGATTTGAAGCCATCCATAGCAAGTCCGGAGTAATGTACGAATACATCATTGCCCTGTTCGTCAGATATAAAACCGAATCCCTTTTGTGCGTTAAACCATTTCACAGTACCTTTATTCATGAAAGATACCTCCTTAAATTTATTATACTCCAATAAAAAACACATATCTCAGTAAATCAAAAAGTGATCTACGAAAATATGTGGAATCAATTCTTTATTTAAAATACTTTATAACTATAACATACTATGTGATGAAAGTCAAGAAGTAAATTACAATCACTTCCAATCACTTCCAATCAGCTTGGTATATATGATAAGGGCCCAATGCAATACATTTTTATCGTTATATATGAACGTTCCCAGGGAAAGAAACTATCGAGTGATGTTTTGGTATCGGATTCAGAGCATACAAAAAGCGACGTTCTTATTACATGTGGGGTTATTGTTACAATGATCTTATTGCGGGTAGGCGTTCCACCGATTATAGATGGTTGTGTATCATTACTAATTTCGTTGTTTATATTTAAGGCAAGTTTTGAAATTTTTAAGGAAGCCGCCAATACATTAACGGATTCAGCAGTTCTGAATAGTGAAGAAATATATGAAGCAACGATGTCCTGTAAAGAAGTAAAAGAGTGTCATAAAATAAGAAGTAGAGGAAGAAAGGATGAAGTATATATTGATCTACATGCATTGGTTAACCCAGAGATGAAAGTTTCAGAGGCGAACCTTTTGAATTTTTATGATAGAGTTCAAAGAAGCCTATGACAGTATCCGGTGGCGGTGAAACTACAAAGACAACGATTTGTAATGGGATAATAATAAGCATTAAGAAAGCTAATAACTGAGCAACACGATAAAGTGGTTGAAAGTTAATTTTGTAAACTTGATTAATAAAAGATTTCCTCCTTAAATATTACCTTTACTCTTTTTGAATAAGTAATTTACTACTTTTACTAGTTCTTCTTTGATGTCATCTTGTTTTGTGGAACCATTGGCTGAGAAACTAAGCATGATCATTCACTGAAGTGAATAGATAATAGTCTTAGAGACAACTTCAATTTCCTCGGATTGGAGGATTCCCTCCTGAATCAACCTGGAAAAGGAAGTCTGCCATATGCCATGCATTTTTTGCTCCAGCCTTTGATAACTGACCTCCCCTTCAGGCTGAGTAAAAGGATAAAAGTAAAAAAACGGAAGACATTTGGGTGCTTATAGAAATAATCCGTATAACAGAAGAAAGTGCTGAGCATTTCTTCTATGGGGTCCTCCTTCGTAAAGGAATGGGATGAAATATCGGTAATCATATCCTCTATCATATCGAGTCGTGATGCCCATAAGAGAGCATTCACATCCTTAAAGTAATAATATAGATTGGTGTTAATGGATAGGGAATAACGCTTCGCTTGTGAGGCGTTGTACAACATCCTACTGCCTTTAACTTCATACTGCGATCTAGTATAATCGAGTATTGATTATACATCCGCAGATGACTATAATTTATGTATAAGATTGTAAAATGAGGTGCAGCATCCTGATTAGTGAGGTTATTAATGTGAATTGGTGATTACCTACCTACAATGAGGCTTTATCTAGCAGAATAGAACAGATGCTGCAAGGAAGTCTTTATCTCGACATGATAAGATAGGGCGAAAAGGAGGGATACAGATTGAGCTGGCATGAGGGTATGAACCGTGCGGTTGACTATATTGAGAATAACCATAGTTAATAACTGAGCAACAAGATAAAGGCTGAAGGAGAGAAACGAAGATGGTTACTTTATTCAGGGAATACTCACTTGGAGATATGAAATGTGAATATTATATTGATAGTGACACCAGAAATGTCGAACTTGTTCTTGTACCTGGGTCAGAAACAGCCGGTGTATGGGAAAAGAAAAAGCAGAGCATAGACTCGCTCATACAGATTAAGCTGGCAGGAGATACCTATCCCGGAGGATATGCTGGTGGAAAGACCATGAGGCAGGGGGAGTCGGTTGCCAAATTTCAATATAAGGAGCAGATAATGATCCGTAAAGAGAATGGGGTGGAGATCTGTACAACTTTATCCGATTCAAGGGGCTACGAGGCAAAGCATTATCTGAGCTGGATCACAGACAGCAAATATCTTGAGATTTATAGTACGTTCCAAAATATAAGTAATCAAACGGTTAAGCTGGAGATGATATCAAGCTTCTCTTTGGGTGGAATATCGCCATTCCTTGAAGGAGACGGACATGACAGGATGAAGGTACACCGTTTCCGGAGTGTCTGGAGCATGGAAGGAAGGCTGGAAACAAAATCTATAGAGGAGTTGCAGCTCGAGCCTTCCTGGGCAGGGCATGCAGTACGCTCGGAACGCTTTGGCCAAGCCGGCTCTATGCCTGTGAATCAATATTTCCCCAGCCTTATTCTTGAGGATAGTGATCATAATATTTTCTGGGGTGCTATGTTAGCTCATAACGCTTCCTGGCAGATGGAGATCTACCGTAAAGATGATGGTATCTCCATCTCGGGAGGAATTGCAGATAGGGAATTCGGTCATTGGATGAAGGAAATTCATCCAAGTGAATTGTTTGCTACTCCACGCGCAATGGTATCGGTATGTAAAGATGGAGGGTGCGATCGTATTTCACAAAGGATGACCTCCTGTTTGAATGAAACTCTGGATCATGGACCGGAAAGTGAACAAAGCCTGCCGGTGATATTTAATGAATACTGTACTACCTGGGGGTGCCCGTCCCATGACAACATCTACGGTATACTGAAAGCAATCAAAGGGAGAGGCTTTGATTATTTTGTAATTGATTGTGGATGGTACAAGGAACAAGGCATTCCCTGGGATATTTCAATGGGAGATTATAACGTGTCTAAGGAACTTTTTCCGGATGGGCTGGAGAAGACCGTAGAGGCAATAAAATATCACGGGATGAAGCCCGGGATCTGGTTTGAAATCGAAAATGTCGGTTCGGCAGCGATGGCCTACAAACGTGAAGCACATCTTCTGAAACGTGACGGAATGACATTGACCACAACAATGAGACGCTTCTGGGATATGAGAGATCCATGGGTAATAAATTATTTGAAGGAAAAGGTAATCGGTACTTTGAAAAAGTACCAATTTGAATATATTAAAATCGATTATAATGATACGATCGGAATTGGCTGCGACGGAGCTGAGTCCCTGGGGGAGGGGCTGAGACAGAATATGGAGGCTGCCTTTGAGTTTGTTAAGATCATTAAGCAGGAGGTCCCGGGAATTGTTGTTGAAAACTGTGCATCCGGCGGACATAGACTGGAAACAAAGATGATGAGCGTCTCAAGCATGGCATCCTTTTCTGATGCACACGAATGTCCGGAAATACCGATTATTGCGGCAAATCTTCATAGGACGATCCTGCCGAGACAGAGTCAGATATGGGCTGTAATCAGAAAGGAAGATAGTATACAGAGAATTACTTATTCGATCATCAATACATTTCTCGGAAGAATGTGTCTGTCCGGGGATGTAACCGAATTATCTTCCGCCCAGTGGAATGCGATTGACCGCGGTATTGCCTTTTATAGAAAAATTGCACCGATCATCAAAAACGGTTATACACGGCGTTATGGAGATGAAATCACCAGCTATCGGAATCCTAAGGGCTGGCAAGGTATTCTGCGTATTGGTGATAGCGGGGACGCATATGCTTTATATCATATATTCCAAAGCGAAACCCCGGCAGAACTAGTCATACCAATTCCTGAGGGATACCATTTTGAAATGCAGGAAATATATACGGATATCGATTGCGAGGTATTCTTAGAAGATAATAAACTGACTTACTATTCGAAGGGTGCTTGGAGAGCCGTAGCCGTACATCTTAAGATGGTGTATACACCTTAAAACAAGGCGGTGATCAATATCCGTCTTCCCCAGAAAATAAAAGTCTTTCAATGTCACGATTGTAAGACTTTTATTTTTTTGTTTTTATCTTAAGAAGGCGGTAAATTGGACTACTATTTACCGATCATTGGAACCTCATTGGAATTTGTTAAAATAAACTACGATTCATGCGGTAGGAGATACGATTCATGCGGTAAACGGTTATATCAGATAAAATTTAGATATGATTAATATGAACTATAAAGGCCTAGCCAAAAGAGTTCCATACGCAACATATAAAAAGCTGCTAAAGCTTATGAAACGTGAGAAAGCGATGATAAATTAAGGAGGAGTAAATTATGAAAAAACGATTTTTGGGCGTACTGCTTACATTTTTCATGGCGCTGACCATGCTGTTCTTACTGCCGATGACGGCGCAAGCAGCCGAAACAAAGCAAAATCTGTATCAAGTCGGTTCTAACCCGGTATACAGATCGAGCCCGAATGGCGAAGTTTTAGGAAAATTCCCAGCAGATACAATTCTGGAAGTAACCGAGATAAAGGGTGACTGGGCAAAGGTGAAGTACGAAGGAAAAGAGTATTATATGTGGGCCGCCAGACTGAAAAAAGTAGGCAGCGACGCTACAGAAAAAGCACCTCAAAGCAGCACAGGCAGTGATGTGAAGATGGAGATGGCAAAAATCCCCGCCGGAAGCTTTACTATGGGCAAAAGAGTGGTAACAATCTCAAAACCCTTTTATATGGGTATCTATGAGGTAACACAGGAACAATACAAATCCATTATGGGAAAGAACCCGAGTCTTTTCCAGGGAACCGGTGCGATTACTATTGTTGACGACAATGGTAAACCTATAACCTTAAAGCTTACACCCGCGCAAGGTGAAAGCTCTGCAAAACGCCCCGTTGAGCGGGTAAACTGGTATAACGCAATCGTTTTCTGCAACAAATTAAGCATCAAAGAAGGTTTGAACCCCGCTTACCGCATAGGTGGAACGACCAACCCGGATAAATGGGGAAGTATACCGACAAGAGCAAAAGGTAACAGCGATGTATGGGATTCGGTAGAAATCGTTCAGGGCTCTGATGGCTACCGTCTGCCTACAGAGGCACAGTGGGAATATGCCTGCCGTGCCGGTACAACAACAGCCTATAACACCGGAGACACCATCAGCGACAGCACAGGCTGGTACTCGGATAATAGCGATGCGCAAGTTCATCAGGTAGGTAAGAAAGCCCCCAATGCCTGGGGCCTGTACGATATGCACGGAAATGTATCAGAATGGTGTTGGAACTGGTATTGCGCCTACCCGATGTTATATGCGCAGACCGATCCGGCAGGCTCCGCAGGTCCATGGAACAATAAAGGAACAACAGCTCATATCCGCAGTCATCGAGGCGGAAGTTTTCTCCAGATATCTGAGCAATGCACCTCTGCGTGGGATAACGGTATGTGGGTGGAAGTTGATACAGAGCCTTATATCGGGTTCCGTGTTATGCGCCCCGATCCTGAAACTTTGCCGAATACGGGTAAACCGATCGTAGATGGCATGGTGTGGATACCGGGCGGAACCTTTACCATAGGCAGCCCTGCAAGCGAGGCTGGACGAAAAACTAGCGAGAACCAGGTGTCAAGAACAGTGGATGGCTTTTACATGGGAATGTACGAGGTAACGCAGGCACAGTATGGGTCTGTGATGCAGCAATGGCCCAGTTATTATAAGAGACCGGAAAGAATCGTAGAGGGAGAAGACTATGACCACCGTCCGGTAGAGCAGGTAAGCTGGTACAAGGCCTTAGTATTCTGCAACAAGCTGAGTATGAAAGAAGGCTTAAGTCCCGCGTATCGTATATCAGGCAGCACTGACCCCGCAAAATGGGGAGCTGTGCCAACTGCCAGAAATGCGAAATGGGACGCTGTGGAAATTGTACCCAATTCCAATGGTTACCGTCTGCCCACCGAGGAGCAGTGGGAGTACGCATGCAGAGCAGGAACAACAACTGCATACAACACCGGAAAGAACCTGCTCGTAACTGATGTATCCAAAGGAGTTCTGGCTATAGCAACCGATGCTACCGCGTGGTATGTAGATACCAGCGTGTACCGGGACGGCAGTCAGAAAACTCATGAAGTGGGGATGCTGGCACCAAACGCCTGGGGATTGTATGACATGCATGGCAACGTGACCGAGTGGGTCTGGGATGCGACCTCTTCGGGTAGCCGACATTGCCGTGGCGGTAATTTCCTAAGTAAGGCGGAGAGCATACGTTCCGCATCCAGAAGCAGTGCTGACCCGGCGAAGGGATCCAGAAGTATTGGTATCCGTCTTGTGCGCCCCTATTCCGATACCATGCTGACCGATACACAGAAGGCCAAAGCGGAACCGACCTCCACCTCCAAAACACCCTGGAAAGGCCCACTGGAGGACGGCTGGTATATATTGAAAATTCATGAGCAAAATGTTGCATTCAACTCCTCAGGAGTCCTGACAGTGGACAGTACATCCACATCCTTCTATGTGGAAAACAAGGGAAACAATAAAATAACCATAAAGACAGTGGATGGAAAATATCTGGGCATAAGTGACTCTATAAAAAACGGTACTCAGGTAAAGAAGGTCAGCAGCCCGTATCTTTGGTATATTACCTTTGAAACCGGTGGAATTCGCACGGCTACGGACACAAAGTATGTAGCGATCATCGCCGAAGGCTACAAATATAGTCCGCAAGGGGGAAGCTATACCAAAGGAAGCAGGATTGCGCTGACAAAATGGTCACTGCCTAACAAAGACAACCCCGAACTTAATAATGCCAGATTCAAATTTTATTCCACTCCCGCACCTAAGCGGTAACGAAAGGAAGGAAGAACACAATGAAAAGGAGAAACAAGATTATCCTATCTTTTGGGCTTGTGCTGATTCTGGTTATTGGGTTCTCCGTCCCTGCCTATGCAGCGGAAAAGTCGATTGAATATGGTAAGCCACCAAAGGAACTTCTGGACACCTCGCAGGAGGAGTGGGACGTGCTGCGTCTTACTAATATCGAACGTGCAAGGGAGAAGTTCGCCTATAATGGGCGACGAGGTGACCTTTGACTAGCCATGCGTGCGCCCACAGTCAAGGGTGCCAGTGGTTATGAGGTTTATTTTGCTACATCAGAAAAGGGAACCTTCCAGAAGGCAGGTTCCATTACAAAGAAATTAAGTTTTACGAAAAAATCATTGAAGGCTGGGAAGAAATATTACTTTAAAATCCGGGCATATCAAATGGGGAATGGTAAGAAGGTATATGGAGAGTTTAGTAAGGTTAAGCTCATTAAAATGTAAACCTTTATCATTTTAGCAATAGGCCTTTCATTGAGGTTGACGGATGAAAGGCCAGAGAAGCCCATAGGGTTGCGGCAGAATATTGAATTTACCACCTGGCTTTATATTCTTCTGACCAGCCTAATAGTTGTTTAATCACATAAACTTCTCCACATTCATTTTTCACGGTACCAGAAAAATAACCAAACAATTGATGTGTTTCAGACTTTAAAACGAGGACGTTGATATTGGCTTTACGTTCATAAAAAGGTGTGAATAAAAGATCGATCGAATCTGTTTTTACGGATCGAATGGTCCATGGTTTCATATAATCCTGGGTATCATAATTAAATACAACATCGTCGCAATACTTAATCAGCCTACCATCGAAAAGGAACCCGTTCTCATTGGCACCTGTCCCATCCGTCCATTGGCCACCAAAATTAAAGCCAATCCTGTGACCATGATCGATACCTGAAGCATTAGCCCAATTCCATGTAGTACGGTATGGCCAGACACCACGACCAAAATCCAAACAGCCAAAACTTGATTGTGGTTTAAAATTATATACCTTATTCCCTGCCTTTACCCACCCTTCAACAGGTAAACACGTTTGTTTTGAGGTAAACTGAAATTGCTGCTTGCTCCAAGGTACAACAACATTTAATGTTTCATACCCAATTGGTTGAAACACCTTGAGCTCAGCTTTCAGGCTAATACAGTCTGATTTGATTAATGTATAACCTTCTTCATCGATAAAAGACACTTTTAACCCAGGCATTTTATATAAAACAGATTCATCTGCCTTCTGTGGCATATTACATCCGATTCCCAATGGCGTAGCAAAGCCACACTCAGTCACCTTTTGGCTTTCAAAATCGAGTAAAGAAACGCCTACGAGTCCCAAATAATCGACATTTGCTATCGTTGGAGAAAAAACAGCTTCTGGACTTGTAATTGCCCAATAGTTCCATTTTTTCTTTCTAAACGTATGGTGGGATAAATTGCAATTTGCAAAAGGGAAGCATCCCCAACCAATGCTTTCTGGATTGAGATCACCTTCTTTGCTGCATAAATTGACATAATGGTAAATCTCTCGTTGGCACTTGACTCCTTGTTTTCCTCTCATATTTAGGCTTTACCCATAGATTAGTGTGTTTGCTTCATGGTATGCTGCATCGTAATAATTATTCTAATATTATCGCAATTCTTTTTTCTGGTTGAGGCAATATGGAATCAACGGAGGACTCCAATACGACAGCTAGGCTGAAATATACACTGTCTACCTTGATATGTCCTTACGTTTGTTCTGGGGTTTTTGCTCTTTCTCACGGTATTGAGAGGGTGAAAGCCCTGTTTCTTTCTTAAATAATTTTGAAAAATAAAAATACTGGTCATAACCTATTTTCTCGCAGATAGTGGAGATAGGCTCATTCGTCTTTACCAATAGCTCCATGGCATAGTGAATTCGCAAATCCTTGATATAATTAGTAAAGGTAGTTCCAAGCTCTCTTTTAAATACCTGGCTAAGATAACTCGGATTAATGGTATACGTTTTACAGATATCTTGAAAGGACAGCGCTGTGGTAAAGTTTTGATTAATATATTCAAGGATCTTTTTCATGGTATCATTTTTAATTAAGTCCATATTGACAGGATTATTCGAGCTATAGGTTTTAATGAGATGTTGAATAAGGTACTGAAATACAAAATCTATTTCAGGAAACCTTTTAATTAAGTCGGAGGGAGTGTTAATCGATTCTTCCGGGTAGGTATGATCCAGTCGCTGTATCAGTGATATGGTTATATGAAACATCTTAATAACATCGTAAATAGTTCGTTCCTGAGCAGGATAAAGGGTAGGATAGTTTTTTAACAGCGAAAGAACATTTCTTACCTCGTTTTTACTTGCTTCCGTATTCAACAGTTCAACATATTCTGTCTTTGGCTTTTCTTGAGGAACTAAGAAATTACTTTTGGTAATATCGATGGGGTTCAGGTAATACGAATAAATACAATCCAACAGCTTTTCTGTTTGTTTATAAAAGTTATCATTTAAGGTGGCAGGCATAAAACAAAAATTGATGATCTGTTCCTTGAGCAGCAGCTGTTTAATTCTTCTGGTAAAGCCGATGGAATTTAAAAAATCATAGTTTTCAATAATATAGAGAAAGGTATCTGTTTCACACTGCAATTTATAATAGTGAACATAACCGTCAAATTCTAAGCTCATGTCACGTATGCTTGCTGCAATGGCTACCTCCGGCTCGCAGCCCTTCTCATGAAGCAGGTAATTGGTAAAGGTTGAAATATTATCGGTAACCGGCTTGTAAAGCATGGAGTGAAAGATTGTATTAAGGTAACGATCGCCTTCCAATATGGATGAGTGAATTTGCTCCAGGAGGGCAAGAATTTCTTCATCCTCCAGTGGCTTTACACAATAACCGACGGCACCTAAAGTCAGTGCCTTTTTTGCATAGCTGAAATCTTCGTAGCCGCTGATGATAACGAATTTTGTCTGCGGCAGTTTCTTTAGGACCTTTTCCATAAGCTGCAGACCATCCAGTTCTGGCATTCGAATATCAGTGAAAACTACCTCCGGCTTTAAAATTAGAATCTGCTCTAAGGCTTCCTGACTGTTTTGAAAAGTGGCTATCACATTAAAATCGGTAGCCGACCAGTCAAAAGCCAGGGCGAGAGAGTTAAGGACCATTTTTTCATCATCAACTAATACAACATTATAGCTCATAGTTTGTCCTTTCTGGTAGGTATGGGAATGGATATTTTATTGATCTTTTTCGGGGTTTAGGCTCGATGGCAGGGTTATGGTCACCCTAGTACTGCCATCCTCCATGCTGTCTATGGTAATACCAAAGCTGTTTCCGCAAATGAGCTTTATTCGTTCATTTACATTCTTAATACCTAAGCTTTCTCTAGAGATTTGTGACGATGACTCAGAAAAATCATTAAGCTCAGAAAAATCTGTGAGCTCCTTTTGGAGCTGCTGCAAACGATCGGAAGCAATGGGGACTCCGGTATTAATCACACGAATAATCATTTGGTCCTGTGCCAGGTAGGCAAGGAGGAATAATCTGGAGGTTTCTCTGGTACCTTCAATCCCATGGATGATGGCGTTTTCCACGATGGGCTGGAGTATCATTTTCGGGATAATGACATCATAGCAATTCGGGTGGATATCATACTCCACATCGAAACGATCCTCGAATCTAAGCTTTTGAATATTGATATAATTTTTTATGATCTTTATTTCATCTCGGAAGGGAACCTGATCGGAACCTTTGATACTATATTTAAATATGGTAGCAAGAGCTTTTGTTGCTTCCACAATCTCAGGCTGCTTATGCTCAGCAGCAATTCCTTTGATGCACTCGAGGGTATTGTATAAAAAATGAGGGTTGATCTGGCTCTTGAGAAAGGAAAGCTTGGCCTGCTCTTTTTGTATCTCTATCATATAGAGTTTGCTGTTCGTATTTAATACAGTATTCGTCAGATCATCAATCTGTTCAAGCATCTCATTTGTCTCTTTGGAGATGATCGCAATTTCTTTATATCCATCCAAATGCACCCTTTTTTTTAATGTGCTTAAATCACCTTCCTTGATGGAGTTGATAAAACGCACAAAGGTATAAAGCGGTGCGATAGTATTGATGATTAAGACAATCCACAAAGATACTATGATAATGGCAACCAGAATCAGTATAGTCAGATAGGATCTCTGAATATTGATCAGGCTGTAGATTTCTTCCTCCTGCTTTGTAAGGGATATGATTTTCAGACCGCACTCCTTTACCGTAGTAATTTCGTAATCACCATAACCGGAAGCCTTAAGATCGGATAAGCTTTTGAAATCTTTACTGGAGTTGCTCCAGAAAATCTGATTATTGCTGTCCATTAAGTATAAGATAGAACTAGTCTTATTAAAATTCTGATTTGCCTGATCCAGGAAAGCAGAATCCGATAAAATCAGATAGGCATCCCCAATCTTTTGATTGGCACTCTTACTTGCATTAATTGATCGGATCGGGTAGTGCATTACAAAATAAGAATGGCCTAAGTCCGCATTGTAGAGGCAGGCGCTGAGACCAACAGAATCGCAAGTGCTAAAATATTTGGGAAGGATATAATCATTATCATTTAAGGAATACTCATTTTCGGAATTATCATAGATAATCACATCATAAATGTGGTTGTTCAACATCATGATACTGGCTAGGTTGGTATTCATCTTTTTATAATATTTATATTTTTTTTCGTCGTTCTGCTCCAACAGAAAGCTTTGAATATCGTCATGATAGGATATAAACTGCAAAATTTTGGCTAATGAGGAGTAGTTTGAATCTATGGTTATTTCCGTTTGATAGATGATTTTATTGGTATAATCGGTGCTGCGTTTTTGATACAGCTTTTCGGTATTCTGGGTATAAAAATTAAAAAAGCCTGTAAATACAATAATACTGATCAGGGTCAGCAAAATGATTTGTGAAAATAGCGACAATTGTTTGAGCCTGGACATTAATTCAAATCCCTCCCCCCGGATTTTGTATTAGTTATCTATATTATAAGATTTAAAAATGACAGAAAGCAAGCAATTTGAAGTTTTTTCAGTAAAATATAAGAATTAGTCATCCATAAAAGTAAGGAGAGAGAAAAAGTAAACAAAGGGCATAGATAACTAAATACAGTGCATATTGTAACTGAGTTGTTTTCGGTTATAATGAAATTACTAGTATGAAAGAATGGTTAGGATATAAATGCATGCCAGTTGGAGGGACACGGTTATGGAACTTAATGTACGCATTGCTTTCACTGCATTTCTAGTAGTAATTATGTTAATTTGTGTTGGCTTTATTGCAGGCTTTTTAAAAAAATCGACGGTGGAGGAAAGCTACAATAAACAATCGAATCATAAAAAAGAGACAGAGGGACCGATGGAGATCAGCATCGGTATGTGGGGGATTCAAGATTGCTTTAATGGAGATGAAGTATTAACCGCCATTGAAAATAAGTTTAATGTGAAGTTGATACCGATCGATGTGAATTATACGAATTGGACGCAGGAATACCTAAAGATGGCCGCAGCCGACAGCTTACCGGATATTATTGTTCACGATATCATAGGGTCATCTACCTACTCCGCGTGGGTTGAGCAAAAGAAAATCCGCCCTATTCCCACAGATCTGAGTGAATATCCGGAGCTTCAGTGCTATATGAAGTTGGATTATAATCAGAATTTTCGGGATGATGCGGGAAGCTTCTATTTTATTCCACGTCTGACCTATTCGGATGAAAAACTATGGGCGCTGGATCGCTGTATCATTATACGCAAGGATTGGTTGAAGGAATTAAATATTTCCATGCCTCAAAGCAGCGAGGAATTTAAAACAGTTCTGAGAGCATTTACGCAGGCGGATTTTGATGGTAACGGTAAGCAGGACACCATCGGCCTTGCAACAGAAAATCTAAATACATTGGAAGCAATTTATCTTAGTGTATTTCCTGAACTATCAAATGTGGAGCGAGGATGGATGCAGGAGGATAATCAATGGATTCCTGTATATGCATCTAAAAAAACCGGTGCGGCCTTAAATTTTACAAAAGAGCTGTACAGCCTGGGGCTGCTGGATAGGAATTTTCCCTATCGCACCATAAATGAAGCATTCTCATTGTTTACGGACGGAAAGTGCGGTGCGATCAGCTGTCAATATTTCAGCCTCATCAAATACTGGAATAAGATTAAGAACAATAAGGACTATATGGATAAGATAGCTATTATGACACCCTGGAAGACAAGTGACGGGAATCGCTATCGATTTACGTCGAGTCTGCACTGGTCCGAATCCTACTTTAGTGCTAAGGTCAGCGACGAGAAAATGAAAAGAATCATGCAGATTTATGATTTTCTATTATCGGATGAGGCCAACGAATTATTTTATCGTCAGAATGACCCTTCCTGGATTGACCGTAACCGATCCATTGATATCTTATCCTATCTGGTGAGCTGGCATCAGGATACTCTTTATCAAGCGATACCTTACTCTCAGGATACCTATGGTATGGATGCAATAAATTACGCAAATCAAATGATTGATTGGTATTCAAAAAACACAGAGCGGGTAAACTATAACTATGATATAACCTTCTGCAGTACCCCTTCCAAGCTTCGTCTGCCCACTTATTCAACAATTCAGGCAGATATGGTGCAAACGATTGTCGGAGAGGAGGATGCGGTAACCGCTTGGGATAAGGTATTGGCAAGGTACCGGACAGAATCCCCCATGCGTAAAGCAATTGATGAAGTGACAGCATGGGCGGAGCAGCAGGGCATCCATTGATTAGATCTGGATATAAGGACAAGGAACACAGAGTACCGATATTTAAAAAAGTACATAAATATATAACGAGGCGGCAAACAATCGATTTTTGGTTGGAAGGCTGCCTCATTTTTTACGCTGGAATATTATTCTAATTAGAGAGACTGGTTCTGTCTTTATAATTCAATGATTTTATGATTTCATCCTAACAGAAGGATAAGTTTTTATAAAGCCATCCCATACCAACATTTTCATTAAAAATGTATACTTTGGTGGTATTAACAGATAGGTTAATATCTAAAACACTTAATCTGTCACATTCATATCAATAGGAGGAAAATAATATGAAAAAAAGAGTTTTGAGTCTGGTACTCGTATTCATGCTGGTTGTTGCAAATTTCGCTGCATGCACAAAGAATGATGAGAAAAGCCAGGAAACAGACAGTAAAGACAGTAAGACAGAAGAAACAATAGAAACAACTGAATCGGCGGAAGCGTCAGTGACCACTGTACCCGAGGGGATAAGTTCGCTTAGCGGAGAAATTGTTTATTGGTCTATGTGGCAGGAAACCGAGTCTCAGGCGAATATCTTAAAAAGTGCGATCGAAAACTTCGAAAAAGCAAATCCGGATTGTAAGGTTACCGTGGAATGGACAGGCAGAACCATCAAAGACGTCATCCTGCCTGCACTGGAATCCGGTGAACAAATCGATATCTTTGATACCGATCCCAATAATATATATAAAGCAGATGCATCCAAGCTTTTGGACTTGACGGAACTCTATAATTCTGAGTCTCTTCAGGGTACGGAAACTGTGAAGGATTCCTTGCTGGGCGGTCTAGTAAGCTTTGATGAAACAATGAGCCAGAAAGCAGGTTTAACCGGTTATCATTCTCTTCCGTATTCCCCTTATGTTGTAAGCTTTTTCTATAATAAAGCACAGTTTGCTCAAGCGGGTATCGATGCAGTTCCTAAGACCTGGGAGGAATTTGATGCAGTATGTGCCAAATTAGTTGCCGCTGGGTTAGTACCCTTTACAGTAGATGATGCCTATCGTGATATGATATATTCTTACTATATGCAAAGGGCAATCGGTTCCGAGGCTTGTGCTGCGTTAGTTCAAGGAACCGCTGACAGTAAGAGCTTATGGGATGATCCAATGGTGAAGCAGATGCTGACAACAATGGAGGACTATGCAAAGAAGGGCTATTTCTCCGATAACATTGATACCAATATTTATCCTGCTGGTCAGACGGAATTTGCACTTGGAAATGCAACAATAACAATTAATGGTTCCTGGTTCCCGTCCGAGGTAGCGAATATGGTAGATGAAAGCTTCCAATGGGGTGAATTTGCTATTCCTACCGTTACAGGCAGTAACGTACCGATTACGGAAAACAACATTGGTGGACAGTCCTTTATGGTTAATGCCAGCAATCAAAATAAAGAGGCAGTATTTGAATTGTTAAGATATTTCATTTCAAATGAGACTCAGCAAAAATTCACAGAGAATGGTTTGGTTCCTTGTACCAAATCAACCGATTGGCCGGCATCCGTTTTCGATCAAAAAGCAATTGTGGAATCCCTTACTAGCAATGTGGATTGGTGTGCAGGAATGGAAACTGATTTCGGTATGTCTGTAGTTCTCTCAGAACTTACAAAAGTAATGGCAGGAGACCAGAATGCAGACGAAGCCTTAACAGCAATTAAGGGTCAAATAAAATAGAGTAGTGATTGATGATATATTTAATCATAATATCTGTTTAGCGACGATCAGAATTATCGAATTTCCTTCTTTCATGACAGTGGAAACACTGTCATGAAAGAATAAGAATAAATTACGGTAAGGCTATTAAGAACAATTAATAAATCAAAAAGGGGGGATTTCATGTGAAAAAAGGCGAACGGAGAATGATAATTGCTTTTGTGCTTCCTGCGATTATCGTATATCTGATTTTCTTTCTTTATCCTACAATTCGTACTATATATATGTCCTTTTTTAAGACAGGTGCTTTGTCCAGCGCCGCCAGCACATGGGACTTTGTGGGCTTTGATAATTATGTTGAACTTTTGAATAAATCCATCTATATAACATCATTTTATAATGTCTTAAAGATTCTTATCATCGGTGGGAGCGCTGTGTTTGCCATAGCACTTTTTTTTGCTGTGATTATGCAGGAAAGCTTTAGAGGAAGGAATTTTTTAAAGTCCGTTATCTATTTGCCCAATATTATCACTCCAATTGCTCTCGTGGTTATGTGGACCCAATATATTTTCAGCAGTAATTTTGGGTTATTGAAAAAAATATTTATTGCATTGGGATGGGAGCGATTAGCTTCGATACCATGGACAAATCCCGAACACAGCTTCTGGGCAATGTTAATTGCTTTCTGCTTTGGCTCCGTAGGTTATTACATGATTATTTATATGGCAGCCATGGAGCAGATTCCGAAAGATTATTATGAATGTGCTTCACTGGAAGGAGCCGGAAAAATAACACAGTTTTGGAAGATAACATTGCCGCTGTTGAAGGAGACAACAAAAACCTGTCTTATCTTCTGGGCAGGAAGTGCGATTAATTTCTTCACCTGGTCACGTGTATTCAGTACGAATACATTAAATGAAGGAACAATCGTTCCGGCAAGCTATATGTATACATTGGCCTTCGGTTCTGCGCATGCCGTGGGCTCCGGATCACTTGAGGTTGGTCAGGCTACGGCAATCGGTGTTATGCTGACCCTGTGCATCTTAGTGATTTACGCGGTGGTATATAAGATCTTTGGAAAAGAAAAGTACGAA
The DNA here is from genome assembly GCA_023415055.1 of Bacillota bacterium. Lineage (GTDB taxonomy): Bacteria > Bacillota > Clostridia > Lachnospirales > Lachnospiraceae > Mobilitalea. Next base: position 18,499 of record JAEZLZ010000114.1, on the reverse strand, counting down.
TATTAAGGAGGTGCACTATGAAAGCATGGAAAAAAAAGCTGGAGGAATTAAAACTATTACATAAAATAGGCAGAATAATCCTGGTTTTATGGGTGGTCTTTACCATCGTTGCTATCGGTTGGGTATTCTGCGCATCCTTTAGTACATCGAAAGAAATCTTCTCCGACAAGGTATTGGCTTCTGGATTCCATTTTGATAATTATATAAGAGTAATTAAGATCTATAATATTGCAAAATATTTTCTGAATAGTTTTCTTTATACAGGCTTAGCTTGCATCGGTGTCGTCGTACTGATTGCTCCCGCATCCTATGTATTAGCTAATTATACATTCAAGGGCAGAAATATTATACGCAGTGCCTACATAACTACCATGGGTATTCCGGGAATCATGATGATGATACCCTTGTTTATGATCATAAGTAAACTGAATTTGAACAAAACACCACTGGCAATCGTATTGATTTATATTTGTATCAGTGCTCCTTTTACAATCTTCTATCTTCTGGGTTTCTTTTCAACGATTCCTAAAAGTATACAGGAGGCAGCCCTCATTGATGGTTGTTCCCATATTAAAGCCTTTTGGAAGACGGTGTTTCCGCTGGCTCAATCGGGCTTAATCACAGTTACTATATTTAATTTTATATCCCTGTGGAATGAGTATATGTGGGCTTTGATTTTTGTAAATACAGATAGAAGAAGGACCTTATCCTTAGGCCTGCAGGCCATCGTCGATGGGATGAGAACCTCCGGTGATTGGGCAGGATTATTTGCTGCAGTTGTTATCGTATTTGTACCAACCTTCATCCTCTATATCCTCTTATCCGAGAAGATCATGAGCGGAATAACCGGTGGTGCAGTAAAGGGTTAACGGTTCCAGGGGAATGGGAATGGAGGAGTACAATGGAACGGATACAATTGGAATTAGTAAACTCGCTTGAGAAGATATTTCCGGAAGCAGGTCCGGAGATAGCCCGGAATTCTATTGATTTATCTGCATTGCAGGGAGAAACAATATCCTTTCAGATTGCATGCTTTTATAACGGAAAGGAGAATAAATACGTTAAGATAAAGGTTCATTCACCGATTTACGGATTTATTAAACTAAGGGAGGTAATCCTAGTACCTTCATCCTTTCCCTGCTATCAAGAAACGGATAACGGCTATCTGAGATCAACCCCGGGTATGTACCCGGATATTTTAAGAAGCCGTAAAGATAATTCGATAAAATTAGTAGCAGGTCAATGGCGCAGCTTGTGGGTGGATATAGAGACCACTGGGGAGCTCCAAGCTGGTCGCTATCCGGTTACTCTGGAGTTTACAAGTGAGGATGGGAGAGAATCAAATCAGATCTCTACGGAACTTAATGTGATAGGTGAAGAGCTGCCGCCCCTTCACATTAAAAATACCAGATGGTTTCATGCGGATTGTCTCGCGGATTATTATCATGTTACGGCTTTTTCTGAGGAGCATTTTCAAATTATCGAGAATTTTATTGAAACAGCAGCTAAAAGAGATATCAATATGATTTTAGTACCGCAATTTACTCCACCTTTAGATACCGCTGTCGGTGGTGAACGTACCACGATCCAACTAATCGATATTCGGGTGAATAACGGGAATTATGAATTTGATTTTTCAAAGCTTAAGAGATATATTGATCTATGCCTTGCCAAGGGAATAAAGTATCTCGAAATGTCACATCTATTCACACAATGGGGGGCAAAAGCAGCACCTAAAATAATGGCTACCGTCGATGGAGTGTACAAAAAAATCTTCGGCTGGGATACTCCCTCTGACGGACCGGAATATGAAGCATTCTTGTCGTGCTATCTTCCTAAATTGACGGAACATCTGAAATTATTTGGTGCTGACCAAGTTACATATTTTCATATCTCGGATGAACCGCATTTGGAGCATCTCGAGACCTATCGGCATGCGGTCTCGCTGGTAAAACCTTATCTGGAGGGATTTCAGATCATCGATGCTATGTCGAATGAGCAGTTTTATGAATTGGGTCTGACACAGCAGCCGATCTGTGCAATTGATGCAATAGAACCCTTTCTGAGTAAGCAGGTTCCAAAGCTGTGGGGCTATTATTGCTGTGATCAAAAGCTGACCGTATCCAATTGCTTTATGTCGATGAAATCTTCCAGAACAAGGGTATATGGTTTACAGATTTACCTGTATGACTTGACGGGCTTCCTGCACTGGGCATTTAACTTCTATAATACCCAATTCTCTATTGAGCATATCAATCCATATGAGGTAACGGATGCCGGAGATAGTTTTCCCTCCGGTGATGCTTTTGTTGTTTATCCAGGTAAGGATTTCCTGCCGGAAGAATCCTTACGTCTGATGGTACTATATGAAGCGATGACAGATCTCAGAGCCTTGAAATTGCTGGAGTCCTTGACGAGTAAGGAATATGTGAGGGATATCATTGATAGAGAGGCCGGGTATCGCATTACCTTTCAGAAGTATCCTATGAGAAGCTCCTTCTATATCAACTTAAGAAATAAAATCAATCAGGAGATAGAAAAATACCGTTCTTATCAATAGGAGAAGGCGGTGTTCCACATCCTACTGCCTCAGTAAATAGCATCCGGAAGCAAGTATTAGAAAGTCCTAGAAACCGATGGTTTCAGGGCTTTTTTTATGCTATTAGGGTAAAACAGCATTATGCAGTTTTGTCTCCTCCATTAATGTGAAAGCCATCGAGTTTACTTTAGTATAAAACGAAAACAGCTTCAAAATAGACCCAAAATAGCTTCAACCAAAATAGCTTCAATTGGAGTCCTCAATTGGAGTAACAAGAATTAAAAATTACAATTCATGCGGTAGGAGACACAATTCGTGCGGTAAACAGTTTTTACATGGGCGAATTTGTTATTATTATGTCGAGAGACAAAGCTTCATAGAGAGCGGAGCGTCTGTAACGCTTAAAGGAGGGAAATATGTTTAGTTTAGAAGAGACTTATAATGAAGCAGTAAGAATTTCACGTAATATTGTGGAAGATATCAGGTTTGGTAGGGAGTTATACTTATCTCCTGTAAGAATATGCTCCATTCAGATTTGTAAATATCTGAATTTTGATGCGAATATATTAACCTTACTAAATAATGTAAAGGATAAAAATCCTTATATGTATTCTCATCCGGTTAATGTAGCTTTCATATCACTTGTCATTGGAAAATGGATGAATTTGGACTATTCAAGTCTAGCAAACCTGGTTCGTGCAGGGCTTTACATGATATTGGGAAAGCAAAGATTAAAGATAGTTTATTAAATAAGTCTGTCACATTAACATTGGAAGAGATGGAAAAGATGAAATCTCATCCTGTCATAGGCTATAAAATATTAGATAACGTCAACGAATTAGATTCGCAAGTGTTGCATGGAATTTTATTTCATCATGAAAGAATGGATGGAACAGGTTATCCATTGGGGCTAAAGGGAGAAAAAATCAATTTATTCAGTAGAATTATTGCAATCGCTGATACATTTGATGCAATTACAGCTACCAAGACATATTGCGAAAAGAAATCACCCTTAAAAGCAGTTGAGGAAATACAAGCAAACAGCTTCAATCAACTGGACCCATATATTTGTCAGATCTTTGTAAATAATATTATCGAGTACTATAGTGGGAGAGAGATTCGGTTAAGTAATGAGCAAGTTGGGAATATAGTTTATATCAACCCGATAGAAATAACGAAACCATTAGTTCGTTGCGAAAATGAATATCATGATCTTTCGGTAGAGAGTGATATTGAAGTTGTTGAGCTTCTTTAGTTCGGGGTAAACTTTACGAGTTATGGAGGAACGACCTGTATGAAAAAACTCATTTTAAGAATATTGGAATGCCCCGATGGCTATGAGATCGCTGAGGATGTATTAAACGACAGAGGCAGCTTGATTATAACCAAAAATACTATTGTAAATGAAGCCATAAGACAAAAGCTGATCGCTTTCAAAGTGGATAGAATCGAGGTATGTAAACAAACAAATATAATAGATATCGTTAATAACCCCAAAGCTGATATTATTGAATTTAAAAGAAAATACCAGAAAAGTGTAAATTCAGTAAAGGTAATCATTAATGACCTTGCTGCGGGTAGAGGACTTGATAATGAAAAGATTAACGAGATATCCGATTCACTTTATGAAAATATGTACAGCAATATTGCTGTAACGGAATGTCTGAATAAGATAAAATTAGCTGATGAATATACCTATTCTCATTGTATCAATGTTTCATTATATTCAATGCTGATCGGAAAGTGGCTTGAACTTCCTGAAAGCGAGATCAAGCTTCTTATGATCGCTGGCATTTTACACGATGTGGGAAAGTCAAAGATCCCAACGGATATATTGAACAAAAAAGGCCCTTTAACCCAAGAGGAGTTTGAAGTTATCAAGATGCATCCGTTACTCGGGTTTGAGATAATAAAGGATAACACAGGCATTAAAAAGAAAGTGAAAGAAGCAGTATTGATGCACCATGAAAAGGAAAACGGAACAGGGTACCCTTTCGGTATAAAGAGCGGAAGTATCAGTAATTATGCAAAAATAATATCCATAGCGGATGCCTTTGATGCGCTAACCTCAGAACGTGTTTACAAGAAGAGGCAAACTCCGTTTGATACGTTCAGGGAGTTTGAAAGGATAGGCATCGGTGAGGGCCATTATGATCCGGGCATCCTTCTTAAATTTATACATAACATTTCACAATATTATGTCGGGTCAAGGGTCAGGATGAGTACAGGCAAATTTGGAGAAATTGTATATGTGCCGCCACATAACATTTCAGATCCAGTGGTTAAGGTTGATGGTTCTTATATAGATCTGTCTGCTCAAAGGGGTATGAAAATCATAGAGATGCTGTAAATATAACCGTTGCTAGTAAGTGCAAAAATTAAGATTTTACATATACTAAAATATATAAAATCTATTTACATAGAGTATATATAGACGATCGTAATGAAATGTTCGACCGAAGACGCGATATGAGATGTGATATGTTATCAATTTATCAGTGTTTGCAGACAGAAAATTATGCCTTACAATTTAACGATTGTAGGGCTTTTTTAAATGCAAAATCATAACTTATGAAAGATATTGAATTCATATCCTGCAAAAACCGACAATTTTGCGAACTCTTATTTCAGTTAATATATTGCATAATGTAGGAAAATATGTTATATTTTCACAATAAGGCTAATGAAACCCAGAGGTAATAAAATGTTTATTAATATACTATTTGCAATAGGTTTTGCTAAGATAAAAGGCTATAGAATCGCACCGATTGTGAAAGCTTATTCCTTGGTTCCATATTTGATTGCTATGGTTTTCTACCTTTATTTACAGGCTTGTATTTTTGCCGGAAATTATGATTATTTGCAATATGCCCCTATCTTCAAAACCGTTTATCTCTATACTCTGTTACTTCCAATCTTCGTTTACCAATTGTATAAGCCCGGTATATGCGGCTCCATATTAATCATCATCGGAACCTTACTGAATAAATTTGTGATAAGTCAAAACGGTGGTAAAATGCCGGTCTATGCTACATTATCAGAAATTACCGGATATTATAATGAATCAGTATTTGGAGCAGCGGATAGTATACATATGATCGGAAATGAGACAACCAGATATAAATTCCTTACAGACTATATTGACTTTGGAACTAGTATCTTAAGCATCGGGGATGTATTGATACATTCTTTTGCAGTTATCATAATTTACTATGTAATAAAGAAGATCAATCAAGACTTAAACTATACCAAAAAGACAGGAAGGAATACAAATGATTGAAATATTGCAGCTGATTTTATTTGAATATATCTTAGGATATGCTTTACAGGCATTTATTATTGTTTTCGGAATTTATACATTTAACAGGCAAAAAATAGAAAGAAAAAAATATTTATTAACAAGTATTATGTTTGCAGTGATAACCTTCCTAGTAAGGCAGCTTCCGATCAGTTTCGGTGTACATACCATAATTAATATGTTAATTTTTATTATCACCTGTATAGTACTGCTCAAAATGCCGGCTATAAAAGTGATAAGATCGATGTCGATCGTATTTGTTTTATTACTTGTTAGCGAAATGGTTGGCATGTTATTTGCTAGTGTAATGTTTGGAAACAATAGGATTCAAAATATTATGGAGAATTCTATACAAAGGGCATTATTAAGTATACCTATAAACCTGATTTTTTTACTGATGGTTACTTTATCTAATTATTTATTAAAGAAAAAGGGTGATTTGAATAGAAAATTTAGCTCATAGTTTAGCTGATAAAATAGCTTTGCAATTAGGATATGATGAGAATCGAAAGGCTGTGATTGCTTATGGCTTCATTGCTATACTACAAATGGCGTCAATTTTTACCATTATTTCAATTATTGGAGCGATATTTGATTTCCGGTACGAGAGCATTCTTATTTTTCTTGGAGTAGGAATCATAAGAAAATCTACCGGAGGGGCACATGCTTCGTCCATAAATAGCTGCATGGTAATCAGTGTTTTATCTATTACGATGTTATCAACTATGTCACGATATTTATTATGTGTACCGATTGATTTATATATTAATGTCTTTATTTCATTGATTATATTTGTAATATGTTTTATCGTTTTCTATTTACGCGTTCCGGTTGACTCACCGAATAAGCCAATTGTAAAACTTGAAAAAATAGTTAGATTACGAAAACAAAGCTTTATCATTTTGACAGTATGTTGTTTTATATCTATCGTTTTTGCTTTACTGACAAGTTATGATATAAGATTTTATAGTATTGCAGTAAGTATAAGATTAGCAGTTCTATGGCAGACGATGACGCTTACAAAAACAGGTGCTGTGATTATAAATAGAATTGATTTATTCATAACAAGTTTCTTTCATTAATTCATATGCTCTGCTTAATTAAGGGAATGATTTATTTATATACAATATTAGGTTTATTGAAAGGAGGACTAATGGATGAAGAAGAATAAAATATTGGCATTAGTTGCTGGATTAGCAACTATATTCGCTACAACAATTGCATCATCTGCCTGCATCTTTTATGTGTATCAACCGGAAGAACCAGAATGCCTCAGAGATAAGTAATTGCATGAAAGGACTTGTGGATATTTTCACAAGTCTTTTTCAAATTAACTAAAGAAGGTGAACTAGATGGAACGAACCCTCCCGTATATAAATAGTATGAAGAAAGTACAGATTAGAACGATGTTTTTCACGCTGAAAATGCTCAGCTTAATCTTTTCTGTGATACCTATATTACAATACTTTTCAAATAAATATAAATTGAGCTTTATGAACTATAATTTTTATACATTTGGTATTACGTTAATCATTTGCATGCTAATGATATTTTTAATACTTGTTTTTTATAGGAATGTAAACAATAGGGCGTTGCAGATATTAGAAATGTTCATATTTATCAGTGTTATTACCACTGTAATATATATCAGCGGAGCAAGTAAAAGTTATAATAAATATATGTTTTTGTTTATCATTATTTGCTATACAATCGAAAATGGGTTAAAAACAGGATTGGCAATTGCTTCTGTTTCCACCGGGGTGATCGTTCTTGCAGATATCCTATTTAATGGTGATGGTACGATTAATTATCTGCTGGAAAGTGATCTGGCATTGATTGCGATGTACTATTTTGTTGCTTGGACGTTGGGATATTATGTAAAATTAGAAAAGCTTCATATTCAAAATATTGTAGATTATGCAAATATGGATGGATTGACCGGAGTATATAATCATAGATATTTTTACGAAACCATAGAGACATTATGTGAGAATAATAAGAATAAAAACTCGCAGCTTTCTTTATTAATGATCGACATTGACTATTTTAAGAAATACAATGATATTCATGGGCATTCCCAGGGAGATGAATTACTAAAGGAAATAACAGCTATTATGATTAATCATCTGAAAGAAAAGGATATCCTCTGTCGTTACGGTGGAGATGAATTTTGTGCAATCCTGCCCGACACGAGCAAAGAGGAAGCTTGCCGTATCGCCAATCATTTAAGAGAAGCGGTTTATCATTATGATTGCTTTGGACAAGAATATATGGATAATGGGAGAATCACGCTTTCGATTGGCGTTTCATCATACAATAAGGAAACAGAAGGTTATAAGGATTTAATTGATAATGCAGACATGGCTTTATATAGAGCAAAGTTCTTACGAAGAAACAAAGTTGAAGTTTATTCTTCTGTATTTGATCATATGAGAGAACGGGATAATGTAGATGCAAATTTATTAGAGGATATAAAACCGCTAAAGACTCTGATCACAGTAATAAATTCCAGAGATACTTATACCTACAAGCATGTAGAAAGAGTGTATAATTACTGCACTATTATGGCAGATTATCTTAAGCTTTCTGAGGAGGATAAGCGGTCCCTACTATATGCAGCATATCTTCACGATCTGGGGAAAATCAATATTTCTAAGGAGATTTTGATTACAAATAAGAAACTGACAATGGAAGAGTGGGAAGAATTAAAAAAACATCCTCAGGATAGTGCAGATATTCTTAAGCAAATTAATGGATTCGAGAAAGTTGTACCTGTTGTCTTGCAGCATCATGAGAAATATGACGGAAGTGGATACCCTAACCGTCTAAAAGGAGAGCAGATAAATTACTTGGCTCGTATCTTAACTGTAGCTGACTCATTTGATGCTATGACAAATCAGCGAACATATCAAAAGACGAAGACCTTTAAGGAAGCATTCGAAGAAATCGAACGATGTAAAGGCACTCACTTCGACCCTGTGATTGCCGATCAGTTTATTGATGCGATCCAATCTTTATAATCCAATCTAAAACACAAATCAGTTTAATACAGCCTCCCACAGATGCGTAAGATGATTTCGTATCGAAGGGAGGCTATTATTGTTGCTTTGCATAACGATTAAAGTTACCGGCTTATGAAAGCAAGGATGATAATGATATAACGACGGATCCGGGGCTGTTTCCGGATCTGTTGCTGCCAAAGACGACCAAAACATTAAAACCATATCCTGGGCACAATCTTAAGGAGTAGAACTGCTTTAACAAAAGGAATTCCAATACGGTTCGTGCGGTAGGAATAACAGTTCATGCGGTAAACGGTTTTTAGATAAAAAATATGTTATTCTTATTATTAGTAATAGCAAAATAAGAAGAAAGGGGTGAACCTCTATGACAGCAGCCATAATGGGCTGGGTTATTGCAGGAATCTGCATTACTGCATTTATTACGCTGTGGTTTTTAGTGAGCTTTCGGGAGCTGTCCGAGAAACGGAAAAGCCTCGAAGCAATTGCTGCACAAGTACAGATACATCGTAGATTGTATATGCAGGAACGTGGCGGTGAAAATGATGCAGCTGCACAAAATATATTAGAGAATAAGCTCATGGTTTATCGAGAGGTGGAAAGAGATTATGAAGCCCTGATGAAGAAACCGATGAACCGCATTCCGGCATATATTATGAGGTTTCACTCTAAAGGAATGGAGCATGGGATATGATTTATACCTGTGAAGATTGTGGTTTTGTATTCTGTCGAATGGGGGAGGTTGAGGAATGCCCCTCCTGTAAGAAAACTCACATTTGCTTTGCCAACTGTGAGGAGTCCCAACGATTACAGGAACTTATGAAACAAGGAGATAAGCTAATATGAGCATAACAGTGAGCTGTTGAATTAATGGCGGTAGATTGGGTGGATAAGTTGTTGACAAAAAATAATAAAAGAAGTTTTAGGTCTGTTTACCCAACGGTATCATAAGCTGCAGGATGAACACTTCACCCTCTACCTGAAATGAATATAATCCGTCATGACGTTCTACAATAGAGATCATACTCTTGATTCCGAAGCCGTGTCCGGCTTCTTTTGAATTCGATTTGGGCAGTTCGCCATCCATTTCAATTTTTCCGACATAAGCATTTTCTGTTGAAACAATAAGCTTATCACCGTTGACCAGGGCTTGGAAATATACCTTGCGAAGCTTTTTGTCCATCACCTGTGAGGCAGCATTAATAGCATTCTCCAGTGCATTGGACAATAGGGAACATAGTTCAGTATCATTGATACTAATTACTTCCGGTAATTTGATTTTTGACTGAAAAATAACGTGAGCCCTTTTTGCCCTTGCTTCAAAGCTGGATAGAATAAGATTGACTGTTTCATTTTCACAGTAGCGTACCGGGGTCAGCGCATTTATATTGGCTTCTGTGGCAGCAAGATAGTCTATTATTTTTTGAAGATCACCATCAGCCGCAAAACCACCAATTAATGACAGGTGATGGCGCATATCGTGGCGATAAATTGCAGTTCCTTTTTGCATCTGCCTCATGGTGCTAAGCTCGATCTGAGCTTGTTGGAGCTGAGATGCATAGATATCCCTCTCTCGTTGTGCAATTTCCTGCTTCTGAGATTCATTGTAGTATTGAAGGACAAATATTAAGTAAAAAGTGCATATCACAGAGGGAGTAAATTGTACTACCTCACGGGCACCGGAATACAACAGATTTGTATAGACAGTAGTGGTATAATCAAAGACATAGTATAAAAGAGGTACAGCACCAAAAATCAGACAGGATCGTGTGGACCGTTCCATCAATTGTCTGACTGAGTCAGCGATATATCGTTTCAGAAAATAGTATACAACACACATGGCAGCAAAGTAACCGATATGATTAGCAATCTTGCTGCTAAAAACTGCTTCAGCAACGGAACCAAACCAGCGAGGTATCTGACAGCAAAGATAAGCTGTAAGTACACTACTGATCGAAATTGGCCACTGGCGTCTGAAATAGAAAGCAAGAAAAAGAACGGATGGTAAATGTGTAATAAATGGATACAATTGCATCGTGGTTTTAAGTCCAAACATCATCCAGCAAAGAACTTGAATTAAAAGTAAAACTGCATAAAAAATAGAAGTCACCAGTTTGCTTGTCTGCGTACGATGACCACATGCAAAAAGAATAGATACTGCTGTACCAAAAATTAAAGCCATGCCGGAGCGAAATATAAGAAAAATGGTATAAATCACAGCTGATCTCTCCTTTCACCCGGTGACAGCAGATACTTCATATATACCGCTTTCGCTTTCGTAAATGCATCTCTTGCTACGGGCACGGTTTTACCTACTATGGTAGCAAACCCCTTTTTATCAAGTGAGGCCACTTGGCGCAGGTTCAGCACATAAGAACGGTGGGGCTTATAAAAATTAGGATCTGACAGTAAATCCCCTTCGTAGTCGGTAAGGTAGCCATAGGCTTCTCTCACTTCTCCGGATACAAGAACAAACTGTAACGCGCGGTTTATAACTTCTACATATACAATTTGTGAAAAGGGCAGCTTTACGATACCGCTTCCTGTTTTCAAAGCCAGATACGATTCCTCCTGCTCGCACTTTGTAAGCTGCTTATCGAGGACAGGGAATATTTCATCCTTTCGAGCAGGCTTCATTATGTAATCTTCAGCACTAACACGGTAGCTCTCTACAGCGAATTCACGGGAGGAGGTGAGGAAGATAATCGGTATCCCACAATCCGAACGGCGAAGTTCTTTAGCAGCATCCATTCCTGTAATGCCTGGCATGAGGATGTCCAATAGCAACAAATCAAACTGTTTTGTTCTCATAATCTCCAATAACTCTGTAGCACTATGAAATGCCTCATAGGTAATGGAACTGTCCCGTTCTCTGCAATAATCCTCCAGTATAGTGGAGATGCGGGAAAGCTCATCTATATTGTCATCACATACTGCAATATGCATGTTCGTCTCCTCCATTAATGTATCACTAAACTACCATATTATAGCATAGAATAAAAGCTGCTACAAGAATAGGGTTCTAGTGCTCAAAGGTGCTTTCGGTATTTTCATCACTATGGAACAATTACGGTTCGAACTTGTCGGTTCACTATGCCGTAGCTTGAAAAATGAAAACCTCATCCTTCACTGAAAATTGGTATATGCCGTTATATTTTTCTACAACATGAGCCATACTTCTTGTTCCGAAGCCATGACCTTGCTCTTTTGAAATAGGGAAACCCTGCTGAAATACCGGTTCTGTATTATAAGTGTTGCGAATATCGATGCATAGCTTATTGTTTTTAGAATAGATGCGCAATTTGATCCAGCGTTGGTTGTTTTCAGGTATACTTTTACAAGCGTTAAAGGCATTCTCTAGAGCGTTTGACAACAGGCTGCATAAATCAGATACCGAGAATTTTCCAAAATCTACTGTGGAAATGGCGATTTCACAGTAGATATTTTTTTCGGCTGCTTTTGCAGCATAAGAGGAAAGGATTAGGTTGACAGACTCATTTTCTGAGTATCGTTTCACTTGAGCATTGTCTAGTCCGTTACTTATCTCAGATATGTAAGTTAATGCTTCCTCCAAATTATCACCTGATATACAGGCATTGAGATAATTCATATGGTGTCGTAAATCATGCCGATATAGGATCGTTTGCTCCTGCGATCTTCTGAGAGTTTCTATTTCTTCCTTGGATTGATCAGCTAAAACACTGAGTAAGGCTTGTCTTATTTCAACCTCCTTCTTTTCGTAAAGTGTTTTAAGATAAATAATAGAAAAGATAAAGTACACAATGACGACAGAAGCATCCATCAATTCAACGATGATTGCTCCACCATGATAAAGTAAGTTGGTGTAAACGGTAAGAATATATGAGAGTATATAATATATAAGGGGGACAGAAATAAACAGCTTCAATATCTTGTTGCTTTCAAATCGTAACCGAACTACATAAGGAGAGACATATCGAATAATAATCACTATTAGAGGTATTGTGACTAATATCTGAACCAGATAGGAAACTCCCGCATCATAATTCCAAAAATATGAGACTGCGGTTCCGATCCACTTTCTTGGTGTACAAAAGAGGTAAGCAGAAAATACAGATATACCTGCAATACAGATGCTTTTTTTGTACAGGAACCTTATGAGTAGAAGCAATGGGATATGGGTAAAAAACGGATATGACTTAAATAAAAAATCCTCTCCAAACACGAAATAAGTAATCACCTGAATAATTCCAAAGGAGCAGGCGATCAGGGTAAATTGCTTTAGTCCCTTAATGCCCTCGATACCGGCAAAGGATAAGCTAAGTGCAATTCCAAAAAAGAGAACAAAGGCGAAGTTTATAGTACTTAGATTATGCATCCAATCCCACCTCCATTTGATAAGCCAAATACCGCTGCTTAATCTCCTTTGTTTTTCCTTGAGCTATGGGAATGCACGAAAGCGTCTGTAAAGTGATCTCATTATTCTCAATCGTATCCACATACTGCATATTCACAATATAGGAACGATGCGTCTTAACAAAGCGATCATATTTAAGTAATTTGTCACAGACAGATGAGAAAACTTCAGTACATTCAATTACCTTTCCGGAATAGAGATGATATAAAACATTTCTGCCGATGATCTCAGCAAAAACAATATTCGCTATTAGAATTCTTTGTATGCCATTATTGCTCCTGACAATGAGTGTATCATTATTGTTCTCTTTCATCCGTTCCAATACTTCATCAAAGGTAAAAAAGAATTTTTCCTTTGATATTGGCTTTAGCACATAATTTAATGCGTTCACTGTATAGCTATCCAATGCGAATTCAGTTGATGAGGTGAAAAAAATAATTTGTGCACTTTTATCAAAAGAACGTATTTCTTTTGCAACTGCGATACCCGAAAAAGCAGGCATAATAATATCCATGCAGTATACATCAAAGCATTTTCCTTTCTCTAATGCAGAAATAAGCTCAAAGCCGTTTGGAAAGACAGCGTAATCACAGTTGAAATTTTTAGATAACCTGTATTGATTTATAAGTTGAATCATATTGGATAATTCGTCTAGATTGTCATCGCAGACTGCAATCTGTATCATGATGTTCCCCCAGTTTCTCTATTTTCCAACATTATTTTACCATAAAATTCAATTTTCTGAAACTACTGAAATAACTAATTCTTGAGTTAATAATGTTTCATGATAAAAAAATGATGTTTCATGCTGTAGAATAATTTTTTGGATTTCTTTTGATAGAATAGAGTCAAGAATAATTCCATATACAAATAGAAGAGTTTATCACAGACGGTGACTCCTCTCTGAAGCAGAATCTAACCGCTATCATAGACAGTATGAAATAAGAAGGAAAATTGGAATACATAGAATTGGAGGTTTTCTAATGCTGTCAACAATCATCGCTATCCTTTTATTTATTGCAGTAATAGTCCTATGGGTTCTATCTATACAGCGCAGACTCGTGGTACTTGATGAAAATATCGGTTATTCCATGTGCCAGATAGGAGTGCAGCTGTCGAGCCGTTTTGATGCCCTGATGACTATATTAAATCTTGTAAAAGGTTATGCCGGGGATGAGGATGAAGCTCTGATCGAGACAGTTAAGTCAAGGAGAAAGACTCTTACGTCGAAATCCTCGCCCGATGAAGTACTGCGTCAGGAAGAGCTTATATTTGAAACCTTAGGCAGGATAGCCATGATGGCTGAGCAGTATCCTGAGCTGAAGGCTAATCAGACTTATTGGAAAGCAATGGATGCAGTTGAAATCTTTGATAACATGTTACGTACCAGCCGCTTGATTTATAATGACAGTGTCATGAAATTAAACCGGGAAATTCGGATGCTTCCAATTTCTATGATTGCAGGAGTATTGGGCTTCAGAAAAAGAGAGTACCTGGAGGAGAAGTCAGAAAGGGTTGATATGCCAAGTTAAACTCTGATATCATAAATATAAAGCGCTACTGCCTTACGATAGCCCTTAAAAGTAAAATTTTAAAGGTTATCTCAGGACTGTAGCGCTTTTATTATCCTTATGTGATTCAAATTACAGTTTTTCTTTCCCATGAGTTTTACAATGATACCTGTAAACAATGTTATTTTTAATCATGGAGGTCTGGGTATGCTCTGTATGTGGGAAAGAGAAAGAACGTTTCTCATTAGTTACAGAATAAAATGAGATAGAAGGAGGGATAAGAATGTCCCATGTTGTTGATTTTAAAAATGTGTCTACGATTGGCTTAGAGTATTCTCCGGTAGCAGAAGCACTTGCCGGTTTACGTGCGAACGAAGCCCGTTATTATAGCAATAAATACAAGCATGAATTTACGGTGGAACCAGCGAGTGAAAGTCAAGAGACTCTGGATTATGTGAATCGAATTTTGAAAGATGAACGTAATATTGAGTTCAAGGCAAAATCACTAGAAACGTCACGATTTCAAGTTGAAAACATCAAAATGGCCTACGTCATCTATGAGGATGGTCTCGTTGTAAATGTCATGTATACAGTGGATGACCCGAAGAAGCGGGCAGTAGGTTTTAAACTTTCTGAGGGGATGGAAATACCAAAGGAGTTAGAAGAGAAGTTTAAATTCGCCAGACAGAAGTCGAAATTGGCGGGCACAGTTCGAGGTTCGTTTTTCGTCATCAAGAAAGAATATTAGGCACCAACCGGAAGAAGATCCGGCTCCCAGTGAATAGGAGCCGGATCTTTGTTTTAGAGCAGTAAGCATAAGTTGATCGTATGGAGCGGACAAAAAAATATGTCATATTATGAACTTTCTTGTCAAAATCATCATATGATATTTTGTAACGATATGGTAGGAGGTAATTATATGCTATTTTATAATATGATGAGCAAATTATACAACATTAAGAATAATTTGCATGATATAAAATCAAATATCACAAATGGAGTGAGAAGTGCTCACACTGAGAAACCAAAGAAACTAAATCCAGAAGATATTCCAAAGTATGTGAATCAATTGCCGAAACCTCCGGTTTATAAACCTTGCGTTTCGAGAATGTGTAGCCGATCCGGTCAGGCGAGGCTAAAACATTCCTATACAGTAGATGTCAGTGAATTCTATCAGCAGATCCTTCCTCCCGGATTACCTAAGACAAAAGTATGGGGTTACGGAGGTCTTATCAAAGATGAAAAAACCGGCTGGACAAAGTATTCGAGAAGTACACCAGGCGCTACCTTCGAAGCGATTCGAGGAATACCAATCGAAGTCAAATGGGTGAATAGATTGAAGGGCAGGCATCCATTTGCAGTCGATCCGACCATACACTGGGCTAACCCTAATAATATGCCTACGCATAATCTGCCCAGGCCTTGGCCTCCATTTCCGCCGGGTTTTTTGAAAGCACAATTTCCGATGCCCATTGTAACTCATTTGCATGGCGGAGAGAATGAGCCTATTGATGATGGGCATCCTGATGCATGGTTTACTTTTGATGGGAAACATGGACCCGAATACAAAACATCTCTATACCATTATCCCAATAAACAACAATCGGCAACACTTTGGTATCACGATCATGCGCTAGGTATGACAAGATTAAATGTATATACAGGCTTAGCGGGTTTCTATCTGCTTAGAGATAAAGATCACTCGAGCTTGGACCGAAAGCTATGTCTGCCGGCAGGTAAATATGAAATTCCTTTGGCAATCCAAGATCGTAGCTTTATGACGGATGGTTCCTTCACATTTAATAATGTTGGTAATAATCCTGAGATTCATCCATATTGGGACCCGGAGTTTTTCGGAGATACTATTATGGTTAATGGCAAAGTATGGCCTAATCTAAAGGTTGACCGTCATCAATACCGGTTCCGTGTATTAAATGGATCCAATGCTCGTTTCTATAATTTGAAGATGTCAAATGGTATGACTTTTACGCAAATCGGAAGTGATGGTGGTTTCTTACCGAAGCCGGTTGAGCTGACTTCCCTTCTGCTGGCACCCGGTGAGCGAGCAGATATATTAATTGATTTTTCACAATTTGCACCAGGAACGATAATCAGATTACTTAATGATGCGAGTGCTCCCTTCCCGGACGGTGAGAGTCCGGACCCGGGTACTGTTGGACAAATCATGCAGTTTACAGTTCCTGTCGATGCACCGAAGCCTGTAAGACCGAAAAAACTTCCATGTAAATTAAATACGATTCCTGTTTTAAAGCCGGATATCAAAAGAACATTAACACTGAATGAAGTGAATGGACCGAATGGCCCCATTATGGTACTATTAAACGGACAGATGTGGATGGCACCAATCTCTGAGTTTCCAAGAGTTGGCTCTACGGAAGAATGGGTGATTGCTAATCTGACTATGGATACACATCCGATTCATCTGCATCTCGTACAATTTCAGCTGGTAGACCGTCAGGATTTTGATGCCGCCGGATATATGGAACTATGGGAGATGATCAACGGGATGTTACCATTAATGCATCCAACCTTTGAAGTACCTGTAGGACCTTTCTTATCTCCGAATGGACCGATCGATCCTGAGGAGAATGAACTAGGCTGGAAGGATACCATTCGAATGAACCCGAATCAGGTCACTAGAATCAGAGTACGCTTTGCTCCACAGGATGTTCCGTCGGGCGGTGTCAAACCAGGTGAGAATCTATTTCCCTTCGATCCGACTTCCGAACCGGGATATGTATGGCATTGCCATATTCTGGATCATGAAGATAATGAAATGATGAGACCATATAAGGTGAAAAAATAATAATGTAAAGCCATTTTCATAGAAAAAAATGTTTAGGGGTTGTAGCAGATTATATATGCTTAATGAAGGAAGACCATTTATCTTTCTTCTGAAGTATAATTAATATGACGACAGCCCCCTTACAATATTATGACCCTAATTTGATGTGATTCTGGGTTTCGGACCTTCACCTGGAGGCGTATAAAAAGGATCATTTGCTGCACTGTTTGATGCGGTTTTACTACGATGATCCGAATGAGTTACGTTTTTATTGCTAATATGATCGGCTTCTTTACTACTTGTTCCTTGTTCTTTCGAAGAGGTACCCTTACTATTCATAATTAATGCTCCTTTCTTTTTTCGTAGTGTTTGCAAAATATAAAAATATATGCAATCAAATTAGCTTGTAAATGAGAACTCGGGAGCATGCTTCGTTTGGTATTCGTCCTTTCGATACTGAATAATTCTGATAAATAGTAAAATAATAATTGATGAAATCAAAGGAAGGTGAAAAGCAATATGGGTAAATATGAAAAGGGAGCTCAGATACCGGTTGGGCTCGGATTAGCACTGGAACAGAAGGGAGCTATGGATTATTTTTATTCCTTACCAATAGAAGAACAAACGAGAATTATAGATCAAACACATAGTATGCAATCGACAAAGGAAATAACTGATTTTATTCAATCGGTCATTCCTTCGGAAGATACGAGCTTATTTTAATACCAATTATATATTAGAAAGATTATCTCAAATAAACATGTAATGAAAGTCTTGAGACTATAGTTCCAAGACTTTTTTATGGTGCGCGTGTGTCCAGCGAAGCTGGACCATGCCTGTCGGTGTAAGTCCGACCACGGTAATCACCAGTGAGCCGTGTAGCTAAATCCGGTGCGTTACAGAAATGTAGGGTGCTAAGCGGATGGATA
>JAEZLZ010000147.1 GCA_023415055.1 Bacillota bacterium | reverse complement strand
TTCCTGAGCGGTGCGATCTGCGGTATCGCAGGAATGACACAGGTCAGCGGTGCAGCCTATACCCTAGGAGAAGGTGTGGCCGGAGGAGTTGGCTTTACGGCAATTACCGTAGCCTGGCTCTCGAAGCTCAATCCGGTGGTAATACTAATCGTAACAGTATTGTTCAGTATGCTGGAGAAGGGCTGTTCTGTAATGCAGAGTGCCTTCGGCTTATCAGCAGCAGCTTCCGGAATCCTTCAGGGCATCATCCTGTTCTTTGTTCTTGCGTTTGATTTCTTTACCCGTTACCGATTTATCTTAAGAAAGGGGAGGAAGGCATAATGTTTCTTAATTTCCTATTTGCATCGATTAAAGCCGGTACTCCGCTGCTCTTTGGAACGACCGGTGAGATAATCACAGAAAAAACAGGTAATATTAACCTAGGTGTGGAGGGTATGATGTTCATGGGAGCATTTATGGGCTTTTATACCGGATATCACACCGGAAGCCTCGTCCTTGCTTTACTGGCAGCCTTCGGTATCGGCGTTGTTGCAGCATTGATCTATGCGGTTGTTACCGTAACCTTTATGGCAAATCAGAATGTAGCCGGACTGACATTAACCATCTTCGGCATCGGCTTTGCCAAATTCTTCGGTGAAGCGATGATAGGCAAGGCAGGCGGTTCACCCAAGCTTTCCGAGGAGTTTATGGCCTCCATATCCGAGAAGCCGTTACCTATCCTCGGCGATCTGCCGGTGGTCGGCAAGCTGCTGTTTTCCCATAATCCGCTGGTATACCTATCCATCCTCGTAGCAGTTCTATGTACCATCTATATGGTTCGTACCCGTGCAGGGCTGAACCTGAGGGCAGTCGGCGAGAATCCTGCCGCAGCAGATGCGACCGGTATCAACGTCAAGATGGTGAAATATATTCACATTCTGTTAGGAGGCGGTATCTGTGGTCTTGGCGGGGCATACCTTTCCCTGATCAATGGAGGCGGTATCTGGAATAACAGCAGTGTGGTAAATGGTCAGGGCTGGATCTCCGTTGCACTCGTTATCTTTGCCAGCTGGAATCCGGTGAGAGCAATCTTTGGCTCCTTGATCTTTGGTGCCTTCAGTGTGCTCCAATTCTATGTACCTAAGGATGTGATCGTAATACCGAATGCATTCTATGTCATGCTTCCGTTCTTAATCACAACACTGGTTTTGATCATCACCTCGATGAAGAAATCGAAGGAGGGCTCCCAGCCTGCCGGTTGCGGAGTGAACTATTTCAGGGAGGAGCGCTGATAATCCCGCGTTCTGTAAGAACATCATTAATGTATTTTAAATAATACTTAAAAAACAGCATTTCTTATTCATGACAATAGAAAGTTCGCGAAGCGTGCTTTCTATCGTTTACCGGAATGCTGTTTTTTATTCGTGACAATAGAAAGTTCGCGAAGCGCGCTTTCTATAGTTGCGGAAATATGGTATCGTATCGTATTATAGTTTAATATACCGAAAGAACATAAGAAAAGCAACAATACGCGGAAAAACGACGCATCATCTTGAAAATATATCGTGATGAAACCAAAAATGGAGAGGGGTCATGGGCATGGAAGTAAAAGAGTTTTGTGAAAAGTATGCAATTGATCGAAGAAATACGCACAGCCTTAAGTGGGATGCACTGGATGTCAGGTTTGGAGATTCGGATCTGATCTCTATGTGGGTAGCTGATATGGACTTTAAGACAGAAGAACATATTATTGAGGCTATTATGAAGAAAGCAGAGCACGGGGTATTCGGTTACTCTTATGTTCCGGATTCGTATTTTAATGCGGTGATTCAATGGGAGAAAACCCATTTTAACTATGAAATTAAGAAAGAATGGATACGAATAACACCGGGAATTGTTGCAGCTTTGTATTGGTTTGTTAATATGTTTACGAAGGAGCAGGATTCCATTATTATTATGACACCGGTTTATTATCCGTTCCACAATTGTGTAAAGGATAATAACAGAAAACTGGTTACCTGTGATCTGAATTATGATAAAGGTGTCTTTACCATTGATTTTGATCGCTTTGAGCAGTCGATCGTAGAGAATGATGTTAAGATGTATATACTTTGTTCCCCTCACAATCCTGCAGGAAGGGTCTGGAAGGAAGAAGAGTTAGATCAGATGCTTGCGATATGCCAAAGGCACAATGTACTGGTTATCTCAGATGAGATTCATCAGGATCTGACAGCGACAGGTAAACGCCAGATACCCAGTGCTACCGTATCAAACGGTAAATATGCTTCGAATGTTATCACCTGTACCTCCGCTTCAAAGACCTTCAATCTGGCATCCTGTCTTACCTCCAGTATTATTATCCGGAATGATCAATTGCGAGCTACCTATGATGCATTTAAAAAACGTTATATTCAAATGGAGGATAACGTCTTTGGCCTGATTGCAAGCGAAGCGGCATATAGGTATGGTGAAGAATGGAGAAAAAGTCTTCTAGGGGTCGTGGAACAGAATTATCACACTTTGGTGGATGGGTTAAAGGAATTCCCCGAATTATATATCTCACCGATGGAGGGGACATATCTGGCATTGCTTAACCTTAATTCCTACATCAATAAGGAGGAGACAAAGGCCTTCATCCAGGATAGATGCAGAATCGCCGTGGATTTTGGAGAGTGGTTTGGTGCTAATTATAAAGGGTTCGTACGGATAAATCTGGCAACCCATCCCGAAACTGTCCAAAAAGCGGTCTCAAATATAGCAACAGAACTAAGAAAGGTTCTGGCTGCACAATAAATGTCTCTCTATTCGAAGCTTCTTAACAAATGATGTCCGATAAAGTATGGATTGACCCGCATTCCGGCATCCTGTATAATATTGCTTACTTTATGAATGACAGTAAGAAAGGAGGAACTACTTATGAATGAACAGCATAGCAATCCTTGGCATAAGAAAATCATACTATTTCTATCCAGCCAAACGATATCCTTATTTGGATCCTCCCTGGTACAATATGCCATTATGTGGTATATCACCTTAAATACGCAATCCGGAGTTATGATGATGATTTCCATCATCTGCGGATTTTTACCGACCTTCTTTGTCTCACCCTTTGCAGGGGTATGGGCAGACCGTTTCAGCCGAAAGCTCCTGATTGTTGCTTCCGATTCGTTTATCGCAATTGCAACTCTTATTCTGGCCATCTTATTCCTGCTCGGCTATGATTCGTTATGGCTGATGTTTGTGGTATCAGCAATACGGTCCGTGGGAACCGGGATTCAGACACCGGCGGTCGGAGCGATTCTTCCACAGCTTGTACCGGAGGAGCAGCTGACCAGGGTAAATGCAACAAATGGGAGTATACAATCGTTGGTCATGTTGGTATCACCGATGGCGAGTGGAGCATTACTAACCATAGCACCAATCGAAGTGATATTTTTCGTGGATGTAGTAACCGCTGCCATCGCCGTTGTAATTATGATGTTCTTCGTCCATGTACCGGTTCATGCCAAGGCTTTGCAGAAGCATGTGACAGGTTATCTAGAGGATGCACTTGTGGGACTTCGCTATATCCGAGGACATAAATTTATAAAATCAATGTTTGTATTCTTTGCGGCTTATTTCTTTTTTGCGGCGCCGGTAGCTTTTCTGACCCCACTGCAGACGACTCGAACCTTTGGAAATGATGTCTGGAGATTGACGGCGATTGAGATTGTATTTTCCGTTGGTACAATGGCTGGAGGAATTCTGTTGGCTTCCTGGCAGGGGTTTCGCAATCGAGTACACACCATGGTATTTGCAAGTACCATCATAGGCGTCTTTACCTTCGCTTTGGGAGTTACTCCGATTTTTTGGTTGTATCTGGTATTTATGGCAATCGTGGGATTGGCAATGCCCTTCTTCAACACGCCGGCGATGGTATTGCTTCAGGAAAAGGTGGAGAGTGATTTTCTTGGACGGGTGTTTGGTGTACTCAGTATGATCTCCAGCATAATGATGCCGGTAGGTATGCTGATCTTCGGACCATTGGCGGATGTAATCGATATCGAACTCATGCTGATCGTAACCGGGCTAATCATGCTTCTGATAGGTTTTATCCTCCTTCGTAAGAAAGAGATCATCAAGGAAGGATATTCTCCGGTTCAGGAATAAATTAGATAGCTTTGTAATAAGTATCATAGTGATAACATCACAGATACACTATGCGTATCATGGTATAGTAAGCCTAGAAAGTGAATTGAACACTAAAACTAATAGGAGGAATAACACTATGGCTACTATAAAAATTACAAAGAATAATTTTGAACAAGAGGTACTAAAATCTAAGGAACCGATCCTTTTGGACTTTTGGGCTTCCTGGTGTGGACCCTGCAGAATGGTGGCACCCACTCTGGATGAGATTTCTGAAGAGGTGGCAGGAACTGCGAAGATCGGAAAAATTAATGTGGATGAGGAATCAGAGCTTGCTTCTCAGTTCCGCGTTATGAGCATTCCTACTCTGATGGTAGTTAAAGATGGCAAGATCGCAGCGCAGGCGGTTGGCGTAAGACCGAAAAAAGATATCTTGAGAATGTTGGAAGTTTAAGTTATAATGAAGAAAGATTAGGCTGTACCAATACATTGTAAACGAAGAGATGAGTGAACTGTGTGTTTTGATACAGCCCATATAGATATATAATATATTTATTACGCAAAGGAGAGATAGCGATGTGTGAAGAGCATAAGTTCTACAGATGCAAGCACTGCGGTAATATCGTTGGAATGCTTCATAATTCCGGAGTTCCTGTAGTGTGCTGCGGTGAAGAGATGGAAGAGTTAGTAGCGAATACGGTGGATGCCTCCAAGGAAAAGCATGTCCCGGTGGTATCGATTGTCGGAAACATTGTAAAGGTAGAAGTCGGCGGCGTACCTCACCCGATGGAAGAAAAGCATTTTATTCAGTGGATTTACCTTCAGACAAAGAACGGTGGACAGAGAAAATGCCTCAAGCCCGGAGACGAGCCGGTTGCAACCTTTGCTCTTGACAATGATGAAGTAGTTGCAGTCTATGAATATTGCAATCTTCACGGTTTGTGGAAGACCGAGCTTTAGTATTATATCCGATCATTATTTTGTTGCATGTAAAGCTGGAACCGGGCCTGTAGGTGTCAGCCTTACATGCATCTTTTATATTGTTATGTAATAAGAAGATTTTAAAACCTATTATGGATATACATTAAAAGAACAAATTGATATCTGAGTAGTTGTTGGTTTTCTTAAAATGGTAAAATAGATATAAATAAAATAAATATCAGTAAAATAGATATAGTAATGATCAGAGCAAAACGATTGGAGTGAGAGCATTGGCATTATCGAACGCAGACGAGGTATTCTTTCGAGAAACCTTAAGCTTCTGGAAGGAACTTACCCAGGGGCAGAAGGACAGCTTACAGCAGATGGTTATAAAAAAGCAATTTGTAGCAGGGGAAGCCATGCACAGCGGATCCGAGAACTGCTCCGGCTTATTTTTAATAAAGAGCGGGCAGGTTCGGGCTTATATTATATCCGAGACAGGAAAGGAGATTACCCTTTACCGATTATTTGAACGTGACGTATGTATCTTCTCTGCTTCCTGCATGATGAAGAATATCTCCTTTGATATCTTTGTCGAGGTGGAAAAGGCAACGGAAGCTTATTTGATTCCTACAGCAGTTTTTCGTAAGCTGTCACAGGATTCCCTTCCGGTTCAGGTGTTTACCAATAATCTGATGGCATCCCGTTTCTCTGATGTCATGTGGATTATGGAACAGGCTTTGTTCACCAGCCTGGATAAGCGATTGGCAAACTTTCTTCTGGAACAGCTGGTCATCGAAGGTGAAGATACCCTGACGATTACCCACGAAAGGATTGCGAATCACCTGGGTACTGCCAGAGAGGTTGTAACCAGAATGTTGAAATACTTTCAAAATGAAGGAATTGTTTCCCTGAACCGAGGTACGATAGATATTCTCGATGAGAAGAAGCTGCAGAGCTTAGTGGACGCATAAACTACGTGCTGGAAGCATTGACACGAAATTTTTTCGAGCGTACAATAATAAGAAACGGACAAAGTTTGTAAGCTTGGGTTATTGAATTGCATAAAGACACTTTGGAGGAGGTTTTCTATGAAACTAACATTTTTAGGAGCGACGCATGAAGTGACAGGCAGCTGCTATTTTTTGGAAGCTTGCGGAAAGAATATTCTAATCGACTGTGGTATGGAGCAGGGGAAGGACACCTATGAGAATCAGGAGATACCGGTATTATCTGCCGATATTGATGCTGTTCTTTTGACCCATGCCCATATGGATCATTCCGGTAAACTTCCGCTCCTGGTCAATGAAGGCTTCCGGGGAGATATTCATGCAACCTCGGCAACCAGTGCTTTATGTAATATTATGCTTCGTGACAGTGCTCATATTCAATTAGCAGAAGCAGAATGGAAGAACCGGAAGGGCAAACGTTCCGGTGATACGGCGCTAGCCCCTATCTATGATATGGAAGATGCTCTGGCAACCATCCGTAAGCTGGTGCCTCATGAGTATGGGCAGACCTTCCGGTTATATGATGGTATCGAAGTACGTTTTACGGATGTCGGCCATCTTCTGGGCTCTGCCAGTATAGAACTATGGATAACGGAAGGGGATGTAACAAAAAAAATTGTATTCTCCGGTGATATCGGTAATCTGAACCAACCGTTGATCAACGATCCTCAATATATATCAGAAGCGGACTATGTGGTTATGGAATCCACCTATGGTGATCGCAATCATGAGGCAAGTCCGGATTATATTGCAGAGCTGACAGAGATTATCCAGTCAACCTTTGATCGGGGGGGTAATGTGGTTATCCCTTCCTTTGCAGTAGGAAGAACTCAGGTACTCCTTTATTATATTCGTAAGATAAAGGATGATCGACTGGTTAAGGGACACGGTAATTTTAAGGTATATGTAGATAGTCCGCTGGCGGTGGAGGCTACTCAGATCTTCCATGATTACATGACAGGCTATTTTGATAAGGATGCGATGGACCTTGTGAATAAAGGGATTAATCCCTTATCCTTCGCGGGACTTAGCACCTCCATTACCTCGGACGAATCAAAGGCAATTAATTTTGATGAGGATCCGAAGGTGATTATCTCTGCTGCCGGCATGTGCGATGCCGGTCGTATCCGCCATCATCTGAAGCATAATCTGTGGAGAGAGGACAGCACCATTCTCTTTGTAGGGCATCAGTCCGTAGGGACACTCGGCAGGATTATCCTCGACGGAGCACAGGAAGTGAAGCTCTTTGGCGAGACGATTCAAGTCAGTGCACAGATCCGGCAATTATCCGGTGTAAGTGGTCACGCAGACAGGGATGGACTGCTTCGCTGGCTTGGAGGCTTCACAAAGAAGCCGGAACGAGTATTTGTTACCCATGGAGAGGATCAGGTATGCGAGCTCTTTACAGAATACATCAGCAAAGAACTGGGGTATCATGCAGCGGCTCCTTATAGTGGTGATACTTATGATCTCTTAAGCAATGTCCGCGTCAAGGAAGGCACGAAGATTCCGGTGGAACCGAAGCTGGTAGCTGCAGCAGGAAGAGTCGATTCGGTATTTGAACGTCTTGTACAGGCAGGAAGGCGCTTAGCCGCTGTGATTCAACACAACAAAGGCGGAGCAAATAAAGACTTAGCTAAGTTTACGAGTCAGATTAATTCTCTATGTGATAAGTGGGATCGCTGATGCGGATATATTACTGAAACAGCGGCCGGAGGTTATTGTGGATAGACTTAAATTAATGGAATATTATAATTGGTTCTCAACCTCAGAGTTTGAGATGACCAATCACTATAAAGGACATGATCTGGGGGCAGTCTGGACCCTTGAAGAGACACATTTTCGTGTATGGGCACCGACAGCTTCTCAGGTTGTGGTTCAGTTGTATCGCACCGGTGACGGTGAGGATTTAATAGAAAACGTACCTATGTTACTTTCGGAGCAAGGGACCTGGGTATGCCGTGTCCCTGGAGACAGAAACGGGATCTATTATACCTACGCAGTAACGGTGGAGGGAGAGACGAAGGAAGCAGTAGACCCATATGCCAAGGCAGTGGGGGTGAATGGTAATCGGGGTATGATCATTGATCTGGTTTCCACGAATCCACCCGGATTCGCTGAGGAGAAGATACCTGAATTTACCGATGCTGCTGATGCAGTAATCTACGAACTTCACATCCGGGATTTTTCTGCAGATCCGAGCTCGGGTATGAAGCATCCGGGCAAATATCTTGCATTCACAGAGGAAGGCACCGTGAATTCTTACGGTGAAAGAACAGGAATTGATTACCTTGCCGGACTGGGGATTACTCATCTTCATCTGCTGCCGACCTTTGATTACCACACGGTGGATGAGACCAGGCTTGGTGAGGAGCAATTCAACTGGGGGTATGACCCGAAGAACTATAACGTACCGGACGGCTCCTATTCTACGGATCCCTATCACGGAGACGTACGTATTCGAGAATTTAAGCAGATGGTACAGACGCTTCACAAAAAAGGAATTCGCGTCGTTATGGACGTGGTATATAATCATACGATGGAAAGTACAGAGTCGAATTTTAACCGTATCGTACCTGGGTACTATTACCGAATGACTCCGGACGGGTATTTCTCCAATGCCTCCGGCTGTGGCAATGAGACAGCCTCAGAACGGCTGATGATGCGCAAATTTATGATAGATTCCGTGGTGTACTGGGTGCAGGAATATCATATCGACGGCTTCCGCTTTGATCTTATGGGAATTCATGATATTCAGACGATGAATGAGCTGAGAAGGGTACTGAATGAACTGGATCCGGGGATACTAATCTACGGTGAGGGTTGGACCGGCGGATTGTCACCTCTTCCTGACTGGAAGCGTGCATTGAAGAATAACGTTAAGAATATGAATCTTGGAATTGCAGCTTTTAATGATAATTTAAGAGATGCTCTTAAGGGAAGTGTCTTTAATTCCTGGGAAAGAGGGTTTATCAATGGAAGAAGCAGTCTGGAAGAAACAATTAAGTTCAGTGTAGCAGGCTCCACCTGGCATCAGGGAGTCGATTACGGAAGGGTGGAGTATTCTTCGAACAGCCCTTGGGCTGTAGAACCGACGCAGACGATTAACTATACCTCGGCTCATGATAACCTGACCTTATGGGATAAGCTGGCACTGTCGAATCCAAAGGATAGTCGTGAAAACAGAGTACGTATGAATATGCTGTCAGCAGCTATCATATTTACCTGTCAGGGCATCCCCTTCTTCCAAGCAGGCGAGGAGTTCCTGCGCAGCAAACCTCTGAATGAAGAGAGAACAGCCTTTGATGACAACAGCTATCGTTCTCCGGATCGGATCAACAGCTTAAAGTGGGACCAGTGCCATACGGAGAATACAGTTGTCGATTATTATCGGGGATTGATGGCTTTTCGCAAAGATAACAAGCTTCTGCGATTACAGAAAGCAGAGGAGATCCGTGCTTATTTAAGCTTTCTTGATTGGAGCCAGCCCAATGTAGTATCCTTTCTGCTGAATGACGATACAGAGGAGATCTGTGTGATGTACAATGCGAATCCGGAGCCGAAAACGATTCGTATAAAAGAAAGCGACTGGAAGGTATATGTGAAGGGGACGAAGGCTGGTACTAAGGTGCTGGAGAATCATCCCGGAGGCGAAGTAACGATTGAACCAATCTCAGCACTGATTCTGAAGAGAGAGATAAATTAATTCCGATCTTATCGATTGATATGGAACATAGTAAAAACCAAGCATCAATATGTTCAGATGGCGCAGACTGCTGTAAGCGATTGCTCTTTACCGTTTGAAGGTAAGGCATGTCCAGATGAATATATTGATGCTTGGTTTTTTTTATTGTCTTAAATCAGTTTAAGTCACTCATTATTCAGCAAGATCTAGTTGAATTCTTCTCTTCCCTGATACATATTCCGAAACTCCGTCGGAGTGCAGTTCTTAACGATACGGAACATGCGGATGAAGGCAGAAATATTATTAAAGCCGGAGCGGAAAGCTACCTCGGTTATATTCATATTCGGGTCGATTAATAGTCGTTCGGCACATGCGATTCGACGTGCGTTCAGATACTTGTAGAAAGATACATTGGTAAATTCCTTGAACAGACGGCTGAAATGGAACTTGCTGAAGCCTGCCATGTCGGCGATCTCATCGAGGGAAAGGTTCTCGGTACAATTCTGATTTATGTAATCACAGATGTTATGGAATTTGGCAAGATACTCCTGCTGCTTGCAGGTCTTCGCTCCGGAGAAGCAATTGGAGTTCTTGGAATAATTCCTGCTGATTAGTACAATAATCTGAAATAATTTGGAGTAGATAGAGATATTCATCATTTGCGTGTTCGAAAAATACTCCGTGGTAATCTCCTGCAGAATCTGAGCAATCTCCGAGTGAATAAGCGGAGCTTCCTCCGGTGTAATTAATAATGCAGGCTGAATTAATGCTGTGAATGCGTCAAACTCCCGGATACTGCTGAAGTCAGAATATTCTGCCTGAAAGATAATCCGTTTACCGACCTTCGGAGCATAAAAACGATGAATTGTTCCCGGAGCAATAATTAAGATATCACCGACTCTGAGGTTGATTTGGACATCATTGCATACAGTACGGTATTCACTGAGTGTTGGCATTACAATCTCAAGTGGTGTATGCCAATGATTGGGGTAATCTTCCGCTTCATCGTTATCATAAAGCTTTATTGTCGAATTCTCAGCAAAATTTACTGTTTCCCGGATACCTTCTAAGGTGCTAATCATTGTTTATCCCTCCCTGACTAATGAACATTACTCGAATGGCTACAGTTTATATGGATAGCAAGTATGTAATCTGAATTGTTGCTATAAATATATAACAAAATCATAAAAAATGCAATAGTTTATTCTGTATACTAATATTTGTTTTTTTCTTACATTCTTTATGAAAGTGTCTGTATTTATGTCATATGGGGGATTTCCAATGAATGAGGATGGCAACATTCCCGGCATTTTTTTCTACAATTTAGTAACAATATTTCATAGTATAAAAATTAATATTTTTAACAGACATTGTGTCTTTTGTTCCGGATTGACATAAAAAAGCTTTTGAATTAAACTTAAGTTGCTTAACCCGGAGATAAGGAGGAACTGCGATGGAGTATAGTATTGTCAAATGTCCAAAGTGTGAGAAAGAGCTTCCGGTACCGGAGGATCTAAAAAATTGTATCTGCATGTACTGTGGAGAGCATTTTAGAATAGAGAAACAACAAGAGAAGCCAGAACAAGAAGTGAATACCTCAGAGCTTGAGGAAGCCTATCAACAGAAACTTGCGCAGGTTGGCAGATTATTAGAGGAATATCAAAAGCTATTGCTGCTTTTTACCGCTGAAGCTTATGGAAAGGCATTTTTGGAATATGTGAAACTGGGAGAAGAGCTTCTGATTCCGGCAGACCGATATGCGATGGGCTCCGAGGAGCAAAAAAGTCAGGTCACTGAGGAGATTTCTGCGAAGCTTATGCTCGCTGTGGGTAAGAATGTCGGAGGGAAGAAAGGTATATTATCCGCTAATACGAGTGCAAAAATCCTCGATCAGTACCGATTCTTCCTGGCGGTCTATCTGATACCAATGCTTTCCTATCTGAAGCTATCTATCAGTGAAGCGCTCGCTGCTCGAATCATGGAGGATTGGAAGATGAGCTATCCGAAATATGAATTTAGAAAAGCATCCTTTGATGAGCTTGAGGATGGTTTCCGACGGAAAGGTTTTTGCTTTATCACTACTGCAGTTTGCGATACACTGAACAAGCCGGATGACTGCGATGAACTGATGCTTTTCCGAAAATTTCGTGACCAATACCTTAGAAGCAGTGAGAATGGATCGGAGCTGATCGAGGAATACTACCGGATTGCACCAAAGATTGTTGCATATCTGAATATGCAGACAAATAGCGAAGAGAAGTACCGCAAGCTATGGAAGAAGGATCTGGTTCGCTGCCTTAACTATATAGAAAAAGACCGTAATGAACAATGTAAAAAAGCTTATATCAGGATGGTGAGAAGGCTGGAGAAGCAGTTGCCGTTCGAATGAGCTATATTGGATGAATAAAAGAACAACCTGAGTAAGTCGGCAGGTTGTTCTTTTTTTGTAATAATCCGAAGACAACAAAATTAATCAAATAATAGCAATTCTATAGAATGACTCAAAACAAAAAAATGTGTAATATAATTTATGTAATATTCATAAATTACATGTTTCATAAAACCGCATTTTAGGCAAATTATACAATGCAACTAGATTAAGTAAGGGAGGCTTTACCAATATGCCCAAACCAATCGCTACAGGAAGAGTTACACCAAAGGGGTTTTCAACCAAGAAGAAGACATTACTGCTGCTCACCATGGTGGCTCCGGGAGTTATCTGGCTATTCCTTCTAAGATATTTGCCCATGTTCGGTATTGTGATTGCTTTTAAGGATTACAAGATTTATACCAAGGATCCATCGCTACTCAATAACTTGCTGCATAGCAAGTGGGTCGGTCTGAAGAACTTTGACTTCCTCTTCACCACTTCAGATTCACTGAAAATGATCAAGAATACCATCGGTTACAATGCACTCTGGATTGTTCTGGGATTAGTTATCTCCGTGACTTTTGCAATTATGCTGAACGAGCTTTCGAATAAGTTTGTTGCGAAGCTACACCAGACACTAATGTTCTTCCCGTATTTTCTGAGCTGGGTTGTAGCAAGCTATTTTGTTCTAGCATTTCTTGATCCGACTCGTGGACTACTGGTACATCTGCAACAGAGCTTGGGAATGGAGGTTACCAACTGGTACAATGATAATAAGCCATGGCCGGTAATCTTGACCATAGCGAACCTATGGAAGAATATCGGTTACTCCACAATCTTATATCTGGCAGCAATCACCGGTATCGATGCTTCCCAGTATGAAGCTGCAAGCATTGACGGTGCTAATAAATGGCAGCAGATACGATATGTAACCATACCACATCTCAAACCTATGATCATCATTCTCTTCATAATGAATGTCGGGAAGATATTTAACGCAGACTTTGGACTCTTCTGGAATGTACCGATGAACTCAGGACCGTTATACCCCACCACTCAGGTCATCGATACTTATGTATACCGGGCCTTGATGGCTACGAATAATGTCGGGATGAGTACGGCAGCAGGTCTTCTGCAGAATCTGGTCGGTTTTGTCTGTCTGATGGGAGCCAATTCATTGGTTCGCAGAGTAGATGAAGAAAGCAGTCTGTTCTGATTTTATAGTAATTCGGCTTCTCACAATAAAAATAGAAGGATTGATGGATATGATGAATGAATTAACAATGAAACGAAGAGGGAATAAACGATTAAACCGTGTCAGCCTCCCCGTGGAAATTATTTTCCATATAGTAATTGGCTTATTTTGTCTTGCTTGTGTCGTACCCTTTATCTTTGTGGCGATTATTTCGTTTTCATCGGAAAGCAGTATACGAGAAATAGGCTTCTCCTTTCAACCGGTTCAATGGTCTTTAGAGGCATACCGGTATGTGCTTGATCTGGGTGATCAGCTGTGGCGCTCCTATTTTAACAGCTTTTTCATCACGATTTTGGGAACCGCGCTGAGCGTATTGATGTGCATCCTGTATTCCTATGCACTGTTTCGCCAAGACTTTAAGTACCGTAAATTCTTTACCTTCTTCTGCTTCTTTACGATGATGTTTGGCGGTGGTTTAGCACCGACCTACATGGTATGTAAGAATATGCTGGGCTTAAATGATAATTATGCAGCACTGATTGTACCGATGCTTGTAAACCCGTTTAATATCATCATTATGAGAACCTTCTTCCAAAGTACGGTACCGACAGAGCTGATTGAAGCTGCGGCAATCGATGGAAGTGGAGAATATAACACTTTATTCAAGATTATTGTCCCGATCTCAAAGCCTGGAATAGCAACAGTAGCACTTCTAAATGCATTAGCATACTGGAATGAATGGTTCATAGCGATGCTCTATATCCGCGATGCGAAATACATCCCGTTGCAGTATCTCTTAATGAAAATGCAAAATCAGGTGGATTTCCTTGTTCGTAACAGCTCCATGATCGGAGCGGAGGCAACCAAGATACTTGGTAGCCTGCCACAGGAAAGTTTGCGAATGGCATTGGTTGTACTGATCGTAATTCCAATCGCGTTTGCCTATCCATTCTTCCAACGCTACATAATTTCAGGACTGACCATCGGGTCCGTAAAAGGGTAAGAACGGCGGAAATAACATCTGTCGATTACAAATAAAATATTTAAATCAGGGAGGGTTTATTTCATGAAAAAAGTTCTATCAGTTATTCTTTCACTAATGATGTTGACCATGCTTTTCGTTGGCTGCGGTAAGAAAGCAGAAGAAACAGCAGATACTGGTGCAGCAACGGATACCGGTGTTAAGACTGAGGAAGCTGCTGCAACAGAAGCACCGGCAGCAGAAGAATTAGAGCCTGTAACATTAAAATGGTATCTTCACGGAAGCAATGTTACCGATGATTCCGAGGTTCTGGCTAAGGCAAATGAATACCTTAAGGAAAAGATCAATGTTACTCTGGAGCCAATCTGGGGTACCTGGGGTGATTTCGATAACAATGCAGTTCTGGCAATTAACGGCGGCGATGATGTAGATATCTACTTCACCTGCTCCTGGAGTGCAGATGAGTACAATTCATTCGCAAGAAAAGGTGCTTGGGTTCGTCTTGACAATCCTGACAACAACCTGATCGAAAAATATGCTCCCGACCTTTGGAAGGCTCTTCCGACTGTATTAACACAGGGTGCTACAATCAATGGTTCTGACGGATATGGTGTATATGCAGTTCCCGGTTACAAGGATATTGCTACTCAGAACTGCTGGGATATCAATGTTCCGTTACTTGAGAAATACGGCTATACTTTAGATGACATCAAGAATACCGATTACTATGGCTTTGGAGAGATCCTGAGGAAGGTAAAAGATGGCGAAGGCGCTGACTTCTATCCGTTATTAGTAGAAGGCAATGTTCTTGAGAGAATGGTTACCAATTCTGCGATTGTAACCGGTGATTCAGGAACCAATAATCTTCTTTCCTATTACATCAATCCTACCGACACTGCAGCTGAGGGTGTTTACGGCAACAAGATCGTAAGCAAGTTTGAAACTCCGGAGTATCAGAAATTCGTTGAGAAGACTCGTGAATATTTCTTGGCTGGTTACATTGATCCTGCTATGGGCAATCCAAATCAGGCAAACGATACCCGTTCTGCTAAGCAGCTTACCGGAGAATACTTAATCGGAACCCAGAGCTATGCTCTTGGTTATGAAGTACAGGCAAGCAAAGAGCGTGGCTTCGAAGTAGCTATGGTTCCTACTACTCCTGCTTATGTTGATACTACCTCCTCCCAGGGTGCTATGATGGCAATCTCTACTGCATCCAAGAATCCTGAGAGAGCGATGATGTTCTTAAATCTGTTGAACACAGATTCCTATTTGATGACACTTCTGGATTACGGCGTAGAAGGCGTTCATTACAATATGGAGAACGGCGAAGCAGTATTTACTGACAAGCGTGCAGATTATACTCCTTGGACCAATGGTATGGGTAATGTTACCTTGTTACCTCCTCAGCAGGGTCAGGGTGCTGATTTCTGGGATGGCTTTAAGGCTTACTATGGTTCTGCAAAGGAGATCCCGATCCTTGGCTTTGCATTTGACAGCAGTACAGTTGAGACAGAAATGGGTGCTCTTGCAAACGTAGCAGGTGAATATGCTCTGGCTCTGAACACCGGAGCTGTTGATCCGGCTGAGAAGTTACCGGAATACATTCAGAAATTAAAGGATAATGGTATTGATAAAGTTGTTGGAGAAGCAAATACGCAGTTGGAAGCTTTCCTTGCAGCTAAGGGCAAATAATTTATATTTAAGTGAGACTATCTTATAGTTGTAAATAGGGAAAAGAAGTTGCCGCATATATTTTGTGCGGCAGCTTCTTTTTGTGGTATGCCCGGTGGGCACACTTCAAATAAAAATAAAGCCCAGATATAGAGAAAACTTGTATTATAAGAGCCACTGCTTCTTTGATTCGTATATTTTCAATATTTCTACATATTCTATCGATTAGACACCAATAGATCAACTCATTAAACTAAATCATATATTTGATTACCTTGGAGGGATGCAATTTGATGGAGGAAATCAAGAACACGAAGGATGGCGTAGTCGGAAAACTGAAAGAAACAGCAGGCCAGATTATGGATAATGACCGGCTTGAACTATCCGGAAAGCTTCAGACGTGGAAATCACAGGTTGGAGATAAGATCATAGAAAAGAAGGAAGAAGCCGCAGAGAAGGTTGATGAAGTAATAGAGTGGACGAAACCGGATAATAAAGGAACGAAATAACGCAACACTACAGAAGGGAGCTTTACTTATGCCTGAAATCAGTAATTTACTGGTATGGTTAATACTTGGCGGTATCTCTGGCTGGCTTGGAAGCAAGATAACCGGTAATGATGCCAGAATGGGAATCGGATGGAATCTGATTGTCGGAATTATCGGAGCCTTTATCGGTGGCTGGCTGGCCGGCGTCTTTGGTCTGGGACCGGCCACCGGACTAAATCTCTGGAGCTTTCTCATCTCGATCGTCGGATCGGTGATCCTGCTATCCTTAGTGAACCTGTTCCGAAATAAACTGAAATAGCCTGAATCGAAACACTTTTTCTGTCCCGCTGGTTTCCGAATAAGGTATCAGCGGGATGCTTCATATTTACCTTCCGATATTGTTGCATTGATACAGTTGGTTCATTCATGATATACTAAAAGAGTAGTGAGCATGCCTCAAGCTTGCTTGAAGGCATGCGATCGGAGCTGACGATCATGAATACGTTTTTCATTCATGATATACTAAAAGCGTAGTGAGCATGCCTCAAGCTTGCCTGAAGGCATGCGAACGGAGCTGACGATCATGAACGAAGTTCATGGTATAATAATCCTAGAGAAGAAACATAAGGGGGGGTATGTATGAATACGGCAACAAAGATTAAGATTGGAACTGAGGATTTTTTATTTATCAAGGAATATCCGGAGACAGAGCAATATCGGCATTCATTGAATCAATTAACCACAGAGACCTTTGGGTTTGACTTTGAGGGCTGGTATAAGCAGGGGTTTTGGACCAATCGTTATCGTCCTTATTCCTTACTACATAATAATAGGGTAGTGGCAAATGTGTCCGTGAATCCGCTTGATTTTATCGTGGAGGGAGAATGCTATCATACTTTGCAGATCGGTACAGTTATGACGAATCCGAATTATCGAAACAAGGGTTTAAGCAAACAGCTGTTTGATATTATCATGGAGGAGTATGAAGGACAAGCCGATTTGATCTATCTCTATGCCAATGCATCGGTACTCGATTTTTACCCTAGATTTGGCTTTACGAAGGCACAGGAATTCATCTACTCGATAAATTGTGAGCAGAGTAATAACTATTCCTTCCGTAAGTTAAATGGTACATCGGAAGAGGACAGACAGCTTCTGTTCCGGCTGGTAAAAGAGGCTAAGCCATATTCGAGATATACTCTGACGGATAATCCTTACCTTTCGATGTTCTATCTGACTGCGCCTCTTGCCGATTGCGTCTATTATTGTGAGAAGCTTGATTTGGCAGCAGTGGTAGAGTATGAGGAAGAAAGTATCTTCCTTCAGGGTCTCTTTGGAACGAAGGATTATGAACCGGAGAAAGTCATCGCCTCATTGCTGGATCAGCCATTGAGAGAGGTGAAACTTGGTTACACACCGCTTGACACGAACGGGTATCGTTGTGAATTGTTACAGGAGCCGGATACCACCTTCTTCGTAAAGGGAAATAATTTTATCAGACAGGGAAGATTACCGATTCTGTCCCATGCTTAATAAGATGAGAAAGAAAAGAACCTCTGCCTAATTGGAACTATTAATACATAGAAGAAATGGAGACACGACATGAACATACAGATATTTGGCTCGGGTAAATCTTTTGATACCAAAAAAGCAGAAAGATATTTTAAGGAGCGAGGAGTGAAGTTTCAATCCATCGATGTAGAGAAGTTTGGTATGAGCAAAGGTGAATTTAATAGTATAAAGCAGGCGGTCGGAGGAATAGATCAACTGATTAATCAAGCGTCAAAGGATAAGGACTTATTGGCTTTATTAAAATACTTATCACCGGAGGACCAGGAAGCAAAGCTTCTTGATAATCCAAAGCTTTTTTGCACCCCGATTGTAAGAAATGGAAAGCAGGCCACGGTAGGCTATCAGCCTGAGATATGGAAGAGCTGGGAAGGAGCTGCAGCAAAATAAATTGTACGTCAGAGGGAAGAGGAATAAGCTTCCCACACACAGGTTGCCGGACGGCTTACTTTTTAATTTGATAAAATCGAACATAAATGTTCGATTTTTAGGCATACAAGACAATAAGTTGTTCGGCAAACAATCCATTATGAGAAGCCGATTCCTTATTCTAATCAAGACTGCAGATATAAGCTTCGATCGCATCTGCAACGATCTTTGATACCCGGACTGCCTCTACGACAGTCTTAGCTCCGGTAACGACATCGCCGGAAGCAAAAACGCCTTCTCTTGTCGTACGTCCGCAATCATCGGTTACCAACAGCCCTCGTTGATTGACGTCAATACCCTTAGAGTTATTGACGATATTTCTTCTTGGATTCTGTCCAATAGCAAGGATTACGGAATCGCAGGTATGGAGACTTTCCGTTCCTTCCACGACCTCGACGATCTCCTTCCCGCTTTCCTCGGCACCAACAACCCGAGTCTGAATATAGCGGACGCCCTCATCTACAATTTCCAGAGGAGATTGATAATAGTGAAATTTTACTCCGTCAAGCTTTGTATATTCTACCTCCAGCGGCTCTGCTTCCATGCTGGTGGCACCCTTTCGGTACATTATAATAACTTCTCTTGAGCCATGCCGTATCGCTGTTCTTGCTACATCCATAGCCACATTACCGGCTCCAATGACACAGACTTTTCTTCCTAGATTATATGCATCCGGGCTTTTTAGATAGTCAATCGCATAATGTACATGTCCCAGGGTCTCGCCCTTGATGTTCATAACCTTTGGATTCCACACTCCGGTTCCGATGAAGACAGCCTGATAGCCGTCCCGAAAGAGATGATCTATGGTAATTGTGGGACCGATGAGTGTATTCGGACGAATCTTGACACCCATATCTACCAGTTTATCTCTCAATTTGTCCAAAAGCGCTTTAGGTAAACGAAACTCCGGAATACCATAACGCAGTACACCACCGATTTTGTCATGAGCCTCAAAGACAGTAATATCATAACCGCGGGTGGCTAGCAGGATGGCAATGGTGATGCCGGCGGGACCGGAACCTACGATGGCTACCTTTTTCTTATGGTTAATCTCAGGCTTTACATCTACAAAATTGATATAATAGTCCGAGATATAGTTTTCGACCATACCGACCTTAATCGGGTCACCCTTTTTTCCGAGCACGCAGCTGCCCTCACATTGCTTTTCGTGGGGACATACCAGGGAACAGATGATGGATAACGGGTTGTTACCGAACAAAAGCTCGCCTGCATCGACGATGCTTCCCTCCAGTAAAAGTTTAACTACATCATTAAAGGGAGTATTAACCGGGCATCCCATCTTACATAAAGGCTTCTTGCATTGCAGGCATCTTTTTGCCTCGGAAATAACGATATCTGACATTTTTTCTACCTTCCTTCCCTATCGCTATAAGGATACATTTGTCTTATTTTGATTGTATTAAAGATATATAACTTAGACACAATTGTACCTTTGTTATAGGAATCTTACTGTAATAATTTTGACTTATCATAGAATAATTTGAACGGAGGCTTATGTCTGTGACTTATATCACAGAACTGCTTTTTTTGTCATTGGGAAAGAGTGAAAAATGATTCAATGCTTCACGATGTGTAAATAGCAGCACAGAAGTGGAGAATATATGGATCAGGAATACCTTGCCTATGGCAAAAAATTGGTTTATAATAAAATTATAAAAATGCAAAGATAATGTATATTGAGAAGGTTTACGTGTTACGGAACAAAACGATGCAGATTTGTATATGAAGGGGGCAATTCGATGGAAAGTAGAGCAATTAAGATTTATGCACCTATGAATAAGAAAATTGCAATGAAAATTATTCCTGGGCATTTTGCAACCAGTAACTCCCACATCAACCAGTATATTGACCTGACGACGATGAAGACGCGTATCAGCGAAGCTCACGAAGCAGCGAGGATTTTATCGAAGCAGTATGTTAACAGCACAATCGTTGATACAATCGTATGCCTGGATGGCTGTGAGGTATTGGGCGCTTTTTTGGCACAGGAATTGACCGCTGCGGGGGTCGGTTCTATGAATATGCACCAGACAATCTACGTCATTACACCGGAGTTTAATACCAACGGACAGATGATCTTCCATAACAATAACCAGCCTGCAGTATACAGTAAGAATATCCTATTGCTTGCTGCTTCTGCAACCACCGGTGATACACTTCGCAGAAGCCTCGATTGCATCCAGTATTATGGCGGAATTGTCCAGGGAATCAGTGCAATCTTCAGCGCGGTAGATAAGATCGATAATATTGTGGTACACTCAATCTTTAGAACGAAGGATATCCCGGACTATAAGAGCTACAGTATCGGAGAATGTCCGATGTGTAAGGCAAATCAGAGGTTAGAAGCCATCGTTAACGGCAACGGATATATGAAGCTGTAGACCTGATTTATGGAGAAGTATGGAAGATATGTTAATTACATGTAAGTTTTATATATAAATATCAGAGGGCAATGCAGCAAATGCTGCTTGCCCTTTTTGTGGTTTGCCCGCCATGGGCGGGCACTTAAAACGTGAATCAATGGAGATGTATTAATTATGAACCAGAAAGAAAACCACATGACAGATAAGGATATGTTAAATGCGAATGAAGAAGAATTAAAATATCTGAGGCTGCTTTCTAAGCAATACCCAACGATTGCTTCGGCGTGCACGGAAATTATCAATCTGCAGGCAATTCTAAATCTTCCGAAGGGAACGGAGCATTTTCTCTCGGATATCCATGGGGAGGATGAGTCCTTCCATCATGTCCTGCGAAACGGCTCAGGAGTGATTAAGAGTAAGATCTTTGATCTTTTTGGCAAAACCATGAGTGAGAAGGAGAGGAAAGGGCTTGCCACCTTAATCTACTATCCGGAGCAGAAGCTGGACCTGATCACAAAAGCCGGAGAGAATACGCCGGATTGGTATAGAATCACCCTGTATCGATTGGTGGAGATCTGCCGGTATGTCTCCTCAAAATATACCAGATCCAAGGTGAGAAAGGCTTTGCCGAAGGATTTTGCTTACATTATGGAGGAGCTTTTGCATGAGCAGGCACAGCTGCTGGATAAGGAAAAATATTATAGTGAGATTATCTTAACGATTATACGCATCGGAAGAGCAAATGAATTTATAATTGCATTATCGAAGCTGATTCAAAGAATGGTAATCGATCATCTTCATATACTGGGTGATATCTTTGACCGGGGGCCGGGAGCAGATCGGGTTATGGATACGTTGATAACTTATCATTCTGTGGATATCCAATGGGGAAATCATGACATCCTGTGGATGGGTGCCGCAGCAGGCAATGAAGCCTGTATTGCGACTGTACTAAGAAACAGCGTCAGGTATGCGAATCTAAGCACAATTGAGGACAGCTATGGAATCAATCTTCTTCCCCTGGCTACTTTTGCGATGCAATATTACAGGGAGGAAGCTTGTGATTGCTTTCGACCGATTACCGAGAAGGATAAGCCCATCGCCGAAAATGAGCTGACACTCTTATCCCAGATGCATAAGGCAATCAGTGTATTACAGCTTAAGCTGGAGGGACAGATCATCAAACGGCGTCCTTATTTTGATCTTGCAGACAGACTTTTACTTGAGAAGATTGATTATGAGAAGGGAACGATCCGCCTGGAGGGGAAGACCTACCCTCTGAAGGATTGCGAATTTCCTACGATTAATCCCAATGCTCCCTATGAACTAAGCACACAGGAACTTGAGCTGATAGATAAGTTAAAATCTTCATTTTTGGGAAGCGAGAAGCTGCAAAAGCATATCAGCTTTCTGTATTCTAACGGCAGCATGTACCTGAAGAATAATTCCAACCTTCTCTACCATGGCTGCATCCCCTTAAAGGAGGATGGGACCTTTAAAAAGGTATGCCTTAGTGAGGATGGCGAGAAATATTCCGGGAAAGCCTATCTCGATCGGTTGGAGCTACTGGCAAGAGAGGCATACTTTAATCATACGGATCCACAGGCGAAGCGCTATGCAGAGGATGTGATGTGGTATCTCTGGTGTGGGCCGGATTCACCGCTTTTTGGGAAAGAAAAGATGGCGACCTTGGAAAGCTATCTTATCGAGGACAAAGAGACTCATACCGAGAGGAAGAATTATTATTACGAGGCAAAGAATGATGAAGCATTTTGTAATATGATCTTTGAGGAATTCGGGATGGATCCGAAGATCTCTCATATTATTAACGGCCATGTTCCGGTAAAAATCAAGAAGGGGGAGAGCCCGATTAAAGCAAACGGTAAGCTTCTTGTCATTGACGGCGGTTTATCCAGGGCATATCAGGCGCAAACCGGAATAGCCGGTTATACCTTGATTTTTAATTCCTACGGTTTAATTTTGGTATCTCATGAGCCTTTTGAATCTGCGCAAAAAGC
Source organism: Bacillota bacterium (assembly GCA_023415055.1). Classification (GTDB taxonomy): domain Bacteria; phylum Bacillota; class Clostridia; order Lachnospirales; family Lachnospiraceae; genus Mobilitalea. The sequence goes on along the minus strand of JAEZLZ010000147.1, from coordinate 28,076 downwards.
GATTGAAGAGGAGAGGGATATTCTCTCTACCAGAATTGTACTGGAGAAGGAAGCGACTAGAATGAGAGTCGGTGATACCGATATCGGCAGCGAGCTAAGGACACAGATCATAGATTTGGAGGAGCTTTTGGCGGCTTACCGAAAGGGTTTAATTAAAGAAAGACCATAGATGTCGAGGGAAAGATAACATGCATTCCGGGATGCATGTTATCTTTCCCTCAATTGTGAGATTATGTTTTGCTATGCCTCTATATTTTTGGGGATTTTATATTGTAATACATTAGATTGCTACATAAATTTTTTCTTCTTGAAGAAAAGGTAACACAAAATAGCTATAATAATACTAAGTAAAGTAACATAAAGGTAGCCGTAGCGCCAGGTTAATTCAGGCATGGTGGTGAAATTCATTCCATACCAGCCGACAATCAGGGTTAAGGGTAAAAAGACGGTTGTCACAACGGTGAACACTTTCATGGTCTGGTTCATATCGTTATCCAACTGAGCGTGATAGGATTCCCTTATGTGAATACTATATTCCTGCAGCATGCGCGTATTGTTGCTCAACCTGGTAGCTCTGCTCGAAAAGATCCCAAAATAATGTAGGTTCTCTTCCTCGAAGATGTCAAGTGCGTTTTCCTCCAGCTCTTCTCCGATTGCAACAAACTGCTGGTAGTAATTATCAAGAAGAATCAATTTCTTTCGAATCTCAGTAATTTGATAATTAAAATCTTTACTGAGATTTCGCTCATTGATCTTATCCTCATGGGCACTGATGTCAGCTTCAATCTCTGCCAACAGAGAATTATCCTCTGTTATGAAGCGCTCCAAAAAGTTGAAGATTAATCGCTCCAGCGACAACTTAGCCGGGTTCAGATGATCTAAAAGATCCAGAAGCTTTAGCTTTGTGCTTTCATCCTTATCCTCGATGATGACGATGATCAGGAGCTTCTTCTTGATGTAGATCGCGATTCGATCCTGTATCCGGATGAATTGCCCCGGATTAATTGCGGTAATCACACCAAACAGATAATCATAATAAGAATTTAAAGTGCCATGCAGGCGTTGGGTATCATTCCTGCATTCCTCCACGGTTAAGCTCGAGAAACCGAACAAGTGATAATTGTTTTCCAGCTCCTCTAAGGTAATCATACCAACTGTCAGGCAATCCGGATTAATATCTTTTATTTTTATTTTTGAAATCTCATCCTTAATCTGATAGAACATGATAAGGCTCCTTTCCATGAATTGAGTTGAGATATAGATTCGTAATGTACTCATTCTGTTTTATTATATCCATAATTCCATTCTTTGTCAAAGTTGCTCTCATTCATGACAATAGAAAGTTCGCGAAGCGTACTTTCTATCGTTTAGTGCATTTCGTATGGCAGAGTTGGACAAGTTGGTATATAATAGAGAAAAAAGAGAAGGGTAAAGGAGAACATTATGGCATTATTACATGTAAACTTTTTTTCGGAAGTCTTAGGAATGTGTATGAACATGGATGTAATATTACCTCAGAGCACGAAGGGGCAGATTGGTATGGAGGGAAATCGGAAGGATGGCAAATATCCGGTTCTTTATCTTCTCCATGGAATGAGTGATGATCATACGATCTGGCAGAGAAGAACCTCAATCGAACGTTATGTTAGCGAGCTGGGAATTGCTGTAGTTATGCCAACGGTACATCTTAGCTTTTATACGGATATGAAATATGGCTTAAAGTATTGGACCTTTATCTCCGAGGAGCTGCCGCGTATCTGTCGTGAGTTTTTCCCCAATATGTCGGATCGCAGAGAGGAAACCTTTGCAGCAGGTCTCTCCATGGGAGGATATGGTGCACTTAAGCTGGGACTACGTGCATCCGAGACCTTCGGAGCCGTCGCTTGTCTCTCCGGTGCGCTGGATATGACGGAAAGCTTAAGGAGTGGAGCAATTAATGACCCGAGCGATGTATTCCGCAATATCTACGGTTCATTAGAGGAGATGGTGGGCTCTGACGAGGATCTGATGGCAGTTGCAAAAAGACTGAAGGAAAGCAACAAGCCTCTTCCCAAGGTCTATATCTGGTGCGGAACTGAGGATTTCCTTTATGAACAGAATCAAACAGCAAAGAAAACCTTGTCCGAATTAGGCTATGACTTAACTTATGAGGAGTCTGCGGGTGATCATCAATGGAAGTACTGGGATGAAAAGATACAAAGAGTATTGGAGTGGCTGCCTTTATAGGCGATGGAGGAAGTTATTGTGGGAGATATGACGGAAGAGAAGGTATTACAACAGAAATCCTACACAAAGGTAATTGATTATATCAAACAGGAGATACGGGAAGGAAAACTCACCTCAGGCAGTAAGCTGCCGGCGGAACGTGAGCTGTCCGGGCTGTTGGGAATCAGCCGCAATTCCGTTCGTGAGGCCATACGGACTCTGGATATTATGGGTGTAATTTCAAGCCAGCAGGGAGCCGGGAATTATCTTACCGGCAACTTTGAGAATAATCTGATGGAATCTATGTCAATGATGTTTTTGTTGAATCAGATCGATTATCAACAGATCAGTCAACTGCGTCGTGGCCTGGAGATGCAGGCCTTGCTACTGGCAATTGATAATATTACCGAGGCTCAGGTGAATGAACTGAGCGCTGTTGTAGCCGAGCTTGAGCATACCTCCGAGGAAAATAATATCCTGTTAGATAAAAAGCTGCATTATACTATTGCTACGGCTTCCCAAAACGTGCTCATCATGAATATCCTTCAAGCCTTATCGGATCTGATCGATCAATTTATAGTCGATCTTCGCAGAGAAATTTTAAGCTCCCCGGATAGTAAAATTATCCTGCAGGAAGCTCATAATGACATGATGAAAAGCCTCGTAAGCAGGGATAAGAATCTGGCTTATGAGGCGATAAATAAGCACTTTGGTATAATTGACGAAAAACTGAGGGATAACGAAGATCGAATTAGAAAATAGTACATAACTGCCATTTCCGGTATGTGCTATTTGTTAAAAAAATGACGTTTGTTGACATTGCTCAAGAAGGTAAGTATAATAAAACTTACTAAGTGGTCCTACCAATTTTAGTGTTGCATAATCATAACAAAACTATTCCTACGAAAGTGAATCCTTATACTGCAGATAATGATTTTGAATCGTCAGGATGGTTGAGTCAGATGAATATGCAACATTTCTTTTACCGAAAAAAAATTGGTAGTACCAATTTGTAGATTTGTTATTCTTCAATAGAAAATCAGAGTAATGCAACTACTTGCTTCTTCTCCGTGTGCCCGGTGGGCACATAGTTGAACAAGACGCTGGAAATGGAGAAAATTATGAACATGACTTTAGCTTTTATTTTGGCACTATTACCGATTATCTGGCTTATCGTTGCATTAACCGTGCTTAAGATACCCGGCTTTAAGGCCTGTATGATAGCACTGGTGATTGCTTATGCCCTTGCAGCTTTCGTCTGGAGGATGCCCTTTACCGAGAGTTTTACCGCAGTTCTAGAGGGAGCGGCATTGGCACTATGGCCGATTATCATCGTCATCGTGGCAGCAATCTTTACTTATAATGTATGCGTGTCAACCGGAAACCTGGAAGTAATCAAAAAAATGTTAGCAAGCGTAACAAAGGACAAAAGAGTATTGGTACTATTCATCGCCTGGGGCTTCGGAGGCTTTATGGAAGGCATGGCGGGCTTTGGAACCGCAGTAGCAATTCCGGCCAGTATGCTTTGGGGCTTAGGCTTTGATCCGGTATTTGCAGCAATTGTATGCCTCATATCGAATGCAACGCCCACCGCCTTCGGCTCCATCGGAATTCCGACTACAACGTTATCAAAGATTACCGGACTGGATGTCTTTGGCTTATCCACCGATACGACGCTGATTCTGATACCGATTATCCTTCTGACACCTTTTATTCTGGTTTATCTGACCGGTAGATCTAAGAAAGCGTTCAAGGGTGTAATAATGATTACCTTAATCTCGGGATTGTCCTTCATTATTCCGGAATATGTGGTAGCAAAGTACCTGGGAGCTGAGCTTCCTGTTGTAATCGGTTCAGTATGCTCTATGTTGGGAACCTTTATCGCTGCAAAACTTTTCGGCAAGGGAGAGGTTGACCCGCAGTACCGTCTGGAATCCAAGCAGGAGGGTAAGATAACCGGTAAGCAGGCGCTTACCGCCTGGAGCCCGTTTATTCTGATCTTTTTCTTCTTACTGGCTACCTCGAAGCTGATCGCTCCGCTCAATGAGCTTCTGATGCTCGTGAAGACCTCGGTACCGATCTATACCGGTGAGAATGCAGCTCCTTATACCTTCTCCTGGCTGGCAACACCGGGAGTATGGATCATCCTTGCAGCATTTATTGGTGGTAAGCTGCAGGGAGCGGGCTTTACCGAAATGGTGAAGATCCTTGGAAAGACTGTCGTTCAATTAAGCAAGACGATCATTACGATCATCTGCATCATGGCAACTGCAAAGCTGATGGGTTACAGCGGAATGATCTCCTCCATAGCTCTGATGTTCGTCACGGTCACAGGTCCTTTCTATCCGCTGTTTGCTCCCTTCCTCGGAGCAATCGGAACCTTTGTCACCGGAAGCGGAACAAGTGCGAGCGTACTCTTCGGAGGCTTACAGCTTGAGACATCAGTTGCTCTTGGATTGAACCAATCCTGGATTGCTGCTTCCAATACGGCAGGTGCTATCACCGCCAAGATGATTTCACCCCAGAGTATCGCTGTTGCTGTGGCAGCCGTTGGTCTCCAGGGCAAAGAAAGCGTACTGCTAAAAGGAACGATAAAGTACTTTGCTATTTTTGTCGTAATCGTCGGAATCGTGACATTTATCGGAGCGAGACTGCTGGGGTAAAGGGAATAAGGCAATCTCCGGCACATAGGATAGATTGCTTTAGAAATGGGAAGCATGTGTGGAAAATTTTCTGCTAAGTGAATTGTAATGACTTTACTAATATTATGCCGCAGCCAAAATAAGAGGCCAGCGGCGGAATGGAGAATAGTATGAATATTTTAGTGTGTATTAAGCAGGTTCCGGACAGCAATAAGGTAGAAGTTGATCCGGTAACAGGCGTATTAAAGAGAAACGGTATTGAATCAAAAATGAATCCTTATGATTTATACGCAATCGAAAGTGCTTTACGAATTCGTGAGGAGCTGGGAGGAACCATCACCGCGATAACCATGGGACCCGGGCAGGCAGCCAGTATAATTCGAGAGGCCTTTGCGATGGGTGTCGATGAAGGTGCTTTGATATCGGACCGTAGATTTGGCGGAGCCGATGTACTCGCCACCAGCTATACGATTTCACAGGGAATTAAACTGTTAGGAGAATTTGACCTGATCCTGTGCGGTAAGCAGACCACGGACGGAGATACAGCACAGGTCGGTCCTGAGGTATCGGAATATTTGAACATCCCCAGTGTATCCAATGTATCAAAAATAGTAGAACTGAGCACTGAGGCTATCACGGTAGAGATGGATATGACGCATGATATCGAGATAGCAAAGATAATGTTCCCCTGCCTGTTATCAGTAGACAAGGATATCTTTATGCCGAGACTGCCTTCCTATCTGAAGAAGGAGCAAACCAAGGAGAGGGAGATTAGAGTGATCAGCCTCGATCAGCTTGAGGATAAGGAGGAGAAGCATTATGGACTCAACGGTTCTCCGACCCAGGTACAGCGCATCTTCCCTCCGGCCGTGAACACCCATCGAGAGACCTGGACCGGAACACAGCAGGAGCTGTCCGAACGGCTGCATCACAAATTGCTGGAACTTAAGTTTGTTTAGGAGGAAGAGACAATGGCGAAATTAGTAATCAACCAAAACTTGGTAGGTAACATTGAGGATATGATAAAGCTCTGTCCGTTTAGTGCGATGGAGAATAAGAACGGCGAGCTTGCTATCAATGCTGCATGTAAGATGTGCAAGATCTGTGTGAAGAAAGGTCCCAAGGGAGCCGTGGAATATGTAGAAGAAGAGGTTGCAGGAGTAGATAAAAGTCTTTGGAAGGGCATCGCTGTCTATGTAGATCATATCGACGGTAACATCCATCCGGTAACCTATGAGCTGATCGGAAAAGCAAAGGAACTGGCTACAAAGATCAACCATCCGGTCTATGCGATTATGATGGGCAGCAACATCAGTGAAGAAAGTAGAGAATTACTCCATTATCATGTTGATAAGGTCTTTGTCTATGACAATCCGAGTCTGGACCGCTTCAAAATAGAGCCTTATACAGCAGTACTTTATGATTTTGTAGAAAAGCTTCATCCGACGGCTATCTTAGTCGGCGCGACTCCGGTAGGACGTCAGCTGGCACCGAGACTGGCTGCCAGATTAAAGACAGGACTAACCGCTGACTGTACAATATTAGATATCAATGAAGAGACAGATCTGATTCAGATCCGACCTGCTTTCGGTGGCAATATTATGGCTCAGATTCTGACCCCGAACCATAGACCGCAGATGGCAACTGTAAGATATAAGGTGATGGATGCTCCGAAGAGAAGCGAAGCGGAGTCCGGTGAGATCGTGAACTGCAATATCGAGGCAGCAAAGCTGAGTAGTAAGGTTGAGGTTCTGGATATCATTGCGAAGGAGAAGGAACAGCATATCGAGGCGGCAGAGGTACTGGTTGTGGCAGGAAGAGGTATCAAGAAGGAGGAAGACCTTTCCATGGTACAGGAATTAGCCGATTTATTGGGTGGACAGCTTGCCTGCACCAGGCCGATGATGGAGGCCGGATGGGTGGAAGCAAAGCGTCAGGTTGGCTTAAGCGGCCGAACTGTCCGACCGAAGCTGATCATCACAGTCGGTGTATCCGGATCGGTTCAGTTTACCGCCGGCATGAATAACTCCGATCATATCATTGCAATCAATAAGGATGAGAACGCTCCGATCTTTAAGACAGCACATTACGGTATCGTCGGAGATCTCTATGAGATTATTCCCAACCTGATCAATCAGATTAAATTAGACCGAGGCGCATAGTCTGAATTAAGACATTGAACTGCATTGAAAAATGCGTCGATACACAGACAATGACTTTGAACGGCATTATGTTTATATGGAGGTTAATTATGAATTATAAAAAAATTGATCAGGAGGATCTGATCCATATCAATAAATTAATCAATGATCCGGAGCGTGTATTATACGGTGAGAATATCAACGAGGAATATAGCCACGATGAACTTAGTGATACAACCAGCTATCCGGATATCGTTGTTAAGGTAATTTCTACCGAAGAGGTATCCGAGCTCATGAAATATGCATTTGTAAATAATATTCCGGTTACGCCTCGCGGCTCAGGAACCGGACTGGTAGGTGCTTCGGTTGCTATGGAGCATGGAATTATGATTGATACGACCCTAATGAATCATGTACTTGAACTGGATGAGGATAATCTGACAATTACGGTAGAACCCGGAGTCCTTTTAATGGAGTTATCTGCTTATGTTCAAGAAAGAGACCTGTTCTATCCTCCGGATCCGGGTGAGAAATCTGCGACCATTGGTGGAAATATCAGCACCAATGCCGGTGGTATGAGAGCGGTAAAATATGGAGTAACCAGAGATTATGTACGCGGGCTTGAGGTTGTATTACCTGACGGAGCTGTCGTTGAGTTTGGCGGCAAGGTGGTAAAAAACAGTACCGGATATGCTATGAAGGATCTGATGGTCGGCTCCGAAGGAACCCTGGGTATTATTACAAAGGCTACTCTGAAGCTGATCCCTCTCCCGCAGAAGGCAATCAGTTTACTGATCCCTTTCCCAAGCTTGGAGCAGGCGATTCGGACGGTTCCCATGATCATCAAATCAAAATCGGCACCGACAGCCATCGAATTCATGCAGAGAGAGGTTATTATGGATGCGGAAAAATATCTGGGCAAGAAATTCCCGGATAACAGTGCAGACGCATATCTGCTACTTAAGTTTGATGGCAACTCGACACAGGAGATCGAGAAAGCATACGAGAGTGCAGCAAAGATCTGTCTTGCGCAGGGTGCGCTGGATATTCTGATCTCGGATACCACGGAGAGAGAGGAATCTATCTGGAAAGCAAGAGGAGCCTTCTTAGAGGCAATTAAAGGTTCCACGTCCTATATGGATGAGGTAGACGTAGTTGTGCCCAGAAGCTGTGTCAATGAAATGGTGGAGTATATCCATAGCTTATATAAGGAAGTAAATATCCGTATCAAGAGCTTTGGTCATGCCGGCGATGGCAATCTCCATGCCTACATCTTAAAGGATGACTTAAGTGAAGAGGAATGGGAGAAGAGAATGACCGAGGCCATGGATAAGATCTATGGCAAAGCAAGACAGCTGAGAGGTCAGGTATCCGGCGAGCATGGCATCGGCTTTGCTAAAAAATCTTACCTGTTTGAGAGCCTGGATCCTGCTACGGTTGAGATTATGAGAGGAATCAAGAAGGCCTTCGACCCGAAGAATATCTTGAACCCCCGCAAGGTTTGTCAGCTGTAACAGATAGAAAAGCAGAGGGTATTTCCTATCAATAATAAAATCATCCTGCATTGTTTCCTGGTTATGTAGTGGAATAATCACAAATGAAAGACCTATGATTCGATAAATGGATCATAGGTCTTTCGATGTAAGTAAGCGAGATACTATTCTTTTCCAGTGCTTTGATTAGAAACTAATGTACAGAATAATCATAATTAATGTTGAGTAATATTCACGGTACTACCGCCCATTTTCCCTGCATACAATGTAACAACAACGATAATAGAGGGAAACCCTATGAAAGGCTATATAGAGGAACGGGCGGTAGAAATCGCTAATTATATCATCGATAATAACGCAACCGTGAGGCAAACCGCGAAGCAGTTCGGAATCTCGAAATCAACCGTACATAAAGTTGTTATGAAACGGAACATAAGATTAATCTAAGAAATGGTAGTTGCTTCATTCTTTTTTAAATATTGCTTCGGAGTAATTCCCTTATATTTACGAAATGTTTTTATAAAGTAGCTAATATCATTAAATCCGCAATTTAAGGCTACCTCAATAATAGCGTTTCCGGAAGTGGATAATTGCCCGCATGCACATTCAATTCGATAATAATTTAAGTAGTCAATCGGAGTACGGTGGGACATCTCGCGAAAGAAACGACAAAAATATTTCGGATTCATACCTGCAATTCTAGAAAGATCTTCAAGCGCAATATGTTCTGTATAATGATCTTCAATATAACTTAATACTCTTTTGAAAAGTATCACATGCTGCTGAGAAAGCTGCGAAATATTTGTATTAACTTCATATAAGTGCTCACTTAACAAAAATCCCATAAGCTGATAGAGATATCCTTGTGTCAAAAATTCATATCCGGTTTTTTTCTCATCCATTGCCAGAAATAAGTTGTTGATTATATTTTGAAGGTTGATCAGATTGTTTGGTAATTGCTGTTTGATCACTATTTCATGTTGAATGATTTTTTGCGTAAGTTTTGCACAGATATTACTTTCCTTTAATAAAAGTCTCATATCAAAAACAAGACAGTCATAGATACAATTATCAGGAATACCGCCATGCAAAGTCCCGTCTTGAAGAAAGAGAAGATCACCTTTATTAACAACAAAGGTCTGATTATCCAAGGTTAAATGGAATGATCCACTAAGAATACGAATTATTTCATATTCCGGATGCCAATGGTAGGGCATTTGATACCGAAGATGGTTGGGTTCAACATGATGAAGCTCTATGGGAAAATCAAAGGTTCCTTGTTGCCTTTGTTCTCTGTAATCAAAATATTTCATTTGGTATCTCCTGGGTGATTAAAGTGAATATTGTTATATTTTTAGTCCATTATAACACAAGATTTATGATGGTGACAAATTTATAATGAGGATAAGGTGTATTCAAATAATAACTTAAGAAAAAGTGTGGATAGAATTAATGTAGTTGCTATGAGAACCCCATGGATATAGGGGTTTGAGAGCCTGAACATGAGATTTAAGAAGGAGGATGTAAAGATGAGAAAAAGTAGATTGATTGGTGATTACCCAGTAATCGGTATCCGTCCGACAATTGATGGAAGAAGAGGCTATTTAAATGTTCGTGAATCGTTGGAAGAGCAAACAATGAACATGGCAAAGGCTGCAGCAAAATTGTTCGAAGAAAATCTGAAATATTCAAATGGAGAAGCAGTAAAGGTAGTGATTGCCGATACAACAATTGGACGTGTTGCAGAAGCCGCTGCTTGTGCAGATAAATTTAAAAAAGCCTGCGTTGATATTACTCTGACCGTAACACCTTGCTGGTGCTATGGTGCGGAGACAATGGATATGGATCCGATGACAATAAAAGGTGTATGGGGTTTCAATGGAACAGAAAGACCGGGAGCAGTATATTTAGCCTCCGTATTGGCAACCCATGCTCAGAAGGGACTTCCTGCCTTTGGGATCTATGGTCGGGATGTACAGGACGCTACAGAAGCTTCGATCCCGGAAGACGTTAAGGATAAATTGTTGCGCTTTGGACGGGCCGCGATTGCAGCTGCAACGATGAGAGGAAAATCCTACCTTCAGATTGGTTCTATTTGTATGGGCATTGGAGGATCAATTATTGACCCCTCATTTATTGAAGAGTATCTGGGAATGAGAGTAGAATCTGTCGATGAAGTTGAAATCATCAGAAGAATGTCCGAGAACATCTATGATCAAGAGGAATTTGACAAAGCTCTTTCATGGACAAGAGAAAAATGTAAGGAAGGTTTTGATAAGAACCCGGTTGAAATACAGAAAACTACGGAGCAAAAAGAAAAAGACTGGGAATTTGTTGTAAAGATGATGTGTATCATTAAGGACCTGATGAATGGAAATCAAAACCTTCCCAAGGGATGTGAGGAAGAAGCAGTGGGACATAATGCAATTGCAGCAGGGTTTCAAGGACAGAGACAATGGACTGACTTTTATCCGAACTGTGACTTTGCAGAAGCGCTTCTTAATACATCCTTCGACTGGAACGGAGCAAGAGAACCATATATTTTGGCTACAGAGAATGATGTACTAAATGGCTTGGGGATGTTGTTTATGAAGCTTTTAACTAATCGTGCCCAGATTTTTGCCGATGTACGTACCTATTGGAGTCCGGAAGCCGTAAAGAAAGCAACTGGGTATGAAGTACAAGGAGTGGCAAAAGCATCCGGAGGCTTTATTCATTTGATTAATTCCGGTGCCGCATGTTTAGATGCAAACGGAGAAGCAAAGGATGAAAACGGTAACGGAGTAATCAAACCCTGGTATGATATTACCGATGAAGATCAGGAAGCAATATTAAATGCAACTACCTGGAATGCTGCTGATAATGGTTATTTTAGAGGAGGCGGCTATTCATCCAGATTTGTTACCAAAGTTGAGATGCCTGTTACGATGATTCGCCTGAATCTTGTGAAGGGACTGGGTCCGATACTTCAGATAGCCGAAGGCTGGACGGTTAATCTGCCGGATGAAGTTACCGATACGTTATGGAAGAGAACAGACTATACTTGGCCTTGTACCTGGTTTGCACCAAGAACAACAGGAGCCGGAGCCTTTCAAGATGCCTATGCTGTAATGAATAACTGGGGAGCGAATCACGGTGCTATCTCCTACGGGCATATAGGAGCTGATTTAATCACTTTATGCTCCATTCTTCGCATTCCTGTAAGCATGCATAATGTTCCGGAGGATAAGATCTTCCGTCCGGCAGCATGGAATGCATTCGGTATGGATAAAGAAGGTCAGGATTATAGAGCATGTGCAGCTTATGGTCCACTTTATAAATAAAAAGCTATGGTGGTGCTGCTTCGCCTGCTATGTGATATAGAAAAGAACATTAACCGGAGGTTAAGATGAATATACAGGAAAACATCCAGGGTATAAGAAATACCAAAAAGGCTATGAATAACATGTCATGGAGGAGTAGCAGTGCAAACATATTACTTAGCGATTGATATTGGTGCTTCCAGCGGAAGGCATATATTAGGCAGTATAATCGAAGGCAAAATCTGCTTAGAAGAAGTCTACCGATTTGAAAATGGTATGGAGAAAAAGGATGGACAACTCTGCTGGAATACGAAAATACTTTTAATGCATATTTTAAGAGGGATGAAAAGATGCAGAGAACTAGGGAAAATCCCTAAGAGTGTAGGAATTGATACCTGGGGCGTAGATTTTGTACTTCTGGATAAAGCCGGCAACATGATAGGTGAGGCGGTAGGATATCGAGATGATAGAACCGAAGCTATGGATGAAGTGGTAAACCAGCGTGTAACTGCGGAGGAGCTGTATGATAGAACCGGCATTCAGAAACAGATATATAATACGATCTATCAGCTAATGGCCGTTTTACAAACACATCCGGAGTATCTGGAACAAGCGGATGCTATGCTGATGACTCCTGATTATTACAATTTTCTTCTTACCGGTGAACGTAAGCAGGAATATACCATAGCGACTACCAGCCAATTAGTGAATATACATAAGAAGGACTGGGACTTCGAACTGATTGATAAACTTGGTCTTCCGCGTAATATATTCAAACCCATACAGATTCCGGGCACGTTAGTTGGTAATCTCAGAACAGAGGTAGCAGAGCTCGTAGGCTATGATTGCCAGGTAATTATGTCATCCTCCCACGATACCGCATCAGCAGTTATGGCAGTTCCCTGTATTGGTGAGGATACGCTATACATTAGTTCCGGGACATGGTCTCTCGTAGGGATAGAATTGAAAGAACCAAACTGCTCTGAGAATAGCATGAAAGCAAACTTTACAAATGAAGGTGGGTTTGACTGTCGTTATCTATATTTGAAGAATATCATGGGACTGTGGATGATACAATCTGTAAAAAAAGAAATCGGAGAAGCATATTCCTATTCGGAAATTTGTAACATGGCCTCGCAAGAGGAAATAACCTCATTCGTGGATTGTGATGATAATTGTTTCTTATCACCGGATAGTATGGTAGAGGCTGTAAAAGCCTTCTGTAAAGAAACAGATCAACAGATTCCGGAGACACTGGCTGAAATAGCTGCGGTAATTTACAACAGTTTAGCCAGATGTTATGCAAGTACGATTACGCAAATTGAACAACTAACCGGGAAGCATTACGATCGTATTCACATTATTGGTGGTGGCTCCAAAGCGGATTACTTAAACAGGTTAACTGCAAAATATACAGGCCGTAAGGTAATCGCAGGTCCAACCGAAGCAACTGCGATAGGGAATATAATGGCTCAAATGTTACATTACAGAGAACTATTGACCTTGTCGGAAGCAAGAAAATGTGTAACAGATTCCTTTGTTATTAGAGAATACTAAATTAAAGTAATTATTGCTAAAGGAAAGTTGAATTCTACAAAGTTTAACTTTGTCGCGTAGTAGATTTATTCTACTACGCGTTTTTTTTGTAAGAATAAATTCTAAGAATGACAAGTAATATTAAATAAATGAAATTCATATAATTGAGCAAAGAGGGTAAAGGAATGATTTTATGGACAAGGAGACAAGCTGTATCATTTTTATTGATGATAATGAAGCAGCTCTCAGTGAAGAGATTTTGGCTAAGATCATCGCACAGGCATTGGTTGATAGATTGAAGAAAAATGGTGCAGGCAAAGAAAGTAATTACCTAGGGCTGTCGCACTAAGGTAATCCTTGGAAGATAGATACTTGAAGGGGAGCCGACCATCTACCAATAGTGATTATTTTGCGACTGCCTATTTGTACATAAGGAGGAATGAGAAATATGGTGGAAACAAGACATAAAATTGCGGCGGCTTATTGCCGGGTGTCGACGGACAAAACAGATCAGTTAAATTCATTGGCAGCACAGGAAGAATTCTTTCGTGAATATGCAATTAAGAATGGATATATTCTTGCCAAGACATATTCTGATGAAGGAATATCAGGAACAAAAACTAAGAACCGGTTAGCCTTTTTACAAATGATTATCGATGCACAGGAGGGAAAATTTGATTACTTATTAGTCAAAGATGTCTCCAGATTTGCAAGAAACGCAGTGGATTCACTTGCAAACATGAGAAAACTAACCTCTTGCATACAAAAGATCATCTTTATTAATAATCCCAACATAACGGATAATGAGTTCTTGTTTGGCTTGGTTTCATTAATGGCACAAGAAGAAAGTGTTAACATGAGTAAGAGGGTTAAGTTCGGCAAAAGGATTAATGCAGAAAAAGGTAAAGTGCCAAATCAAGTATTTGGATATGATAAAATACCGGGCGAATACTTTGATCTACTCATTAATGAAAAGGAAGCCAATGTTGTAAGAATGATATTTCATTATTATGTGAATGAAGGCTATGGCTGCAATACCATTGCAAAGATGTTAAATGAACAGGGATTGATAACCAAGCGGGGGTCAAGATGGGAACAGACCACAGTGGCGAGAATCTTGGTGAATGAATTATACATGGGACAAGTTATCAATGGAAAACAAGAGATGATAAGCATTTATACTTACGACAGAAAAGAGAAGCCGAAAGAAGAGTGGTTGGTCATGGATAGACCGGACTTGGCATTGGTGAGTAAGGAAATCTTTGAGGAAGCACAAAAATTATTAAGCAGCCGTTATGATGCATTTAATATTAATAGGGAGAGAAGCAGTAATAAACACATATTTAGTACTCTAATAAAATGTGGTGAATGCGGCAGTAGTTTTCGAAGATTACCAGCCAGAGATGCATTGAAGACATTCAAATGGACATGCAATAATCGGAATTATCATGGGGCGGATGTATGCTCTAATGTATGTAAAATCAGTGAAACTGAACTCTTAGTAGGTATCAAACAGTACTTATGTGATGCATATAAGAATAAGACGAATTTGATAAAGCTTACGAGGGAGGAATTCAAGAAGCTGTATCGACAAAGTGTTGCAGAGGGTCGTTCAATAAAGAGCTTAGAAAAAGAACGGGAACAATTAAAAGCAACATACGAAAGGCAGCTCACCTTATGCGAAAAAGGGTTAATTAGTTATGATGAATTTGAGAAACGATCGAAAGAGGTAAAGGAAAGAATCCTTCAATTAGAATATGATATAAAGTATACAGAAAATGTAGTGGACGTTGAAGAAATGCTATATGAGCTTTTGAATAACCTCTTTGGAGATATTGAAAAACTACTTCAAGAAGATATCTTTACAAATCAACTGCTAAAGAAAATCATTGATTATATTGAGGTTTTCCCCGATGGGAAGGTTAAGATTTATATGAAAATATTAAGCAATGTCCATGGTAAGCTGGATGTTAATGTTCCGAATTATAACAACCGTACATAAGGACGTAACGGAACGTCTTACACAGATTAACCCCTCCCTTGCAGAAAGAGCCAGGGTCGTCTTGGACCTCAATAAGTCGGAGCGGCACATCAGAGGCGGTTTGGCGACGAAGGAAAAATATCTTCATAAGACAAGGTATGGTTCCGCTTTTTAAGATAGTAGTCGGAGGAAGGGGTCGTCGCATAAAAATGCGGCGCCCTTTTCACATGAAAGGGTATTAACACATATTGGTTTACCAAGGGGCTATTGCAAAACAATTTGCGCACCCCTTTCTTTGTGTGGTGTGGCCGGCGAAGCCGGACCACGCTTACCGGTGGGTACACATTATTTCCTTCCATTATTATTTTTTGTTAATTTAATAACTATTCTGTCAAATTAAGTAGGTATGTGCTATAATACTTTTTGTATGCTTAAGGATAGAAACATTGTTTTATGCTTAACAAACATGGTTTTATTCTTAACAATAATAAAAAGAAAGAAGGAAATTGTTCTATGGGTAGGTCAACATTCCCGGGTGGTATCCACACATATGATGGTAAAGACCTGACAATGGATAAACCCACTACTGTTCTTTTACCTAAGGGTGATCTGGTGTTTCCGATGATTCAACATCTGGGTGCTCCGGCGAAGCCGATCGTTGCAAAGGGGGACAAGGTCCTCGTTGGTCAGAGAATTGCAGAGGCAGGCGGTTTCATCTCTGCGCATGTGATCAGTTCGGTATCGGGAACGGTAAAGGATATTGAAAAAAGGCTGACGGTATCAGGAAATATGGTAGATTCTATTGTGATAGAGAACGATCATGAATACCAGACAGTGGAAGGCTTTGGCAAAGAACGTGACATAAACAAACTGTCAAAAGAAGAGATCCGTAATTATGTGAAAGAGGCAGGTATCGTAGGTCTGGGTGGAGCAGGTTTCCCGACTCATGTGAAGCTGACACCGAAGGACGACAGCAAGATTGATTATGTCATCGTCAACGGTGCTGAATGCGAGCCTTACCTGACTTCGGATTATCGTATGATGTTAGAAGAGCCGGAGAAGATTATCGGTGGTCTTAAGATCATCTTAAGACTGTTTGAGCATGCAAAAGGCATCATAGCCATTGAGGATAATAAACCGGAGGCAATCAAGAAATTAAGAGAAATGGTTGCAAAAGAAAGTAACATCGAGGTCGCAAGCGTAAAAACAAAATATCCGCAGGGCGGCGAACGCCAGCTGGTTTACGCAGTTACAGGAAGAAAGCTCAATTCCAAGAAGCTTCCTGCTGATGTCGGATGTGTCGTAGATAATGTAGATACCGTAATTGCTATTTACAACGCGGTTGCGAAGAGTACTCCGTTGATCCGAAGAATCGTAACAGTCTCCGGTGATGCAGTTAAGAAACCCGGGAACTTTAATGTTGCGATTGGCATCGACTACTGGGAGATATTAGAGGCAGCCGGTGGATTCACAGAACGCCCTCAGAAGATGATTTCCGGCGGACCGATGATGGGAATTGCCCTTTACAATTGTAATGTTCCTGTAATGAAAACCTCTTCCGCACTTCTTGGTTTTAAGAAGGATACGGCAGCAGTAGAGGAGAGTCCTTGTATCCGCTGCGGTAAATGTGCTGAGAAATGCCCGTTACAATTAATGCCTTTTCAGCTTGCTGCTATGGCAAACCGCAATGACGATGACGGTTTCGTGAAATTTGACGGTATGGAGTGCTGCGGCTGCGGCTGCTGTTCCTATGTTTGTCCTGCAAAGAGAAGCTTATCACAGTCTATCATGCAGACGAGAAACAGCATCATTGGTAAACGTAAGAAAGCATAATCCTAACTTAAAATATTGAAAGAGGTGTAAACGTTGAGCGACTTATTTCATGTATCGGCTGCTCCTCATAACAGAAGCCCGATTACAACAAAAAGTATTATGCAGGATGTCCTTCTTGCATTAATTCCGGCAGGAATTTTCGGTATCTATAATTTTGGTATCAATGCTTTGACGGTGATTGTAGTTACCATTGCCGCCTGCGTGTTGACAGAATATCTTTATTGCAGATTTATGAAGAAGCCTGTTACGATCGGTGATTACAGTGCTGTGGTTACCGGCCTTTTACTTGCTTATAACCTTCCGGCAGGCTTTCCTCTATGGATGGCGATTGTCGGCAGTATATTTGCAATCGTCATTGTTAAGATGCTATTTGGCGGACTGGGTCAGAATTTTATGAATCCCGCATTGGCAGCCCGCGTTTTCCTGTTAATCAGCTTTCCGGTTCGTATGACCAGCTTTGCCGTGGAGAAATTAACCTCCCCGAGTACCTTGGATTATATAAAGAATGGCTTTGTCACCTTAGACGGAGTGTCCGGTGCAACCCCGCTCGCAGCATTAAAAGCAGGAGAGTCAATCGATTTAACTAAGATGCTGATCGGTAATATCGGTGGTACCATTGGTGAGACCAGTGCGATCGCCATCTTACTGGGAGGAGCTTATCTTGTATATAAGAAGGTGATATCCCTTCGTATCCCGTTATCATACATCATTTCCTTAGCTGTTTTTGTACTTATCTTTGGGGGAAAAGGCTTTGATATGACCTTTGTTTTGGGTCATGTCCTTGGCGGTGGCTTACTCCTCGGTGCTTTCTTCATGGCAACGGATTATGTTACCAGTCCGATCACCAGAGTTGGACAGATTGTATTCGGTATCTGTTTAGGACTTCTGACCGGCTTGTTCCGCCTTCAGGGTGGTTCGGCAGAGGGAGTTTCCTATGCAATCATCTTCTGTAACCTTCTGGTACCGCTCATTGAGAAGATGACCAGACAGACATCCTTTGGAAAGGAGCGTGCTGTTCGTGAAAAATAAAAAGCCTTTGATCAAATCTGAATTAATCAGAGATGCGATAGCACTCTTTATTATAACCTTAGTATCCGGTTTGGGTCTTAGTTATGTTTATGAAATTACAAAAGAACCAATCGCAGTTCAGGCGGAGCAAAAAACACAAGAGGCTAATCAGGAAGTATTCACCGATGCAGTTTCCTTTGAGCAGGATAATGAGCTCACGCAGCTTGCAGAGAGTACGGATCTGAGCGTCATTAATAAAGATTATTCCGGTGTTACAATCAATAATATTAATAAAGCGTATAACAGCAGCCATGAGCTAATCGGTTATAACATTGAAGTTTCGACCTCAGCAGGCTACAAGGACGGAATTCGTTTCGTATATGGCTATTCCTTGGAGGGCAGCATTCAGGGAATCGCTTTCCTATCCATTAGTGAGACTGCCGGTCTTGGTATGAAGGCACAGGAGCCTGAGTTCTTAGACCAATTCCTGAATAAGCAGGTAGCAAGCTTTTTGGTTACAAAGACAGGGGCTACCACTGACGAACAGATCGATGCAATCAGCGGTGCCACCATTACCTCTAGGGCAGTGACAAATGCAGTGAACGCAGGAATTAAATTTGTGACCGATAATTCCACAGAGTTAGGAGGCGGACAATAATGAAGATGAATAAGTATATAGAGCGTATTTATAATGGTATCATCAAAGAGAATCCAACCTTTATCATTATGCTCGGTATGTGTCCGACCCTGGCAGTAACTACCTCCGGAAACAATGGTCTATACATGGGCCTTACTACAACGGTCGTACTGGCTATGTCGAACCTGCTGATATCAGCACTGCGTAAATTCATACCGGATAAGGTGCGTATTCCTGCATACATTGTCGTCGTAGCATCCTTAGTTACCATCGTACAGCTATTACTGGAGGCGTATGTGCCGGTTGTTAATGAACTATTGGGTATCTACATTCCGTTAATCGTAGTAAATTGTATTATTCTCGGAAGAGCGGAGGCCTATGCAGCGAAGAATTCCATTGGACTATCCTTCTTTGACGGAATTGGTATGGGTCTGGGATTTACTCTGGCATTGAGCATAATCGGTTCCTTCCGTGAGCTTCTCGGAGCAGGTACCATCTTCAGCTTCAAGATTACTCCGGACAGATTTGAACCGATTACCATTTTTATTCTGGCTCCGGGAGCACTCTTTACTCTGGCTATCCTGACAGCATTACAGAATAAGCTGAAATTACCGTCTGCAACCAACGGCTCTGCGAAGAATAACATCGGCTGCGGCGGAGACTGCTCCCATTGTATGGGAAGCACCTGCACCACCAACCGGGAAGAGATCTCCTCAAAGGGTGAGGTTGCAGTGATGAAAAATAATAGTAAAAGTAAGGAGGATTGATTAAGATGAAAGAACTTATCATGATCATTGTTGGATCGGCACTTGTGAATAATGTTGTCTTAAGTCAATTCCTTGGCTTATGCCCGTTCCTTGGTGTATCAAAGAAAACCAATACTGCAGCAGGTATGGGTGCAGCCGTAATCTTCGTTATTACCGTTGCATCTGCCCTTTGCAGTCTGATTTATTCGAAGCTTTTAGTACCGTTAGACATGGGTTATCTTCAGACGATCGTATTCATTTTGGTTATCGCATGCCTAGTACAGTTTGTGGAGCTAATACTTAAGAAATACAGCCGTCCGCTTTACAGCGCACTCGGTGTTTATCTTCCGTTGATCACAACCAACTGTGCAGTGCTCGGTGTTGCACTCATCAACGTAACAGAGAATTATGGTATACTTTCCAGTACAATTAACGGCTTCGGAACAGCAGCAGGATTCACGATTGCCATCATCATTATGGCTGGAATCCGTGAGAAGATTGAATACAACGATATTACAAAATCTTTTCAAGGCTCTCCGATCGTTTTAATTACCGCAGGTCTGATGGCTATGGCATTCTTCGGATTTGCCGGCTTATAGAATAGGGGGGATAGAGATGTTGAACGTAATGCAAAACAGTTTCCTTCCTGTTGCGGCCGTAATCAGCCTGCAAGGAGTTGCTGTAGCGACTGCAATTGTCGCCGGAGTGGGTTTGTTTATCGGATTATTTCTCGGCTTTGCTGCAAAGACCTTTGAGGTAAAACAGGATGAGAGAGAGGTTAAGGTTAGAGAGCTTCTTCCAGGTGCAAACTGTGGCGGCTGCGGATACCCCGGCTGTGATGGTCTGGCAGCGGCGATTGCAAAGGGTGAGGCGCCTGCCAATGCCTGTCCGGTAGCCAATAAAGAGGCACATAGGCAGATTGCAGAGGTTATGGGTACTTCAGTAGAAGATGCAGAGGCAAAGGTTGCTTTCGTAAAATGCGTCGGCACCTGTGATAAAACCGAAGTTAAGTATGAATATTACGGCGTCCAGGATTGTAACAAGGCTGCGGTGGCACCGGGTAAGGGAATTAAAAAATGCTCTTACGGTTGTATGGGCTACGGCTCTTGTGTCAGGGTCTGTGCTTTTGATGCGATCCATATTGTGAATGGAATTGCAGTCGTAGATAAAGAAAAATGTACCGGCTGCAGCTCTTGTACCGCACAGTGCCCGAATAAGCTGATTGAGATGGTTCCTGCCAGAGCAAAGACCTTAGTAGGCTGCAGCTCCCAGGATAAGGGTAAGGATGTCAAGGCAGCCTGCCAGGCAGGCTGCATCGGCTGTAAGCTTTGTGTAAAGGCTTGCGAATTTGATGCCATCCATGTGGATAACAACCTGGCATATATTGATTACAGTAAATGTACGAACTGCGGTAAATGTGCTGCAGTCTGTCCGGTTAAAGTAATTCAGGTAGAGGCTGTTTAAATAGGTCGATGGAATAGATGGTCAATAAAATGCATACAAAGAAGTGCTTCAGACATCGTACTTCCTTGTATGCATTTTTTGTATTAGGGAACTGCTTCCTTATACACAAATGCCCCCCGGATAACGAACGTTGTTCGCCTTGGGATGACGCACCTCGCGGAGAGTGGTCAGGAGTATAGAAACTGTCGAATCATGTAAATAGTGTCTTCCTACTACTTGAATTAATTAAAAAAATGCTATAGAATGAAACATATTAGACTATGATGTGTAAGGGAACAGGTGAAGCTAGATGGCTACGATTCAAGAAGTATCCGAGCGCTGTGGGGTGTCGGTCTCAACTGTGAGTAAGGCATTGAACGGATATACGGATATTAGTGAGAAGACAAGGGATATAGTAATCAAGATGGCGAATGAGATGGGCTATTTCCCGAATGCGAATGCAAGGGCATTAAAACTGAAGAAAACCTATAATATTGGTGTTTTATTTCATACCCTTTCGGATCTTGGTTTAAAAAACGATTATTTTGCTTACATCCTGGAAGCCTTCAAGGATGAAGCTACTCGTAACGGTTATGATATAACTTTTATTGAACATAATGTTGGCAGAAGAAAAATGACATATCTGGAGCATTGCCAATACAGACATTTTGATGGAGTATGTGTTGTATGTGCGGATTATGAGAAAGAGGAAGTGATCCAGCTGGTGAACAGTGAGCTTCCCGTGATAACAATAGACTATGCCTTTCAGAAAGCATATTCCATTATTTCAGATAATTATGGAGGCATGAAGCAATTAACCAACTTCATCCTGCGGCAGGGTCATAAAGAGGTTGCGTATATCTACGGCATGAATTCTTTAGTTACCAAAAATCGAATTGACGGATTTATAGATACGATGGAGGAAAATGAACTGAAGGTTCCGGAAGAATATCTGCGAGAAAGCTTATACCGTAATTCAGCGGTGACCGAAGAACAGGCAATAAAACTATTGCAGTTGCCGAACCGACCGACCTGTATCATTGCCCCGGATGATACCTCGGCAATGGGGGTACTTAGTGCGATACGAAAAAGCGGTCTTCAGGTGGTTAAAGATATCTCGGTTGCAGGCTATGACGGAATCGATACACATCAGTATGTAGGAGTGAAATTAACTACAATCAAGCAGGAACGAGAAGCAATCGGGAAAGAGGCTGCAAAGAAACTGATACAAATGATCGAACATGACGGAGAACTGCAGCTGGATACAGTATTTATGAAACAATCCTTAATTATAGGAAACTCAGTGAAGAAGGTCAATTAGCTAAAATTTGACATGGGAGGAGGAATATGCATGACGCCGGTATACAATTATTTGCTGGAAAGCTACCCAATCAAAAGGGAAGTGATGTATCCGGCTCATAAGCGAAGCGAACTGAAACGAGTTTACAATAACATTGTAAGCCTTAGCAGACGTTCCCCTCTATACAAAATTAATCTGTCCAAAGATAATCAGGATTATACCTTCGGAATTAAGGAGACAGCAATTGAACTGAAGACAAAGCTTACAGGGATGTCCGATCCTGAGAAGTCCGGTTTCGATTCCAGAACAATAGCTGTCAGCGATGAGAGCATTCTCTCGGCACAGCTTGTTAAGGAGGATGTGGAGGGACTTCCAGAAGAAATAACCTTCCAGGTATCATCTCTTGCCTCGGTTCAGACCAATGTCGGTAAGGATTTGATGTTAATATCCCGTGGTTTACCGCCGGGAGATTATGAGCTTAATGCGCGGGTTATGGACCAGGATTATAAGCTGACCTATCATCATGAATACAGAATCGAGAATCAGGAATCCCTGAAGAAGATGGCAGAATTCGTTAACCTCGCAATACCTGGGGTTAATGCAGCAGTAGAGTTGAATCCAACCAATGAATACGGGAAATTAGTCCTTATGTCGGAACAGTCTGGAAAGAATGGAGCGCCTGCTTTCGAACTCTCGGATACGGGCTTCTATAAAATGGGAGTCGTAGAATTCTTTGGTCTCGATCGTGTTGAGAAGCCTTCCAGCACGGCAGAATTTAGTATGAATGACGTGTACAGACAGACCTCAACTAACATCTTCAATCTCGAAGGAAAGCTTCGTATAACACTAAACGGAACCAGTGAAACTCCGGTTACGGTGAAGGTGGTTCCGGACAGTGATAAGATTTTATCCTCCGTAGAGGGGGTACTGGATACCTATAACCGACTGCTTCAGATTGCTCATCATAGAATACAGGAAGGCAGGGAGCATTTTCGTGCCTCTAAATTAATGAATGAAATGAACAGCATCGTAGGGCTTTATAAGGAAGAGCTGGAGGCTTGCGGAATTGAGGCAGACGAGAATGGCTATCTATGCATCAGGGATTCTCTTGCAGTTCAAGCATGTATCGATGGCGCGATGGAGAGCCTGTTTACAAGAGAAAACGGATTTAGTGCAAGACTCAAGGATAAGGCGGAGTCGATCACGCTAAATCCGATGGAATACTTAGAAAAGACGGTGGTTACCTATCCGAACAAGGATTCAAAGACTTTCAGTAATCCTTATGTAACCTCCATGTATAGCGGTTTATTCTTCAGCTCTTATTGTTAACACGTTGTTCTAGACAAGGAGCTGTCGCAGAATATATGCCTTAAAAAGGAAGATAGATAGGCTCGGGAGCCTATCTATCTTCCTTTTTATATATAAAATATAAAAAAATAACCCTTTGCGCACCTTATCGTCTCATCTTGGAAACGTATTCACTGGGAGTGATACCGATTCGCTTCTTAAAGATACGGCTGAAATAATTCGGATCCTTGTAGCCCACCATAAAGCATACTTCCTTCACAGTCAAATCGGTGCTGGTTAACAGCTCCTTCGCTTTTTTTACGCGTAGCATGGAAAGCCAATCAATAAAATTAAATCCGGTGGTCTTCTTAATCAGCTTACTGAAATACTGGGGACTGATGTTTACCTGCTCCGCTATATCCTCCAGAGAGATATCGTCGGCATAATGATTTTCCAGATACTCCTTTGTAGCTTGTACAATATGATTTGAATAATCTATATTGCTTTGCGGTTTTACATCACTTGTCATCTGGATGAAGGTTTTGAAACCAATCTCGATAATTGCTTCCCCTTCAAGTTTTGCCAGTTCATTTGCGAGATGAATACTATCAAGAAGCTTACTATAATCCTGATTATCCAGGCTAACTGCATGACTGGATAAAATCAGTATCTCAAGAATCTTATTTCTCTTTGTGCTGTCACTCATACTACGGATGTTATTCATGATCATACTGAAATAATCATAGGCTTCCGATTTACGAAGACGGATTGCTTCGAGCAGATGCTTTTCTGCAAGAATATAATCAAAATGAGCGTTTTCGTTCAACGGAGTTACATCCTGATAATAGATGATCCGCTCCGTTTTCTTATAGTAGAAGGCGGAAACAGAAGCGATAAAGGAGGTAAAAATAGAATTGAAATGCTGCGGACTGCCAATTCCAAAAGTGACATTCAGATGGAAATGATACCTAAGCCCAGAATCCAAGGTCGTGCATAACCGTATGCTTTGCTCTCTGTGGGTCTCATCCAAAAACTCCTCCTCCTCTGTAACCAGAATGCAGAGTCGATTTGAAATCATCGGACTGATACATATGTTTTTATCGGCCAATAGCTGGCGGATATATTGAATAATTTGAAATTCGTCAATGGTTTCCTCGCCGGCACCGGACAGAGAAAGCTCGGAAAAGTTCAGAATGATCGTGTAACCATTTTCCTTTATATTAAGTATTTTACGAAAACCGATCAGCTCCAAAGGATGGCAGCCCCTGAAAAATAAAGAAAATAGAAAGCATCTTTCGATGAAGGATCGATAATCCTCCTGCAGGATATTCTGATTCGAGGTGAGTATATCAAGTTGCAGGCTGTCCCAAAAATCCTTTGGGTTAGTTATTTCACCGGTAGGATTACTCATATGAACACCTCCTCTACGAAAAATAGCATTTGATTTCTGTTTTAATTTATTTAAGTATAGCACATATTAGTAAATATTGCACCAACCAATTATGGGGAACTGTCGAATACAGTCGATTATAATAAAAATATAAAATTTATAACAAATTTGTTATAATTCTGCCACATAAATGCCAACAGTAAGAATTACGATATCATTAGAAACAGGATGGTTTTGGCATTGGAGATAATATTATGAAGAACAGAGTAGCACGCTTACATAAATTGAATATAGTTCTCATAGCAATTGCCATAATTGCGGCATTCGCACTCACAGCGGGGTTCCAAGGCCATCGGGAGCAGAAGGCATATAATGAGGCAGGAGGAGAGATCGTAACGATATTCGACGATAAGATCTCTGAACAGGAGCTTTCGGACCTTGTAAATCATTATAATGGTCAATTAGAAATTGTCAAACATATTGACGAGTATGCACTTTTATCAGTGAAGAACAGTTCATATTTTAATAATATATTACACAATCTTAAAAAAGAGCCGAAGGTATCGGAGGCACAGGCGAATTCGGCACTGTCGACATTAAGCTTCAGCAATGACACCTACGCAGATGCCCAATGGGCTATTGATAATCCTGGGCATTACATCTATCTGTCAGAGGCAGGTCGTAAGGACAGAGAAGCGGTAGCTGATATGGATATGGATGTTGTGGAGGCTTGGAAGGCATTAACGGATATCCCTCCGACACGTGAGGTTGTAGTGGCGGTAATTGATACCGGAGTGGATTATTCCCACCCGGATTTAAAGGACCATATGTGGACGAACGAGGGTGAGATTCCGGGAGATAACATAGACAATGACAACAACGGTTATGTAGATGATGTCTATGGCTGGGACTTCTATAATGATGACGCTACGGTATGTCATTACAGTTATTCGGACCGCTTGAAAATGTATGTGTCATCACCGGAGGATAACGATGATCACGGAACCCATGTGGCAGGAATCATCGGTGCTACCCTGAATAACGGAATGGGTGTTGCCGGAATAGCTTCTACGATCGATGTTAAGATAATGGCGTTGAAGATCAACGGAGGTCCCAAGGGGACAGGAAGCCTTGCTTCCGCAGTAGAGGCAGTAAAGTATGCAACCAGAATGGGAGCGGATATCTGTAACCTGAGCTGGGGAACCACCTCTTATACAGCCGCCTTAAAACGAGTGATGAAGGAATCGGATATGTTGTTTGTTGCAGCAGCTGGAAATACCGGAGATAATAACAATGAGGAACCAATCTATCCGGCGAGCCTGAGCTTAGACAATCTGATTTCCGTTACCTTCGTAGATTCTGCAGGAGAACTGACCGGGTTATCCAACTACGGGCAGAATGCGGTGGATATTGCAGCACCCGGTGAAGATATACTTAGTACGATAGTCGGCAATTATGCTTCCATGAGCGGCTCCTCAATGGCAGCACCACAAGTCTCGGCAGTTGCGGCACTTCTCTATGCCTGCAATGAGAATATATATCCGGCCAATGTCAAAGATATTATTTTAACAAATCGAAAAGAGATACCTTCCTTGAATGAATATCTCAGATTCGGCGGCATGCCCAGCGCTTATCGTGCATTACTGGCATCCGGTACATTAACAAAGGATACAGAGGCCCCGATTATAAACTTTGATACAATTTATAAGAACGGAAGTATGGTAATACCGGTGAAGGCTGTGGATGCAGGTCCTTCGGGTCTCAGAGTACTGCGTTGGAGCCTAGGTGTGAAGTCAGCTGCTGAATTTGCAAGAGGCATAATTGGATCCACAGTGGAGGATAATCAGATTACCGTATCCAAGGCAGGAACATATTCCTTCTACGCATCAGATTATGCAGGGAATGAGATGGTTCAGGTCTATGAGGTAATGGAAGATAAACTGGCACCTGTGATTAACACGACCTTTACGGTATCCGATACCTACAAATCCAGAACAGTGACCGTCAGAGCAACCGATACCCAGAGCGGAGTTAAGAGATTGGAATATCTGCCCGGGAAACGAAAGGCAGAGGAATTTCTTCCTGGAAATGTCGGAACCGTACTTAATGAAGAAAACGGTAAGGTAAAGTTCAAAGTGAAAAAGGATGGTGTTTATACCGTCTTCGCAATAGATAATCGAGGCAATATGTCAGTAAAGACGGTGACAATACGGACCGTAAAGGCACAAATGCTTCAACTATCGCAGTTTGATCGATTGATGACAGTGGATGATACATATACACTCCGAGCCTACATTACACCTGGCTCATCCACAGATCATCTAAGCTTTACCAGCTCGGATGAAACGATTGCCACTGTATCGACCAGCGGCAAGATAACAACACATGCACCAGGATCGGTAATCATAACAGTCAGGACATCCAGTGGGTTGAAGTCAACCTGCAAGATAACGGTGATAGACAAATCCTCGGCTTAATATGACAACGGAATGCTTAGCAGCTTCTGTTGTCATATTTTGGCGTTAGGTGCACATTCTCTTTTATCATAAAAAAGGATTGCAAAAAGCATGATTATGTTATATAATGCAAAAAGACTAAAAAAATATTGACGTACCAACTTGGGTATGATATAGTAAGAAAGCAAAGTAAGAGGGCTTTTTTTTTATGCCTAAAAAAGCTTGATACAAGTTAAGCAAATGCGCTACAAGAGAAATCGGAGGTGGATACTGTGCGCGTAAAAATCACATTGGCATGTACAGATTGCAAACAACGCAATTATAACACGACCAAAGAAAAGAAATTGCACCCGGACAGAATGGAAACAAAGAAGTATTGTAAGTTCTGCAGAACCCACACATTGCACAAGGAAACGAAATAATTAATCTGAAAGGAAATGAAGACATGGGAGAGATGGCAAATACTACAACCGAAAAGGCTCCAAAAAAAAGCTGGTTTAAGGGTTTGAAATCCGAATTCAAGAAGATTATTTGGCCGGATAAAGAAGCTCTTTTTAAACAAGCAGTTGCTGTCATTAGTGTTACCGTTATCTTAGGATTAGTTATTTACGTACTGGATTATGTTATTGAACTCGGTATTGGAATCTTTTTAGGATAAGGGTGAGGATATGTCAGA